>CAMFHE010000037.1 GCA_945952045.1 uncultured Rhizobium sp.
GCTACGTCCCGCGACAATCTCACACTGGCCATCGAGCGCGTCGCCGATGCGCTGGCCTTGCTCCGTTAAAGGGAGAGAACCATGTCCCATTTCCAGAGAGTTCTGTTGACGGGCGCTGCCGGCGGCGTCGGATCGGCGCTTCGCCAGTCCGGCACGCGGCTCGGCAAGATCGTGCGCCTCTCCGATCGCAAGCCATGCACCGATCTCGCCGCGCATGAAGAAGATGCGACGCTCGACCTTGCCGATTTCGACGCGGTGTCGGACGCGGTGAAGGGCTGCGACGCCATCGTCCATCTCGGTGGCCAGCCGCTCGAAGCTGAATGGAAGACCATCCTGGACAGCAATATTTCCGGCGGCTATCACATCTATGAGGCGGCGCGCCGCCATGGCGTCAAGCGCATCGTCTATGCAAGCTCCGTCCATGCCATCGGCTATTACGAGCGCAACGAAACCATTGACGGCACCGTGCCGACACGACCCGACAGCCTTTACGGCGTATCGAAAACCTTTGTCGAAAATCTCGGTCGCTACTATTTCGACAAGTTCGGCATCGAGACGGTCTCGGTCCGCATCGGCTCCTGCTTCCCCGAGCCGACCGATCGTCGCCACCTGATCACCTGGCTGTCCTATCGCGATTGCCGCCAGCTCGTCGAAAAGTGCCTGTCGGCAGAACGCACCGGCTTCATGGTGGTCTACGGCATGTCGAACAACAGCCGCGCCTTCTGGGACAATCGCACCGCCGCTTCGCTCGGCTACAAGCCGCAAGACAGCGCCGACGATTATGCCGAAGCCGTCTTCGCCAAGACCCGCCAGGGCGACCCGAACGATCCGGCCGTGCGGTTCCAGGGCGGCAGCTTCTGCGCCGCCGGTCATTTCGAGGACAAGTGATGTCGGCTTCGAGAACTTCCTATGATGTCGTCATCGTCGGCGGCGCCGTGGTCGGCAGCGCCACCGCCTATTTCCTGGCGACCAATCCCGATTTCACCGGCTCGGTGCTGGTGATCGAAAAGGACTGGACCTATCAGCGCTCGGCGACCGCGCTCTCCTCCAGCTCCATCCGCCACCAGTTTTCCAATGCGATCAACGTTCAGGTGTCGCAGTTCGGCACCGAATTCATTCGCCATTTCAAGGAAAACGTCGCTGTCGACGACGATACGCCGGAAATCGGCTTTCACGAGAACGGCTATCTTTTCCTCGCCGAAGACGAGCGCGGCGCCGACGTGCTTCGCCGCAACCACGACACCCAGGTCTCCTGTGGCGCCGAGGTCTCGCTTCTCGACCCCGACGCTTTGGCCAGGCGTTTCCCCTGGCTGAATACGGAAGGTCTGACGCTCGGCAGCAAGGGCGAACGCGGCGAAGGCTGGTTCGACAGCGTCGGCCTGCTTCAGGGCTTCCGCAAGAAGGCGCGCTCGCTCGGCGTCGAATATATCGAGGACGAAGTCGTCTCGATCGAGCGCGACGGCGAGCGCATCGTTTCGGTCACGACCCGCAAGGGGCAGACGATTGCCTGCGGCACGCTCGTCAATACCTCTGGCACCAACGGCAAGAACATGGCGCGTTTGGCCGGCCTCGACATTCCCGTCGAGCCGCGCCGCCGCTCCCTCTTCGTGGTCGATTGCCGCGAGCCGCTGGGGGCCGGCGTTGGCCTGACCATCGATCCGACCGGGGTCTTCTTTCGCCCGGAAGGTAAATTCTACCTGATGGGCACCTATCCCAAGCACGATCCGGAAGTCGATCCAAACGACTTCGCCGTCATGCATGACGAGTTCGAGGAAGAAATCTGGCCGACGCTCGCAAACCGCGTGCCGGCATTCGAGGCGATCAAGGTCGTCAACAGCTGGGCGGGGCATTACGACTACTGCACCCTCGACCACAACGTCATTCTCGGGCCGCATACGGACGTGAAGAATTTCCTCTTCGCCAACGGCTTTTCGGGCCATGGCCTGCAGCAATCGCCGGCCATGGGGCGCGGGCTTGCCGAACTGATCACCTATGGCGGCTTCCGCACGCTCGACCTTTCGCCCTTCGGCTATGAGCGCGTCGTCGCAAACCGTCCCTTCCTTGAGGATGCTGTCATCTGACGGCCAGGAGATAGTCATGAAAAGCGATATCGCACTGCGCAGCGGCGGCCAGGTCCTGGTCGACGCCCTGAAAATTCATGGCGTCGAGCGTGTCTTCGGCGTTCCCGGCGAAAGCTATCTCGCGGCGCTGGATGCGTTTCACGACACCGAAGACGCCATGCAGTTCGTCATCTGCCGCCAGGAAGGCGGCGCGGCCTATATGGCGGAAGCCTATGGCAAATTGACCGGCAAGCCCGGCATCTGCTTCGTCACCCGCGGCCCGGGCGCCACCAATGCCTCCGTCGGCGTCCACACCGCCTTTCAGGATTCGACGCCGATGATCCTGTTCATCGGTCAGGTAGCGCGCGACCAGATGGAACGCGAAGCCTTCCAGGAAATCGACTATCGCCGCATGTTCGGCCAGATGGCGAAATGGGTGGTGGAAATCGAGGATGCGGCGCGCATCCCCGAGCTGATCTCCCAGGCATTCCATCGCGCCGTCAACGGCAGGCCGGGGCCGGTGGTAGTGGCGCTGCCCGAGGATATGCTGACCGACATGGTTTCGGTTGCCGATACGCCGGCCTTCAAGCGGGTCGAAACCTATGCCGGCGAGCCGCAGCTCGATGAGCTTGTCGCGCGGCTTGCCGAAGCCAAACGGCCGATGGTCGTCGCCGGCGGCGGCGGCTGGACGCAGCAGGCGGTTGCCGATCTGCGCGCTTTCTCCGAAGCCTTCGCGCTGCCGATCGCCGCTTCCTTCCGCTGTCAGGACCTGTTCGACAACACGCATGCCAACTATGCCGGCGATCTCGGCCTTGCCGCCGGGCCGAAGCTGATCCAGCACATGAAGGATTGCGATCTCCTGATCTCCATCGGCGCCCGTCTCGGCGAAATGACCACTGGCGCCTATACGCTGATCGATATCCCCGTGCCAAAGCAGACGCTGGTCCACATCCATCCGGGCGCGGAAGAACTCGGCCGGGTCTATCACGCCAGCCTGCCGATCAATGCCAGCGTTGCCGGTTTCCTCTCGCAGGCAGCCAAGCTGAAGCCCTCTACTGCTCCGACCTGGGAAGCCTGGACGAAGACAGCGCATGCCGACTATCTCGACAATCTCAGGCATCCGACGACGCCCGGCCCGGTGCAGATGGGCGATGTCATGGAATGGCTGCGCGGTCACCTTCCCAAAGACGCCATCCTGACGACGGGCGCCGGCAATTATTCGGCCTGGGCGCATCGTTTCTACCAGTATCGCAGCTTCCGCACCCAGCTTGGCCCGACCAACGGCTCCATGGGTTATGGCGTGCCGGCGGCAATTGCGGCCAAGATCACCGCGCCCGAGCGGACGGTCGTCGCCTTTGCCGGCGATGGCTGCTTCCTGATGAACGGTCAGGAATTGGCGACCGCCATGCAATACGACGCCCGCGTCGTCTTCCTGGTCATCAACAACGGCATGTATGGCACGATCCGCATGCATCAGGAGCGCAGCTATCCCGGCCGCGTTTCCGGCACGAAGCTCACAAACCCGGATTTCGCAGCGCTTGCCCGCTCCTATGGGCTGCATGGCGAGACGGTCGAGGCGACCGAGGACTTCATCGGCGCCTTCCAGCGCTCTGAAGCCTCGGGCAAGCCGGCGCTGATCGAAATCCGCATCGATCCCGAAGCGTTGACGCCGAAGATGAGCCTGACGCAAATTCGCGATCAGGCCATCGCCCAGGGGCGCTGACGTCAGGTCGTCAGCCACAGAAACATCGTTCAAGAGGTGGAATATGCAGAACCAGTCTGTTGTTATCGTCGGCGGCGCATCCGGTCTCGGGCTTGTGACCGCCAAGCTGATGATCGAACGCGGCGCAACCAAAATCGGCCTGATCGATCGCAATGCCGAATTGCTGGCCGCTTCCGCCGCGACCCTGCGCGCCCTCGGCGCCGAGGTCGCGACGGCGGCTGCCGATATCGCCCGGGCTGAAACCGCCCATCGCGGCTTCCAAGAGGTCGCGGAAAAGCTCGGCCGCGTGCATGCGCTGGTCAACAGCGCCGCCATCTATCCGCGCAAGCCGATCCTCGAGATCTCCGATGACGACTGGGATCTCGAAAACGCCATCAACATCAAGGGCACCTATCACATGATGGTGGCGGCGGTGCGCCACATGCGCCAGTTCGTCAACCTGCCCGAGGTGACCGGCCGCATCGTCAACGTCACCTCCGTCGATGCCTTCAAGGCGCATCCGCAGAACGCCCATTATGCCGCGACCAAGGCCGCGGTCGTCAGCCTGACCAAGTCCTTCGCGCAGGAATGCGCCGCCGATCAGATCCTCGTCAACTCCGTTGCCCCGGCCGGCTTTGCCACCGACCGCGCCAAGGAACTCGGTTTCCTGCCGGAACTTGCGAAAGCCAGCGCGCTCGGACGCGCGGCCGAACCGGTGGAAATGGCCGAATGGATCGTCATGATGGCGTCGAGCCGAAACACCTATGCGACCGGCGAAAACGTGGTGATCAGCGGGGGCTACATCTATGTCTGACAGCTATCGCGTCGCGCTTGTCACCGGCGCCACCAGTGGCATCGGCCGGGCCATCGTTCCGGCTTTGCGCCAGCGCGGCCTGATCGTTTATGCCGTCGGCCGCAATGCCGGTCAGCTTGCAGAGCTTTCAGCTGAAACCGGCGCGCTTCCGATCGAAGCGGATGTGCGCGATGTCGCACGCATCACACAGGCGCTTGAGGGTGTCGAGGTCGATATTCTCGTCAACAATGCCGGCATCCTCTCGACGCGGGCGGCTTTTCAGGACATCGACCCCGCCGAGATCGATGCGATGATCGACATCAATCTCAAGGCGCCGATGCATCTGACGCGCGCCTTCCTTCCGGGCATGGTCGCCCGCAAGCGCGGCCATCTCATCTATCTCGGTTCGAGCGGCGGACAGGCACCCTACCCCAACATGGGCGCCTACGGGCCGTCCAAGGCGGGCCTCAGCCTGTTCTGCGACAATCTGCGGTGCGATCTGCTCGGCAGTTCGGTGCGGGTCAGCGAAATCGTGCCCGGCCGGGTGCAGACCGCGCTTTATCGCAACTCGATTGCCGATGGGCAGGCCAATGCCCTGCTCTATGACGGCTACCGCGCCATCCAGCCGGAAAACATCGCCCGCATCGTCAGCGATGTCATCGATCTGCCTGTTTTCGTCGACGTCGCCCGCATCGAGGTCTTTCCGACCGACCAGGCGACGGGTGGCGGCACGATGGTGAAGTTCGAGGCGCCCTGATCGGGCGCCGGCTTACGGCTAGCCGGGGTCAATTGCCTCTGCTAGCCTCTTGCCATCATGGGAGGAACGACAATGTCAGACGGCACCGACAAGAGTGGCGAGACGAATGAAAAGCCGGATCTCGTGGGCAAATATCGCCCGGTCGCGATCCGTTCGGTGGTCGCCGCCCATGCGATGATCCCGCGCAGCAAGGGTTCACCTGCTGCGGAGCCGGCGCCGATGGGCGAGATGGGGTTTTCATTGCCGAATGGTTTTCACAATCCGCCTGAGGACTGACCGGCCACTATTGGCCTTGTCTCTCAAGGGCCTTCAGGAAATCTTCATATTCGCGACCATCGATGGCGACGCAATGCGCGCGGGCAGGATAGGCGCCGCTGCGAACATCCTGAGCGTATTCCGTGAAAGCCTTGATGCGCTCGCCCTGCAAACGATCAAATTCGGCGGCAAAATTCCGGTATACCTTGGCGTGGCGGGGATAGTGGCCGCGATTGGCGCCAAGCACGTCCTCGGCAAACAGATATTGCGCGTCGCACCCGGAACCGGCCCCCATAGAGAGCATCAACATCGAGGTGCGGCGGCTGATCTCGCTGGCGATCTGTTCGGGAACGACCTCGATCTCGGCCGCGAAAGCACCGGCTTCCTCCAGCGCCTTAACCTGACGCCAGACCTCCAGAGCGCTCGCCGCCGTCTTGCCAACCGCCTTGAAGCCGCCCGTCCATGTCGCCTTCGACGGGATGAGGCCGACATGGCCGCAGACCGGAATTCCCTCCTCCCGCATGCGCCGCACGATCGACAGGCCGGCCGCGCAATAGACTGCGTCGCCGCCCGCTTTCAGGGCTATGAATGCCGCGCGGATATATTCGTCCGCATTGACGTAATCTCCATATTCGAGACCGGGGAATGCAAAGCAGCTGGGCGCAGCCTCGCGAAACGCCGGTCCGAGCAGGGAGGGTGGAACCGAAAGCAGATCGATACCGGCCCTTTGCGCGGCATCCGCCTCCTCCAGACTTGTCACCCGCAACATGGTGAGTTGTCGCGAACCTTTCATCGACAGAAGATCGGCAACGGTCGGGCGTCGACTGCGCATGGGTAACCTCGGACTTGGTTGATCGGTTTGCTTTGAATTCAGGCCGCCAGCAGTGATTTCAGCCGAACGGAGGTCGATGCCAGCGCATCAGGATTGGGGCATGCCCGGGCGGCGATCAGCATTTCCGCCAGACGAATGTCGCGCGCCACGGCGTTGCCCATGCCGATGCCGCTTGCAGCCAGAAGACGGCCGGCGCCATCCAGATGAAACAGGATGAACGCGCCGCCATCGAGGTCGCGGCGCACGGTCTGGGTGGCGGAGCCGGCAAGGCCGGCGATCTGCAGCGACAGATCGAACTGATCCGACCAGAACCAGGGCACATGGGCGACGGCGATCCGCTCACCCATAAGATTGCCGGCGGCGAGGATTCCCTGATCCTGGGCGCTGCGCCAGCTTTCCAGCCGCACGCGGCCTTGACCGTAAAGCGGCATCGGGAAAGAACAGCAATCGCCGGCGGCAAGGATATCGGGATCGGAGGTCACCAGATACTGGTCCACGGCAATGCCGTTGTCGAGCGCCAGCCCGGCGGCGCCGGCCAGTTCGACATTGGGCGCCGCGCCGATGCCGAGCACGGCAAGATCACCGGTGATCGCGCGGCCGTCGATGAGTTTGACGCTGATTTCGTTTTCATGCTCTTCGATGGAAGCGATGGTTGCACCCAGGAGGATATCGACGCCTTCGTCACGATGACGGTCTTCCACGACAGCCGCGATCTCGGCCGGCACGGCGCGCGCCAAAAGACGCTTCTGGCTTTCGATCAGGGCAACCTTCGCGCCGGCCTGACGTGCCATGGCCGCCAGTTCGAGGCCGATGAAACCGCCGCCGATCACAATAAGCCGCGTATTCGCGCTAAGGCGGGCACCGATTGCCAGCGCATCGGCATGGCTGCGCAGCGTCAACAAATGCCGCGGTGCCGGATAGTTCGGCAATTGCCGCGCATGCGCGCCGGTCGCCAACAACAACCGGTCATAGGCAAGCTCGCGCCCGTCGACCGTCCACACCCGCCGTGCCGCACGATCGATCGAAAGCACCGGATTGCCGGTCATCAGCGTAATGCCGGCATCGCGATAGGCCTGCGATTCGGCGATGAAGGCAGGCGCGGGATTGAGCCCGGCCTTTGACAGCGGCGGGCGGTCATAGGGCTCGTACGCCTCGTCGCCAATCAGAGTCAACCGCCCGGCAAACCCCTTTTCGCGCAAAGCGAAGGCAGCCCGCGCGCCGCAAAGGCCGGCGCCGATGATGACGATATCGTCCGCCATCGCCTTACTCCACGGCGATGAAGACATTGCCGGCCTCCACCTTCACCGGATATGTTTTCAGGTCGATGCACACAGGCGCGCCCTTGGCCTGACCGGTTCGGTAGTTGAAGCGGCCGTTATGCTTGGGACATTCGATGATCTCATCCATGACGAGACCATCGGCCAGATGGATTTTCTCATGGGTGCACAAGCCGTCTGTGGCGAAGAATTCGTCCTCGGGGCTGCGATAGATGGCAAATGTCCGGCCTCCGTGGTCGAAACGGATGACGTCTTCCTCATCGACGTCATCGACCGAACAAGCCTTGATCCAGAGATTGGTCATGTCTTTCCTCCTTTTAAAACGTCATTCCGCAGCCGGTGTCAGCTCGAGATTGTGGAACTCCTCGCGATAGGGTTTTGCGGTTTCCGGCAATGCGCGGCGCAGGAAGAAATCCTCGTTGCGCAACTGGCGCAGGAAAGCCGGGATCATCTCCCTGTAACCGTGCCACATGGACGGGTTCGGCGCCGGCAGATCGTGCCTGATCATCGCATGCAGCTTCGGCAGCGCATGATACGGAACCATCGGGAACATGTGATGCTCGACGTGGTAGTTCATGTTCCAGTAGATGAAACGGCTGATCGGGTTCATGTACACGGTGCGGCTGTTGAGCCGGTGGTCAGTAACGTTGTCGGCCAGTCCGCCATGTTGCAGAAGCCCGGTGAGCACATGATGCCAGGCGCCGTACAGGCGCGGCAGCCCGACCAGCATCAGCGGCAGGATCGAATGCATCGCCAGGGCAGCGGCGATGGTGACGGAATAGATCACCTGCCAGATGCGGGCGACGGTGATGACCTTGGCTTGCTCCATTTGCGGGATGAAGGATTTCTCCGCCACGCTCAGATGGCCGAGGGCGTTGCGCATCATGTCGGCCATGGCATGCGCCGCGTCGAGCAGGCCGAAGAAGTTCAGGGCCAGGCGAAAAAGGTCCGGCGGACGCATGACGGCGATTTCCGGATCGCGGCCGACAATGACGGTATCGGTGTGATGCCGCGCGTGGCTCCAACGCCAGGTGACGGGGTTGCGCATGATCATGAAGCAGGCGATCTGATAGACGGCCTTGTTCATCCATTGCGTCTTGAAGGCGGTGCCATGGCCGCATTCATGCCAGCGGCTATCCGAGGCGGAACCGTACAGTACGCCATATGCCAAGAAGAAGGGCAGCGCCCACCAGCTTCCCCAGAAGAAGACGCCACCGATGGCAAGAAGCAGCATGGCGCCCAGCCAGACCAGCGTATCGCGGATCGCCGGACCATCGGAACGCTGCATCAACTCCTTCATCTGTTTGCGCGGAACATCCGTATGATACCATTGCGCCGAGGCAAGACCGAGCGCCACCGCCCGTTCAGCATCCGGCCCGACAAGGCTGTAGTCGCGCTTGCCTTTCTGCATCGTCTTCTCCTCCTCGCTTCCGAGTAGGCTGCCATTGAGGCGCCCCTTGTGAGCGGAAGGATAGGAAGGCTTTCGTTTTTCAACAATCCGGCTATGATATTTTCTATCTTTTTACATCATACGGATCATGTCTTTCATGAAAGATTCTATCACGACCTCCGGGCGCGGACGGGTGACGATCAAGGCCCTGGCGGACGCCTCCGGCGTCAGCGTGGCAACGGTCGACCGCGTGCTGAACGGGCGTCTGCCGGTGCGCGAAGAAACGGCCCGGCGGGTTTATGACGCCGCGCGCGAGATCGGCTATCATGCCACCGGCCTGATCCGGCAGCGGGTCTTCGAGGATCTGCCGCATTACCGGCTGGGCTTCCTGTTGCAGAAACCCGACCAGGCTTTCTATCAATCGGTGGCGGCGACCTTCGCGGATGCCTGCGAGAACATCGACCGCGCCCGGGTCACTTGCAGCGTCGATTTCGTAAACGCTTCGACACCGACGGTCATCACCGACAAACTGCGGGCGCTGGCCGCGCGCAATCAGGCCATCGCGCTGGTCGCGCCGGATTATCCGGCGGTGACGGCAGCGGTCGAAGACTTGCAGCAGCGCGGCATCGCCGTCTTTTCGTTGCTCTCGGATTTCGCCTCCGGCGTGCGCACCGGTTATGTCGGCCTCAACAACCGCAAGGTCGGCCGCAGCGCCGCCTGGCTGATCGCCCGGGCCGCGCCAAGACCCGGCAAGGTCGCCTGTTTCGTCGGCAGCCACCGTTTCCAGGGCCATGAGGTGCGTGAAATCGGCTTTCGTTCCTATTTTCGCGAGAATGCGCCCGGCTTCGAAGTGCTGGAGGCAATGATCAATCTCGACACGCCGGAAATCACCCATGAGGCGACGCTGAATCTTCTGGAACAACACAAGGACCTCGTCGGTCTCTATCCCTGCGGCGGCGGCATGGAAGGCGCAATCGCGGCATTGCGCGAAGCCGGTCGTTCCAGCGGCGATCTTGCGATGATCGTCAACGAACTGACGCCTGACAGCCGCCAGGCGCTGTCCGACGAAATCGTCACCGCAGCAATCTCGACGCCAGTTTTAGCCTTGGCGGAACAGACGGTCCGCATGATGGTCAACGCGATCGAGCGCGGCCAGCCGGACGTTCCGGGCCAGACCTTTCTGCCGTTCGATCTCTTCATATCCGAGAATATCTGATAGATTTCTATCATCCCGGACCCGGATTATGTCAGACATGATGGCCAATCCGGCAGACATATCTTTGACGCCGCCCGGCGCTGGGGCTTAACTCCTCCCGAGGTTTTTTCTGGGAGGAATGAGACGATGACCCTGCCGCGCTATGCGCTGAACCACATGACTGCTCCGGCGATGCCGCTCAAGGACTTTTTCAAACTGGCCTCTGATTTGGGCATTTCCGCCGTCGAGATTCGCAACGACCTCCAGGGCAATGCCATATTGGACGGCACGGCGCCGGCAACCGTTCGTATGCTCGCGGAAAGATACGGACTGGACATCATCTCCATCAACGCGCTGCAACGCTTCAACGAATGGACGCCGGAGCGCGCTTCGGAGGCAGCGGCGTTGATCGGCTACGCCGGCGCATGCGGCGCTCGGGCATTGGTGCTGGTCCCCGTCAACGACGGCAGCGGTCAGGAGGACGGGGCACGGCAGGCGAGCCTGCGCAGGGCGCTCAGCGCGCTGCGGCCGATGCTGGAAACGGCCGGCATTACTGGACTGGTCGAACCGCTCGGCTTTGACATCTGCTCCCTGCGCTCGAAAAAGGAGGCGGCAGACGCGATTGCCGAGATCGGCGGCGACTGCTTCAGGCTCGTCCATGACACCTTCCATCATCATCTCGCCGGCGAAGCGGAACTGTTCCCAGCTCTGACGGGGTTGGTTCACATCTCCGGGGTCAACGATCCCGACGTTACGGTTTCGAGCATGCGCGACCCGCACCGTATCCTCGTCAATGCCGAGGATCGGCTCGACAATGCCGGACAGATGCACCGGCTGCTGGCTGAAGGCTATGCGGGCTATTTCTCGTTCGAGCCCTTCGCGCCCTCGGTTCATGCTTCAACAGACCCTGCCGCAGCGATACGCGCCAGCATGGAATTTTTGAACCGCTCAGTCTGAGCGAACCATTTGCATTGCTTTCGGGACGCATTTGCCATCGGCGCAGAAGCGTCTCTTTTCTATTTTGGAATGAAAATTCTGCGTATCCTCGCCGGCTTATCGTCCAGAAGTGCCGGAAAAGCCTCGATTTCTTTCAATTCACATTTTCTGCGCGGGATATCGTTGACGGCGTCAAGAAAAAATGGAATAAATTATCCGCACAGCCCGCGCTGTGGTTTATTCATTCCGCGGCACCTGCGTCGGGAGCGCAGACAGTGCCAAATTGGTCGGGAGGCCAGTTTCACGCAGAGCGGATGATTCTTGAGATCTTTTGAGGAGGAGGAATCAGCATGAAAAAATTTATCTATGCCGCGACATTGTCGGTTCTCATGAGCACGGCGGCACACGCCCAGACGGTTGGCGTTTCCATGGCGCTGTTCGACGACAACTTCCTGACGGTGTTGCGCAACGGCATGCAGGACTACGCCAAGACGCTGAACGGCGTGACGCTGCAGGTCGAGGATGCGCAGAACGACGTCGCCAAGCAGCAGAGCCAGATTCAGAACTTCATCGCCGCCGGCGTCGATGCCATCGTCGTCAATCCGGTCGATACGGATGCGACGACCGCCATGTCGAAACTGGCCGCCGATGCGGGCATTCCGCTTGTTTATGTCAACCGCGAGCCGGTCAACGTCGACAGCCTGCCGGAAAAGCAGGCCTTCGTCGCCTCGAACGAACTGGAATCCGGCACGCTCGAAGCCAAGGAAGTCTGCCGTCTGCTCGGCGGCAAGGGCAAGGCCGTGGTCATGATGGGCGAATTGTCCAACCAGGCCGCGCGCATGCGCACAAAGGACGTCCATGACGTGCTCGCCACGGACGAATGCAAGGGCATCAAGATCGTCGAGGAGCAGACCGCAAACTGGCAGAGAACCCAGGGTTCAGACCTGATGACCAACTGGCTTTCGAGCGGTGTGGAGTTCGATGCCGTCATCGCCAACAATGACGAAATGGCGATCGGCGCGATCCAGGCGCTGAAAGCCGCCGGCAGGGATATGAAGAAGGTGGTGGTCGCCGGCGTCGATGCCACGCAGGATGCTTTGGCCGCCATGCAGGCCGGCGACCTCGATGTCACCGTCTTCCAGGATGCCGCCGGCCAGGGCAAGGGCGCCCTCGATGCGGCGCTCAAGATCGCCAAGGGCGAAAAGGTCGACAAGAAGGTGTATATTCCCTTCCAGCTCGTCACGCCTGAGAACGTCAAGGATTTCGTCGCCAAGAACTGAGGCGCCGGGTCAACGGATGCGGGCGAAAGGCCCGCATCCATTCTTGCTTGCTGTACAGGAGGTGCAGGATGGTCGTGAGTCCGTCGACGATGGCGGCCGTGCGCAGGAGCGGAGCGGTCCCCAATTCGGAATTCCTGTTGACGGCCGAAGGAGTTCGCAAGGAATTCCCGGGCGTGGTCGCCCTTGATGACGTCACCTTCCGGCTGAAGCGCGGCAGTGTGCACGCTCTCATGGGCGAAAACGGCGCCGGCAAATCCACCCTGATGAAGATTCTTGCCGGCATCTATACGCCGGACAAGGGCAAGGTGCAGTTGAAGGGCGCGGAAATCCGGCTCTCCTCACCGCTCGACGCTCTCGAAAACGGCATCGCCATGATCCATCAGGAACTGAACCTGATGGCCTATATGACGGTCGCCGAAAACATCTGGATCCGCCGCGAGCCGCTGAACCGTTTCGGGTTCGTCGATCACGGCGAAATGCACCGACGCACGGCGGCTTTGTTCCAGCGCCTCAATATCCAGCTCGATCCCGAAGCCAAGGTCGGCGATCTCTCGGTCGCGAACCGTCAGATGGTCGAGATCGCCAAGGCCGTTTCCTACGAATCCGACGTGCTGATCATGGACGAGCCGACATCGGCGCTGACCGAGCGCGAGGTCGAACATCTTTTCCGGATCATCCGCGACCTGCGCAGCCAGGGCATCGGTATCGTCTACATCACCCACAAGATGAACGAGCTTTTCGAGATCGCCGACGAGTTTTCCGTTTTCCGCGACGGCAAGTATATCGGAACGCATGCCTCGAGCGACGTCACGCGCGACGATATCATCCGCATGATGGTCGGTCGCGAGATCACCCAGATGTTTCCTAAGGAGGATGTGCCGATCGGCGATGTCGTCTTGTCGGTTCGCAACCTCGGCCTCAAGGGCGTCTTTCACGATGTCTCCTTCGACGTGCGCGCCGGTGAAATCCTGGGCATTGCCGGCCTTGTCGGCTCGGGCCGTTCCAATGTCGCCGAAACGCTGTTTGGGGTCACGCCCGCAAGCGCTGGCGTAATCGAGATCGACAGCAAGCCGCTGACCATTGACAATCCGACCACGGCCATTCGCAACCGCATGGCTTTCCTGACCGAGGACCGCAAGGACACGGGCTGCCTGCTGATCCTCGATGTGCTCGAAAACATGCAGATCGCCGTGCTTCAGGACAAATTCGTCAGCAAGGGTTTCGTGCAGGAAGGCAAGCTTAGCGACGTCTGTGAGGAGATGTGCCAGAAGCTGCGCGTCAAGACGCCGAACCTGGCCGAACGCATCGAAAACCTGTCGGGCGGCAATCAGCAAAAAGTGCTGATCGGTCGCTGGATGCTGACCAATCCGCGCATCCTCATCCTCGACGAACCGACGCGCGGTATCGATGTCGGCGCGAAGGCGGAAATCCATCGGCTGGTCTGCGAGATGGCGCGCAACGGCGTCGCCGTCATCATGATCTCTTCGGAAATGCCCGAGGTTCTCGGCATGAGCGACAGGATCATGGTGATGCATGAAGGCCGCGTCACCGGTTTCCTCGATCGGGCGGAAGCAACTCAAGTCAAGGTGATGGATCTGGCGGCGCGCTGACGCGCCCATCCATCTGGGAGGACAAGACAATGAACACGGATGCTGCGGCCAAGAGCAGTCTCAAGGCAACGACGGATCAACGACGGCATCGGCGCCTGCCGCCGGAGGCCAATATCTTTCTGGTCCTGATCGGCATCGCGCTGATCTATGAACTGCTCGGCTGGCTGCTCGTTGGCCAGAGCTTTCTGTTCAACCAGCAACGCCTCACCATCATGATCCTGCAGGTTTCGGTGATCGGCATCATTTCGGTCGGCGTGACGCAAGTGATCATCACCGGCGGGATCGACCTCAGCTCCGGTTCGTTGGTCGGCCTGACGGCGATGCTGTCGGCAAGCCTTGCGCAGTCCTCCACATGGCCGCGCGCCCTTTATCCCAGCCTGACGGACATGCCCTTCTTCATACCGATCGGCGTCGGCGTGTTGGCCGGGTTGCTGGCCGGCTATATCAACGGGCAGTTGATCGCCAAGACCAAGATCCCGCCCTTCATCGCCACGCTCGGCATGATGGTGACGGCGCGCGGCATTTCCAAATGGTATACGAAGGGTCAACCGGTTTCGGGCCTGACCGACCAGTTCAACTTCATCGGTACCGGAATCTGGCCTGTCGTCGTCTTCCTGGTCGTCGCCATCATCTTCCATGTGGCGCTGCGCTACACCCGCTACGGCAAATTCACCTATGCCATCGGCGCCAATGTGCAGGCGGCGCGCGTCTCCGGCATCAATATCGAGGCGCATCTGATCAAGGTCTATGCCATTGCCGGGATGCTGGCCGGCCTTGCCGGGGTCGTAACCGCTGCCCGCGCCCAGACGGCGCAGGCCGGCATGGGCGTGATGTATGAACTCGACGCCATCGCCGCTGCCGTCATCGGCGGCACATCGCTCTCCGGCGGCGCCGGACGCATCACCGGCACGGTCATCGGCACCATCATTCTCGGCGTGATGACCTCCGGCTTCACATTCCTCAGGGTCGACGCCTACTATCAGGAAATCGTCAAGGGCATCATCATCGTCGCCGCCGTCGTCGCCGATGTCTATCGCCAGAAGAAGCGAGCCAAGACCTGACCCCCTCTCCTCCCGGCACCTGAGGCGGCTTCGGCCGCCTCTTTTGTGTTTGGACTGAACCCTGGATATCGAAAGGCCGGCGGAGTAGACCCCGCCGGCCCTTTCAAATGCGGTCACGCGAATAATCCGGTCAGTTTTCGACGCGCACCCAACGCTGTTCTTCGAAAGACCGGGCCATGGCATGAATGGCGCGCTCGATCCGCAGACCGTCCTCGAAGCCGATCAGGTGCGACGGCTGCCCGTCAATGGCGGCGATCAGTTCGCGGCATTCGATGATCTTCAGATCGTTGAACCCAAGACCATGGCCAGGCGCGGGGATGAAGCGATGATACGGCGCATGCTCCGGCGCAGCCAGAACCTTGCGGAACCCCTGCCCGCCGGAGATATCGCCGGTCTGATAGATTTCGAACTCGTTCATCCGCTCCTGATCGAACAGGATCGAGCCGGCCGAACCGAAAATCTGCAATGCGATCCGGCCTTTGCGGCCCCAGGCGGAGCGATTGGCCATGAGAACGGTCGAGATTCCGCCTTCAAGCCGCAGCAGGACACTGGCGACGTCATGGTTTTCGACAGACCTCTGGCCGCCGGACGCCAATGGCCGCTGCGCATAGGGCTTCACCATATCGGCGATGACAGCCTCCACATGCCCGAACAGCACGAAGAGCAGCGATAGCGGATGGACGGCGAAGTCATCGAGCGCGCCATATCCCGACGCCGCCTCGCTTTTCCAGTAAAACAGGGCCGAGGGATCGGCCATGAAATCCTCGTCCATCTCGACGCGGACATGATTGACCGCCCCGATTGCGCCGCTGGCGATCAGCGCCTTGATATGGCGGATCATCGGGTTCTGGATGTAATTGTAGCCCATTGCCGCGACTTTGCCGGCCTGCCTGGCGGCAGTCCGCATACGCTCGGCATCGGCAAGCCGTGGCGCCATCGGTTTTTCGCACCAGACATGCTTGCCGGCCTGCAGCGCGGCGATTGCCATGTCCGCATGGAATGCGTTTGGCGTCGTGACCGAAACCACGTCGACGGCGGGATTGTCGATGACATCGCGCCAATTGCCTGTGGCCGTTTCGAAACCGAGCTCTCCCGCCTTTCGGGCAGCAAGATCGGCGTCCACCTCGGCCAGCGCCACGAGACGCGGCCTGTCCACATCGCCAAAAACGCTTGCCACGGAATTCCAGGCAAGCGCATGACATTTTCCCATATAGCCGGTGCCGATCAGCCCGACGCCCAATCCCGCCATCCCATCCTCCGCTTGAAGCCTGCGCGGATGCGGCTGCCTCCGCGCCTTAAGACCGGCGCATCAAGGATTGTCGCGCCGGAAAATCCAGTCGTGATCGGGATGGTTCTTGAACCGCCATTTGCGGATCGGACCAGCCATCACATTGAGATAGTACATTTCGTATCCATAGGGCGCGCCGCAGGGATGGTGCCCTTTCGGAACGAGCACGAGATCGCCGTTGCCCACCGCCATGGTTTCATCGAGAGACCCATCCTCGGTGAAAACGCGCTGGAAACCGAACCCCTGCGCCGGATTGAGCCGGTGGTAATAGGTCTCTTCCAGATAGGTCATCTCGGGGAAATTATCTTCGTCATGCCGATGCGGCGGATAGGACGACCAGTTGCCCGCGGGCGTGTAGACTTCGGTGACCAGTAGACTATCGGCGACGTCCCGGTCCTCCATGGCGATCGCATGGATATAGCGCGTGTTGGCATCCTTGCCCCGCTTGGTCAGCGTCAGGCCAGCCGGCCCGATGACAGCCGCCTCGCGACCCGGCTTGCCCGGCGCCGTGCAGACCGCGAGTTCGCAATTCGTGGTCGCCACAGCGCTCCATTGCGCGCCGGCGGGAATATAGACGCAATGCGGCGGAATACGCTCGAAGACATTCATGCGTTCGCCGAGTTCTCCGAAATCCTTGTCGCCGCTGCGGATTGTCGCCTTGCCTTCAACGAGCACGAGAATGACTTCGGTATTGCCGGTCGCTTCCGCCGCCGTCTCGCCAGGCTTCAGCCTGTAGAGGTTGAAGCCGACATAACCCCAGCCCGCATCGTCCGGCGTCAGGCTGTGAACCTTGCCGCCATCGCCGGCCGGCTTGCGCAACAGGTGGCTCATGCCGACACCTCCGTGGTGTCGAGGCCGGCCGTCCGGGCCATGGATTTGAGCGAGGCAAGTCCCAGGCTCTGATAGTCGAAAGGATTGCGCACGTCGGGATCCTGTTCGGCCTCGATCACCAGCCAGCCGCGATAGGCGTGGTCGGCGGCAATCTTGAGCACCGGGGCGAAGTCGACCCCACCTTCAGCATCACCGGGGACTGTAAAGACGCCACGACGAACGCCTTCGAGGAAAGAAAGCCCTTCCTCGCGCACCTGACGGGCAATTTCGGGGCGAACATTCTTGGCATGGATATGACCGACGCGCGCCATATGCTTGCGCGCCATTCGCTCCGGATCGCCACCGCCGAACAGGCAATGGCCGGTGTCGAGCAGCAGTTTCGCATGGGGGCCGGTATGGGCCATCAGCGCGTCGATCTCATCTTCGCTCTCGACGACGGTGCCCATGTGGTGATGATAGACGAGCGCAATGCCCTGTTCTGCCCCATAGGCCGCCAGCGCCTCGACGCCCGCGCCGAAAGCCGCCCACTGGTCGCCAGCCAGTTTCGGGCGGCTGTTGACGGCCTTGCCATCATCGCCATGGATGGCGTTGGAGGTTTCGCAGACGATGATCACTTTTGAGCCCATCGCCTTCAGCAGGTCGAGCGCCGGCTGCATGGCCGCCTTTTCCGCCTCGATGGACTGTGTCAGCAGATTCAGCGAATGCCAGCCGGAGACATAACGCAATCCGCGCGGTTCCAGAACCGCCTTGAGCGCTGCCGGCGTCTGCGGAAACTTGTGACCCTTCTCGATCCCGTCGAAGCCGATGCGGGCGGTTTCGTCAAGGCACCGGTCGAGGCTGATATGGGCGCCGAGCGTGCGATCGTCGTCGTTCGACCAGGCGATGGGGTTTGTGCCGTACAGGATCATCTCAGCGTCTTTCCTTCAGCGCCGCTTCGTAGCGAGCGCGGGCTTCCTTGACTTCGGCGCGGTCGGAGACTTCCGGCACGGCCACATCCCACCAGTATCCTCCGGCGTCCGGTGTCGGATAGGGGTCGGTATCGATGACGACGACGGTGGGAACACTGGCGTCGCGCGCCGCCGCAAGCGCCGTCTCCAACTCGGCGATCGTCGAGACCTTTCGCGCATCGGCGCCCATGGCCCCGGCATGCGCGACGAAATCGATGCCCATGGGATGGGTATGGCGGGTATGCTTGTAAAGATTGTTGAATTCGGCACCGCCGGTCGCCATCTGCAGCCGATTGATGCAGCCGTAACCCCTGTTATCGGTGATGACGAGGGTGATCTTCACGCCCATGGCGACGGCCGTCGCCAGTTCCGAATTCATCATCATGTAGGAGCCGTCGCCCACCATGACGACGACATCGCGCTCCGGCTCCGCCAACTTGATGCCGAGCCCGCCGGCAACTTCGTAACCCATGCAGGAGAAGCCGTATTCCATATGGTAGGACAGCGGCCGGCCGGCCTTCCAGAGTTGATGCAGTTCGCCTGGCATGGTGCCGGCAGCGCACATGACGACAGTGTTGTCGCGCGAAGCCCGCTGCACGGCGCCGATGACCTGCATGTCGGTCGGCAACAGGTTTCCGCCCTCCGGCGCGGCGCAAACGGCATCGGCCCTTGCGAACCAGTCTTTCTTCAACCCTTGATCGGGCGCTTCGAAACGATGGTCGCCGAGCGCCGCGCCGATCAGTTCCAGACCGACCCGAGCGTCGCAGACAAGCGGGATGGCCTCATGCTTCATGCTGTCATAGGGCTGGACGTTCAGGGACAATAGGCGCCGTTGCGGGTTCTTGAACAGGGCCCAGGAACCGGTCGTGAAATCCTGGAACCGCGTGCCGACGCCGATGACCAGATCGGCCATTTCGCAAACCGCGTTGGCGCTTGTGGCGCCGGTGACGCCAACAGGACCGAAATTGCAGTCATGATCCCAGGGCAAGGCGGATTTGCCGGCCTGGCTTTCGACGACGGGAATGCGATGCGTTTGCGAAAACCGTTTCAACGCCTCCGTCGCGCCGGAATAATGCACGCCGCCGCCGGCAACGATTACCGGATGGCGAGCCTGTCGGATCGCGTTGACGGCACGCTGCAATTCGGCGTCATCCGGCCGCGGCCGTCTCCAGTGCCAGACCTTTCGTTCGAAAAAGCTTTCGGGATAGTCATAGGCTTCGGCCTGCACGTCCTGGCAGAAGGCCAGCGTCACCGGGCCGCAGTCGGCGGGATCGGTCATCACCCGCATGGCGCGCGGCAGGGCCGTCAACAGATGTTCCGGTCGGCTGATGCGATCGAAATAACGGCTGACCGGACGGAAACAATCGTTGACGGTCGCGATGCCGTCGCCGAAATCTTCGATCTGCTGGAGAACGGGATCGGGGCCGCGATTGGCGAAGACGTCGCCAGGGATGAAAAGCACCGGCAGACGGTTGACATGCGCAAGGGCGGCGGCCGTCACCATATTGGCCGCACCCGGCCCGATAGACGAGGTCACGGCCATGGCGCGGCGGCGGCAAAGCTGCTTGGCGTAGGCAATCGCCGCATGCGCCATGGATTGCTCGTTCTGCCCGCGATAGGTTGGAAAATCGTCGCCGGCAGCGGCCAGCGCCTCGCCGATGCCGGCAACGTTGCCGTGGCCGAAGATGGCCCAGATGCCGGCGATGAAGGGGACGCCCTCCTCCGTCATCTGGTTGGCGAGGTAACGCACCATCGCCTGGGCTGCGGTCAGCCGCACCGTTTTCATTCCGCTCTCTCCCTGTCTATCTTTGCTTCGGCACGGGCCTTGTCCCAGAACCGGCAGAGACCCTGATACTTGCGCGCCATGTCCGACACCGCCTCGCCGTCGTCGATCTCGCCGGCGAACCAGCGCCGCGCCGTTTCGCCGAAGATCGTGCGACCGACGGCAAAGCCCTTGACCAGATCGAAACCGGCGGCGACGGCGAAACTCTCCTCCAGTTCCGCCAGCGGCGCATCGAGCCCGAGAACGACGATGCCGCGCGTATAGGGATCGTGCCGCAGGATCGCCTCGGAGGCATTGGCCCAGGACGCCCTGGTTTTCATCGGCTCCAGCTTCCACCAGTCGGGGTAGACGCCGATCTCGTAAAATCGCTCGATGATGGCGGCCACGGTATTGTCATCCGTCGCCGCGACCTTCGAGGGGATGATCTCCAGCAGCATTTCCAGGCGATTGCGGCGCGTGGCGGCAAACAGACGCTTCACCAGCGCCTCCTGCTCGGCGCGCATCTGCGGCTCGTCATCGGGATGATAGAAACAGAGGACCTTAACGACATTGTCGAGCGGCCATTCCGCAAGACCGCCGAGATCGGCGCCAAGATCGGGTTCCAGCGTCAGCGGCCGCGATCCGGGCCATTCGACGGGACGGCCGACCCACAAGCCGGTACCGGTCGCTTTGTAAAGCGTGTCGCGGCCAAGCCGTCCGTCGCAAAGAATACCGTAGCCCTGGCGGCCCGCGGCAACCTCAAGCGTTGCTGCAAGGCAAAGGCTCTTGAATTCGTCGATCCGGCCGGCCTCGCGCGCCGTTTCGCCGGCAATGCTTTCCAACTGCATTCGATGATCGAAGGCAAAGACGCGGATCTCAGGCCAGTCGCCGGTGCGCGTCGTCGACCAATGCACCTGCTCAAGCGCCAGATCCTTGCGCAGTGCCTTTTCGCGGATGCCGGTACGGAAGAAATATTCCAGTTCTTCCCAGCTTGGATAGGCTGGCGTGCAGCCATGACGCGAGACGGCAAAGGCGCCACAGGCATTGGCATATTTCAGGGCGGTCGGCCAATCCCGGTCCGTCAGCCAGCCCTTCATCAGTCCGGCCATGAACCCGTCACCGGCGCCAAGCACGTTGAATACCTCGATCGGAAAGCCTTCGCCGGTCTGCCCCTCGTCCAGGCTTGCAGGAATTTCGCCTTCGAAAACCACGGCGCCCATCGGCCCGCGCTTGCAGACCAACGCGGCCTTCGACACGCTGCGAACGGCGCGCAGCGCGGTCAGCGTATCGGTGGAGCCACCGGCAATATGGAATTCTTCTTCCGTTCCGACGATCAGATCGAACAGATGCAGCGTCGATTGCAGCTTTTCCGTTACTTTTTGAGACTCGATGAAGCGGCTTTCGCCGGCTTCATGGCCTGCGAGTCCCCATAGGTTGGGGCGATAATCGATATCCAAGGCCGTGCGGGCGCCATTCTGGCGCGCAAGACGCAGCGCCTTGAAGACAGCGGCTTCCGTGTTGGGATGCGACAAATGCGTGCCGGTGGCGCATACGCAGCGTGCCGTTGCGATGAAGTCCGGATCGATATCGTCTTCGCACAGCGCCATGTCGGCGCAGTTTTCGCGATAGAAGATCAGCGGAAACTGTTGCTGATCGCGAATGCCAAGCAGCACCAGGGCCGTCAACCGCTCTGGGTCGGTTATCACGCCGCGCACATCGACGCCTTCGCGCACCAGCTGCTCTCGGATGAAACGGCCCATATGCTCGGCGCCGACTCGGGTGATGAGGGCAGAGCGCAATCCCAAACGCGCCGCACCGGCAGCGATATTGGTCGGCGAACCGCCGATATACTTGTTGAAGGAGGCCATGTCCTCCAGACGGCCGCCGACCTGCACGCCGTAGAGATCGACCGACGATCGGCCGATCGTGATGAGATCGAGTGACGTCACATTACCCTCCCTCCGGCAATACCGCTCCCAGGCAGGCCGGACCAAAGCCTTATTCTGGAAATGGACTATAAATTCTATTTTCTATTTATTCAATACAAAAATTCAATCTGCGCGACGGGTTCCGATTGCGACGGAGAGCGCGATTGCCAGGCACAGCGTGGCTGACAACGAACGGAAGGCGCCGAAATCCACCTCCGATACCGACAACGTCACCGCATCGAATTTTCGCAAAGGGCTGACCACCGTATCCGTCAGCGCCACAACCCGGATGCCCCGCGCCTGCACGGTTTCGACAAGCTCGATCGTTTCTGCGGAGTAAGGAGAAAAGGTGATTGCCAGCAGTACGTCGCCCTCGCGAATGGCGTTGCTGTTGTCCAGCCGCCCGACGACGCTGTGCAGCATGGCGGGAACGTTCATCTTCTCGAAGGCGTAGGCCATGTAGCTCGCCACCGGAAACGACCGGCGCAAGCCTATGATATGGATCATGTTCGCAGCCGCCAGAACCTCCACAGCCTGCTCGAGCGCCAGCGGATCAACGGTTTTCAGCAGGTTTTCCAGCGAAGCGCGGCCCGCTTCGACGAATTCCGCCAGCAGCGCAGGCGGGCTTCCCTCCGCCTTTTCGCGCATATGCTGGAGCCGCGTGGAATAATCCGGCCAGCCGCCGACGAAGGTTTCGCGAAACAGGCGCTGCATCTCCGAAAAGCCGGAAAAACCCATGATCTGGCAAAACCGCATGAAGGCAGAGGGCTGCACGCCCGCGCCTTCCGCCATGTCGGCCACGGTGGAAACAGCAATTCGGTCCATGTTCGCCGCCACATAGTCCGCACATTGGCGCAGGCGCTTCGGCAGGCCCTCGGACACCTCCAGCAATTTCTCCTCGAAAGCCGCGATGCTGGCCGGTCCGCCCGTTTTGCTCATGCCCCATTCCCTTTTCAGCTCGACGCTTGACATACAGATATTCACCATCTAGCAGAATAGAACATATATTCCAAATCGAGTTTTGATCCCGCCGAAAGAGGTCGGTCGGGAAACGGGCAAGCATGCCGGCTCGGGCGGAATTGTCTCAGGGAGGATTTCGATATGGTGACGAGGCTCGCATTATTGGGCGCAGGTCGCATCGGCAAGGTGCATGCCAAGGCAATCGCGGAAGACAAGCGGGCAAAGCTCGTTGCCGTCGTCGATGCGATGACCGCTGCCGCGCAGGCCATTGCCGACGCCGCCGGTTGCCCCGTCAGCACGATCGACGCCGTGGAGGCCGATGCCGATATCGACGCCGTGATCATCTGCACGCCGACCAATACCCATGCCGACCTGATCGAGCGTTTCGCCCGCGCCGGCAAGGCGATCTTCTGCGAAAAGCCGATCGATCTCGACGTCGGCAGAGCCAAGGCTTGCCTCGAAGTCGTGCGTCAGACCGGTGCTAAGGCCATGCTCGGCTTTAACCGCCGCTTCGACCCGCATTTCCGGGCCGTGCGAAAGGCAATAGACGACGGCGCGGTCGGCACGGTCGAAATGGTTTCGATCACCAGCCGCGATCCCGGCCCGCCGCCGGCAGAATACATCAAGGTATCGGGCGGCATTTTCCGCGATATGACCATCCACGATTTCGACATGGCCCGCTTCCTGCTGGGTGAAGAGGTCGTCAGGGTCATGGCGACCGGGTCGGTGCTGGTGGATAAGAAGATCGGCGAACTTGGCGACTATGACAGCGCCAGTCTCATCCTGACCACCGCAAGCGGCCGACAGTGCATCATTTCGAATTCGCGCCGCGCCAGCTATGGCTACGACCAGCGGATCGAGGTGCATGGCTCGCTTGGGTCCGTTTCGGCGGAAAACCAGCGGCCGGTCTCCATCGAGATCGCCAACAAGGACGGATATACACGCCCGCCACTGCATGATTTCTTCATGACGCGCTATACGGCGGCCTATGCCGCCGAGATTTCCGCCTTCATCGACGGTCTGGAAAAAGGCACGGCCCTTTCCCCTTCCGCCGAAGACGGACTCATCGCGCTGCAACTCGCCGACGCCGCCATCCGCTCGGACAGCTCCGGCATGGCGGTCAGTGTCGCAAATTGAAGCGCGCGACCTCTTGAGGCGGCGGCGAACGTCGCCTCGACATCAAAACCTGATGCTCAACTGCTGGCCGGAGGTGTCGCCGGTTCGATTTCTTCCGACAGCAGTTTCAGAAGCTCCTCGCGGTCCTTGATCCCGAACTCATACCAGTCGATCAACGAACGCGCCTTGGCGGCGCCGGCCTCGCTCAGGAGAGAGATGCCGTTTTGCGTGCACCAGTCCTGAAGGATAGACTTCAGGAACACCATCTTTTCAGAGGTCAACGCCTCTTTCGGCCAATCTGTGAACATCGCCCACCTCTACAATGCAGCCTCGATTATAGGGCATGCCGGTAACTGTGGCTGTCGCAGCGGAGCAACAACCGGAAGACGATCGGTCCCAAAGCACTTGCGCGGATTAATCAGGAGGTGGAGAACACCCTCAACGCAACGGTGCGGTTTGGTTGGCAAAACAATGTCAGCCGGCACTTTCGCTGGTCTTCGCCTCGACATAGACGGCTCTGCCGGCGCGCCAGCCGGCGAGAGCGGCGCAAAGGCCGAGCGCGACGAAAAGCACGGCGCACCAGGCAAAACTGCCGGTCCAGCCCCTGATCAGGCCGACGACCATTGGCCCGGTCGCCGCCAGCAGATAGCCGACGCATTGCGCCATGCCGGACAGATGGGCGGCAACATGCTGATCGCGCGAGCGCAGGACGATGACGGTCATCGCCGCCGCTATAAGGCCCCCCTGCCCTATTCCTTGCAGAACCGACCAAAGCCATACAGTCGACAGTGGCGCAAACAGCAGGCCGAGCAATGCGACGGAGGCGAAGCCAGACAAGGTCACGTTGACGAGGCGCTGATCCCTGCCGCGCACGGCGATATGGGGAATGACGAGGCAGGACGCGGCCTGAACCATGACCGAAACCGACACGACGCCGCCGGCGGTGATCCCGTCCAGCCCACGCTCGCGCAGGATCGGCACCAGCCAGCCGAAGACGCAATAGGCGAGCGCCGATTGCAATCCCATGAACAGGGTAACGCTCCAGGCCTGCCCGTCGCGCCACAAGCCGTGGACGCTGACGCCACCGCGTTTCCCCTGTCCCTTGACCGCGAAGACCTGCGGTAACCACAGAAACCCTACCAGCAGCGCCGGCAACGCCCAAGCGGCAAGAGCGCCCGCCGTCGAGCCGTTCAGCGCCCGTTCGATTGGCAGCGTCAAACCGGCGGCGCCGGCAGCGCCCGCGCAGAGCGCCATGGTGTAGAAGCCGGTCATCAAGGCGATGCGCGAGGCAAAGTCACGCTTCACAAGTCCAGGCAGCAGGACATTGCCGACGGCGATACAGGCGCCAGCCAGCGCCGTGCCGATAAACAGCAGCGGTGCGGAGGACAGACCGCGCAACCCCGTACCGAGCGCGAGCAGAAAAAGCACGCCCAGCAACGTCCGCTCGGCGCCGAAACGTTGCGCCAGGCGCGGCGCAAACGGTGAAAATGCGCCAAGGCACACGACCGGCAACGTGGCCAGAAGGCTGATGCCGAGGGGTGAAAGGCCATAATTGTCGCGGATTTCCGGGAGTAGCGCCGAGGCGCTGGAAAACACCGGCCGCAGATTGAAAGCGATCAGCACAAGGCTGAGGCCGAGGATAAAATTGCTGAAAGCGCCGCGCTGTGGCAGCCTCGCAGTCTCCACCGCATCATCGCCGACAAGCGTATCCTCAACCGCATCGAGAGTGCGGGCAACCGAACCGGGGAGCGGGTTCGTCATGATAGAAGCATCCTGTCGAGTGCAGTGAAGATGGGAGCCATGAAGCGGCGTACGGCGGCATCCGCCTTGGACGCATCGCCCGTTTCGATGGCGTCGACGATATCGACATGCGCCTGAAGGTTCGGCTCTGGAAGGTCTTCTTCAAGCGTTGCGGCGATGGTTTCGGCAATCGAGGCCGAAAAGAAATCGTAGATCTCCACCAGCGCACGATTACCGGAAGCGGCAATGACGGCCTTGTGGAAGGCGAAATCACGCCCGACGAAGCCTGCCTTGTCACGCCCGCCGTAAAGGCCGCGCCCGGTGAGACGTTGCCGCAGCGCCGCAATCATGTCCGGCGTCTGGCGTTGCGACGCCAGACGCGCGGCCTCGACTTCAAGCGCGCAACGCGCCTCGAACTGATCGCGCAGATCGGCGCGTTTCGCCATGGTCAACAATCGGGCGCTGTCGGTCGTTGAAAGCACATAAGTGCCGGAGCCTTGGCGCGTTTCGAGAAGGCCTTGCGAGACGAGCGCGCGCACTGCCTCGCGCACGGTTCCACGGCTAACAGAGAGCATGGTGGATAGAGCGGCCTCGTTCGGCAGCTTTTCTCCGATCGGCC
This sequence comes from uncultured Rhizobium sp., assembly GCA_945952045.1. GTDB lineage: Bacteria > Pseudomonadota > Alphaproteobacteria > Rhizobiales > Rhizobiaceae > Metarhizobium. The sequence continues at coordinate 26,340 of CAMFHE010000037.1, forward strand.
AGCGCCCGGCAACGATTTCGGCGCGGATCGCATCGGCGGCATTATCGGCAAGATTGGTTCGGGATAACGGCTTCATCATCGTATCATAAAATCATCGGATGACTTTATCATTAAGCAACAGCGCCCGTTTGGTCAACGCTGATCATGTCGCCGCGTGATGCACATGTCGCGGCAAGCCTGCCCTACCCTTCCCCAAAAGATTCCGCGCCGGTCGAAACCCGATGAAACACCCTATTTTTGTCAGTGTTCGACGACTGTCTGGTGTGGCATTCTCGCGCGCGAAATCGATTCAAATCGCGTCCGGTAGGCCAAAATGGACGCTTTGCAGTTTGCGAGATTGCCAAGCGGATCAAGGGAGATCGCGAACGATGACGGAATGGAAGACAGACGAAACCGCCGCGATCCCGGCCGATCAGAACGAGGCGCTGCTGACGGAATTGGGCGCGTCCGATACCGTGCGCTCCATCCTCGATGTCGTCTGCGAAACAACCGGTATGGGATTCGCCGCCGTCGCCCATGTGACCGAAAGCCGCTGGGTCGCCTGCAATGTTCGCGACGATATCGGCTTCGGCATCGCCGCAGGCGGTGAACTGCCGATCCGCACGACCTTGTGCGACACGGTGCGCGCAACCGGAACGGCAATCGTGATCGACGACGTTGCCGCCGATCCAGTGTATCACGATCACCACGCGCCCGCCCTGTACAGTCTGCAAAGCTACATCGCCTTCCCGGTCATGTTGGCGGACGGCAAAATGTTCGGAACGCTCTGCGCGATCGATCCGCGTCCGCATGCCCTCGATACGACACAGACACGGGGCATGTTTTCCCTCTTCGCGCAGCTTATCGGAACGCATGTGGAGCACATCCGCATGCAGCATGCCGTTCGCCAGCACAATCAGGCACTCGAACAGCAGACCGCCAAGGCGCTTGCCGAAAAGAAGGTCTATTCCGATATCATCGAGAGTTCGACGGCCTCGGTGACGGCGCTCGATCTCGATGGGCGGATTCTCGCGATCAACCGCGCCAATGTCGATGCCTTCGAGCGCGTCTTCGGAAAAAGACCTGTCGTCGGCGATGTTTTTCTCGACCTTTTCGACAGCGTTCCCGAGCATCGCGAGCAGCAACGCGCCATCTGGTCACGCGCACTTGAAGGCGACACCTTCTTCATCGTCCAGGAATTTGGCGATTACAGCCGCGAACGGCGCAGCTACGAAGTTCGCTTCACGCCGCTGCTCGACAGCGCCGGACGACGGATCGGCGCGTCCAGCACCTCCTATGACGTGACGGATCGCGTTCAGGCCGAGCTCCAGCTCGCCAGCGCCCAGGAGCAGCTTCGCCACGTCCAGAAAATGGAGGCGATGGGACAGCTTACCGGCGGCGTTGCCCATGATTTCAATAACTTGTTGACCCCGATCGTCGGCAGCCTCGATATTCTCAAGCGCCGCGGGCTCGGCGGCGAACGCGAGCATCGGCTGATCGCCGCCGCTGCCGAAGCCGCCGAGAGAGCCCGCATTCTCGTTCAGCGTCTGCTGGCTTTCGCCCGCCGCCAACCGCTGCAACTGAGCGCGGTGGATGTTGGATCGCTCGTCACCAATCTTTCCGGCCTGATTTCCAGCAGCACCAGCCCGCAGATCGGCATGCAGTTGGACATCGCCGAAAAGCTGCCTGCCGCACATGCCGACCCGAACCAGCTGGAGATGGCGTTGCTCAATCTGGCGGTTAATGCACGCGACGCTATGCCGAACGGTGGCACCTTGCGCATCGGCGCCATCCTGGATCACATCGGCGAGGACCACCCGACGCGGCTTGCCCCCGGAAACTATCTGCGTCTTTCCGTTTCCGATACCGGCGTTGGCATGGACCAGGCGACGCTTGCCCGCGCAATCGAACCCTTCTTCTCGACAAAGGGGGTCGGGAAAGGCACCGGCCTTGGGCTTTCGATGGCCGACGGACTGGCGCGTCAGCTTGGCGGCGCGCTGCTTCTGGAAAGCCGGCCCGACACGGGCACACAGGCGAGTCTTTTCCTGCCCGTGAGCGCCACAGACGCGGCGACATCAGAGGGACGGACGAGCGAAGCGGGAGACAATGGACATGCCGGCGCCGTTTTGCTGGTCGATGACGAAGATCTGGTGCGGCTCAGCACCGCCGACATGTTGTCCGAACTTGGCTATACGGTCGCGGAAGTCTCATCGGCGGAGGATGCACTGATCCGCATCCGCTCTGGTCTCTGCCCCGATCTGGTCGTCACAGATCATTTGATGCCCGGCATGACAGGCACCGACCTTGCCCGCGTCCTGACCCGAGAGTGCCCCGGCGTACCGGTTCTGATCATTTCCGGCTATACCGGCGTGGAGGGCCTTGCAACCGGGTTCGCCCGGCTGGCAAAACCTTTCCGTCGGGACGAGCTGAGCGCGAGCCTTTCAGCCTTGAGAGCCTGACCTTTTCAGGATGCCCGGCCGACGCGGCGACGCAGCGCATCGAGTTCCGCATCGTTCAGCGCACGCACCGCGCCCTTTTCGAGGTCACCAAGCGCGAGATCGCCGATGGCAACGCGAACAAGACGAAGGCATTCGATACCCATCGATTCCAGCATGCGGCGGATCTGGCGATTGCGGCCTTCGTCGAGCACGATCTCGATCCAGGAATTGCGCTCGCCGTCCCGGATTTTCTGCGCGCTGCGCGCCCGCAGAAATTCGCCATCATGCTGCACGCCGGCGACAAGTGCGTCGAGCATTTGCGGATCGGCTATCCGGTCCATCTGCACATGATATGTCTTGGGGACATGGGTTTGCGGATCGAGCAGCGCCTGGGCGAATTCCGTATCGTTGGTGAAGAGCAAAAGGCCCTCACTCGCCTTGTCGAGCCGGCCAACCGGCGAGAGATGGGTCTGGTCGAGATGTTTCATGCAATCGAAAACGGTCGGCCGGCCCTCGGGATCGTGACGTGTGGTCACCAGGCCACGCGGCTTGTTCAGCATCAGATAGACACGCTCTTCGGCCGCGACCCGCTTTCCATCCACGGCAATCGCCGCCATATCGAGATCGACCCATGCGGTCAAATCCTTGACGGCGCGGCCATCCACCGTGACACGGCCAGCCACGATCAACGCTTCGGCTTGCGTGCGCGAACAAAAGCCAAGCTTCGACAAGGCGCGCGGCAAGGTGACGCGCTTGCCACCGCTCGCAGGCAGCGCCGAACGATCCGCCCTCGGCGTCTGGCGTTTGCGGAAATCTCTCATGACGTCGTCCTTAGGACCTCCGGTTCTTCCAGCCTCGATTCGCCAGTCCGATCCTCTTAGAACATTTTGCACATTCACGGACGAAAATCCGCCTCCCCTGCCCTTGCGGCATTCACGGGGCTTTGACCGGATGCATCGCGAATTGTAGAACCGCTGGCATCCGATAAGCCCAAGGAAGTGAGAAGACGGTGAACCACGACGAGATAACGAACGAACTCGTAACGTTGCGCGATTACTGGCGCTATGCGATTTCCCGCTTCAACGCGGCCGGACTGAGCTTCGGCCATGGAACGACGACCGCCGGCGACGATGCCGCCTATCTACTGCTCGATACGCTCGAATTGCCGATCGATGCGCTCGACCCGTTCCTCGATGCACGCCTGCTGCCGGCGGAACGCAAGCTGCTGGCCGAGCGTATAGAAACGCGCGTCACGACCCGCAAACCCTCCTCTTATATCACCGGCCGCGCCTATATTCAGGGCGTACGCTTCCATGTGGACGAACGCGTGATCGTGCCGCGCTCGCACCTTGGCGAAATCCTGTTCAGCGAATATCTGGGCGCACAAGGCTCAACCTTCCTGCCCGATCCGATGGCGGTCGAAAGCGCTGTGGATATCTGCACTGGTTCCGGCTGTCTGGCGGTGCTCGCCGCGAAATTCTTTCCCAATGCGGCGGTCGATGCGGTCGACCTTTCAGCCGATGCGCTCGAAGTCGCCAAGCTCAATCTGGCCGAACACGACGTTGCGGATCAGGTCACCCTCTTCCAAGGTGATCTTTTCACGCCGCTGGCCGGTCGGCGCTACGATCTGATCATCACCAATCCGCCCTATGTCGATCACGCCGCACTTGCGGCTTTCCCGGCCGAATTCCGAGCCGAACCGGAAATGGCCCATGACGGCGGCGAAGACGGCCTCGATCTGGTTCGAACGATCCTGACGCAGGCGGCGGATCACCTCAATCCCGGCGGCGGCCTGCTTTGCGAAATCGGCTCGGGTCGCGAAATCCTCGAAGAGGAATTCCCGCATCTGGAATTTTTCTGGGTGGAAACGGCAGAGTCTCAGGACGCCGTCTTCTGGATCACGGCCGAGGCGCTTGGCGTCGTATGACGATGCGCGGCAGCGGACCGCAATCCGCTGCCGCCACTTCCTGCTGTTATTGCTGGATGTCGGGTTCGACGAGCTTTGCCAGATTACGCAGCGACTCCTGCCAGCCGAGATAGCACATTTCCGGCGGGATGACGTCCGGAACGCCGGCTTGTGTGATATGCACCTCGGTTCCGACCAGCACTTTCTTCAAGCTCACCGTCACCTGCATTTCGCCCGGAAGGTTCGGGTCATCGAACTTATCCGTATAGCGTACGCTTTCGCCAGGGATCAGCTCGACATACTCGCCACCGAAAGAATGGCTCTGGCCGTTGGTGAAATTGCGAAAGCTCATCCTGAACGTGCCGCCGACCGTGGGCTCAAGATGATGAACGGTGCAGGCAAAACCGTTCGGCGGCAGCCACTTGGCCAGCGCATCCGCTTCGATGAAGGCGCGGTAGACCTTTTCCGGGCTGGTGGCGAAAACACGGTGCAGGCTGATGGTATTCGGCATGATCTTTTCCTCCTGAATGACTGATGGAATGCCCCAAGGACGTACGGCATTCTCGCAACCCGACACCGGGCCGCCATTTTTTTCACACCCAGCTTGGCGCGAACGCCAGCGGAAGGAAAGAGCGCCATCCCGGATAAACCCAACCCTTGTGAACACGCCTCCGATACAGCCCGTATCCAGTTGACCTTTCGCCCTCTTTTGCCTTTCATAGAAATGATTGTCTTGAGAGCGGCGTGGCGAACTGTGGACGGTGAATGATTATTCGCGATACCAAGCTGCACCCGCCGGCTGAACGCGGCCCTTGGGTGGCGCGTCCGCGGATCCTGTACAAGCTGCGCGGCAATGGCGACGCCTTAATGACGCTCGTCAGCGCGCCGGCTGGCTTCGGCAAAACCGTGCTGATGGCGCAATGGAGCCGGCGGCTGGCGGAGCAGGGCGAGGGTTCCGCCTGGCTCTCGCTCGACCTTCAGGACAATGACGAAAACATTTTCGTTGCCCATCTGGAGGCGGCGCTGCGCCCTTGGGTGCCGAGCCGCGGCGCGCTGGTCGAGACGCTGCGCTCAAGCCCGATCCTGCTCGTCGATGCGGTTATCGCCGAAATCTGCCGGATGACCGCGGCGCTGTCGCAGCCCCTGACCTTGTTTCTCGACGACCTGCATCTTATCGAAAACGTCGCCGTCATCGGCATCGTCGAACGACTGGTGCTGGATGGCGGAATGCATCTCGTCATCGCCACGCGCACCGTGCCGCCTCTGTCGCTGGCGCGGCTTCGCCTTTCCGGGCGGCTGATCGAAATCGGCGTCGAGGAATTGCGCTTCGATGCCGGCGATGCCGACCGTTTCCTGACCGAAAGGCTCGGCGCCGGCATCGCGCCCGATCTTCTCGAACTGGTCGTGTCGAAGACGGAAGGCTGGGCCGCTGGCCTGCAGCTTGCAACGCTTCAGCTTGCCGCCGGCGAAACGCTTGCCGGCTTTTCCGGCGGCGGACGCGAGGTCACCGAGTTTCTGATGCAGGAGGTGTTCGGTGTCCTTGATGCCGGGCTTCAGGATTTCCTGATGAAAACCTCGGTCCTGGAGCGGTTTTCCGCCGAAAGCTGCGCAACAATCCTTCGCCTCGCCGGCACTGAGACTATGATCGCGACTGTCGAAACCCGCCAGCTCTTCATCGTCCGGCTGGACACCGAAGGGCGTTGGTATCGCTACCACCACCTGTTTCGCGACTTTCTCCGCCGTCAGCTGGAGAAGCGTCATCCGACGGCTATCGCGCCGCTGCACCTGGCCGCTGCCGAATGGTATCTGCATCAGGATGCTGCTGCCGAGGCCGTGCGCCACACGCTGGCGGCGGGCGACGATCGCCGCGCGGCCGGTATTGTTGAGCGTTGCGCATTGCCAATGATCGCCGATTGCCGGTTTCGAGATATCGAGGAATTGCTGGCGCAATTGCCGCGCAAGATAGTCAACGAACGTATTCGCCTGCAATTCGCAATCATCTGGATTTCGGTCCATTCCAGCCAGACGCGCAGGGCAACCACAGCGCTTGCCCGCGCCTACACCTTGCTTGAGGCCGAGCCGGACCGGGCCGGTGATAGCGGCACGCTGCCTCCGACCTCCATTGCCAATGAACTGGCGATCCTCGATGCCGCCGTCGCCAGCACCTGCGAACGTTTCGAGGAAGCGCGCGACAAGGCGCGCGCCGCGCTGAAAACGCTTCCCGTCTCCGCCTGGTTCCTGCAGGCGGTTGCCTACAACATCATCGGCTATAATGATTATGCGCTTGGCGACATGCATGCCGCCCGCGCTGCGGTCACATCTGCGCTGGCCGCGCACCACCGTTCCGGCAGCATTCTCGGCCTCGTGTTATGCAATTGTTATTTGGCCGCAATCGAACGTAGCGCGGGCCGACCTGACCTCGCCCGCGACGTCCTGAACGCCGCGATCGCCGCCGCCAGCGAACAGCTTGGACCCGGCTCCTATGGTGAAGCGCTGGCCAAGACCATGCTGATGGACATCGCCTATGAGACTGGCGACATTCCCGAGGCCCTGCGCCTGCTGGAAGACATTCGCCCGCTCATCGAAGGCGCTGTCGTCATCCTCTCGCCCATCGTCAGCGTGCCGGCCTATGCGAGGCTCCTCCACCATCATGGCCGCAATGAAGATGCGCTGGCGATTCTGACGCATGTCGAGACGACCGCGGACCGCATATACCTTCGCCTCGCCGCCGTTATCCTGCACGAGCGCGTGCGGCTTCTGCTGCTGGCAGGCCGAAACATCGAAGCCCGCGCCTCAGCTGACCGCTTCCGTATCGAACGTGGGGATGCCGGCCCTTCCATCATTCTCGAATTCGCCGTTCTGGCCGAAGTTCGCGTCTTGCTGGCCGAACGGCGCGCGGCAGAAGCCCGCGCCTTGCTGGAAAGCCTGATCCCGTCATTGCGGGCCGGCGAACGCAGCCGCCGCCTGATGATGGCGCTCTTGCTGATCTCACGCTGCAAAGACGGACAGGAAAGTCGCGAGGCGCTAACGGAAGCGCTGCGCATTGCCTGGCGCGGCCGGTTTCAGCGCCTTCTGCTCGACGAAGGGATGGGGCTTGCAACCAGCCTTGGCTCCGCCCTGCCGGAGCTGTCTGTCCGTGACCCGGCAATTGCCGATTTCGCCAGCCAATTGCTTGCCGCACTGGAAGCGGAAGGCGCCAATGCTACAGTCGTCTCCAAAGACCAGGCCCAACCCCTCACTCCGCGCGAAATGGAAGTGCTGACGCGTCTTTGCGCCGGCGCATCCAATCGCAGTCTGGCCGATGAGATGGCCCTGTCCGAACCGACCGTCAAATGGCACCTGAAAAACATTTTCGGAAAACTCGGCGTTTCGAACCGCCTCCAGGCCGTGCGCAAGGCGCAAGAGGCAGGCCTGGTAAACTGAGCGCCATTTCGCTCGTCCCGGCAGCATTTGCAGCCCACCAAAACGCGACATTCCGGAGGCTTCCGACCCCGTTAAATTCGATGCGGGAAACGCCGCCTCTCATAGATGCGGAATCAAGACCAAATCACCGTTCCTAAGTGTCTGAGTCGCAGTCTTTTTCGGCCGATTCTTGTTAAGCTCGGGAAACGCCGATTCGAGTTCCAGAGCGATTGTCAGCTGACAATTCACTCAAGTAATTGTTTTCAAATAACAAACACGTTACAAACTATGCGTAAATTTCCGTTAACCAAAAACCGCTTGACGCAAAGGTGCAATTGCCGATCATTTGCGACGAATTCAACGAATTATTGGAATTTGCGCGAATGGCGACCAAAGCCGCGATTGCCGAGAAAAACCAGAAGAGCACGCAGGTGTCGATCGACGAGACAATCTCTCACGATTCGAGCGTCCTGAGCAGCCAATTACAGGTTTTGTACGAGCGCCTGTTCTCACCGAACGCCAAAAAGACCCTGCGTCGCTTCAGCAGCGCCGAGGCTGCTAAACTGCTGGGCGTCACCGACAGCTATGTCCGTCACATCGCATCGCAGGACGATACTGTCACCTCCGAAAAGTCCGCTGCCGGCCGCCGCACCTTTTCACTCGACGAGGTGAACACAATCCGCCAGATTCTCGGCCGCACCAAATCCTCCTATCTTCCAGGCCGCCGCGAAGACGATCATATGCAGGTCATTGCCGTGACCAACTTCAAGGGCGGTTCCGGCAAGACGACGACATCGACCCATGTCGCCCAATATCTCGCCTTACGTGGTTACCGCGTACTAGCCGTCGATCTCGACCCGCAGGCTTCGATGTCTGCGATGCTGGGATTCCAGCCGGAATTCGATGTCAACGACAACGAGACGCTTTACGGCGCAATCCGTTATGACGACCAGCGCCGCCCAGTCGAGGAAGTGATCCACAAAACCTACTTCCCCGGCCTCGATCTCATCCCCGGCAATCTCGAACTCCATGAATTCGAGCATGACACGCCGCGCGCGCTCGCGGCGCGGGACAGCGCCGATGCCGACATGTTCTTCATGCGCGTCGGAAACGCATTGGTAGAACTGGACGACCGCTACGATGTCGTCGTCATCGACTGCCCGCCGACACTGGGTTTCCTCACCCTTTCTGCCTTGTGCGCCGCAACCTCGGTGCTGATCACCGTTCATCCGCAGATGCTCGACATCGCGTCGATGAACCAGTTCCTGGCGATGACCTCGGATCTCTTGTCCGTCGTCAAGGAGGCCGGCGGCAATCTCGAATATGACTGGATGCGCTATCTCATCACCCGCTACGAGCCGAATGACGGCCCGCAGGCGCAGATCGTCGCCTTCCTGCGCAGCCTGTTCGGAGAGCGCGTCCTGACCTCAATGATGGTCAAATCGACGGCCGTCTCAGATGCCGGACTTTCCAAGCAGACGATCTACGAGGCCAGCCGCGAAACGATGCACCGCCAGACCTATGATCGCGCGGTCGAGGCCATGGACAGCGTCAACGCCGAGGTCGAAAATCTGGTGCAAGCCGCATGGGGTAGATCATGAAGGGCAGGGACATCCTCAAAAGCATGGTAAGCGGGACGGAGCAATCGAAGCCCGAACCGTCAACGTCGGCCACGCATCAGAAGCCAGCCGGTGCGGTTCGAGCCATGAACCTGTCGCTCGGGCGATTGAATTCCGAGGCTGCCGCCGCGAAGGAACTGCGCGATGCAATCGCCGCCGGCGACCGCGTTGTCGAGCTTGACCCGTCTCAGATCGAGACCTCGTTCATCCCCGATCGCATTCCGCTTGAAACCGATCCGGATTTCGACGGGCTGGTCGCCTCGATTGCCGAGACCGGGCAAAAGGTTCCGATCCTGGTTCGCCCGCATCCGACCCGTGAAAAGCATTATCAGGCCGCCTATGGCCATCGCCGCCTCCGGGCGGCGGCGGCACTTGGGCGCCCGGTTCGCGCCATCGTCAAGGCATTGACCGACGAGGAAGTGATCCTCTCCCAAGGTCAGGAAAACAGCTCCCGCGTCGATCTGAGCTTCATCGAACGCGCCCTGTTTGCACGCCGCATGCAGGATCATGGCTTCGACCGCGAGACGATTTCGCGCGCCCTTTCGGTCGACAAGCCGGAAGCGTCGCGGTTGCTGCAAGTGGCCGAGGGCATCTCAACCGAGATGATCCTTGCTGTCGGTCCCGCACCGAAGGTCGGCCGACCCCGCTGGCTGGCTCTGGCAGATCGTCTGAAAGACCCTGCGTTGAACCGGCGTGCGGATCGTGAAATGCGCGCCGCCGATTTCGCGAATTCGGAAACCAATCTGCGCTTTGAGCGGCTTTGGAAAGTCACCGGCGAAGCCAGGAAAAAGGAAAAGGCGACGGAAACCGTGCGAACCCGCAAGGGCAATCCGCTCGCCACGATCGAGCATGGCGGCCGCGGTTCGAAGATCACCGTGACTTCAAATGAATTTGCCGCGTTTCTCTCTGCAAAAATGCCGGAACTGGTTTCGGCTTTCGAGCGGGAAAATGCAGGTGCATCAAACAGCTAAGGGAATTGTCAGCTGACAATTCCGCAATTGGACACAGGAGACCACGCAGCAAAAGAAAAAGGCCCCCAAAACGTTTCCGTCGTGGAAGCCTTCCTCGTATGTCGCAGTTCGAGAATCGCATTTCCATGAATCTTCGTCAAGAGTTTTGGCACCGTTTTTGGTGAGCAAATTTCTTTTGCCTCGAGAAAGGTGAAGAAAGATGCGTAGTGGAAGTGTGACGACGCCGTTCGGGCGGCGGCCAATGACGCTTGCCTTGATGAAAGGGCAGGTCGAGGCGCCGCAGGTTCAGGCGATAAAAGCCGTCGACAAGTGGAAAGTGTTTCGCACACTGTCGGAAGCAAGAGGTATGCTCGGGCTTCACGATCGAACGCTTGCCGTCCTGAACGCGCTGTTGAGTTTTTATCCAAGCGCTGAGCTTGCCGAGCGGCAGAACCTCGTGGTGTTCCCATCAAACGCGCAACTGACCCTGCGTGCCCACGGCATTGCCGGAACGACCTTGCGTCGGCATCTGGCGGTTCTGGTCGAGGCGGGGATCGTGCATCGGCGCGACAGCCCCAACGGCAAGCGGTATGCGCGGCGCGGCAGGGCAGGGGACATCGAGCAGGCCTTCGGCTTCGATCTTGCGCCGCTGCTTGTGCGCGCGGAAGAATTCGCGCGCCTTGCCGAACGGGTCATCGAAGAACGCCGCCTTTTGCGCCAGGCCCGCGAGGCCCTGACGATCTGCCGCCGCGATGTGCGCAAGTTGCTGTCAGCCGCAATCCAGGAAGGCATGGTTGGCGACTGGATGGCTCATGAAGATCGCTATTCCGATCTCGCAAGCCGTCTTGCGCGTAATCCAAGCCTGAGGGATGTCGAAACAGTCCTGACCGCAATGGAAGCTCTGCGCGAAGAAATCCTCAACACATTGGAAAGTCAGATAAAATTTCAAGAACTGGGCGCCAATGATGCCCAGAATGGTTGCCACATACAGAGTTCACATCCTGAATCCATTCTTGAATCTGAACCGCGATTGAAACAAGCCGAACAGAGCATTTCCGGTGGAAAGACGACAGATGCTGGCCAGCCTGTAAAGATGCTTCCGTTAAGCCTCGTGTTGAAAGCCTGCCCGCAGGTTGCCGATTATGCCCCTGGCGGCTCCGTCGGCGGATGGCGCGATCTGATGTCCGCAGCGATTGTCGTCCGATCCGCGCTTGGCGTCAGTTCGTCGGCCTATCAGGAAGCTTGCGAGATCATGGGGCCGGAAAGTGCTGCAACAGCGATATCCTGCATCCTCGAAAGGGCAGGCCAGATCAACAATGCCGGCGGCTATCTTCGCGATCTCACACGAAAGGCGGCTCTCGGGCAATTTTCACCGGGTCCAATGTTGATGGCCTTGATGCGAGCCCATACCGGGGAGAAATTCATGACGTGATGTGGCTTGGCCGACGCAACCGCCTCGCCTCCCCCGCGCATGTGGAGCAGGGGAGGGGGATAAAGTTCGGTTTCGCTTACCTTGCTGCGCGATCAAAGCCTGACAGGACATTCACGGCATTGACGCCAAGCGCTTCAACCGCATAGCCGCCTTCCATTATGAAGAGGGTCGGCAGGCCGAGTGATGCGATGCGCTCGCCGATGGTCATGAAATGTTCGCTCTCAAGCTTGAACTGCGAGATCGGATCGTCCTTGAACGTATCGACGCCAAGCGAAATGACCAGCTTGTCGGCGCCATAGGCGATGATCCGCGCGCAGGCGTCCTCAAAGGCGCTTTGCCAACGCGTCCAGTCTGTGCCTGCCGGCAGCGGATAGTTGAGGTTATAGCCAAGGCCGTCACCGTCGCCGGTTTCGCGGGCGTAGCCGAGATGGAAAGGGAATTCGAAATCGGGGTCGCCATGCAAGGAGGCCAGCAGCACGTCGTCACGGTCATAGAATATTTCCTGCGTGCCGTTGCCATGGTGGTAATCGATATCGAGGATGGCGACGCGTGCCGCTCCCTGGTCGCGGAAATATTGCGCTGCGATCGCTGCATTGTTGAGATAGCAATAGCCGCCGAAGAAATCGCGGCCCGCATGGTGACCGGGCGGGCGGCAAAGGGAAAAAGCGGCGCGCTCGCCGTTCTGGACCGCTTCGGCACCGGCAAGGGCCGTATCGGCCGCGCGTTTGGCTGCTGTCCAGGTGGTTTCGGTGATCGATCCGGCCATGTCGAAGGAGTAATAGGACAGCCGTGCATCGAGGCCGGATGGCGGCGTGTCGATCGGCGGCATGGAGCGGTGCCGCCAGCTATACGGCCAGACCTCGCCGTCTCGGCCGGCCGCACGCCATTCGTCGAAAACTGTGCGCAGGAACTCGACATAGGCGGGATCGTGAATGCGGTTGATCAGCGATATGTCGAATTCCGCAGGCACCTCGACGGGACCAAGGCCGACCTCCTCGACGCGCGCCAGCACGATCTCGGCGCGCTTGGGCATTTCGAAGGTCTCGACGATCTTGCCGAAGGACAGTTCCATGCCGCTATGGTGGAGATGATGGTCTGATGTATAGAAGGTCTTCATACGGGTTCGGCCTCATTACAGTTTTCGTTCTTTAAAACAACGGTATAGCGCCGCCCCACAAAACGTAAGGCGGCGCTATGACGAGTTTGATCGGGATGTATCAGATTTTGCAATAGGCGGTGATGGGCTCGATGGCGCCAAAGTTCTTGACGACCTCGTAGCCGATCCCGTCTTCCTTGGCCTTGCCGACGAAGGAATTGACGATGCAATGATTGTTGGAGCCGTCGATCCGCACCTTGCCTTGCGGGGCCTCGAACTCGACGGACGGCAGGGCGGCCAGAACCTTGTCGTCTTCGAAGCTGCCGGCCTTTTCGGCGGCAAGCGCGTAGAGGTGCAGACCGTTATATCCGGCCTCGCCGATGCCGTTGACCATCTTGTCCTGGCCGAAGCGCTGGCGGAAGCCTTCGATGAATGCCTTGTTCGCCGGGCTGTCGATCGCCATCCAGTAGGGCTGGGGTGCATAGGTGCCGGCGGCGACGCCGGGCGGCAAAGCATCCTTGTTGAACACCTCGTCGAGCGGCGCAATCAGCGGCTGGCGCATGTCGAAGCTGCGATACTGCTTGAGCTGGGTGACGGCATCGTTGCCGACCACCATGGACCAGACGATGTCCGGCTTGGTTTCCTTGATCTTCTGGAAGGCCGGGCCGAAATCCTGGGTGCCGAAGGGATAGAAGTCGGCGCCGACGACCTTGCCGCCGGACTTTTCCATGGCGGCGGTGATCGCCTCGGTCATCTTTCGCGGCCAGGCATAATCCGAGCCCATGATATAGACCGTCTTGCCGAGGCTTTCGACGATCCATGGCGCCATGGGATCGACCTGCTGCATCGGGATCGGCCCGGTCGCGACGAAATACTTGTCGCATTCCTCGCCTTCGAAATTGGTGGGATAGAAGAACAGCTTCTTCGCCCTGGATGTCACCGAAAGCGTGGCGCTGCGCTCCAGCGAGATGATCGTGCCCATGACCACATCGACCTTGTCCTGACCGATCAGCTTGCGCGCCTTGTCGACGGCGCCCTTCGTCGTCGTCTGGTTGTCCTCGACAATTAGCTCGATCTTGCGTCCGGCAATGCCGTTCTTCGCGTTCAGCTCGTCGGCGGCAAGCTTGTAGCAATTCATCAGCGTTTCGCCGAGGATCGCCTGCAGCCCGGTGACGGGGATCGATAGGCCGACCTTGACCGTGTCGGCTGCCCGCAGGATGCTGGGGAAGGAAAGCCCCGTTCCTGCAAGGATTGCGGCGCCTGCGCTGTGCTTCAGGAGATCGCGTCTGTTGATCATTGTCTTCATGGTTACACCCTCTTTGTCGTCAAGGCGGGCCTGGTCCCGCTTATAAAGCCAGGAACTGCGCGAGAAGCTCTTCATTGCGGAATGCGGCGGTTTCCGCGGAATGGACGATCAGGCCCTTGTCCATGACGATGCAGCGATCGCTGGCATTGAGGGCGAGATCGAGATTTTGTTCGACGAGCAGCACGGCGATGCCGCGCTCGCGCGCCAGGCGTGGCACGAGTTCTCCGATCTCGTGGACGATATTCGGCTGGATGCCTTCGGACGGCTCGTCGAGCAGCAGCGCCTTCGGTTGACCGCACAAAGCGCGCGCAATCGCCAGCATCTGCTGCTGTCCGCCGGAAAAGGTTCCAGCCATCTGCGCGCGCCTGTCGCGCAGGATTGGGAAATGCGCATAGGCTTCTTCGAGCGATCGCTTGACGTCGGCCTTGGCGGCCGCGCGCGTGCCGACTTCGAGGTTTTCCTCGACCGTCAGCCGCCCGAAAATGCCGCGCCCCTGGGGCACATGTGCAATGCCGGCGCGAGCGCGCATATAGGCGCGGCTGCGGCTGACATCGCGGCCATCGATGCGGATCGCGCCGCCTTGCGCTGAAAGCGTGCCGCCAAGCGTGCGCAGCAGCGTCGTCTTGCCGGCGCCATTGCGGCCGAGAAGGCCGACGACTTCACCCGCCGATATCGCCAGATCGACGCCGTGTAGAACGGGCAAGGCGCCATAGCCGGATTTTAGACCCGAGACTTCCAGCATCTAGCGCCTCCCCAGATAGACGTCGCGCACCGCCTGATCCGCTTCGATTTCAGCAAAGGGACCGCGCCGGAAGAAGCGGCCCTGATGCAGGACCAGCGTGTCGGCACCGAGCGCCCGCACGAAGCTGATGTCGTGCTCGACGGCGATGATCGCGAGCTTCTCCTGCAAACGGTGGATCAGCTTGGCGGTCGCCTGGGTCTCCTGCGGCGTCATGCCCGCTGTCGGCTCGTCGAGCAACAGCAGGCTCGGGCCGGTGGCGATGGCCATGCCGATTTCCAGCCATTGTTTTTCGCCATGCGGCAGTTCGCCCGCCAGGATATCGCGTTTCGCGGAAAGGCCGATCAGGTCGATGACATCGCCGTCGAGTGCCGTCGCGCCACCGGTGCCGCGGTGCGCGACATCGAGATTGTCGGCCACCGACATGCTGGCGAAGACGGATGGGATCTGGAATTTGCGGGCAATGCCGGCGCGCGCAATGCGATGCAGCGGCAAGCCGCTGATGGCGCTCCCGCGAAACAGGACGCTGCCGGCCGTTGGCTTCTGCGTTCCGGTCAACACATTGAGAAACGTACTTTTTCCCGCGCCGTTCGGGCCGATGATGCAGGCAAGCGACCGCTCGGCTATCGAAAAGGAAATGCCGGAGAGCGCATCCAGACCACCGAAACGAACGCCGATATCGCGGGCTTCGAGAAGTGCGGTCATCGCGCCCTCCCTTGGATGACGCCGCGCAGGCGCTGGAAAATGGACAGGATGCCATCCGGTAGCAGGAAGACGATCAGAACGAAGATGCAGCCAATGATCAGCGGCCAGAGGCTTGGATTGTAGCTGGAGATCTCCTGCTGGGCGCGCTGCACCAGAACCGCGCCGACGACCGGGCCGATCAAGGTGCCGCGCCCGCCAATCGCCACCCAGACGACCACTTCGGTGGACAGAAGCAGGCCGATGAGATCGGGAGCGACCAGACCGGCCATGGCGACATAAAGCGCGCCCGCCAGACCGGCAATGGCCGCTGAAAGCGTGAAAGTCAATGTCAGACGCTGGGCGGCATTGTAGCCAAGCGCGGCGGCGCGGGTTTCATTATCGCCGATGGCGGTCAGCACCTTGCCCCAGGGACCGACCGAAATCAGCCGTAAGCCGAGCAGGCAGACGATCAGGACAACGGCGACAGCGGCATAGCTGGCGATTTCGCCCGAGAGATCGAGCGGGCCGAAGGCGAGCGGCGGCACGCCGAGCAGGCCCGTATCGCCGCCGGTGACATCGCTCCAGGAGATCGCGACCTGCTGGGCAATCACCGACAGGGCAAGTGTCACGATGGTGAAATAGCTGCCACGCACGCCGCCGAAGAACATGAAATAGCCGATCACGGCGGCGAGAAGGGCACTGGCTGCCACCGCTGCAACGAGGCCGAACAGCGTCGGCTGGGCCAGATCGGGCATCAGGCTGACGATTGCCATGACATAGCCGCCAAGGCCGAAGAAGCAGGCGTGTCCAAAGCAGAGAATGCCGGTGCGGCCCCAGAAGAAATCGAGGCTGGCGGCAAACAGGCCGAAGATTAGCGCATCGCGCATAACGCTCAGCATATAACCATCGACGAAATTCGGCAGCACGACGAGAAGCACGATGCCGAGCATGAACGTGATGAACCAGGTGCGATTGCTCATCGACGGCCTCCGACGGAGACGAGGCCAAAGGGACGGAAGCGCACGATCACGATTGCCGAGAGTAGCACCAGCGCCTGCGCGAGCGACGGCGAAATCTGGTAGTTCAGGATGCTGGTCAGGCCGCCGACGAAGGTGCTCCCGGCAATGAGGCCGAGGACCGAGCCCGCCCCGCCGACGATGACCACGAAGAAGGAGTTGGCGAGATAGTTGACGCCCATTTGAGGCAGAACGGTTGCAAGCGGCGAGATCAGCGCGCCGGCAAGCCCGGCGACCGCTGCACCGAATGCGAAGGCGACCGCATAGGTGCGGCGCGTATTGATGCCGACGGCTTCGGCCATGTCTCGGTTCTGGATGACGGTGCGGATATCGAGGCCGAAACGCGTGCGCGCGACCAGCAGAATGACGCCGGCCAAAGTCAGCAGGGCAATGGCGATCAGGATGAGGCGATAGACAGGGTAAGTGGTGATGCCGAGATCGATGACGCCATCGAGGGGCGGCACGACCGGTTTTGCGCCGAGGCCAAAGGCGAGTTCGATGCTTTGCTGAAGAATGAGGCTGACGCCCCATGTGGTCAGGATGGCGCCGACGGGCTTTTCGTAGAGACGGCGCAGGATGAGGCCTTCCAGCAGCAATCCGACCACCGCGCCGACGACAGGCGCCGCGATCAAGCCGAGCCAGAACGAACCGCCATGGCTTTGCACGAAATAGACGGTGAAGGCGCCGACGGTGACGAATTCGCCATGCGCGAGATTGGTGACGTTCATCAGGCCGAAGCTGATCGTCAGCCCGAGCCCGACAAGCGCCAAGATACTGATCAGCGTCAATGCGTTGAGAAGCGTGGTGGCCGCCAGCTCCATTACCGGCCCGCCTTTGCCGAAAGGCGCGCGGACAAGCGCTCCACAAGACCTTCTGCCTTGGCGATCATCGCATCCTGATGCGGCTGCAAAGCCTGCCAGCCCCATTCGTCCATATGATCGGAGAGCGGATCGATCACCTCGGTGCGCACGCCTGCCAGCGTTTCGATGACCGCATGGCCGCAGAAAGGCACATAGCCTTCGGAATAGCCGCCTTCATGGGTCATCACCAGACGCCCGCCGCAGAGTTCCGCAGCAGCCCCGGCGAGACGTCGCGCCAGCCGGCGGTAGCATTCGCTGTTGAGCATCATCCGCCCCAGCGGATCGAAACCGGAGCCATCAAACCCGGAGGTCACGACGATCATGTCCGGGCGAAACGCCTGAAGCGCGGGCAGCACGACACGGTCGAAAGCCGCTTCATAGGCCCCGGTGCCGCTGCCGGGCGGCAGGGGAATGTTGATGTTGAAGCCTTCGCCAGCGCCGGACCCGTTGTCGGCAACCGCGCCGCGGCCGGTCGGATAAAGATTGTCCTGATGGATCGAGATCGCCAGCACCGACGGGTCGTCGTAGAAGGCCGATTCGGTGCCGTTGCCGTGATGCACGTCCCAATCGACGACGGCGACGCGATGGAGCAAGCCTTCCGCCTGCAGGCGGCGAATGGCGACGGGCGCATTGCCGAACAGGCAATAGCCCATGGCGCTGTCGGGTTCGGCATGGTGGCCCGGCGGGCGCACCAGCGCGTAGGCATTGTCGACGCGGCCGCTGAGCACGGTCGCCATGGCCATCCAGGTGCCGCCGGCCGAGAGCAGCGCGATTTCGTAAGAGCCGCGCCCGATCGGCGCCTGCGGCCCGGCATAAACGCCGCCCACCTTGCTGAGTTCTTGAATGTTTTCAATGTGACGACGCGTATGGACGCGGGCCAGATCCTCCACCGTCACCGGCTCCGGTTCGATGCGAACGAGATGACGGGCAAGACCGCTGACATGCAGCAGGCTGTTCAGCCGTCGTTTCGTAGCCGGCGCCTCGGCGTGTTGTCCCGGTTCGACGAAGCGGTCGGGCGGCAACATCTGGGCGCTGGTGCCCGTATCGTGCCAGAGATAATGCTCGTGAAAGACGTAGCCGGTTGTCATGACGCCGTATCCTGTTTTCGATACGAGGTGTAGTACGCAGAGTTTCACCTGTCCCGATCCGAAAGGAGGGGATGCGTGAAATTTTCATCCCCTTCTTTCGGAGGGGTGCAGTCTCCGGACGCCGCTCTTGGCGGCGACACGTCGAGGCCGCCGGTTTGCGAAGCGGCGCGCCTGAGGCTGCACGGCATGAGGGAAAGACAACCTCACCGAGATTTCGTCCAGAATGACGCTATCGCGATCAAACCGCGAAGCGTTTCAGCGTGTCGAAGATTTCGCGGGGCAGGGTCAGCGTCATCGGCGGCGCTTTCCGGCCGGTGACACCGGGAACGTGGACGCCGAGGTCCTGCAGCCGCGCCGCCTGGTCACCGGCGCGGGCGACAAGACCATTCTCCGCTGGGCCGGGCATCATGGCAATGACCGTAAACCCTACGGATGGCGAGGCATCGCCCTTGTTGAAATGCGGTGCATCGAGCGACCAGAAGCCACCGGACAAGCCGGCTGAGAGCATTTCGACCATCAGCGCGATATTGGCTCCCTTTCGCCCGCCGAACGGCAGGAGCGCGCCGCCCAGCGCCTTTTGCGCGTCTTCGGTATCGGCGCCATCGGCATCGACCGCCCAGCCCTTGGGGATGGGGCGGCCTTCCCGGGCGGCGATGAGCAGGTTGACGTAAGCCGTCGCACTGGCGGATTGATCGATCACCAGAGGCGGTTTGTCGCCACCCAGCGGAAATCCGAAGGCCATCGGATTGGTGCTGTAAACCGCAGGCCCGCCGGCATTGGCCGCCACCATCGCATTGGCGTTCGTCGCCGCGAGGCTGACCAGTCCTTTTTCGGCCAGCCGGCGCACGTAGTAACCGAGTTCCCCTGACGTGTAGCCGTTCGCGCCGGTGAAGATGGCGATACCGAAATTTCTGGCTGCCTCGACCAAATCGGAGAAGGCGAGATCGAAACCGAGTTGCGCGATACCGCCATCGGCATCGGATGTCAGGAATGCGGGGAAGGGCCGCGCCAGTTTCGGCTGCGGGTCGCAATTGATCCGTCCCTCGCGAAAACTGTTCAGGTAATCGATCATATGGGGAAAGCCGAGCGTGTTCGGGCCGGAACGCGCCGCCGATAGCGTCGCATCGACGAGTGCGCGGGCGCTGGCGGCGTTCGCGCCTGCGCCAAGGCAGGCTTTGAGCGCCAGCGCTTCCGCTTGTTCGAGGTCAAGTTCGACACTCTCGGTCATTTCAAATCTCCAGTCCGGCTTTCCTGCCTTCGAAAAATGCATAAGGCGCCTGACGCGGGGCCGCGCAATCGCCGATCTGCCGCAGCGGCAGACCCAGCTCGGATAATCCCGGCATGAGCCAGTCGGCGGCCATGTTCGTCGTTGCCGTCACCAGCGTGTCGGCGTCGATGGAACAGTGCTCGCCGGTATTGTGATCGATCAGCGTCGCGCCATTGCCGTGCCACTCGATGATGCTGGCATCGACGATCCATTTCACGCCGAGTTTCCGCAGTGCCTGACGCATGGGAACATCGGCGGCGGTTCGCTGCAACTCCTTGCCGACGAAGGGATCGGGGGTCACGATGGTGACCGCATGGCCTTCCTCGGCGAGCTTCCAGGCGGTGCCGCCACCGCGCCATCCGCCGCCTTCGTCAAGCAGCAGCACATGTTTGCCCGGTCTTGCCTGCCGGGCCATGATCGCCTCCACGGTGAAGACATTGCTCTTATCGATTCCCGGCAGGGTTTCGACGGTCGGCAGCGCCTTTTGGAAGCCGGTTTCCGGCGAATAGGAGCCCGTGGCGGCGATGACGATGTCGAATTCGGCAGGATCGATCTCACCAGCCTCGAGATAGGTGTTGAGGCGGACCTCGACACCGAGTTTTTCGAGCTGGCGTTCATACCAGGCGATAAGATCGAGGATTTGCGCCCGTCTCGGCTGCATGCCGGCCAGCAGGAAGTTGCCGCCGAGCCGGCTCGATGCCTCCGAAAGCACCACCCGGTGACCGCGTTCGGCTGCGGCTCTCGCCGCTTCCAGCCCGGCCGGGCCGCCGCCGATCACCAGCACGCGTTTCGGGTCAGTGGTCTTGTTAAAGCGGTCGCCACCCCATTCCGCCTCGCGCCCGACGGAGGGGTTGATGAGACAGCTGATCCAGTAATCGCGCGAGCGCCGTCCCCAGCACATCTGGTTGCAGGAAATGCAGCCGCGAATATCGTCCGGGCGGTCCTCGCGGGCCTTGGTCGCCAGATGCGGATCGGCGATCTGGCCACGCACGATGGAGACCAGATCGGACAGGCCTTCGCCAAGCACCGTTTCGGCATTTTCCGGCGTGCGGATATGGCTTTCGGCGATGACGACGGCATTTTTGACGACGCCTTTCAGCACGGAGGCGAGATCGGCGCCGAGCTTTTCCGGATAGAGGAAAGTCGGCATCAGTTTGTAGAAATCGAGATAGCCGCCCGAACCGCAGGTGACGTAGTCGATCAGGCTGAGCTCGTCATGCAGCTTGATGATGTCGGCAAGCTCGTCGGGCTGGAGCGCGACCTTGACGTCCGGTTCGTCGCTGACGGCAAGACCGATAATGAAATCAGGGCCGCAGACTGCGCGGATACGGGACAGGATTTCCCGTGACATGCGGGTGCGGTTCTCGAGCGAGCCGCCCCAGCGGTCCTCGCGACGATTGCACCAGGGGGTCCAGAATTGATCGACCATGCCGAGATAGGCGGCCCAGACTTCGACGCCATCGAAGCCGGCCTCGCGACATCGCCGTGCCGCCTGGACGAAACCGTCGATCGTTTCCTCGATCTCGGCTTCGGTCATCGCGTGGGAGCCGTCGCTGTCGTGGTAGCTGGGTGCGCCGGACGGCGACCAATGCGGATGAAAGGAATTGTCGGAATCGCCATGGGCGCCGATATGGTAAAGCTGCTGGATCGCGACCGTCCCATGCGCCTTGATCGCCTCGGCGACCTTGCGGAAATGTGGAATGACGGCGTCGTCGGAATGACGGAAATTGCCGCGGGTGAGAACGGCGGCGGCGTGCACGGGCATCGGCTCGACGACGATCATCGCGGCACCCCCCATCGCCCGCTCGGCATAATAGGCGGCATGGCGTTCGGTCGGCAGGCCCTCGACCGCCATGTTGGCAGTGTGGGCGCCAAACACGATCCTGTTCTTCAGGACATGCGAGCGCAGCTTGAGCGGCGAGAACAGGCGTGGAAATTTCTTGGACATCTTGCGATCCCGGAGTGACGGCAGGATTTTGGGGGAGGGGCGGTAGAAAGCGGACCGGCCATGTGAGGCCGGTCCGTGGGATCACGCGACGGCGCGTTGATCGGGAGCGTGCGCGCTGACCATGGCGCCGGCCAGCTGGCGGAAGGTGACGCGGCCGA
>CAMFHE010000038.1 GCA_945952045.1 uncultured Rhizobium sp.
GCTGCCCTTCCCGGCGATCAACGTCAACGACTCGGTCACCAAGTCGAAGTTCGACAACAAGTATGGCTGCAAGGAATCGCTGGTCGATGGTATCCGCCGCGGCACCGACGTGATGATGGCCGGCAAGGTCGCCGTCGTCTGCGGTTACGGCGACGTCGGCAAGGGTTCGGCCGCCTCGCTGCGTGGCGCCGGCGCCCGCGTCAAGGTCACCGAAATCGACCCGATCTGCGCCCTGCAGGCCGCCATGGACGGTTTTGAAGTTGTTCAGCTCGAAGACGTCGTGTCCTCGGCCGATATCTTCATCACCACCACCGGCAACAAGGACGTCATCCGCATCGAGCATATGCGCGAGATGAAGGACATGGCGATTGTCGGCAATATCGGCCATTTCGACAACGAAATTCAGGTCGCCGCGCTGCGCAACCTGAAGTGGACCAACGTCAAGCCGCAGGTCGATCTCATCGAGTTCCCCAAGGGCAACCGCATGATCCTCTTGTCGGAAGGCCGCCTGCTGAACCTCGGCAACGCCACCGGCCACCCGTCCTTCGTCATGTCGGCCTCGTTCACCAACCAGGTTCTCGGCCAGATCGAGCTGTTCACCAAGGGCGGCGAATACAAGAACCAGGTCTACATCCTGCCCAAGCACCTCGACGAGAAGGTCGCCCGTCTTCACCTCGAAAAGCTTGGCGCAAGGCTCACCGAGCTGACCGACACGCAAGCCGACTATATCGGCGTCGAAAAGCAGGGCCCGTTCAAGGCCGAACACTACAGATATTGATCGTTAACGAATTACAAACAACATATGGTGGCCGCCTTCCCGAAACGGGGAGGCGGCCTCTTTTTTGGGCGGATCTCTTCCCGCCCATGGCGCGAAACAGTATTGTTTTGGGACTTGATTCGCGGGAATCGGTCGTTTCGGGCCGGCCACGCGGCGATCGGATGTCTTGTCGGATGATGCGGCACGAAGGACGGAGACAGACCGGAAATGGCGGATATGAAAAGCTGCCTGTCCAAGCGGGCAGGCTTTGGTGACGACACTTGCGAGGGTGTCAGCATGGACGATGGCAGCGCTTCGCCGCCCCGAAAGCGTTTTGCAACGCGGTTCGGCGGCTGGAAGGCCTGGCGGGGGCGGCTTCGCACCTGCTTCCTGTCCGGAACGGCGCTGTCTGGCCTGACCGGCGTTGCCTTTGCCGCCGTCGAGGCTGAAGAAGCCGTCACCGCGCGGCTGTTCACCTCCACCGAAATGGTCACCTCGTCCCTGGTCATCGGCGTGATTTCCGCCGCACTGCTCTCCGCCATCTGGCTGATCCGCCAGAAGGGCAATATCGAGAACGAAAGCCGCGAGACGCGGGCGGCGCTGTCCGACGCCAACCAGACGATTTCCCGCTACCATTCGCTGATCGCCGACAAGAATCGCCGCATCGTCGTCTGGGACGGCGCCGGCGCCTCGCCGGAATTTCTCGGCCAGCTTCCGACCGAGACCGGCGCACCGCAGCAGGATCGCGATTTCCTCGCCTTCGGCCGCTGGCTGAAGGGCCATTCGGCGGGCGAGCTGGAAAAGGCGATCGAGCGCCTGCGCGGTCAGGCCGAAAGCTTCGACATGGTGGTCGAGACCCAGCGCGAGGAAGTACTGGAAGCGCAGGGCCGCGTCTCCGGCGGCCGCGCCTTCGTCCGCTTCATCGCGCTCAACAATCTGCGCGCGGAACTGGCGGAACTCAAGATCGAGCGCGACCGGCTGCTCGCCTCCATGAACGCCTTCCAGACCCTGCTCGACGCCATCGACCTTCCCGTCTGGCAGCGCGACCATGACGGCAACCTCACCTGGGTCAACGAGGCCTATGGCGAAGCGGTCGAAGCCGCCTCGCCGCAGGATGCGATCCGCGAAAGCCGCGAATTCCTCTCGACCGTCGCCCGCGAGCGCATCCGCGCCTCCGCCACGCCGGAATCGCCCTTCCACGACAAGATCTCCACAGTCGTGCGCGGCAACCGCACTTTCTTCGACGTCGTCGATGTCAAGAGCCGCGACGGTTCGGCCGGCATGGCCGTCGACGTCTCGGAAGTGGAAGCCGTCCGCGAAGAGTTGAAGCGTACTCTCAAGGCGCATGCCGAGACGCTCGACCATCTGGCGACGCCGGTCGCCATCTTCGACGGCGATCGCCGCCTGCAATTCTATAACCAGGCCTTCGTTCAGCTCTGGGGCCTCGATATCGCCTTCCTCGAATCGAAGCCTGACAATAGCGAGCTGCTCGACCGCTTACGCGCCGCCCACAAGCTGCCCGAACAGCTGAGCTGGAAGACCTGGAAGGAAAACGCCCTTTCGGTCTATCGCGCGCTCGATACGCAATCCGACCTCTGGCACCTGCCGAACGGCCAGACGCTGCGCGTCTTCGCCACCGCCCACCCGCAGGGCGGCGCGACCTGGGTGTTCGAGAACCTGACCGAGCAGGTCGATCTCGAGACCCGTTACAACACGCTGGTCAAGGTGCAGGGCGAAACCATCGACCACCTTTCCGAAGGGGTCGCCGTGTTCGGTCCGGACGGGCGCCTCAAGCTCTGCAATCCGGCCTTCAGGGCACTCTGGGGCATCACCGAGGCCGATTCGAAGCCGGGCACCCATATCCGCGCCGTCGAGGACGCCTGCGCGACCTCCTACGACCAGCCGGACGGCTGGCGTCGTTTCGGCCAGATGATCACCAGCTTCGACGACGAGCGGCCCTCCTTGCAGGGCACGCTGGAACTGCATACCGGCCTGGTGCTCGACTATGCGGTGACGCCGCTGCCGAACGCCCAGACCATGCTGACTTTCGTCAACATGACCGACAGCGTCCGCGCCGAACGGGCGCTCACCGAAAAGAACGAGGCGCTTCGCAAGGCCGATGCGCTGAAGAACGATTTCGTGCAGCATGTTTCCTACGAGTTGCGCTCGCCGCTGACCAACATCATCGGGTTCACCGACCTGTTGAAGACACCCGGCGTCGGCGATCTCAATGCGCGGCAGGCGGAATATATCGACCATATATCCACCTCGTCGGCGGTGCTGTTGACGATCGTCAACGACATTCTCGACCTCGCTACCGTCGATGCCGGCATCATGCAGCTCAATTACGCGCAGATCTCGCTGGACGACATGCTGGACGACGTCTCGATCCAGATCGCCGACCGGCTGCAGGAAAGCGGCGTGACGCTGGAAATCACCGCACCCGCCAATCTCGGCACGCTGGTGGCCGACCAGCAGCGGCTGAAGCAGATCCTGCTCAAGCTTCTGACCAATGCCGCCAACTTTTCCCCCGAGGGGTCGTCGGTGGCGCTGACCTGCTGGCGCGAGGGCACGGATTTCGTGTTCACCATCGCCGACAAGGGGCCGGGCATTCCCAAGGATATCCTGCAAACGGTGTTCGATCGTTTCGCGACCGGCGGGCGCGGCGGCAAGCGCAGCGGCGCCGGCCTCGGCCTCTCCATCGTCGAAAGCTTCGTCAGCCTGCACAAGGGCAAGGTCGGCATCGACAGCCAGCCCGGTGAAGGCACCGTCGTCACCTGCCGTATTCCCTCCGGCGAACTGTCGCAGGTCGTGGCCGCCGAATGACATTGGACGCGCTGAGCATCCGCCTTCCCGACGAAGCCGCAACCATCCGGCTCGGCGAAGACTTGGCGCTGGCCCTGAAACCAGGTGACTGCCTGGCCTTGACGGGCGATCTCGGCGCCGGCAAATCGACGCTGGCGCGCGCCTTCCTGCGTGCCATGGCCGACGATCCCGATCTGGAAGTGCCGAGCCCGACGTTTACGCTCGTCCAGTCCTACGAGTTGCGCATCCCCGTCTCGCATTTCGATTTCTACCGGATGGGCGATGCCTCGGAGATCGACGAACTCGGCTTCGAGGAGGCGCTTGCCTCCGGCATCTGCATTGTCGAATGGCCGGAAATGGCTGGCGACGAACTCCCCCTTAGCCGGATTCGCCTGACACTGACCCAGGATGGCGATGGTCGTCTGGCGGTGATCGAGGCTTCCACGCCGCAGCATTTCCGTATCGCGCGGGTGCTGGCGATGCGCGCCTTCCTCGCCGCCAACGGCCACGCCGAAACACCGCGCCGCTACCTCACTGGCGACGCCTCCATCCGCGCCTATGAATATCTGCCGCTCGAAAACGGCGAGCGCCTGATCCTGATGGACTGGCCGCCGCTGCCGGAAAGCCCGCCTGTGCTGGACGGCAAACCCTATCCGAAAGTGGCGCATATCGCCGAAAACGCCTATCCCTTCGTCGCCATCGACCGCTATCTGCGCGAAAACGGCTTTGCCGCGCCGGCGATTCTGGCCGTCGATTATGCGCGCGGATTTCTGCTGATGGACGACCTTGGCCATGACGGCGTGTTGGATGCGGACGGCGAACCGATTGCCGAGCGCTATCTCGAAAGTGCCCGCTGCCTCGCCGCCCTGCATGCCGCCCCGCGCCCGCGCGAAATTCCGGTGACGGCAGACCACACCCACCGCATTCCCGATTTCGACCGCACCGCAATGAAGATGGAAGCGCGGCTGCTGCTCGACTGGCACCTGCCGTGGAAACGCGACGGCCAGCCGGCCAGCGACACGGAGCGACGGGCCTACGAGGCGATCTGGGACAATCTGATCGACCGGTTGGAAACGGCGGAAACCCATCTGCTGCTGCGCGATTTTCATTCGCCAAACCTCATCTGGCGGGCGCAGAAAAGCGGCTTGCAGCGCATCGGCCTCATCGATTTTCAGGATGCGATGATCGGTCCGACCGCCTATGACCTCGCCTCACTGGTTCAGGATGCGCGCGTCACCATCGATCCCGCCCTTGGCGAGCGGCTGATGCAGGCCTATCTTGACGACAGGCGGGCGCAAACGCCGGGCTTCGATGCCGACAGCTTTGCGGCGGCCTATGCGATCATGGCGGCGCAGCGCAATTGCAAGCTCGCCGGCCTCTGGGTGCGGCTGAAGCAGCGCGACAAAAAACCCGGCTATATGAAGCACATGCCGCGCACGCTGACCTATCTCAGCACGGCGCTGGCCCATCCGGCGCTTGCCTCCTTGCGCGACTGGTGCGCGGAGGCTGGAATAGGCAACCTCGAATCATAGGCTATTTCGATGACCATCACCCAAGCCATGGTGCTGGCCGCCGGCCTCGGCACCCGGATGCGCCCGATCACCGAAACCATGCCGAAGCCGCTGGTGCAGATCGCCGGCAAGCCGATGATCGATTATGCGCTGGATGCGCTGGTGGAGGCCGGCGTCACCCGTGCCGTCGTCAACGTGCATCACCACGCCGGGCAGATGGAGGCGCATCTTGCCGGCTACCGAAAGCTCGATATCATCGTCTCCGACGAGCGCGAAAAGCTGATGAATTCCGGCGGCGGCCTCGCCAAGGGGCTGAAACTGCTCGAAGCCGGGCCGCTGTTCGTCATGAATGCCGACCTGTTCTGGATCGGCGAGAAAGCCGGCGAAGAAACCAACTTGCAAAAGCTCGCCGCCTTCTTCGACCCTGATAGCATGGACATGGCGTTGCTCTGCGTGCCGCTCGAAAACACCACCGGCCATAACGGCAAGAAAGACTTTAGCCTTGCCGAAGACGGCCGCCTGACGCGTTATCGCGACGGCGATCCCAATCCCGTCGTCTATGCCGGGGCGATTGCCATGACCTCGGCGCTGTTCGACGACGCACCTGATGATGCCTTCAACCTCAACATCTATTTCGACCGCGCCGTCGCCGCCGGCCGGCTCTTCGGCCTCGTCCTGTCCGGCCATTGGCTGACGGTCGGCACGCCGGAGGCCATCGGCGAGGCGGAGGCGGCGATTGCCCGTTTCCACGAGCCGGCCTGATGGCGGGCGCCGCCAATCCCGTCTGGACCATCGCCCCCGGCCTGCCCTTCCTGCGCGTGCTGGCCGAGGCGCTGTGCGATGGAAGGCTGGCGCCGGGTTACCGTTATGACGAGACCGACCCGCTGTCGCTGGCCTCGGTGACCATCTTCGTGCCGACGCGCCGCGCCGCGCGCGTGCTGCGCTCGGAATTCGTCGACCTGCTCGGCGGCCGTTCCGCCATCCTGCCGGTCATCCGCCCGCTTGGCGAAACCGACGACGACAGCGGTTATTTCGACATCGATTCGCCCGTGATCATGGATCTGGCGCAGCCGCTGCCGGGCACTGCGCGGCTGCTGGAGCTGGCCCGCCTCGTGCTCGCCTGGCGCAATCGCCTGCCCCAAATCGTCCGCGACATCCATTCGGATTCGCCGCTTGTCGCGCCCGCCAGCCCCGCCGACGCCATCTGGCTCGCCCGCGATCTCGCCGACCTGATCGATTCGCTGGAAAACGAGGATCGCGACTGGGAGGACGTGCAGAAGCTGGAGGCGCAGGACCATGCGCTGTGGTGGCAGCTGACCACCGAATTTTTGAAGATCGCCAGCGCCTTCTGGCCCGCCCGGCTGGAAGAGCTCGGCCGCTCCTCGAATGTGCGCCACCGCAATGCGCTGTTGCGCTCCGAGGCGCAGCGCCTCGCCGGACTGCAAGCTACCGGCCCGGTCATCGTCGCCGGCTCCACCGGCTCAATCCCCGCCGCCTGCGAACTGATCGGCGCCGTCGCGAAACTGAAGCAGGGCGTCGTCGTTCTCCCCGGTCTCGATCTGACCATGGATACGGCCGACTGGGCCGAGATCGATCCCGTTCTCTCGCCCGGCGGCCGGGCCGATCCGGCGCATTGCACCCATCCGCAATTCGGCCTGTTCCAGCTTCTGAAACGCTTGGGCCTGACGCGCGAGGATGCTTTGCCCCTGGGCGAACCATCGGCAGATCTTTCCTTGCGCGCCAAAATCCTGTCGCACGCCATGGCCCCGTCACGCAGCACCGACCGCTGGAGCGGCTGGCGCAATGCGCTCGACCCTGAAGCCGTCGCGCAAGCCTTCGCCGACGTCGCCCTGATCGAGGCCGCCAACGAGCGTGAGGAGGCGACGGCCATCGCCATCGCCTTGCGGCTTGCACTGGAAGAGCCGGGCCGGCATGGCGAATCGCAGGCAGCGCTGATCACTCCGGACCGGGCGCTGGCCCGCCGTGTCGCGGCGGAACTGGCCCGCTTCGGCATCACCGCCGACGATTCCGCCGGCACGCCGCTGTCGGCGACGCCGCAGGGCACGCTGCTGCAGCTCATCCTCGAAGCGACGCTGCGGCCCGGCGATCCCGTCGCCATCGTCTCGCTGCTCAAGCATCCCCTCGCCCGCTTCGGCCTGACGTCGGAGGCGCTTGCGCGCACCGTCGATGCGCTGGAGTTGTTGGCGCTGCGCGGCGGCGTCAGCGAGGTCGATATCGGCGAGATGGAGCCGCTGCTCGACGTGCGTCTGCAGGAGCTGGCCGAGGACCGCCACGCCCCGCGCTGGCGCACCGCCTTGCCGGAGACCGCCGCCGACGAAGCGCGCGACCTCGCCAAACGCATCGCCGCCGCCACCGAGCCGCTGGCCTCGGCGCTGGTCAAGCGCCGCCGCGACGGGCGCGGACTGACCACTGCCTTCACGCTCAGCGAATGGGCCTTGCGCACCGGCCGGGTGCTGGAAGCCATCGCCGCCGATCCGCGCGGCGATCTTGCCGCCCTCTGGTCGGGCGAGGCTGGCGACGCGCTGGCCGAGTTGCTGAGGGGAATCGTCGAGACCGACGGCCAGATCGAGGCGGACGGACCGCAATGGATCGACATCATGGCCGCCTTCACCACCGGACAGGCGGTGAAACCCAAGGCGATGAGCCATCCACGCGTCTTCATCTTCGGCACGCTGGAAGCGCGCCTGCAAAGCGTCGACACGCTGATCCTCGGCGGCCTGAACGAGGGGTCGTGGCCGGATCAGGCCTCCAACAACCCGTTCATCTCACGCACCATGAAGACCGAAATCGGTCTGCCGCCGCCGGAGCAGCGCATCGGCCAACTGGCCCACGATTTCGAGATGGCCAACGGCACGCGCAAACTGATCTACAGCAGGGCGCTGCGCCAGGGCTCCACGCCGACCGTCGCCTCACGCTGGCTGCAACGGCTGCTGGCACTGGCTGGCCAGGATTTCGCCGGGACGCTGAAGCAGCGCGGCGAGCGTTATCGCCAATGGGCCGGACTGATCGACCGCGGCGAACGCCAGACGCTGGCCAAGCGCCCCGATCCGAAACCGCCGAAAGAGTTGCAGCCGGTCAAATATTCCTTCAGTGAAGTCGGGCGGCTGCGCCGCGACCCCTATTCCGTCTATGCAAGACGGGTGCTGAAGCTCGATCCCGTCGATGCCTTCAACAGCGATCCCGGCGCCTCCGAGCGTGGCACGCTCTACCACGCCATCGTTGACCGTTTTGTCCGCGAGGGCCACGACGCTGGTACGCCGGCAGGTATCCAGGCCATGGAGACCATCCTCAACGACCTTTTCGACGCCGAGAAGCTGCCGGCCCATATCGATACCGTCTGGCGACCGCGCTTTCGCGAGGTCGCCCGCGCCTTCCTGCGCTGGGAGGCGGCGCGGCGGCCGGAGATCCGCAAGACCTTTACCGAGGTTCCGGCCCGGCTGGCCGTCACCCCTGTCGGCATCGACATCACCGGCATTGCCGACCGCATCGACGTCACCGGCCCGGACAGCGCCGATATCATCGACTACAAGACCGGCTCCAACCCCTCGCCGAAACAGGCGCGCACCCTGCTCGATCCGCAGTTGGCGCTGGAAGCCGCCGCCTTGCGCGCCGGCGCGTTTCGCAAGACGGGCGCGCTGGCGCCCGAAAAACTCACCTATGTGCGCCTGCGCCCCGGCGACCGCTTCCATGTCGAGACGGTCAACAATGAATTCTCGGCGCGCGACAGGAACAATGCAAAGTCGGCTATCGATCTTGCCGAGGAGGCGATGGACCAGTTCGTCAAATTCGTGAGCCTGCTGCAAAGCGGCGAGCGCGGTTTCGTCTCCCGCCTGGTGCCGATGCGCGAGCAGGATTACGGCGGCGAATACGATCATCTGGCGCGTGTCGCCGAATGGGCGACGGCCGAAACGGAAGGGGAGGACGGCGATGAGTGATGCCGCGCTTCTGCCCGAAGGTGACGATCCCGGCGTGTGGATCGGCTGGACCACCCGCCAGCAGGCCTTAGCTTCCGATCCCGAGCGTTCCGCCTGGGTCTCGGCCAATGCCGGCTCCGGCAAGACGCATGTGCTGACCCAGCGCGTCATCCGCCTGCTGCTGTCGGGCGCGCGGCCCTCGGCCATCCTCTGCCTGACCTATACCAAGGCGGCGGCCTCGGAAATGTCGAACAGAGTCTTCCAGCGCCTCGCCGACTGGGCGACGCTGGCGGACGAGGAACTGGCAAAACGCATCGAGGTCATCGAAGGCACCGCCCCCGATCTCTTCAAGCTGGCGGAGGCGCGGCGGCTGTTCGCACGCGCCTTGGAAACGCCGGGCGGGTTGAAAATCCAGACAATCCACGCCTTCTGCGAGGCGCTGCTGCACCAGTTTCCACTGGAGGCCAATGTCGCCGGGCATTTTTCGGTGCTCGACGACCGCGCCGCCGCGACCCTGCTGGCCGATGCCCGCCGCTCGCTGCTGACCGCCACCTCGGCGGAGAACGACGCGGATCTCGCCGAAGCCTTCGCGCATGTGCTCGACCTCGCCGACGATACCGGCCTCGAAACCCTGCTTGGCGATATCGTCGCCAACCGCAATGCCGTTCGCCATTTCTTGCAGGGCGTGGAGCAGAGCGGCGGTTCGCTGGAAAGGGTGCTGCGCGACCGCTTTGGGCTGGAAGACGATGAGGACGAGGCCTCGGCGCTGGCCGGCTGCTGGCCGTTGCCGGGGCTTTCCGGCCTGACGCTCGACCTCTATCTGGCGCTCGCGACCGAAAAGGGCGGCGTCAAGGTGCAGGAGGTCGCCTATGGCCTGCGGCTGGTGGCGCAGGAGCGCGATGCTGACAGGCGGCTGGAACTGCTGGAGGGCGTTTTCCTGACCAAGGCGGGCGAGCCGAAGGCCGATTCGTCGCTGGTCGCCAAGGCGATGAAGGATGCCGCGCCGGGACTGATCGCCGCCGTCGATGCGGCGCGGCGCCATGTGGTCGAGTGCCGCGACCGCCTGCGCCTCATCCGCATGTTTGCCGCCACGCGCGCGGCGCTGACGCTGGCGCAGCGGCTGAACCAGGACTACGACGACCTCAAGAAAGTGCGCAGCCAGCTCGATTTCGAGGATCTGATCGACCGCGCCGCCACCTTGCTCACCCGCAGCGGCGTCGGCCCCTGGGTGCATTACAAGCTCGACCAGGGCATCGACCATATCCTCGTCGACGAGGCGCAGGATACCAGCCCGGTGCAATGGACGGTGATCCAGTCGCTGGCCGAGGACTTTTTCTCCGGGGCCAGCGCCCGCAGCGGCCAGCGAACGCTGTTTGCTGTCGGCGACGAGAAGCAGTCGATCTATTCCTTTCAAGGGGCACGTCCCGAACGCTTCTCGCAGGAAAGCGAGGCGACGGCGAAGCGGGTGCGGGCCGGCGGCCAGACCTTTTCGCCGGTGCGCCTGCCGCTCTCCTTCCGCTCGACGGCGGATGTGCTCGCCGCCGTCGACCAGGTTTTCACGCTCGAAGACAATGCGCGGGGCCTCAGCGCCCGGGCGGAACCCGTGGTGCATCGCTCCAGCCGCATCGGCCATCCCGGTGCGGTCGATCTCTGGGAGACGATCGTGCCGGAACCGGCAGCCCCCGAGGAGGACTGGACCGCCCCCTTCGACGCCACGCCCGAAAGCGCCCCCGCCGCCATTCTGGCGCGGCGCATCGCCTCGACCATCGAGACGATGATCAAGACCGGCACGGTCATCGAGAAGGATGTCGAGCGGCGCATCGAGGCCGGCGATATTCTGGTGCTGGTGCGCAAGCGCGACAATTTCGTCAATGCGCTAACGCGGGCGCTGAAACGCCGTGACAATATCCCCGTCGCCGGTGCCGACCGGCTGAAGCTTACCAGCCATATCGCCGTGCAGGATCTTCTGGCGCTCGGGCGCTTTTTGCTGTTGCCGGCCGACGACCTGTCGCTGTCAGCGGTGTTGAAAAGCCCGCTGTTCGATCTCTCCGAGGAGACGATCTTCGAGATTGCCGCGCGGCGCGAAGACAGCGAAGGCGTCTGGGCGCATCTGCAACGGCTGGCGGAGGGCGATGCCGCGATTGCCGCCGCCGTCGAGCGCTTGAAAACCTTTCTGACGCTGTCGCGGGCGCTGTCGGTGCATGATCTCTATGCGCGCATTCTCGGCAGTCTTGGCGGGCGGCGGCAATTCCTCGCCCGGCTCGGCAGCGAGGCGAGCGACATTCTCGACGAATTCCTGACCTTCGCGCTCGACCACGAAAAATCCGGCCTGCCCGGCCTGCAATCCTTCGTCTCGACGCTGGAACTGGAAGCCCCCGAGGTCAAGCGCGAGCAGGACAAGGGCCGCAACGAAGTCCGCATCATGACCGTGCATGCCGCCAAGGGGCTGGAGGCGCCGGTCGTCTTCCTGGTCGACGGCGGCGGCAAGCCGTTCAACCACAGCCACCTGCCGAAATTCCGCATGATCGGCGGGGAAGATGGCCCGGTGCCGGTCTGGGTGCCAGTCAAGGCCTTGTCCAATCCGCTGACCGAGGCCGATACCGCCCATATCCGTGCGCAGGCGGAGGAGGAATATCGCCGCCTGCTCTATGTCGGCCTGACACGCGCCGCCGACCGGTTGATCGTCTGCGGCTATCGCGGCAGCCGCGATCCCGGCACCACCTGGCACCGGATGGTCGAGACGGCGCTGACCACAGATACCGAACATTGCACGCCAAAAACCTTTTCCGGCCCGGATGGCGAATGGCAGGGTTACGAATGGCGCGTGCCGACCGTCGGCAAGCCGATTGCCAAGCATGACGGCATCGACATCCAGCGCACAGAAGAAAGCCTGCCGGAAGCGCTCGGCCGGCCGCTGCCGCCGCAGCGTTACCTTCCGCGCCCGCTCAGCCCCTCCGGCGCCGCGCTCGTTCTCGATGACGAGGCGGACGACCTGATCGTGCCTTCGGCGCTGTTTTCCGAAAAGAAAGCCAGCGACCGTTCGCTGGAGCGCGGGCGGCTGACGCATCGCATGTTGCAGAGCCTGCCCGATATGCCGCCCGGGGAACGGCCGGCGGCGGCGCGGCGCTATCTGGAGCGCGCGGCGCGCTATTGGCCGGCGGCCGAGCGCGACAGCCTGGGACGGGCGGTGCTTGCGGTACTCGATCATCCCGGGCTGGAGGCGGTTTTTTCGCCGGCCAGCCGCGCCGAGGTTTCGGTGATGGGCACGCTGAGGCTGAACGGGCAGGATTACGCCGTCTCCGGCCGCATCGACCGTCTCGCAGTAGAGGGCGATCGCGTCATCCTCGTCGATTTCAAGACCAACCGGGTGCCACCGGCCACTGCCGAAGCGGTGTCGCTGTCGCACAAGGCACAGCTCGCCATTTATCGCGAGATCCTGAAGCCGCTCTATACGGGCAAGCAGTTCGACTGCGTGCTGGTCTATACCGAGACGGCGGCGACGATCCGGCTGCCACCGGACCTGCTCGACGACAGCCTTGCGGCCATCAAGACAAAGTGACATCTAGGGCATTGAAATCCGCGGCTTCCGCGATCACATAGTACCCAACAGCATTCTTCCGCAAAGGAGCAGCCCGCACATGGCTACCGTAAAAGTCGACAGCGCCAATTTCCAATCCGAAGTCCTCGATTCCGCCGAACCGGTTGTCGTGGATTTCTGGGCCGAATGGTGCGGCCCGTGCAAGATGATCGCCCCCAGCCTTGAGGAAATCTCGGCCGAGCTCGCCGGCAAGGTCAAGATCGCCAAGCTGAACATTGACGAGAACCCCGATCTGGCCGCCAAGTTCGGCGTGCGCTCGATCCCGACGCTCGCCATCTTCAAGGGCGGCGAAGTCGCCGACATCAAGGTTGGCGCCGCACCGAAGACCGCGCTGACGAGCTGGATTTCCGGCGCCGCCTGATCCGGCCAAATGTTCTGATTTCTACGCCGCGTAGCCCAGGCTGCGCGGCGTTTTCGTTTTCAGAACACCAGTTCGAGCGGGCAGTGATCCGAGACTTCCGGCTCCATGATCACCTCGAAAGACCGCACTTCGACATGCCGGTTGACCAGCATGTAGTCGGCAAAACGTCCCGGCTTTTTGTAATGCGCTGTGCGGGTGCCGGCAAAGCCACGGGTGGTCACCAGCTCGGTCAGGCCCATGGTGGCCAGTATCTGCAACGTCTCGCTGCCGGGCTCGACATTGAAATCGCCGCAGACGACCAGCGCCTCTTCGGGCCTCGCAAGGCGCGTGATCATGTCTTTCAGCCGTTCGGCCTGCGCCCGCCGCTCCGGCGTATCGCCCTTGCCGGCGAGATCGCGCAACCCATGCATCTGGGCGATGCAGACGATCCGTTCGCCCTCATGGACACGGATCACATGGGCGACGCGCGAACGGGGATGGTCACCATAGCCATCCGCTGAAAAATCCTTATGCACGAAATCCTGGAGCTGGCCGACAATCGGCAAGGTGTTTCGCACGAAGGTCGCGATGCCCCATTGTGAGGGCACGGCCGCATCGCCATCCCACAGCACGCCTTGGGCAGCGGGGCAGAAGATGGCGGTGTGATCCGGCAAGGCGGCGGCGACGTCGCGAAACAGGTTGGCGCGCTGCGGCAGGATATGATCGCCGTCGCGATAGGTCAGCCAGTCCTGTGTCGAGGCTGGCGTATGCACGACTTCCTGCAAGCAGAGGATATCGGGCGCTGCCATCCGCAGATAGGGCAGCAGCGCCGCATGCAAGGTTCCGCCCCAGGCATTGAGACAGAGGAGTTTCATCGCTCAGGCCGGCGGGGTGCCGTTGTCGGCGAGCACGTCGCCGGCGAGATAGAGCGAGCCGCCGATCAGGATGCGGGGGGCTGCCTTGTCCGGCTTGCTGAGGCGGCGCACGCCGGCCAGCGCCTCGGCGACGCTCGACACCGGCTCGGCGACGAGGCCGGCGTCATAGGCCGAGCTTGCCAGCGCCACCGGATCGATGCCGACATCGCTGCCGCGGATCGGCACGGTAAAGACATATTCGGCCAATCCGGCAAAGGCGCGTAGATAGCCGATCGGGTCCTTGGTGTTGATCATGCCGATGATCAAGAACAGCGGTCGCGACTGTTTCTCCTCGAAACCGGCCAGCGCCTCGGCGATGACTTCGCCAGCGCCGGGATTGTGGCCGCCATCGAGCCAGACTTCCGCGCCATCGGGCGCTTCTGCAACCAGCGCGCCCTCGGTCAGGCGTTGCAGACGCGCCGCCCATTCGACCGTGCGCATCGCGGTTTCGATCTCGGTATCGGTAAGCGAGAAGCCGGCCGAGCGCACGGCGCGGATCGCGGCAGCCGCATTGGCATATTGATGCCGGCCCGGCAGGCGCGGCAGGGCTAGGTCGGCAAGCCCGGTCTCGTCCTCATAGACAAGACGGCCATATTGTTCGAAGGCCAGAAAATCCTGCCCAAAAACCTGCAGCGGGCAGCCAAGCCGCTCGGCGGTCTCGATCAGCACCTCGCGCGCCGCATCGAATTCCTGCTGGCCGATGACCACGGGCACGCCGCGCTTCATGATTCCGGCCTTTTCGGCGGCGATCAGTTCGACGCTGTCGCCGAGATAGGCCTGATGGTCGAGCGAGATCGGCATGATCACCGAAACAGCCGGCGCCTTCATCACATTGGTGGCGTCGAAGCGGCCGCCGAGGCCGACTTCGATAATCGCGACATCGGCCGGCTGTTCCGAAAACAGCACGAAGGTGACGGCGGTCAAAATCTCGAAGACGGTGATCTGCTGGCCGCCATTGGCGGCGGCGACGCGGCGCACGGCGTCTGCGAAGACGGCGTCTTCGACCAGTTGGCCGGGTTCGCCCTTGCGGCCGATGCGGTAGCGCTCATGCCAGTTGACCAGATGCGGCGAGGTGTGGACATGCACGGAGAGGCCGGCTGCCTCCAGCAGCGCCCGGCAGAAGGCGGTGACCGAACCTTTGCCGTTGGTGCCGGCGACATGGATCACCGGTGGTAGCCTGTCCTGCGGATTTCCCAGCGCTTCGAGCAGCCGAGTAATGCGCTCCAGCGACAGGTCGAAACCCTTGGGATGCAGCGCCAACAGCGCCTCGATCTCGCGGGCCGCCTCGCTCATCGATGCGGGGTGGTTGGTGGGCAGCATCCCGCTTCTCCTTAAGCAATTCCAGCGAACCTACGCAGCGGCTTTGCTGGAATTGCGTCAAACAAAAAGTCCGATCGGTGAGGCCGTCAGATGGCGGCCTTCATCTCGGATTTTGCGCCGTTCAGCGCCTTGAGTACAGCACCGTTTGCGACGGGCGCAACGGCTTCCTCCGGCACGCGCATCAAAATCTTCAAAAGCCGCGCCAGCGTCTCAGCCAGATCGTGGCGCTTGACCACCATGTCGACCATGCCATGTTCCAGCAGGTATTCGGCGGTCTGGAAGCCCTCGGGCAGCTTTTCGCGTAGCGTCTGCTCGATGACGCGCTTGCCGGCAAAGCCGATTTCCGCACCCGGCTCGGCCAGATGCAGGTCGCCCAGCATCGCATAGGATGCGGTGACGCCGCCGGTGGTCGGGTTGGTGAGCACGACGATATAGGGAAGGCCGGCTTCCTTGAGCAGGTTGACGGCAACCGTGGTGCGCGGCAGCTGCATCAGCGACAGGATGCCTTCCTGCATGCGCGCGCCGCCGGAAGCGGGGAACATGACCAGCGGGCATTTTTCAGCAATCGCCCGCTCGAAGGCCTTGATGATCGCCTCGCCGGCGGCCATGCCGAGCGAGCCGCCGATGAAATTGAACTCATGCACGACGGCGACGAGCTTTAGCCCCTGCACCTTGCCGAGACCGGCGAGGATCGTATCCTCCTGCTCGGTCTTGAGCCGGCTGTCCTTCAGCCGGTCGATATACCGCTTGGAATCGCGAAACTTCAGCGGATCCTGCGCCACCTTCGGCTGCGGCAGGGCTTCGTAGACGCCGTCGTCGAAGAGGTCGTCGAGACGCGCCTTGCCGGGCATCTTCATATGATAACCGGAGGCGGGAATGACCCACTTATTGTCTTCCAGATCCTTGTGGAAGACCATTTCGCCGGTCTCCGGGCACTTGATCCAGAGGTTTTCCGGCACTTCGCGGCGGCCAAGCATGGAATTGATCCGCGGCCGCACATAATTGGTGATCCAGTTCACGATTTACACTCCTGATTGGTCAGGCCGAATCGGCTGTCGTGGTTCTTTGCAGGATTATTCGGCAGCAACGGGGCGAGCGGCCTGCACGCCGCTGGCAAGTCCGCGCACCAGCGTGACGACGGCATTGACCGTATCGGCCGAGGCCTTGCCATCCGCCGTCAGGCTGCCGGCGATCTGGGCGACGATGGCCGTGCCGACGACGACGCCATCGGCAGACGCGCCGATCAGGCGGGCATGTTCGGCCGTCTTGACGCCGAAGCCGACGCAGACCGGCAGCGGCGTATGCGCCTTGATGCGCTTGACCGCGCCGCCGATCAGCGACGGATCGGGCAGTGCCGAACCGGTGATGCCGTTCATCGAGAC
The DNA here is from genome assembly GCA_945952045.1 of uncultured Rhizobium sp. Classification (GTDB taxonomy): domain Bacteria; phylum Pseudomonadota; class Alphaproteobacteria; order Rhizobiales; family Rhizobiaceae; genus Metarhizobium. Next base: position 16,563 of record CAMFHE010000038.1, read on the forward strand.
ATAATAGACGAAGCCGGAGGTATTCTTCAGCACCGCCGGCAGGCGCTTTTCATCGGTGGTCGGCGTCGACAGGCGGATGAAGTTGACGCCCTTGGCAAGTGCGGGGATGCAGAGTTCGTCATCCATTTCCGGCGGCAGATCGACGACGATCAGGCCGTCGATACCGGCAGCCAGCGCATCGTCGAGAAAACGCTCGACGCCGTAGATATAGATCGGGTTGTAGTACCCCATCAGCACGATCGGCGTCGTCTGGTTTTCCTTCCGGAAATCGCGGGCGAGATCCAGCGTCCGGGCGAGCGTCTGGCCTGCCTTCAAGGCACGCTGGGCAGCCAGCTGGATTGCAGGACCATCGGCCATCGGATCGGAGAAGGGCATGCCGAGTTCGATCACGTCGGCGCCGGCAGCCGGCAGGGCCTTGAGGATCTGCAGCGAGGTCTCGTAATCGGGATCGCCGCCCATGAAATAGGTGACCAGCGCCGGGCGGTTCTCGGCCTTCAGATCGGCGAAACGCTTGTCCATACGTGCGGTCATGATCTTAAAGCTCCATACCGAGGATCTTGCCGACGGTGAAGATATCCTTGTCGCCGCGGCCGGAGAGGTTCATCACGATGATCTGGTCCTTGCGCATTTTCGGCGCACGCTTGATCACTTCGGCGATGGCGTGGCTGGGTTCCAGCGCCGGGATGATGCCTTCGAGCTTGGTCAGCAGCTGGAAGGCTTCCAGCGCTTCCCCGTCCATGATCGGCACGTATTCGACGCGGCCGATATCGTGCAGCCAGGAATGCTCCGGGCCGATGCCGGGATAGTCGAGGCCGGCGGAAATCGAATGGCCTTCCTTGATCTGGCCGTCGCCGTCCTGCAGCAGGTACGTGCGGTTGCCATGCAGCACGCCCGGCGAACCGGCGGTGATCGAGGCGCAATGCTCCTCACCCTGCAGGCCTTTGCCGCCGGCTTCGACGCCGACGATCTGCACGCCCTCGTCATCGAGGAAGGGATGGAAGATGCCGATGGCGTTCGAGCCGCCGCCGACGGCCGCAACCACCAGATCCGGCAGGCGACCTTCGGCTTCCAAAATCTGCTCGCGGGCTTCCTGGCCGATCACCGCCTGGAAATCACGCACCAGCTCCGGATAGGGATGCGGGCCGGCGGCGGTGCCGATCAGGTAATAGGTGTCATCGACATTGGTGACCCAGTCGCGCAGCGCCTCGTTCATGGCGTCCTTCAGCGTGCCGCTGCCGGAGGTGACGGGGCGCACTTCGGCGCCGAGCAGCTTCATGCGGAAAACGTTCGGCGCCTGGCGCTGCACGTCGGTCGCGCCCATGTAGACGACGCAAGGAAAACCGAAGCGCGCCGCAACGGTGGCGGAGGCAACGCCATGCTGACCGGCGCCGGTTTCAGCGATGATGCGCGTCTTGCCCATGCGCTTGGCAAGCAGGATCTGGCCGATGCAATTGTTGATCTTGTGGGAGCCGGTGTGGTTCAGCTCCTCGCGCTTGAAGTAGATTTTTGCGCCGCCGAGATGCTCGGTCAGGCGTTCGGCGAAATAGAGCGGGCTGGGGCGGCCGATATAGTGGGCGCCGAGTTGCTTGAGTTCCGCCTGGAATTCGGGATCGGTCTTGGCCTTGTTCCACTCGTCCTGCAGGTCGAGGATCAGCGGCATCAGGGTTTCGGCGACGAAACGGCCGCCGAAAATGCCGAAACGGCCATCTTCATCCGGCCCGGCGCGAAACGAATTGGGTTTGGGCGTCTCGTTCACTTCTTGCTCCCTGCAACCGTTTTCGGCGGCGTCGCCGTTTTGACAGCATCGAAAAAGGCGTCGATCATCGCCAAGTCTTTTACACCGGGCGCGCTTTCGACGCCCGAGGATATGTCGAGGCCGGGGGCGCGCGTCACCCGCAGCGCCTCGCCGACATTGTCCTTGTTCAACCCTCCGGAAAGCATGTAATCCACGCTTCCGTCAAGCGATTGCATCAGCGTCCAGTCGAAGGACACGCCATTGCCGCCCGGAAGCTCAGAGCCGACAGGCGGCTTGGCATCGAACAGGAAGCGCTCGACGATACCGATATAGGGATCGATGCGCTCGAGATCAGCGGCGTCGCGCACCGAAAATGCCTTCATCACCGGCAGGCCATACATGGCGCGCACTTCCAGCACCCGTTCGGGGCTTTCCTTGCCGTGCAGCTGCAGGATATCGGGTCGCAGCAGATCGACGATCTCGTCAAGGTCATCCAGATCGGCATCGACGGTGACCGCGACGATCTTCACCCGGCCGCGCACGGCATCGGCCAACCGGCCGGCGACGTCGGGCTCGATGTTGCGCGGGCTCTTGGGAAAGAAGATGAAGCCGATATGGGTGGCGCCCTGCGCCACCGCGCGCTCCACAGCCTCGGCCGTCTTCAGTCCGCATATCTTGATATCGGGCTTCATGGCTCAGCCAAGTGACAGAAAACCGTGGCGAAGTCGAGCCAAATCGCGCTTTTGGCTATCGCCGACTTAGAGCGCTGTTCGATCTGATTGAATCAGATCGGCGCTCTAAGTTCTCTTATTTGAAGCATAATCTTATCGACCTTCGTTTCACTCCGGTCGGATTATGCTCTAGTCGAAATCGATGGCATGCAGCATGGAACCATGGCGCTTCAGCCAGTTCCTGGCCTCGTCCATGCGCGGGCAGAGCTTTTCGCACAGCGCCCAGAAATGCGGCCCGTGGTTCATCTCCTTGAGATGCGCCACCTCATGGGCGGCGAGATAATCGATGACCAGCGGCGGCGCCATGACGATGCGCCAGGAGAAACTCAGAGCGCCCTCATGGGAGCAAGAGCCCCAGCGGCTGCGCGTATCCTTCATCGCAATCGAGGCATAGGGCTTGCGGATCGCGCCGGCATGGCGCTTGACGAGCACTTCGAGATCGCCGCGCGCCTGCTTCTTGAGGAAATCGGCGACTCGGCGGCCGAGATGCTCCTCCATGCCGGAGACGCGGATGACGGGTTCGCCCTTCTCGACGGTCGCCTCGGTCAGGCCGCGCAGCTTGCCGGTATGAACGATGCGGTGCCTGACGCCGCGCAAGGGGATGAAGGCGCCGGGTTTCAGGCCGGCATCCTGCGGGAAGCGGGCGAGCTTGGTCATCAGCCAGCCCTGATGGCGATCGAGGAAGGCATCGATCTCGCGCTGCGCCAGGCCGGAGGGGATGGTCATCTTCAATGCCCGTCCGCCCGGCTCGATGCGCAGCGTGATGCGGGTCGCGCGGCGGTTCTGGCGAATGGTCAGCGGCATGGCGCGACCGGCCACGTCAAGCGTGCGCTCGACTGGCGGCGGCAGCGGCTTTGACGTTTTCCGGGACTTTTTCAGGAGCGCGAACATGAGGGGGTTTTAGCCGATGGCGGCGTGATTGGGAATCGAGGTCAAATGAAAACCGGCATCCTTGCGGATGCCGGCGTCGGACTGTGTCGAGAGGCGTTTCGCTTACGCCATTTCATATGGCGCGCCCGGCCCCTTGTCGTCGCTGGCGGCCGGCGGCTTGGCGCGGCGCTCGCGCATGAAGCGGTCGAATTCGTCCTGGTCCTTGGCGCGGCGCAGTTCGCGCACATAGGAGTCGAATTCGGCGCGCATCTCGTCGAGCTTGCGGCGTTCCTCTTCCAGACGGTCGAGTTCGGCCTTGCGCCAGTCGTCGAAAGCGACGTTGCCGGTATCGCGATCCCATCCGTGACGATGGCGGCCGCGGCGGCAGCCGGCGAAGAAGCCATCGGTCGCCTGATTGACGTCGCGCTTGAAACCCTTGAAGCGTTCGCCGAACAGGATGTAGGCGAGCATGGCGAGGCCGAGCGGCCAGAACACCACAAAGCCCAGAACCATGAGGGCAACCGTCGCCGGGGTCCAGTCGGGACGGAGCAATGCTGACTGATTCATCGTTCGTAACCCTTGTTGCCGGGGCCGGCCGGATGCCTGCCCCTGATGGCCATGTGGTTACCCCCGCCCGCCGCTTCAAGCGGCAGGCGTACCGAAATTGGAAAAACAGACCTTGACAGATAGCGCCTTCAAGGTTCCGCCGGAGGCAATCCAGCCGTGCCTCAAGCCGACTTGCCGCCCCGGATGACCTTCTGGATGCCGGTCTTCGTCTCGATCTTCGAATGCTCGCGGGTGAAGGCGACGATGCGCGGGGCGATCTCGCGGCGGAAACGCGACCCGTTGAAGACGCCGTAATGGCCGACATCCGGCTGGACGTAATGCATGCGCATATTTTCGGGAATATTGGTGCAGATCGTCTGGGCCGCATGGGTCTGGCCGACGCCGGAAATATCGTCGTTTTCGCCTTCCACCGTCAAAAGCGCAACGCGGCGGATGGCCGAGGTATCGACCCGCTTGCCACGATGCGTCATCTCGCCCTTGGGCAGCGCATGCCGCATGAACACGAGATCGACGGTCTGCAGATAAAACTCCGCCGTCAGATCCATCACCGCCAGATATTCGTCGTAGAAGTCGCGATGCTTTTCGGCCGGCTCGCCGTCATTCTTGACCAGATGCCAGAAGAAATCCTTCTGGGCGATCATGTGTCGATCGAGGTTCATCGACATGAAGCCGGAAAGCTGGAGGAATCCGGGATAGACCTTCCGCATGAAGCCCGGCTGCGGCCACGGAACGGGCATGACGACATTGTCGCGGAACCAGTCGAGCGACTTGCTCTTGGCAAGCTCGTTGACGGCGGTCGGGTTGATGCGCGTATCGATCGGGCCGCCCATCAACGTCATCGAGGCCGGCGCCAGCGGATCGTTATCGGCTTCCATCAAGGCCACGGCCGCCAGAACCGGCACGGACGGCTGACAGACGGCGATGACATTGGTGCGTTCGCCGAGATGATGGATCATCTCGATGACGTAATCGACATAATCGTTGAAATCGAAATTGCCTTCCGACACCGGCACCATGCGGGCGTCGATCCAGTCGGTGATGTAGACTTCCGCGCTCGGCAGCAGCGCCTCGACCGTGCCGCGCAGCAGCGTCGCATAATGGCCGGACATCGGCGCGACAATCAGAATCTTCGGATCGGGCGCATGGCCGGGCGGCAGGATGCGCTGGAAATGCAGAAGATTGCAGAACGGCTTCGACCAGACGATCTTTTCGACCACCGGAACGGTCTGGCCGTTGACCACCGTCTGCGGCAGATCGAAAGCCGGCTTTCCATATCGGCGCGTCGAGCGCTCGAAGACTTCAAGACCGGCGGCGACGGAGCGGCCAAAGACGGTATTGGACAGCGGATTGAGCGGATTGCGATAGGCCATCAGCGACATTTCCGCCAGGAGCCGGAACGGTGCCATCGCCGCATGGTTCATTTCATAAAACTGATAAAACATCGGACACGCTACCTCTCTTTGAGACAGACTGTCGGGAAACGCCGCTCCCAATCCGACGCTGCCTTTCGCCTCGCTGCACTGCGAAATGAAAGGTTAAACATCGTTTCTGCCGCAGAGCAACAGAATTGACTCGTGGCGCTTGCCCGGAGGCGGGCGATGTCCCGCCCCTCCGTCAACTCCTATAATGGACTTAACGAGTTAACGTTCCCTGTCCATTTGCTGCGGCGCATCGAATCTTGACTGCGATCACGCTTCGTTGCGGCGCGCCAATTCGAGGATGACCCGAATCGCCGCTTCCGCGTCCGCCTCGTTCATCTCGAACTGGCCAGCCTGGAAACGGATGGCGACCGCGCCGTCGACGCGCGTCTGCGTCAGATAGATGCGGCCGTCATTGTTGATCCGCTCCAGAAGCTGAAGATTATGCGCATCCGGCTCGGCGGCGCTGCGATGGCGGAAGGAAAACAGCGACAGGAAGGGCTCGGTGACGATCTCGAAATCCGATTCGCCCCGCAATTTCTCACAGACCATCTTCGCCCAATCGACATGATTGCGAATGCGCTGGCGCAGATCTTCCAGTCCATGGCAGCGCAGCAAGAACCAGAGTTTCAGCGCGCGGAAACGACGGCCGAGCGGCACGCTCCATTCCGAATAATTGACGATACCGTCGCGCCCTTGCGTCTTCAGATATTCCGGGCGGATAGCGAGCGTGCGCACCAGCGCTTCCGGGTCGCGAATGAACTGCACCGAGCAATCGAATTGCGCACCCAGCCATTTGTGCGGATTGAAGACGATGGAATCGGCGCCTTCGACGCCGGCCCAGAATTCGCGATATTCCGGGCAGATCATCGCCGAACCGGCCCAGGCGGCATCGACATGCAGATAGAGATCGTTCGCCCGCGCAACGGTAACGGTGGCGGCGATGTCGTCGCAGGCGCCGGTGGAGGTGCCGCCGACACAGGCGATAATGCCCGCCGGCAGCAGGCCCGCTGCGCGATCCGCAGCTATCGCGGCTTCGAGGGCGGCGATATCCATCGCCCTGTTCGGGCCCGATGTCGGAATACGCACCAGATTGGCCGCGCCGATGCCGGCGATCCAGATGGCGCGGTCGATGGAGGTATGCACCTGGTCCGAGGCATAGATGCGCAGCTTCGCCTGCCCGGAAAGACCTTCGGCATTACCCTGCCAGGCGAGCGCCTTTTCACGCATCACCAGCACGGCGGCGAGCGTCGCGGTGGAGGCGGAATCCTGGATGACGCCGGAAAAGCTGTCCGGCAGGCCAAGCGCCTGGCGCAGCCAGTCGACCATGCGGGTTTCAAGTTCGGTGGCGGCCGGCGAGGTCTGCCACAACATGCATTGCGCCGCCATGGCGTTGACCAGATATTCGGCGACGACGGAAGCCGGCGCGGCATTGGCGGGAAAATAAGCGAAGAAACGCGGATGCTGCCAATGGGTCATGCCCGGCACGATGATCTTTTCGAAATCGGCAAACACCGTTTCCATCGCCTCGCCGGTTTCCGGCGGCGCATCGGCGATCTGCGCGGCGATGTCGCCAGGCGCCGTCTGGGCGCGTACCGGCTGATCGCGCAAGCCGGCGCGATAATCGACGCCCCAGTCCGCCGCGCGCTTCGACCAATGACGGAATTGCTCCTCGTCCATGTGTGCTCCTCCTCTTTCCCGAGGGAAATCGGTAACGCATGGACGGGGAGCGTGCCTAGTGAATTCGTGAACGCGTTAAAGAATTTCTTCCAGCTTCGGTCCAACGGGCACGATGCCGTTCGGATTAAGCGCCGCAATGGAATAATAGCCGCGCTTGATATGGTCGATGCTGACGGTTGGAGCAATGCCCGGCCAATCCAGCATCCGGCGCAGGAACGGACGAAGATTGCGATAATCGGCGACGCGGCGCAGGTTGCATTTGAACAGGCCGTGATAGGCGGCGTCAAAGCGGATCAGGGTCACGAACAGGCGGATATCGGCCTCGGTGGGATGCTCGGCGAACAGAAAAGTCTTGCCTTCCAGCGTGGCGTCCACTTCGTCCAGACAAGAGAAGACGTCGGCGAAGGCCTCTTCATAGGCGACTTGCGTCGTGGCGAAACCGGCGCGGTAGACGCCGTTGTTCAGCGCCGGATAAATGCGGGCGTTGAAGGCATCGATGGCTTCACGTTGCCCTTCTGGATAGAGATCGATCGTCCCCTTGGCGAGCGCGCCAAAACCCTCGTTCATCATCCGCAGAATATCGGCGGATTCATTGTTGACGATGGTTTTCCGCTCCTTGTCCCAAAGGACCGGCACGGTGGCGCGGCCGGTATAGACCGGATCGGCCCTGGTATAGATTTCATGCATGTAGGTAGCGCCGTTGACTTCGTCGCGGCTTGCGCCCGGAAAATCGCCGAATGTCCAGCCCTCCTTCGTCAACACCGGTTCGACGACGGAAACGGTCAACACATCCTCCAGCCCCTTGAGGGCACGGCCAATGAGGGTGCGCGACGCCCAGGGGCAGATCAGCGCGACATAGAGATGATAGCGCCCGGCCTCTGCCTTGAAACCGCCCTCGCCCGTCGGGCCCGCCGATCCATCCGGGGTGATCCAGTTGCGGAAGCCGGATGCCTGGCGGACGAACCCGCCCTTCTCGTCCTTGGCCTGAACCGGATGCCAATCCGCCGACCATTTCCCATTCACCAGCATTGATGCGCTCCGCTTTCGATCCATCTTGCCGCAAATCATAGCTCTTCGCGCGCGCCAAGGCAGGGCGCTATTCTCTGGACACAGTGTCAAGCGGACGGGCGACAAAGCGTTTCACAGTCTCACCTCAAGCGATTATGGTCCGGCCATCTCAGAGGATTTCCGTTTTCAGGAGTATGCCATGACCAGCAGCAATCACCGCCACACCGATCTCCCTATAGATCCCCTGTTTCTCGACCGCTGGTCGCCGCGCGCCTTCACCGGTGAAGCGATCACCGAGGAGGTATTGTTGACCATCCTCGATGCGGCGCGCTGGGCGCCCTCCGCCGGCAACGGCCAACCTTGGCGCTTCGTCTATGCCCGGCGTGAAACCGAGGCCTGGCCGGTTCTGCTTGGCCTGCTCGACGAGGGCAACCAGCGTTGGGCGCAGAATGCCAGCGCGCTTCTCATCCTCGTTTCACGCACGCATTCGCTTTCGGCGACGACAGGCGAGCGCCGCGCCATCTACACCCATGCCTTCGATACCGGGGCGGCGTGGATGGCCTTGGCAATGCAGACGATGAAACTCGGCCTTCATGCCCATGGCATGGGTGGTCTCGACCGGAACAGGGCGATGGTGGAGCTGGACATCCCGGCAGACGACTACCGTGTCGAGGCCGCCGTCGCCATCGGCCGGCTGGCGGACAAGGATACCCTGCCCGACGACCTCAAGGCGCGCGAAAACCCGAGCCAACGCAAGCCGCTCTCCGAGCTGGCTTTCGAAGGAAAGTTCGCCGGTTAACGATCGCGGTGTTTCACGTGAATCACATTAACCATGATTCACGTGAAACCGATTTTCCGGCTATCTCTTGAAATGAAAAAGCCCGCCTCCCAAGGAAGCGGGCTTTTTTCGTTTGCCGTGAATCGCGGCCCGATCAGATATCGAGGTTGGCGACGCTGAGGGCGTTTTCCTGGATGAATTCGCGGCGCGGCTCGACCTCGTCGCCCATCAGGCGCGAGAACAGGCCGTCGGCATTGGTGGCATCGGCGACGCGCACCTGCAGCAGCGAGCGGACGTTCGGATCGAGCGTCGTTTCCCAGAGCTGCTCGGCATTCATCTCGCCGAGACCCTTGTAGCGCTGCATCGACAGGCCCTTGCGGCCGGCGGCGAAGATGGCATCGAGAAGCGCGCGCGGGCCGGAGAGTTCATGCACTCCGTCCTTGCGGCGCAGCTTCGGCGGAATGGCATAGATATCCTTCAGCCGCGCCGTCATCTGGTCGATATGGCGGGCATCGGAAGAACCGATCAGCGCCATGTCGAGGAAGGTGACTTCCTTGACGCCGCGCACCATGCGCTCGAAGCGCAGGCCGCCGTCGCCGGCGACATGACCCACCCAGCCGCGCTCGGTTTCCTCGGCGATCAGGTCGAGGCGATGGGCGACGTCGGTCGCTATCTGTTCCGCACGCGAGGGATCGGCGGCCAGCTCGACATTCATCGCACCCGAAATCGCCGCCTGCTCAACCAGCGAACGGCTGTAGCGCGAATGCAGACTGTCGATCAGGGCGCGCAGGCGCAGCGCATCCTGCACCACTTCGCGCAGATCCTGGCCGGTACGGACTTCGCCGGTGCCCAGTTCCAGCGCGGCATCGTCGAGGCCCATGCTGATGAGATAGTCTTCGAGACCCTTCTCGTCCTTGACATACTGCACAGACTTGCCGCGCGTCACCTTGTAGAGCGGCGGCTGGGCGATGAAGAGATGGCCGCGCTCGATCAATTCCGGCATCTGACGGAAGAAGAAGGTGAGCAGCAGGGTACGGATATGGGCGCCGTCGACGTCGGCATCCGTCATGATGATGATCTTGTGGTAGCGCAGTTTGTCCGGATTGAACTCGTCCTTGCCGATCGACGTGCCGAGCGCGGTGATCAGCGTACCGATTTCCTGGCTGGACAGCATCTTGTCGAAACGGGCGCGCTCGACGTTCAGGATCTTACCGCGCAGCGGCAGGATGGCCTGGCTTTCACGCGAACGGCCCTGCTTTGCGGAGCCGCCTGCCGAGTCACCCTCGACGAGGAAGAGTTCGGACTTAGCCGGATCCCGCTCGGAGCAATCGGCCAGCTTGCCGGGCAAGGATGCGATGTCGAGTGCGCCCTTACGGCGGGTCAGTTCGCGCGCCTTGCGGGCGGCTTCGCGGGCGGCGGCGGCTTCAACGACCTTGCCGACCAGCGTCCTGGCGTCGGCCGGATGTTCTTCCAGCCAGTTGGCCAGCGCTTCGTTGACGAGGCTTTCGACAACCGGGCGCACTTCCGAGGAGACGAGCTTATCCTTGGTCTGCGACGAGAACTTCGGATCGGGCACCTTGACCGAAAGCACGGCGGTCAGGCCTTCGCGGCAGTCGTCGCCGGTCAGGGAAACCTTTTCCTTCTTGGTGATGCCGGAGCTTTCGCCATAGGAGGTGATCTGGCGGGTCAGCGCGCCACGGAAACCGGCCATATGCGTGCCGCCGTCGCGCTGGGGAATGTTATTGGTGAAGCACAGCACGTTTTCATGGTAGCTGTCGTTCCACCACATGGCGACTTCGACGGTGATGCCGTCCTTCTCGCTCTTGATGGCGATCGGCTGCGTCACCAGCGGCTTCTTGGCGCGATCGAGATAGCGCACGAAAGCTTCGAGGCCACCGTCATACAGCATCTCTTCCTGTTTCACGTCGGAGTGACGCTTGTCGGTGAGGAGAATGCGGACACCGGAATTCAGGAAAGCGAGTTCGCGCAGGCGATGCTCGAGCGTGCCGTAATCGAATTCGGTCATGGTGAAGGTTTCGGAGCTTGCAAGGAACGTGACTTCCGTGCCCGAACGTCCTTCGTAATCGCCGATCACCTTTAGGGGCGCATCGGCGACGCCGTGGGTAAAGCCGATTTCATGGACCTTGCCGTTGCGGCGAATGCGCAGCTTCAGCCAGACCGAGAGCGCATTGACCACCGAGACGCCAACGCCGTGCAGACCGCCGGAGACCTTGTAGGAATTCTGGTCGAATTTGCCGCCGGCATGCAGCTGGGTCATGATGACCTCGGCCGCCGAAACGCCTTCGCCACTATGGATGTCCGTCGGGATGCCGCGTCCGTTATCGGTGACCGTCACCGAACCATCGGGATTGAGCGTCACCGTCACCAGGTCGGCATGGCCGGCCAGCGCCTCGTCGATTGCATTGTCGACGACTTCGTAGACCATGTGGTGCAGACCCGAACCGTCATCGGTATCGCCGATATACATGCCGGGCCGTTTGCGCACGGCATCCAGGCCCTTCAGAACCTTGATCGAATCGGCGCCGTATTCGGCATTCGCGCCGCTGGCGGTTTCAGGTGTTTCGGTCATGAAAAGTCTTTCCAGATGTGTCAGAGAAGACAGCTTTTTGTCGTTTTTTCCGCATGGCGTTTTCGCAAAACCGCTGCACACTTTTGCGCGCCATGCTTTGGCGAATCAGCCGCAGTCTTGCCCGTGAATATAAGGTTTCATGGGCATTTCTCCAAATTTCGAGCCATGAAACCTTCAAGAAAATCGGGGATTAATGCCCGAATTCACGGCGTGTTGGCGGCTTTCGTCAGAAGCCTGTCCATTTCCTCTATCACGTCGGGATCGAGTTGGCGAATCACCCGCGCCAGGCGGTTGGCGAAAGCGGTGTATTCGGCCGGCAGACCAGACGTATCGAGGCTGACGCGCGGGGCGGAAAAGCCGGCGAGCGCGAACAAATCCTCCGCCTCGTCCCAGATGATGTTGAAGTAGCCGGCAATGCGTTGCAGCAAATCGAAGGTCGGCGTGCCGCGCTGGCCGTGTTCGAGCGCCGAGAGGTAAGCGGGAGACACGCCGATGGCGGCCGCCATCTGCTTTTGCGAGACGCCCTTGCGTTGCCTGAGCGCCCGCACCGCCTCCCCGAACGGCGTCATTCCGCCGCGCCCCGCAGCCGGGCGAGGCGGACATAAAGCGCGCCCTCGCCACCATGCTGGCGCGCTGCCGGCTCATGCGAGGAAATCAGGTGGCGGAATTCCGGTTTGGAAAACCACATCGGCACGACGCGTTTCAAGGCGCCGTCGCTGCCCATCGAACTGCCCTTGCCGGTGATGACCAGCACATGGCGCAGACCGCGCGCATGGGCACGGATGAGGAAATCGAGCAGCAGAAAATGCGCCTCGCTCTGCACCATGCCATGCAGGTCGATGCGCGCCTCCAGGGCCAGGCGGCCCTTGGCGATCTTCTTCTTGGTCGGCAATTCCAGCGGATGGTGGCGATGCTCTTTTGGCTTTGCCGGCGGCGGCTGGGAGGCCGGCATGGCCGCCTGCTCCTTCTTCACCGCGATCTCCGGTTCCGGCTCCGACGGCTTCAGGCTTTCCTCCAGCGCCAGCAGATCGTTCATTCGTCCCGGCAGGGCGCGCACACTGCGCGCCACCTTGCCCCAGAGGATACGATCTTCGGGATCGAGCTTGCGGTCCTTGGCCATGGGCTCAGCGGAACCTTTCGGCCGCCTGGCGGGGAATGAGAATGTGGAAATCGGCGGCATTGCGCACGGTGCCGGCTTGTTCGCCTGCCTCGTCGCCGGAGCCGGTGAAAATATCGCCCCGCGCCGGGCCGACGATGGCGGTGCCGGTCTCGATTGCCAGCATCAGCCGCTGGAACGGGCTTCCACTGTCGAGATGGGTCAGGGTCTCCGACCGGATGTAGAAGGGGAAACCGAACGTATGGATCATGCGATCGACGGCGAGCGCCCGACCGGGAACAAGCGGCACCTTAGCTGCCGCAATCGGGCCGAGCGCCTCATCCTCCACCGCCGCCTCGCGGAAGAAGATGTAGGACCGGTTGTGCCACATCACCGCATCCGCCTCGTCCGGATGGGCGCGCAGCCAGCCGCGGATCGTCTGCATGGAAATATCGGCAGGCGCGATCTCGCCGCGATCGATCAGCAGGCGGCCGATCGGCGAAAACGGATGACCTGCCTTGGCAGCATAGGTGATGCGCTTCAAGCTGCCATCGGGAAAACGCAGTCGCGCCGCGCCCTGAACATGCACGAAAAACACATCGATGCGGGATTTCGCCCAGGCGATTTCCAGACCCCGCCCATCGAGATGACCATTGTCGATGGCGCGACGGTCGGCATAGGCCGCGATGCCATCTTCGGTGCGCAGCGCAAAGGCATAGGAGGGGTCAAGGAAAGCGGGACGATTGCCATCATCGAGATCGACGAGATCGTCCGGGCGGCGATAGAATGGAAATGTCCATTCGCCGCCGGGCGTGGCGCTGACCTCGATTTCCGGCTCGTAAAAGGCCGTGACGAAACCGGGCTGGCCATCCGCGCGCTCGATCTTGAAGGGCAGGCAATGGGTTTCGAAAAAGGCCCGCGCCTCGGCGGCGTTCCGGGGTCTCGCGGTTTCGGCGGCATCCAGAAGCGGCATGAGATCGCCAGCCGTAAGGCCAAGCGATCCCGTCTTGTAGGGTTTTACCTGAAGAATATGCCGGCGACAGTCACGCAAAGCGGCAAACAGGGCGGAGGGATCATCATCCCCCCACCCTGGCAGATCGGCAAAACCTTGCGGCCGAAGCGCGAAATCGATTGGGCCAGCACTCATTGTTCGGATTCGGTGGCGATCAACTTCCAGTTCGGATCACGCGAACGGGTGTCGCGGGCGAATGTCCAGACGTCGTTGACCTCGGCCACGTTCTCGGCATCGCCATCGACAAGCGCGCCGGCGCGATCATAGGTGGCGGAGATGAGTTGGCTGACGATGCGCAAGGTCACCTGCGCTTCCGAGCCCTGCAGCTCCGCATGGGTGAATTCGCATTTGTCGATGCCGACGAAGGTGGACTTCACCGTTTCGCCGCTCTTCTCGCGCTCGGCAATCGCGGCGTCGAAGCCTTCATAGACTTCACGCGACAGCAGGCCCTTCAGCGTCTTGCGATCACCATCGGCAAAGGCCATGACGATCATCTCGTAAGCCATGCGGGCGCCGTTGAGGAATTCCTTCGGATTGAAGGTCGAATCAGTTTTGACGATATCGCGAAGGCCGGCGTTCAAGGCGCTGCCGGCCGGGGCGATGGCATCGATGGAAGCAAAACCATCCTCGCCGGCTTCACCCGGCTCGCGACGCGGCAAGGTGACGACCTTGCCATTGTCTGCGGCGGGATCGGGATTGCCAGCCTTGTCACGCTGGGAAAAGGGATCGAACGGTGGCTTTTCATTTCCGGTCCGTCGGCCCAGCACGCTGCGAAGCTGCAGGAAGATGAGTACCGCCGCTACCAGAAAAAACAGTGTCACGAAATCGCTAGAGCCCATATTATCCCAGAACCGCTGTTAAAATTCGCCGCTTCACACCCCATATAGTCCGCACCAGCCGATCATTCAAATAGCCAAAATGTATTCCGGCCTTGAACCTGACGGCGTCGCCAACCTTTAACGGTATATCATCATGCGCCCTTCGGTTCTTCCGCTTTTCGTTCTTCTGCTGCCGTTTATCGAAATCGCCGGCTTCATCGTGGTCGGCAAGGCGATCGGCGTGCTGGCGACTTTGGGGCTGGTGGTGGCGACGTCGCTGCTCGGCATCGTGCTTCTGCGCCGCCAGGGAACCGGCCTGTTGAAGCGCTTGCAGGCCGAAGGTCGCAATGGGACCGTGCCCGGTCGCGAGTTGGTGCATGGGGCGATGATCGTCGTTGCCGGTTTCCTGCTGCTGCTGCCCGGCTTCGTCACCGACATTATCGGCCTCCTATTCTTCATCCCGGCGGTGCGCGACTTCGCCTGGAAGCGGATCGGCGCCCGCATGGTGGTCACGACGAGCGGTTTCGGCCGGCAGGGTTCGCCTTTCTCAGGCGCGCCGCGCCGCGACGGCGGTCCGGTGGTCGATCTCGACGCGGAGGATTTCAAGCGCGATTCCGATCCGGATTCACCCTGGTCGAACGGTCCGCGCATCGGCCGCTGATTCAACTGCTTCAGAGGGTAAGGGTTGTAAGCAAATCGCTGAAATGATAAGTGGCGCGACACTGCTGTGTCGCTCATCCGCGCATGGCTTTACCGTTTCGCGAGGAAACCACCGATGACCGATGCCAGCCCGAGCCTCAATATCCTTGCCCAGTACATCAAGGACCTCTCCTTCGAAAATCCGGGCGCACCGCGCTCCCTGCAGTCCCGCGACCAGGCCCCGGCGATCAACATCAATGTCAACGTCAACGCCAATCCGCTGTCGGATACGGATTTCGACGTCGTCCTGACGCTGAACACCGACGCCCGTGACGGCGACAAGATCGTGTTCAGCTGCGAACTGGTCTATGGCGGCGTGTTCCGCATTTCCGGCTTCCCGCAGGAGCACATGCTGCCTCTGCTGTTCATCGAATGCCCGCGCCTGCTCTTCCCCTTCGCACGTCAGATCGTGGCCGACGCCACCCGCAATGGCGGCTTCCCGCCGCTGATGATCGACCCGATCGATTTCACGCAGATGTTCACCCAGCGCATGGCCGAAGAACAGGCCCGCGCCAAGGTCGAAGCGCCGAACTGATCGCAGCGTACATATCCAACAAAAAACCCGGAGCATCGTCTCCGGGTTTTTTATTGCCTGTAACACTCACTTTGTTGCTTCAGGAATATTGCTTCCAAAGCGCCTTGTCGCCGAGCTTGGCGACCATTGCGGCATGCGCTTCCGCTTCGGTTGCGCTGATGCGCGGGGCCAAGGGGCGCGGCCTTTCGCGAATGACCGCGACCGTCATCTCATCCTGAATGCCGACGATCGCCTCTTCACTGTCGACCGGCGCAAGGCCGAGGGCCGCCTGACGGCCGCCGATCATCTCGATATAGACTTCCGCCAACAACTCGGAGTCGAGAAGCGCGCCGTGCTTGGTTCGGTGCGAATTGTCGATACCGTAACGACGGCAGAGCGCATCGAGCGAATTCGGTCCCATGGGATGCTTGCGGCGGGCCATCGACAGCGTGTCGATCACCTGATCGGGCAGGATCGGCGCAAGCCCAAGCCGTCCGAATTCGGCATTGATGAAACCGATGTCGAAGGTGGCGTTATGGGCGATCCACTTGGCGCCGGCAAAGAAATCAACGATCTTTTCGGCGACATCCGCAAACGGCGGCTTGTCCTTCAGAAATTCGTCGGTAATGCCGTGAACCGCCAAAGCGTCGGGATGCACTTTGGTCTCGCCGGGGCTGACATAGAGATGCAGCGTCCGGCCGGTCGGAAAATGATTGAACAGCTCGATGCCGCCGATTTCGATGATCCGGTCGGACTTGTTGTCGAGGCCGGTGGTTTCCGTATCGAAAATGATCTCGCGCATCTCAGTCCTTCTTTTCCGTCGTGCGGCGCCGGATATCCGTGATGATCTGTTGCACCTGAACCCGCGCTTCGTCGATACCCTCGCCGGTATCGACAATATAATCGGCGCGGGCGCGTTTTTCACGATCCGGCATCTGCCGCGACAGGATCATGTCAAACTTTTCTTCCGTCATGCCTGGCCGCGCCAGAACGCGCTGGCGCTGGATCGCCGCATCGCAGCTGACGACAACGACGACATCGACCCGGTCCCCACCCTTGCTTTCGAACAGCAGCGGAATATCGAGCAGGACCATATCCGTTCCCGAGGACCGGTGTCGTGCCAGAAAAGCCTGTTCGCGCGCCCGCACCAGCGGATGAACGATGGCTTCCAGCTTGGCAAACTTAGCCGGATTCTCCTTCAATTGCCGAGCGAGCTCGGCCCGGTCGACAACGCCATCGCGGATACTGCCGGGAAAGGCCGCACCCACTGGCGCCACGGCCTCGTCACGATATAGGTCATGGACCACGGCATCGGCATCATTGACCGGCACACCTGCTTCGGCAAACATTGCAGCCGTCGTCGACTTGCCCATGCCGATTGAGCCGGTGAGACCGATGACGATCATGCGTGCGCGTCCATGTCGGCGACAACAAGCGACCGCAACGTCTCATCGACGACAGGCCGGCGGCCAAACCATTTTTCGAAACCGGGCACGGCCTGATGCAGCAACATGCCGAGACCATCGACAATCGCAAAGCCCTGCGCTTTCGCCTGGTCGAGCAGCGGCGTCATTAGCGGCACATAGACGATGTCGGTGACGACGGCATCCGATGCCAGTGGTGAAAAGTCGATATCGATGGCGTTCTCGCCATCCATGCCGACGGAGGTGGTGTTGATGAAGAGATTGGCGCCTTGCATGATCTCGCCGAGCGCGTCCTGCGGATGGGCGGAGATCCGTGGACCGAACCGGTCGGCCAGTTCCTGCGCCCGCGCGACGGTACGGTTGACGATGTGGACTTGCGAAAAGCCACGATCACGCACCGCCTGAACGATGGCGCGCGCCGCACCTCCGGCCCCGAAAATAACGGCGCGGGCACCTTTATCCCAACCGGGATGGCGTGCATCGAGATTGGCGGTGAAACCGTATCCGTCGGTATTCATCGCCCGCACCTTGCCGTCCTCGACCCATAGCGTATTGGCCGCGCCGAGTTCGGTTGCCAGTTCATCAGGAGCATCCGCCAAACGGCAGGCGGTTTCCTTGTGCGGAATGGTGACATTGCCGCCGACAAAGCCGGATTCACCCGATCGCAGACCCTCAATGAAGCCGGCAAAATTTTCCGGCGAAACATCCTCGGCCGTATAACGCCCGGCGATGTCGGACTGCCTCAGCCAGTGCCCGTGAATGAGGGGCGAGCGCGAATGCTTGATCGGATGACCGCAAACGAAGGCGCGACGCAATTTCGTTTCACGTGAATCAACCATCGATAACCTCAAGGCGGCGCAGTTCCGCCAGCAAAGGCAAAAGCGGCAGGCCGATAATGGTGAAATAATCGCCCTCGATGGCGGAGAAGAGCTGCACCCCCTCGCCTTCGAGCTGATAGGCGCCGACGCTTTGAAACGCCTTGTCGCCGACGCGGTCGAGGTAAGACTCGACGAAACCTTCGGAGAGATCGCGCACCGTCAGGCGCGCCTCGGAGATATTCCGCCACAAGACCTCGGCCCCACGCACCAGCACGATTGCGCTGTTCAGCTGATGCGTTTTGCCGGACAAGGAAAGGAGATGGTTTTTCGCCTCATCGCGATGAGCCGGCTTGTGGTAGACCCGTTCACCCAGCGACATGGTCTGGTCCGAGCCGAGCACGATGGCGTCCGGATAATGCGCGGCGACGTCCATCGCCTTGGCCTGCGCCAGCGCCAATGCCACATCCTGCGGGCTTGCGCCGCTTTCGGCCAGCGGCGCCTCGATGGCGCGCTCGTCGATCCTTGCCGGATGGGCTTCGAAGCGCAATCCGGCATTGTCCATCAGCATCCGCCGGAACGGACTGGAGGATGCAAGGATCAGGGGGATGTTTCGCATGCCGCCTCTTTACGCCGGAGGTTTTGCAAGGCTCGCGCCGAGACTTTATGTCATCGCGGTTCGGACAGATGCCGGTTCCCGTTTTTACCGGACATGCTCTAACGCAGCTTCGGCCGCAGCGCAACGATGGCTGCGGCCGTCTCCTCGATGGAACGGCGGGTGACGTCGATGATCGGCCAGTTGTTGCGCGCGCACAGCGCGCGGGCATATTTCAGCTCTTCGGCAATCGTCGCCCGGTCGGTATACTGGCTGTTGCTGTAATCGCCGCTGGTGCCGAGAATGCGGTTTTCGCGGACTTGGGAAATGCGGTCCGAGGTGGCGATCAGACAGACGACCAAGGGTTTCGTCACCTTCAGCAAGGCGTCAGGCAAGGGCACGCCGACCACGATCGGGACATTGGCGGTCTTGATGCCGCGATTGGCGAGATAGATGCTGGTCGGGGTTTTCGAGGTGCGGCTGATGCCCATGATCACCACATCCGCCTCTTCGTAACCGTCCGGCGCCTGGCCGTCGTCATGGTCCATGGCGAAATTCATCGCTTCGATGCGGGCAAAATAATCCGCATCCATGCGATGTTGCGCCCCGACCCGCCGGCGCGACGGTGCGCCGAGATAGCTCTGGAAAATATCCATCACCGGCTCGAGCACGTTGACGGATGGAACCTGCATCTCCGTGCAGCGTTCCCGAATGATCGCCGCCAGTTCCTGATCCACCACCGTATAGAGAACGATACCCGGCTCGCGGTCGATCGCTTCCAGAACCGGCATCAACTGCCGACGATTGCGGATCAACGGATAGACATGTTCGACAGGGTGGCTGAGCTTGAATTGGGCCGATGCCGCCCGTCCCGCCGACATCAGGGTTTCGCCGGTCGAGTCAGAAATCAGATGCAGATGAAAGAAGTTTTTGCGGTTCTCCACACTAATTTCCCTCGCCTGTTGATGAAATGGGATAAGTGAACGGTTCCGGCGCCGATGTCCGCAGCCTCCGGGAAAAGGTTAAAGTTTTCCACATGCCGTGGTCGTGTGGCTGGCGGCTCTCCCGGCCTGTGGGTTCTGTGGACAAAGATCGGCGCTCAAGCTTTATCCACAGCCCATCCACGGGTCAACCGCATCGAAAATTTTCGTAAATATCTGTTTTTTCATGATTTTCCAGAATTTACCGCATTTCGTCCCGAATGCCTCTTATTCCGTTCGCTTCGTCATTTCCCACGCGGCAATTTGTACCGTCTGGGGATTGACTTTAATCCTTGATAGTCACCGACTCTAAGAAATAGAAACTCTTTCAATATCTCTTTTATTAGATGGATGGATCCGTGAGCGTCGAACGCCTTGTCATGAAAGTCCTGAACGGCGAAACGCTGACGCCGCCTCCCCTTTGGCTTATGAGGCAGGCCGGACGTTATCTGCCGGAGTACAGAGCGACGCGCGCCAAGGCCGGCAGCTTTCTCGATCTCTGTTATGCGCCGGAACTGGCAACGGAAGTGACATTGCAGCCCATCCGGCGCTATGGCTTCGATGCAGCCATCCTTTTCTCCGATATCCTCGTCATTCCCGATGCATTGAAGCGGGATGTCCGGTTCACCGAGGGCCATGGCCCGCAGATGACGCCAATCGATGCCGATGGCATTCATGCTTTGAAAGCGGACGGCGTCATTTCCCACCTCGCCCCGGTTTTCGAAACGGTGCGCAAGCTGCGCCGCGAACTGCCCGAGCAAACGACCTTGCTTGGCTTCTGCGGCGCGCCCTGGACGGTTGCCACCTACATGATCGCCGGCCACGGGACGCCCGATCAGGCCCCTGCCCGTCTGTTCGCCTATCGTCACCGGGAGGCTTTCGAACATCTGCTTGCCTTCCTGGCCGAGGTCTCGGCAGATTACCTTGTCGAGCAGATCGATGCCGGCGCCGATGCGGTGCAGATTTTCGATTCCTGGGCCGGCGTGCTTGGTGAGGCGGAATTCGAAGCCTTCGCCATCAAGCCGGTGCAGCGCATCATCCAGTCGGTAAAGGCGCGCCGGCCGCATGCGAAGATCATCGCCTTTGCCAAGGGCGCCGGATACCAGCTGAAGTCCTACCGCCAGAAGACCGGAGCCGATGCGATCGGTCTAGACTGGTCCGTGCCGCTGGCCTTTGCCGCCGAACTGCAAAAGGAAGGCCCGGTGCAAGGCAATCTCGATCCGATGCGGGTCGTTGCCGGCGGCAAGGCGCTCGAAGACGGCGTCGATGCGATCCTGCAGGCCTTGGGCAATGGGCCGCTGATCTTCAATCTCGGCCATGGCATCACGCCCCAGGCTGATCCCGAACACGTCACAGCCCTTGTTGCCCGTGTGCGCGGTTTTCAGCGAGGCTCGGCATGACCGAGCAGACCGACCCGGGACTTGGCCGCAAAGCGCGTCTGCGGGCCGCTACGGCGCTGGTATTAGTGGTTCTGGTGCTGGGTGCGCTTTATCTGATGGACCCGGATAATTTTTATCTCTGGGCCAAGGCGTTGCATGTCGTCGCCGTCATCTCCTGGATGGCGGGGCTTCTCTATATGCCACGATTGTTCATCTATCATTTCGACTCCGAACCCGGCTCGAAACAGTCGGAAACCTTCAAGGTGATGGAACAGCGGCTGTTTTCAGTCATCATGCGCCCGGCCATGGGCGCTGCCTGGCTGCTCGGGCTCTACATGGCCTGGACGGTTTACGGTTTCCAGGGCGGTTGGCTGCATGCCAAATTGCTGCTGGTCTTCCTGCTGTCCGGCTATCACGAATTCCTGGGTCGGTCGGTGAAGGACTTCGCGGCCGACAAGCGCGACAAAAGCCCGCGCTTCTGGCGGCTGATGAACGAGGTTCCAACGCTGCTGATGCTGTTCATCGTCATTCTCGTCATCGTCAAACCCTTCTGAAACAGGCTATTTTCCGAATTTGGCAGGGTTTTTTCCCTTCCCCCTTGCGGCTCACCGTTTCAATCGCTATTTTCCGCGCATCTCATCTTCGTGGCATGTGTAAGCATTGCGTCGATCGCGGAGCCCTTCCGCAGCATCGCAGACGATCCCACGCCTTCCCCTCGACAATACGACATGGTCTCTCTTCATGGCTGAAATGAAGCTTCAGGAACTCAAGAACAAGACTCCGACCGATCTCCTGGCTTTCGCCGAATCACTGGAAGTCGAAAACGCCAGCACCATGCGCAAGCAGGAGCTGATGTTTGCTATCCTGAAGGTTCTTGCCAATCAGGATGTCGAGATCATCGGCGAAGGCGTCGTCGAAGTCCTGCAGGACGGCTTTGGTTTCCTGCGCTCGGCCAATGCAAACTATCTGCCCGGTCCAGACGATATCTATATCTCGCCGTCGCAGATTCGCCGCTTCTCGCTGAAGACAGGCGATACCGTCGAAGGCCCGATCCGTGGACCGAAAGAGGGCGAACGCTATTTTGCCCTGCTCAAGGTCAACACCATCAATTTCGACGACCCGGAAAAAATCCGTCATAAGGTCCACTTCGACAATCTGACGCCGCTCTATCCGAACGAGCGGTTCAAGATGGAACTCGATATTCCGACCTCGAAGGATCTGTCGCCGCGCGTCATTGATCTCGTGGCGCCGCTCGGCAAGGGCCAGCGTGGGCTGATCGTCGCGCCGCCGCGTACCGGTAAGACGGTGCTGCTGCAGAACATCGCGCATTCGATCACGGCAAACCATCCCGAATGTTATCTGATCGTTCTGCTGATCGACGAACGCCCGGAAGAAGTCACGGACATGCAGCGTTCGGTGCGCGGCGAAGTCGTGTCCTCCACCTTCGACGAACCGGCCGTGCGCCACGTCCAGGTCGCCGAAATGGTCATCGAAAAGGCCAAGCGCCTGGTCGAGCATGGTCGTGACGTCGTCATCCTGCTGGATTCCATTACCCGCCTCGGTCGTGCCTACAACACTGTCGTGCCCTCTTCCGGCAAGGTGCTGACCGGTGGTGTCGACGCCAACGCCCTGCAGCGCCCGAAGCGCTTCTTCGGTGCGGCGCGCAATATCGAAGAAGGCGGTTCGCTGACGATCATCGCGACGGCGCTGATCGATACCGGCAGCCGTATGGACGAAGTCATCTTCGAAGAATTCAAGGGTACCGGCAACTCGGAAATCGTGCTCGATCGCAAGGTCGCCGACAAGCGTATCTTCCCGGCCATGGATATTCTCAAGTCCGGCACGCGCAAGGAAGACCTGCTTGTGCCGCGTCAGGATCTGCAGAAGATTTTCGTACTGCGCCGCATTCTTGCCCCGATGGGCACGACAGATGCAATCGAGTTCCTCATCGACAAGCTCAAGCAGACGAAGAACAATGGCGATTTCTTCGACTCGATGAATACCTAAGCATCGCATTCTCTTTAGCCAGAGTCGAAAAGGTGGGCATGTCCCACCTTTTTGTTTTAGCCGAGCAAGGACTATGAACGACACGATCTTTGCCCTATCGAGCGGCGGTCTACCCTCCGGTGTGGCGGTTATCCGGCTCAGTGGGCCAGCAGCGTTCGATATATGTCGACAAATCGTCGACTCCATGCCGGCGCCGCGGATGGCCGCCTTGCGTACTTTGCGTGGGCGGCATGGAGAGCCGCTGGATCAGGGTCTTGTTATTCTTTTTCCCGCCCCCGCTTCCTTTACTGGAGAAGACTGCGTCGAGCTGCAAATTCACGGAGGCAAAGCTGTTGTTTCCGCAGTGCTTGAGGAACTGGCGAGTTTTCCCCGCGCGCGCTTGGCGGAAGCAGGAGAATTCTCCCGCCGTGCCTTCGAAAATGGCCGCATGGATCTGGTCGAGGTCGAAGGCCTTTCCGATCTGATTAATGCCGAAACTGAAATGCAGCGCCGGTTGGCGCTTGAGCAAATGGCCGGGCATGTCAGCGCCGTCTATGAAGGCTGGGCTGATCGGCTTAAATTCGCAAGAGCGATGATTGAGGCGGAACTCGATTTTTCGGACGAGGAGGATGTTCCAGGTTCCGTCTCCGATCGTGTCTGGCAGGACATGTGGCAGCTTTCGGCCGAGATGAGCGACCATCTCGCGCGCAGCAAAGGTGGCGAGATCATTCGTGATGGCCTCAAGGTGGTCATTTCCGGGCCACCCAATGCCGGCAAGTCCACGCTCTTCAATGCCCTCGTGCAGCGCGACGCCGCGATTGTCACCAACATACCGGGCACGACGCGCGACGTTCTGCAAACAGATATCGTTATCGACGGTTTTCCCGTCCGGTTAATCGATACAGCCGGTCTTAGAGAAACCGATGACGTCGTCGAACAACTCGGCGTGCGTCGTGCGCAAACTGCGACAGAAAGCGCCGATGTCGTTCTAAGGCTGCATACGACGGGCCTGTCGAACGATATACCGATCGAGATATCAGGGCGGATCATTGATGTCTGGACGAAAGCGGATATTTACGCCTCTCCTGGAGGATCATCAATTGGTATCTCGGCTGAAACAGGCGAAGGTATGGAGAAGCTCAAAGCTTTGATCGTTGAGGACGCGAGGGCGCTAACCGCCAACGGTCTTGTTCTTGCCTCACGTCAGAGACAACTGACGGCTTTGCGGTCTGCTCGTAGGCAAATCGATGAGGCATGTCATTCGAATGACTTGCCACTCGACCTACGCGCAGAAATGCTGCGTCATGCGAGCAATGAGCTTGGCCGGATCACTGGCCGTGTTGACGTTGAGCAGTTGCTTGACGTAATCTTCTCCCAATTTTGCATCGGGAAATGACTCACGTGAAACACTACCACTTGAACGAGTCTTCCCGAATGTTTCACGTGAAACAGTAGAGCGATTATGACGAAGTTTGACGTAATTGTCATCGGCGGTGGGCATGCCGGTTGCGAAGCCGCGACGGCTGCGGCGCGTATGGGTGCCAAGACGGCATTGATTACGCACCAGCGATCAACTATCGGCGTGATGTCCTGCAATCCTGCGATTGGCGGATTGGGAAAAGGGCATCTTGTTCGCGAGATCGATGCCCTTGACGGTTTGATGGGCCGGATGGCTGATGCCGCCGGAATTCAGTTTCGAATGCTGAATCGGAAGAAGGGCCCTGCGGTTCGGGGACCACGCACGCAAGCCGATCGAAAACTCTATCGTCAGGCCATGCAAGCGGAGATCGATGCTTACCCGAACTTGACGGTCATCGAAGGCGATGCCGCCGACTTACAGCTGAAACAAGGCTCGGTATGTGCTGTGGTCCTTGGCTCGGGCGAAATTTATGCCTGCGCCGCCGTGGTTCTAACCACCGGCACATTTCTGCGTGGTTTGATCCATATCGGCGATCGAAAGTTTCCGGCTGGCCGCATGGGGGAACAACCCTCCACTGGCTTGTCCAGGACTTTACAGTTAGCCGGTTTGGTGCTTGGCCGCCTTAAAACCGGTACGCCGGCGCGACTGGACGGCAAGACGATTGCATGGTCGGAAATCGGCGCCCAAGCCGCGGATGACGATCCGACGCCATTTTCTTTTTTGACCAAAGCGATTACCAATCGACAAATTGATTGTGGCGTAACGCGGACGGTTGCCAAAACGCACCAGATCATCTCAGATAACATTCACCGCTCCGCGATGTATTCGGGTCAGATCGAAGGCGTCGGACCACGCTATTGTCCCTCCATCGAAGACAAGATCGTGCGTTTCGGCGAGCGTGACGGACACCAGATTTTTTTGGAACCTGAGGGTTTGGATGACGATACGGTCTATCCGAATGGCATTTCTACCTCACTGCCGGAGGATGTTCAGGAGGCCTTTATCCGTTCGATCCCCGGCCTGGAAAAAGTAAAAATCCTGCAGCCGGGTTATGCCATCGAATATGATCATGTCGATCCTCGCGAACTGCGTCCGTCACTGGAAGTCAAGAAAGTTACCGGTCTTTTCCTGGCTGGCCAGATCAACGGCACGACGGGATATGAGGAGGCCGGCGCGCAAGGCCTCGTGGCGGGTTTAAATGCCGCGCGACTCGCCGGAGGCGCGCAAGCTTATCATTTCAGCCGAACCGATTCCTATATCGGTGTGATGATCGACGACCTGACCTCGCGCGGAATCACAGAGCCCTATCGCATGTTCACCTCGCGTGCCGAATATCGCTTGTCGCTGCGTGCCGACAATGCGGATATGCGCCTCACTGAATTGGGAATCGAGCTCGGCTGTGTCGGTGCAATTCGGCGTGATGCCTATTCACACTTCAAGACAGATCTGGACCAACAGCGCGCAATATTAAAGGAAAAGAACGTCACTCCATCGGAAGCAGCGCATTACGGCTTGAAGCTGAACCAGGATGGGCAGCGACGTTCGGCATACGAACTCTTGGCTTATCCTGACCAGTCTCTTGCCGGGCTGCAGTCGATCTGGCCTGAGCTTGCCGAGATTCCACGCAAGGTTGGTGAGGCCTTGGAAATCGAGGCCATGTATGCCGTCTATATGGAAAAGCAGTCCCGCGATATCGCCGATCTACGCCGCGACGAATCCATGGCGATCCCGGATGATTTTGATTACGCGCCCCTGCAAGGCCTATCGAATGAGTTGAAACAGAAACTGGCCAAGTACCGGCCGAACAATCTCGCGCAGGCCGCGGTGGTCGATGGTATGACCCCGGCGGCGGTGTCCCTGCTGCTTGTTCATCTGCGCAGGCGGGAAGCTGAAGGAAGAGCAGCGTAATGGCATTTGATTCACGGAACCTGAACGTTTCACGTGAAACGTCCGATCGACTGGATCATTTTGTGGAGCTGTTCGTCAAATGGGCCAAAGTCATCAATCTTGTTGCTCCTTCCACCCTCGGTGATGTCTGGCGCCGCCATGTCGTCGATAGCAACCAGCTTTACGATCTAGCGCCCGGCCCACATCGCTGGGTCGATCTGGGTAGCGGCGGCGGTTTTCCCGGCATTGTGACCGCAATCCGTCTGGCGGAAATTGGCGACGGCTGGGTCCATCTAGTCGAAAGCAACAACAAGAAGGCTGGCTTTCTACGGGTTGCTTTGCAGGAAACCGGTGCGCGTGGCAGTGTCCATCCAATCCGCGCCGAAGAGGCGGTGAAGGAAGTTCCTAGCTGTGATCGGATTTCGGCGCGGGCCTTGGCGGATGTCGATAAGTTACTCGGCTATGCGGAGCCTTGGTTTGAAACCAATCCGCAGTGTCGCACTTTTCTCCACAAAGGGCGGGAATACCGCGAGGAGCTGCGGAATGCACATGGAAGTTGGAGATTCGATCTGGTAGAACACCAGAGTATCGTCGAGACCGACTCGAAAATCCTCGAAATTTCCAATTTGCGGCGTTCATAGCGATTTCAGGTGCGGCATATGGCCTATGAGAAAAACCGGATTATCACGATTGCCAACCAGAAGGGCGGCGTCGGCAAAACGACGACAGCCATCAATCTGGCAACTGCCCTGGCAGCGATCGGCGAGCGTGTTCTGATCGTCGATCTCGACCCTCAGGGCAACGCCAGCACCGGTCTTGGCATAGACCGCCGCGATCGCAAGGTTTCATCCTATGACCTGCTGGCTGGCACCGAGAATATTCTCGATACAGTGACGGAAACGGCTGTTCCCAATCTCTACATTATTCCCTCGACGATGGACCTTCTCGGTTTCGAGATGGAGTTTTCACAGGCCGCTGACCGCGTCTTTCGTCTGCGTCGCGCGCTGGAATCGGATCAGGCTTCAGCATTCTCCTATATTCTGCTTGATTGCCCGCCGTCGTTCAATTTGCTGACGATGAACGCAATGGCGGCAGCCCATTCGGTCCTTGTTCCCTTGCAATGCGAATTCTTCGCGTTGGAAGGCCTGAGCCAGCTTCTCGAGACCGTGAATCAGGTGCGCAAGAGCGTCAATCCGCTGCTCGATATCCAGGGTATTGTGTTGACCATGTATGATTCCCGGAACAACCTAGCGCAGCAGGTTGTCACCGATGTACGCACTCATCTTGGCGACAAGGTGTATCACACTCTGATCCCCCGCAATGTGCGGGTCTCGGAAGCGCCCTCCTACGGCAAGCCGGCAATTCTTTACGATCTCAAATGCGCTGGCAGCCAGGCCTATTTGCAGCTTGCTTCTGAAGTGATCCAACGCGAACGCCATCGCAAGGCCGCGTGACGCGTTTCATCCTTGAAGCTTGAACGCTATGTGTTTGATGCCTTTCCGGCATGGAGACCGGAAAGGACCTGAAGAAAGAGATGCGCCGATGAATGACGATCTTTCGAAACGCCGCCTCGGGCGCGGTCTGGCTGCTCTTATCGGCGAGATGGATCAACCCGTTCCCGTTGGCGAAAAGCGTCCTGTCGTCAATCCGGATCGCATGATCCCGATCGAATTCGTCGCACGTAGCGCGCGAAATCCGCGCCGCTATTTCGATGAAAACGAACTTCAGGATCTGGCCAACTCAGTGCGTCAGCATGGTATCGTCCAGCCTGTTGTCGTTCGCACCGTTGGCGTGGACCGCTATGAAATCATCGCCGGCGAGCGTCGTTGGCGGGCAGCACAGCTGGCGGGTTTTGTCGAAATTCCCGTCATTGTGCGCGATGTCGATGATCGCACGGCACTTGAAATTGCAATCGTCGAAAATGTCCAGCGTTCAGACCTCAATCCCCTTGAAGAGGCATTGGGCTACGAACAGCTGATTGCCGAGCATGGATATACCCAGAACGATCTGGGAGAAATCATTGGTAAGAGCCGTAGCCACGTGGCGAACAGCCTTCGTCTTTTAAAGCTGCCCGATCCAGTGCGTGACATGCTGGCATCCGGCTCATTGTCTGCCGGTCATGCGCGCGCGCTTGTCTCGACGTCCGATCCGACAACCTTGGCAAAGCAGGTCGTTCACAAGGGCATGTCGGTGCGCGATGCGGAAAAACTGGCGCAGAACGATATCAAGGCTCAGAGCGATCCCGCTTACGGCAATCGCAAGCGTGACGAGAAAGACTCGGATACGCTGGCTCTGGAGCGGAGCCTGTCGGATACGCTTGGCCTTGATGTAACCATCAATCACAAGGGCAGCAGCGGCCAGATTCGCATTGCCTACAAGACCCTTGAGCAGCTCGAGGATATCTGCCGGCTGCTTGAAAAGCGCTAATCAGGCGCGTTTACCGGATTGCAATGTCAGCGATAGCAGAGTTTGTAGGGCTATGCTGTCTTCAAGCGCCTGGCGCTGACGCGTCTGCAGAATTGCCGTGTTCACGCGGCGCATTTCGCGGGCGATGGATTGCGGTGCCCAGATTCGCAGCGCGGATTCCAAAATCGGCTTGCGACGAAAATGGACATGGCGCGCATGGCTTTGCATGACCTGTTGCGGCGAGAGCTTTTTCTCATCCATCTCTGAGCGTAAGACGTCCAGCAGCTGTAATTGTTTCAAACAGGATTGAAGCAACAGGAAGACCGGCGTCTTGGATGCGAACACTTTCCCGGTCTCCTGGATGAAGCGATCCTTGTCACCACTGAAAATGGCATCGACGGCATCGTCAACAGAAGTCGAGCTGGCGTCACCCACGATGTCGGTCACATGGTGGGCATCAATTGTTTCCTGGCCGCGCGCATACAGCGCCAGTTTTTGCAACTCATTGCGCGAGGCCAGCCGATCGCCGCCGAGGCTATCGATCAGGATTTCGCGAGCCTCCGGTGTGATACGGAGATTTTCCTTGGCCAGCTCAGTGTCGATCAGGGCATTGAGCGCACGGCGATCGTCGGCGTAGCAGGCGATGGAGGCGACGGCCTTGTGGCTATCGACGAGCTTGCGAAGACCGACACCTTTTTTGATATCGCCGGCCTCGATAATTAGCACGGTGTCTGTAAGGTTCTGTTCAACGATGCGGGGCATGGCATCGATCAGGCCACGATCATTGCCGCCGCTTTTTATCCAGATCAGTTTCTCCCCGCCAAAGAGACCGAGGGCGCCAACTTCGTCAAGCAAGCGCCCTCCCCCGTTTCCGAGATCGCCGGCATCAAGCCGCGTGACGGAAAAGGGATCATCCAGGGCAATCCCGGACTTTTGGGCAATCGCCGACGCGCGTTCGGAAACAAGACCGCGATCAGGGCCGAAGATGACGAAGATCCGATAGGAACGCGTTGCCTGATTCAGGAACGCATCGAACTCGTGGGACTTGATCTCCGTCATCGTCTATCGGGCGATCAGCGGCCGAGGGCGGCTGCGAGATCGGCGCGAACCAGTTCCGCAGCTTCGGCGGCGGCGCGATTTTCTGCGTCGCGGATTGCACGCACCTTGGCGAATTCCTGAACCGGGAAGTCAACCAGCGCCGTCGCCTTGCGGTGACCGGCCTTTAGCACCTGTCCGTCGGTCGCCCGGCGGAGGATATAATCCACCGTCACGACAGCCTCACCGGCGCGGGCGCGGTCGGAGGTTTCGACCAGAAGCAATTGCGTGATCGAGCTGTTCACGGTCAGATCGACCTTATATTCAGGATTAGCCGGCTCACCACTTCCGCCGCCTGTGAGGAAGATCAGCTTGTTGCGCACAACCTGACCGACACGGCTGCCCGCGTCCGAATAGGCGATCGAGCCGAGTTTCTGGGCAACGCCGCCCGCTTCGGAATAAAGCGGGCGAACCTGGCAACCGGCGGCCAGAGCGGAAAGCGCAATCAGAACGACAGCGCCGCTCGTACGAAGAATTTTCGAGCGGAAATCAGACGACAATGTTCACGATCCTTTGCGGCACCACGATGATCTTCTTCGGCGCCTGTCCGGCAAGGGCGGCCTGTACGGCCTCAAGCGCGAGAACGGCGGACTGAACGGTATTCTGGTCTGCATCCGGCGCGATTGTCAATTCGGCGCGCTTCTTGCCGTTGATCTGTACCGGCAATGTGATTTCGTTGTCCTTGGTCAGCGCCTCGTCATAGGCCGGCCAGCTCGCTTTTGCGACCAGACCATTTTGTTTCAGCACGGACCAGCATTCCTCGGCCAGATGCGGGGTCATCGGTGCGACAAGCTGGACGAGGATCAACACGGCTTCCTTGACGGCAGCGGTGGTGGCCGCATCCGCCTCGCCGCTTGCCACCTTTGTGAGCGGTGCGGCAAGCGCGTTGACCATCTCATAGATGCGGGCAACGGCCTTGTTGAAATTCAGCTTGTCGTAGTCACCCTGAACTGCCTTCAGCGTCTTGTGAGCGATCTGCGAGATCGGCAGGGCCTCGCCGTCGCTGGCGGGTGCGGCATCGACGCTGCACAGGCGCTCGGCGGCTTCGGAAATCAGACGCCAGGCACGCTGCACGAAACGATGCGACCCTTCAACGCCGGCTTCCGACCAGATGACGTCACGATCCGGCGGCGAATCCGAAAGTACGAAGAAGCGAGCGGTGTCGGCGCCGTAGGATGCGATGATATCGTCGGGATCGACCACGTTCTTCTTCGACTTCGACATCTTCTCGATCGAGCCGATCT
>CAMFHE010000039.1 GCA_945952045.1 uncultured Rhizobium sp.
CACCCCACCCAAACAGTCAACACACCAATGTCAAAAAAATGAGATAATGTGGTAAGTGTCTGATGTTGTTTGGGAAAATCGCCGGTCTCCATCTTCGCTGCTGCAAAGATCCAAATTCAGACCAATTCAGACCGGGCATTCCAGCCTCTGGATTTCTCCAAGACGGGTAGGCGATAGCCAGAGCTCATCCAAGAGCAAAGGCAATCGATGACGGGAGCAATTCGCCCTCCTTGCGCAGGCTTTCATGGGTGCGCAAGGGCCAGCTGAACAGGATATCGCCGCGGACCGCTGGGATGGGACGCCGGTCTTGTGAAAAGTTCAGCCGCAGTTCCAGGCGCTTTTCGCCCAGCATCCAGTCGATGGCAACGAGGCCATCATCCGCGGCAAGGACCTGTCCCGAATAGGCCCCTGCCCTTGGAAGCAGCGGAATGACATGGCGTCGGCGCAAGGCAAGGAGTTCGCGAACGAAATCCAGGCGCGCCCTTCCGTCCATCCGTTCGCGCCGGTCCCAATCCAGCGTCGATTGGTGGCGGGTTTCAACGCTCAGCGGATCAGGAATATCGTCAGCCGTCTTGCCATCGGCAAAACCGCCGAAGCGCTCGGCTTCCTCATGGCGGCCATTGCGTACGCTTTCGCCGAGTTTTCCATCAAGATCGCTGAAAAAGTAAAATGGCGCGGTCTCACCATATTCCTCGCCCATGTACAGCAAGGGAATTTGCGGCGAGAGCAGCAGCAGTGCAGTCAGCAATTCCACCGTCGCGGTATCGGTCAATGCGGTCAGCCGTTCACCAAAGGCGCGGTTGCCGATCTGATCGTGGTTCTGAATGAAATTGACGAATGCGACAGGCGGCAGGTGTGCGCTCCTTTCGCCGACAGGCTTGCCATCGCCGGAAGGCTGCGTCTCACCCTGATAGACATACCCCTCCGCCAGCGAGCGGGCCAGTTTGCGCCAGATGCCCTCGACATAATTGGCGTAATACCCTCTGTCCTCGCCGGTTGCGATGACATGGGCGACGTGGTGAAAATCGTCGTTCCACTCTCCGTCATACAAGAGAGCCCTGCCCTCCCCATCCCGTTCGTGCAACGCCGTGATATTGCGCACATCCTCGGTCGTCAGGTGAATGCGGCGGTCGGGAAACGCGGCGCGGACGCGCCTTGCAAGCTCCACAAGAAGATGCACGTCAGATTCGTCGTCGACGATATGGTCGATCGCATCGAGGCGAAGCCCGTCCAGGCGAAATTCCTCAAGCCAATAAAGCGCGTTCTGAATGAAGAATTCGCGCACCGGCGCCTGTCGATAGTCGATGGAAGCGCCCCAGGGCGTCGCGCGATCCTGAACAAAGAATTCAGGCGCATAGGCCGAGATATAATTTCCATCGGGACCGAAGTGATTATAGACGACGTCGAGGATAACGTTCAGCCCCAACCGATGCGCTGTATCGACAAAGGCCTTCAAATCATCCGGCGTTCCGTAATCGCGATGCGGCGCATAGAGATAGACCCCGTCATATCCCCAATTGCGGTCGCCAGGAAAATGGCCGACCGGCATGATCTCGATTGTTGTGATCCCGAGTTGCGCCAGATCGCTCAGACGCTCTGCGGCGGCTGCGAAGGTTCCCTGCGGCGTGAACGTTCCGATGTGCAGTTCGTAAAGCACGGTTTCATGCCACGGTCGGCCAACCCAATCGGAGCTGTGCCAGCGATAGGCATGCGGATCGACAACCGATGACGGGCCGTGTTGGTCAGCAGCCTGCGCCCGCGCGGCCGGATCCGGAACAACCATCCCATCATCGAGCACGAAACTATAGGCAGAGCACGGCTCCACATCGGAAAGCACGATTTCGAACCAACCATCCTGGGTTTTGTTCATCGGATGATCGCGACCACCGATGCGCAGCGCCAGGGCCTGCTGCCCGGGCGCCCAGAGACGGAAGCGGCACGCTCCATGATCGAGAAGATCGGCGCCCCAGCTTTTATGGAAGCGATGGCGCTGGCTATCGTGAGCATGAGAGGAAGAGGATGGGGCGGAGGCGGTTGAGAGAGGCGATGTCTGCACGGTGTGTCCATCAGCTGCGAACGAATTCGGGAAACTCCGGCTTTACCGGATTTGTTCCGTGTCCGGTTCTTCCCGGGCTCAAGCCAAATGCAAAACTCCCCCGCAAACGCGGGGGAGCGATACTCTTACTTATAAGCTTGCGGTTTACATCAGGCGGCGCGCGGCGGTCGCATCCGACGGCGCGGTATCAGTGGTCGCCGTCTGTTCCAGCCTCGATTTGATCCTGAGATTGTTCTGGACATGCAAGACCCCGGAAACGCGCTCGGCCAGGTCCTCGGCCCGGCGCTTGTCGAAGCGGCTGGACACATGACCGGACAGCGTCACTTCGGCCTTGCTGACGGCGACCTCGATATCGGAAGCATCCAGCATCGGGTCATCGCTCAGACGATCGTTGACGTCTTCCAGAATGCGGGTGTCCGAACGCTGGTAATTACGCGGACCCTTGCCACGGAACTGGTCGGCGCGACGGCGGTTCTCAGCCTGTTCATCACCGAACCACGACGCGACTTCGTCTCCCGCGCGATCCCAGAAGCCACGCTGTTCGCCGCGGTAACGGTCGCGACCGCGATCCATATTGTCCCCGCCACGTCCATAGGAATAGTCGTCGCGCGCAGCGAGGTCGCGATAGCGCGCGTCACGCTGACGGGTGTATGCGGAACGCATATCGTTTTCCTGGCCATAGGCGTAACCGCTGTCGCCATAGCCGCGATCCCACTCGCGCTCATCGGGCGAAAAACTGCTGCCTCGGCCATAATGCGGCGCATTCGGCTGGTTCCGCAGACCCTGGTTTTCCCGTTCACTGCTCCAGCCGCGCGCAACGGACGGCCTGTCGCGGTCACTGGAGTCGCCGAAATCGTAGTATTCGCCGCTGCGACCGTAATATCCGCTCTCGGAAGCGCTACGCTCGCGCGTATTGTAGTCGCGCTCGTTGCGCGCGCGGTTCTGCTCATGGCTTCCGGAGGTGAAATTGGAGTTGTTTGCCATTGCATGTCTCCTTCAGTTGTGCCCCGCATTTTTCGATCGGAACGGGACCCCAACTTCCTTTTCCACGGCTTGTTCCCGAAATTATCGGAAAGCGGCGGGGATCAGACCTCTTCGCCAAGCTCCAGCAAAAGCTGCCGACGGGCGCGATTGAGACGGCTTTTCACCGTTCCGATAGCACAATCGCAAATCTCGGCCGCCGTCTCGTAACTCTCACCGAGAACGACGACGAGGGTGAGGATCTCGCGATATTGGTCGGCCAGCTTGTTAAAAGCTACCTCAACTTCTCGTGCCCGGGCGCTCCATTCCTGCGTGGCGTCGAGGCTCAGGCTTTCGCTGCTGCAGTTTTCGAGGCCGGGAACTTCACGACTGCTAATTTTCACACGCGTATAGAACGTGTTGCGCATGATGGTGAAAAGCCAGGATTTCAGGCGGGTACCGGGCTCAAATTTGTCGAGATTGGCAAGGGCTTTGACCAGGGTCTCCTGCACAAGGTCGTCAGCGTCGACGGGATCACGGCAGAACGTCCGCGCGAAGGCGCGCAGGGCGGGAATGAGTTTCACGATATCATCCCGCGCGACGTCAACGCTCGGCTGTAATTCGGACACCGTTCATAACCTTTCAGCGTGCGTGCAGGGGAAGTAACGAACCTCAACGTGCCCCAGGGGAATTGGTTCCGGCTGCGACAGGAACCTTCAACGGCGTTTGCGCGTTTATCCGGCAGTCGATTATGACGATGGCGACGCGGAGCTGTCGTTCCAGCCAAAGGAGGCATTCAGGTGCAGATCGTCGGAACACATGTCCTGCCGGAAGCAGGCGGCAAAAAGGGATACACCGTCGAATTCGTCGGCGAAGACGGCGATGTCGTCTCTGTTACGCTGCGCAGCGATAGCGATGTCATACGCGCCAATGCGCTGGGAAAGGCGAAGGCGTTCCTCAGACAGATCATCGATAACGACGACTTGCCGGAAAACGAGGATCAGACGAATGCCGGCAGCGAAACCGACCTCTCGGTGCGGATGACCGCCCGACGTCGGCGCGACGAAGCTGAGATCGAAAGGCAACTCGACGAGGGGCTTGAGGAAACCTTTCCAGCCAGCGATCCGGTTTCCATAACCACGACGGCCATTCCAAAGGGTACGGCGCCGCCGCCACGCGACCGGCATTGAATGAACTCAAGAGCCTCCCGGCATTGCATCCTTGCAACGCCGGGAGTTTGCTTTAACCCTCTGCTCGCAATCGCCTTGCCGGGTTTGCGTCTTCTCGTCATAGTCAGGGACGGAGGGACCGGAGCAAGGAAAGCAATGACGGAATTAAAGGACACGGCCGAGGGTGCGGATGCGCGGGTGGCCATTCTACTCGATGAAATCGAGAAGGAACCGCTACCGGAACGTTTGCTGGATCTGGCCGTCAAATTGCAAAAAGCCCTTCACGAGCGTCATCTTCAGATCGAGAGTGCCGAACAGGGCGCTTGAGCCGCAACATGACATCCCTCCCGTTTCAGGATTTTTTCGATCGCGACGCAGTCACCGTCGCGCGGGCATTGGTCGGCTGGTTCTTGACTGTGGATGACGTCGGCGGCGTCATCGCCGAAACAGAAGCCTATCTGCGCGACGATGCCGCATCGCACAGTTTTTCCGGGCAGACGCAGCGTAACGCCGCCATGTTTGGTCCGGCGGCGCATGCCTATGTCTATCGCTCCTATGGCATTCACTGGTGTTTGAATTTCGTCTGCGCCAATGCCGGGGCGGTGCTGATACGTGCCATCGTGCCGGATGTCGGGATTGAAAGAATGTTTGAGCGGCGCGCAGTCGACAAGATGGGAGCGCTGTGCAACGGCCCCGGCAAGCTGTGCGCCGCGCTTGCCGTCGATAAAAGCCATGACGGCATGCCGCTCGACAAGCCGCCTTTCCTGCTGCGTCCGGGCGAGGTGCCTGAAATTGCAACATCGACGCGTATCGGCATCACGAAAAATGCCGAAGCCCCTTGGCGCTTCGGCATTTCAGGTTCATCCTTCGTCAGCAAGCGATTCGCGCCCTGAAATTGTCGGGCGCCATGCAAATCAGTGGGACATAGCGTTTTCAGAAGCCGATGACCGCGCACGTCGCGGTGGTGCGACAGCTGACATGCCGCCGCGTAAGGTTTGCGAGCGCAAAACGATGCGAGCACCCTCGCTCTCGCGCTGCGCGCGATAGGCCGCCGCCGCATCCAGCGCCAGATCGTAGCAGGGAAATGAAGCGGAATGGTATCCTTCGGAAACAAATACCCAGCCATTATCTGCCGGCAGGATATCGCAATATTCTTGTGTCATGGGGTCTCCTTCCAACTCCCTCAAACGACACGATCACGAAGTTGTTCCCCTTTTGGGCAAGTTTTTTTTACATGAGCCGCTTTTGCCGCACTGCGGAATCTTTTCAACTGCCGTGCGGTATGGAACTATCGTCATGCGTCGCCGTTAAGATGCGTCATGACACGGGGAGAACGAACCATGACGGAATCCGTCTATGAACGCGTAAAGAAACGTGCATACGAGATTTGGGAAGACGAAGGTCGTCCCTGGGGCAGGGACATGCTCCATTGGGAGCGCGCCCATCAGGAAATCGCAGCAGAAGGCGAAGACGCCGCGCCGCCCATTCGCGTCGCCTCCGTCGAGACGTCAGACATCGTCGCAAGCAACGTCGCCGTCAAAGCCAAGGCGTCGGCAAAGCGCGCGCCGCGCAAGGCAGTTTAACGTTCCCAGCCTGCCATGTTCAGAGCATGGCAGGCCGGCAAAAGACATTACCTTCGGGAAAATTTCCAGACGGCGGAACGGTCAGACAAAACGGGCGTTTAATCCTTGAAACCCCGTTTCAGCAGTGACGATCGACGGTGAATAGCGCGCGCGCATTCGCCTGATCTTGCGCGCCGGTATGACAAGGGCATCGACGTAAAAGGGGAATGTTCATGCAAATTCTGTCCGTGGCATCCGAAGTCTTTCCCCTCGTCAAAACCGGAGGGTTGGGTGATGTCACCGGCGCGCTACCCAAATATCTTCGCCGTTTCGGCATCCATGTCAAAACGCTCGTGCCTGGCTATCCATCGCTGCTGCGCGTGGTCAAGGCCATGGAACCCGTCGTCCAGTTCGACGAGCTTTTCGGCGGTCCGGCAACATTGCTGCAGGCGCGTTGCGCCGATCTGGACCTGTTGATTTTACAGTCCCCGTCACTCTATGACCGCTCGGGCGGCCCATATATCGACGCAGCAGGCAACGATCATCCCGACAACTGGAAACGCTTTGCTGCGCTCTCCGCAGTTGCTGCCGAAATTGCCGGGGGTCTGATGCCGTACTGGTCGCCGGATATCGTCCACACCCATGACTGGCAGTCCGCGCTCACCGGTGTCTATATGCATTACGGTCGCGCAAGGCATGTTCCCAGCGTGCTGACCGTCCACAATCTTGCCTTCCAGGGCCAGTTTTCAGCGGATATCCTGCCCTGGCTCGGCCTGCCGCTGGAATCCAACGGCATCGATTGCCTGGAATATCATGGCGATATCAGCTATCTCAAAGGCGGATTGCAGACGGCCAACGCCATCACCACCGTCAGCCCGACCTATGCCCGGGAAATTCTGACCACCGAATTCGGCATGGGTCTGGAGGGTGTGCTCACAGCGCGCGCCCGCGATCTCCACGGCATCGTCAACGGCATCGACACCGCCATCTGGGATCCATCCAGCGACGCGGCGCTGCCGGAGCGTTACGACTACCTCGATGTCGGCCCGCGCCTCGTCAATCGCGCGCGGCTTGAGCGGGAATTCGGTCTCGATGCGGACGACAGCCCGATCTTTTCGGTTGTCAGCCGCCTGACATGGCAGAAGGGTATGGATCTTCTGGCCGCGGTTGCCGACGACCTCGTCTATCGCGGCGGCAAGCTGATTGTCTTCGGGCGCGGCGATCACGATATAGAAGATCGGCTTGCGGGCGTGGCGTTACGCCATCCCGGACGTGTCGCCGTCCGGCTTGGCTATGACGAACACACGGCGCATCTCATCCACGGCGGTTCCGATGCAATCGTCCAGCCTTCGCGCTTCGAGCCGTGCGGGCTGACGCAGCTTTATGCGCTGCGTTACGGAAGCGTCCCTGTCGTTTCGCGCACCGGCGGCCTGTCGGAAACCATCATCGATGCCAATGATGCGGCGATTTCGGCGCGTGTCGCCACAGGCTTCCAATTCCATCCCGTAACCGAGGACGGGTTGAAGCTGGCGCTTCACCGCGCCATCGCCGCCTTTCGCGATCCGCGCCTTTGGGCGCGCTTGCAGCATCAGGGCATGCGCGCGCATTTCTCCTGGGATCGAAGTGCCGAACGCTACGCCGATCTCTACGCGGCTCTGCTTGAGGAACGCGACGGCGCACCCGCCGCCGCCTCCCTCGCCCTCGGTTGACGACATCTTAAAACCAAAAGGCCCGGATCGTGATCCGGGCTTTTCTTTGCGCGTCCTCATCCCTTTCGAAACAGCGCAAGGCTGCGGTTTTCCATGTCGAACACGCCGCCGCCTGCAAACTGTTCGCCGCAGCGCTGCGGATCGGCGGTGGTCAATTCCAGCCGCCATTCGCCCCCCTGCGGCGAGGGCAGCGTAAAGGGCACGACGCCGTCATGGGGGTTGAAAAGCATCATGGCTTCGCTCCATGCACCGTCCGCCTGCGCATCCTCATGACGTTGCAACTGGACGCCAATCGTTGTGCCGCCCGGATCGTCCCAATTCTCCTGCGTCTGCTCGCCGCCATTGCAGTTCAGCCAGGTGATCGACATGGTGTTGCGCCAGCTTTCACGGCGAAACAGCGGTTGTTCTGCGCGGATTGTCGTCAGACGTCGGGTGAAATCGCGCAACGCCTCGGCTGATGGCGGCAGGTTGTCCCAATGCAACCAGCTGATTTCGCTGTCCTGGCAATAGCCGTTGTTGTTACCGAGCTGGCTGCGGCCGAATTCGTCGCCGGCAAGCAGCATCGGCGTGCCATGGGAGAGAAGCAGCGTCGCCAGGAAATTGCGCTTCTGGCGTTCGCGCGCGGCATTGATGCCCTCGTCGTCGGTCGGTCCTTCCGCGCCGTAATTGAAGCTCCGATTATGGTCGTGGCCGTCTTTATTGTCTTCGCCGTTGGCCTCGTTATGCTTCTCGTTGTAGGAGACGAGATCGTTGACGGTGAAACCGTCATGGGCAGCGATGAAGTTGACGGTCGACCAAGGCCGCCGACCGCGTATGTCATAAATGTCGCCGGAACCCAGGAGACGGGCGGCGAAATCCGGCGCCGTGCCATCGGTATCCAACCAGTATTCACGCACCGTATCGCGATAACGATCGTTCCATTCGGCCCAGCCGGGCGGAAAACCGCCAAGCTGATAGCCACCAGGCCCGACATCCCAGGGCTCGCCGATCAGCTTCACCCGAGAAAGCACCGGATCCTGGGTCATCACATCGAAGAAGCCGCCACGCTGGTCGAATCCATCCGGCTCGCGACCGAGAATGGTGCCGAGATCGAAGCGGAAACCGTCGACATGCATATGCTCGACCCAGTACCGCAGCGAATCGGTGATCAGCTGCAGCACGCGCGGATGCGAGGTGTTGACGGTGTTCCCCGTGCCGGTATCGTTGATGTAATAGCGATGGTCGTCCGGCATCGTCCGGTAATAGGAAAAATTGTCGATGCCCTTGAAGGACAGCGTCGGGCCAAGCTCGTTGCCCTCGGCCGTGTGGTTATAGACGACGTCGAGGATGACCTCGATGCCGGCATCGTGAAAGGCGCGAACCATGTCGCGAAAACCGTTCATGCCGCGCGGCCCGTAATAGCGCGAGGCCGGCGCGAAGAATCCCAGCGTATTGTACCCCCAGTAATTCTTCAGCCCGCGGTCGAGCAGATGCGAATCGTCGGGAAATTCATGCACCGGCAGCAGTTCGATGGAGGTGATGCCGAGGCTCTTGATATAATCGACGGCGGCCTTCTGGCCGAGACCTTCATAGGTGCCGCGCAGTTCAGGCGGGATCGCCGGATTGAGTTGGGTGAAACCCTTTACGTGGGTCTCATAGATCAGCGTGCGCGGCCAGGGGATATCTGGGCTTCTATCGCCGCTCCAGTCATAGGCGTTGGGATCGATCACACGGCATTTCGGCATGCCGGCCGCGCTGTCGCGTGTGTCGAAGGTCAGATCCTTGTCCTCATGCAGCAGATCATAGCCGAACAGCTTTTCCGACCACTTGATCTCGCCGGCAAGCTCGCGCGCATAGGGATCGATCAGCAGCTTGTTGGGGTTGAAGCGATGACCGTTGCCAGGGTCATAGGGGCCGTGGACACGGTAACCGTAAAGCGTGCCTGGCTGCAGGCCCGGCACGAAACCATGCCAGATCTCGTTGGTAAATTCCGGGAGTGTCAGACGCGCTATCTCGGTCTCGCCGCTCTCATCGAAGAGGCATAGCTCGACGCGCTCCGCATGCGCGCTGAACAGCGCAAAATTGACGCCCTCCCCTGTCCAGGTCGCACCGCGCACCGTCCAGTCTCCGGGAAGGATGGAAAAATCGCCATTCGTCGATGTCATGAAATCTGCCCCGCACCTGTGTCGCGCAGTAAAAGCGTGGAGACGGCAATGGTTCCCCGGACGCTGAAAATTCAAGAGCTCCGGAGGCATCCCGCGCCGACCGACGCGCAACCTTTCGCTGTGATTCGGGCGCGCCTCCCGTGAATAAGCCCGGCATTTAATCGAAAATAGAAAATTGAACGCCCAATTCGCCGGAAATCGATCCAATTTTTCAGGACCAAGCCATATTTTCGCCAGTATGGGAAAAAATATCTAGAAAACAGGCTGTTTCTATGGACACCACGCCCTTGCCTGCCCTAATGTCGAAATCGACGCCACGGCAATCGCAAAGGCACCTCGCGAAGTATTGTAACCATTGGAGGATCGAGTTTGATCGGGACGACGACATATCGCGTCTTCGGGCATTGCCTGTCCTCCCCCGCTTCGCTGCTGTTTGCCCTGTTTCTGAGTGCCACGACCTTCTTCGTGGTTTTGAATGGCGGGGCCGGCTTCGGCGCACGCCTGCATGAGCGCACCGCCCGCCAGGACGACGTTGTTTCGGATGTGGCAGCCGCGTCGCAGGATTGCGACCGCGCAGGCCCTCAGATCGTCGTGCCGCTCGCCTGCCTGCTGATCATCGCGCCTTCGCCAGGATATGTCGCAACGCGCAACGGTAATGCGCTGACGCATTCGCGCGGCGCCGACGGAACCCATATTGCCGGTTCCACCGTCCTGCCCCCGACGAGAGCGCCACCGCGCAACGATTTCCAGCGGGTCTGATCCGGTCGAAGAGAGCATTCGCCATCGGCCCGCTGCCCTGATCGACGGTTTCGGCGCATCGCGCGACGGGACAGACCATGCCGTAGGGCAAGACAGCGCGCCGGATGCACGATGAGCGATAACGACCTTTTGCCGATTCTCCTGACGATCCCCTTCGTCGCCAGTGCCGCGCTGGCGCTGTTGCCGGCCCATGCCCGCAATCTTGCGGCCTGGCTGTCTGGTCTCAGCGCGCTTGCCGCGCTTGTCATCACCGGCATACTCTACGGCTCGGTGCGCGGCGGCAACGTGGTTCGCAACAAGACCGAATGGCTTCCGAGCCTCGGCCTCGATTTCGATCTGCGGCTTGACGGTTTTGCCTGGATTTTCGCGATGCTGATCACCGGCATCGGCCTGCTCGTCGTCATCTATGCCCGCTATTACATCTCCAAGGACGACCCGATGCCGCGATTCTTCGCGTATCTCCTGTCCTTCATGGGGGCGATGCTGGGCATCGTGCTGTCGGGCAATCTCATCCTGCTGGCGATCTTCTGGGAACTGACCAGCATCGTCTCCTTCCTCCTGATCGGCTACTGGCACCAGAACGCCGCCGCCCGCGACGGCGCGCGCATGGCGCTGACCGTCACCGGTATCGGCGGCCTCTGCCTGCTGGTCGGCCTGCTGATCGTCGGACATATCGTCGGCAGCTACGATCTCGACCGGGTGCTGGCTGCGGGCGACCAGATCAAGAGCCATGCCCTCTATCTCCCGGCGCTGATCCTCATCCTCATGGGTGCGCTGACCAAGAGCGCCCAGTTTCCTTTCCATTTCTGGCTGCCGAATGCGATGGCCGCCCCGACGCCGGTGTCGGCCTATCTGCACTCCGCGACGATGGTGAAGGCCGGCGTCTTCCTGCTGGCGCGAATGTGGCCGGCCTTGTCGGGGACGTATGAATGGTTCTGGCTCGTGGGCTTCGCCGGTGTCGCGACCCTGATGCTCGGGGCCTATTTCGCCATTTTCCAACAGGATCTCAAAGGCCTGCTCGCCTATTCGACCATCAGCCATCTCGGGCTGATCACCACCCTGCTCAGCCTCGGCAGCCCGATTGCGGCGGTGGCGGCAATCTTCCACATGGTCAACCACGCCACGTTCAAGGCCTCGCTGTTCATGGCAGCCGGTATCATCGACCACGAGACCGGCACCCGCGACATGCGAAAATTGAGCGGGTTGTTCCGCTTCCTGCCGATCACCGCGACGCTGGCGATGGTGGCGAGTGCGGCCATGGCGGGCGTGCCGCTGTTGAACGGCTTTCTCTCCAAGGAAATGTTCTTCGCCGAGGCGGTCGAAACCCATGCGGATTCGATCCTCGACCGTGCGCTTCCCTATATCGCAACGCTATCGGGCGCCTTCGCGGTCGCCTACTCGTTGCGCTTCATCCATACGGTCTTTTTCGGCCCGCCGCCGCAGGATCTGCCCAATCCAAAGCCGCATGAGCCGCCGCACTGGATGCGCCTGCCCATCGAACTTCTGGTCATGGCCTGCCTGATCGTCGGCATCGTGCCAAGCCTGTCGATCGGACCATTCCTCGATACCGCCGTCATCGCCGTGCTCGGCAGCCATCCGCCGGAATATAGCCTCGCCCTGTGGCACGGCTTCACCACGCCGCTGCTGATGAGCATCGTGGCGCTGATCGGCGGCACCATCCTTTACATCCTGCTCAGATCCTATCTGGCGCGATGCAGCGACGGACCACCCCTCTTCCGGCATCTGCAGGGACAGCGCATTTTCGAGCGCATTCTCGTCACCGTTTCCTGGAAATGGGCGCGCTGGCTGGAAGCGACGGCCGGCACCCGCCGTCTGCAGCCGCAATTGCGTCTGCTGGCCGCGCTCGGCTTCGTCGCCGCCTTCCTGCCGCTTTATCTCGGCGATTTCCATGCCCGCCAGCTGTCGTTCACCGGGCCGGATACCATCTTCACGCTGATCTGGGTCATCGGCAGCTTCGCGGCGCTTGGCGCAGCCTATCAGGCGAAATATCACCGTCTGGCGGCGCTGATGATGCTTGGCGGCGCGGGGCTGATGACCTGCCTCACCTTCGTCTGGCTGTCCGCGCCTGACCTCGCCTTGACCCAGCTTCTCGTCGAAGTGGTCACGACCGTGCTCATCCTGCTCGGCCTGCGCTGGCTGCCCAAGCGCGAGGAGCGGATAGACGAAAGCGTGACCTTCGTGGCGCGCCTGCGACGTCTGCGCGACCTCGGCATCGCGGTTGCCTGCGGCGTCGGCATGTCGGTGCTTGCCTATGCGGTCATGACCTTGCCGGTGCCCGATGCCATCGCCAACTATTTCCTCGAGCGCGCCTATAGCGAGGGCGGCGGGCGCAATGTCGTCAACGTCATCCTCGTCGATTTCCGCGGCTTCGATACGCTTGGCGAAATCACCGTGCTTGCAATCGTGGCGCTGACGGTGTTTGCGCTCCTGCGCCGTTTCCGCCCGGCATCCGACAGCATCGGCGCACCGGAGCAGCAGCGCATCCAGAGCGCGTATGACGAAGCCCGTCCGGAGCGTTCCGAAGGCGATACGGTGCGCGACTATCTGCTGGTGCCCTCGGTCATCATGCAGTGGCTGTTCCCGGTCATCATCACCTTCGCCGCCTTCCTGTTCATTCGCGGACACGACTTGCCGGGCGGCGGCTTTGCTGCGGGCATCGCCATGGCGATCGCCTTCCTGCTGCAATATCTGGCCGGCGGCACGCGCTGGGCGGAGGACAGGCTGCGCATCCTGCCGCTGCGCTGGATCGGCCTTGGCCTGTTGATCGCGGCGGCGACCGGCATGGGCTCGTGGGTTCTCGGCTATCCGTTCCTGACGACGCATTCGCGCTATATCGAGCTGCCGCTGATCGGCAAGATGCCGGCTGCCAGCGCCATGATGTTCGATCTCGGCGTCTTCGCCCTCGTCGTCGGTTCGACGGTGCTGATGCTGATCGCCCTCGCCCACCAGTCGATTCGCGTCTACCGGGTCAAAACCCAGGAAGCGCCGGCCCCCGAAACATCCGTCGAGGAGAAGAACTGATGGAACTCGTTCTCGCCATCGGCATCGGCATCATGACCGGCTCCGGCGTCTGGCTTCTCCTGCGCCCACGCACCTATCAGGTGATCGTCGGCCTGTCGCTGCTCTCTTATGCCGTCAACCTGTTCATCTTCGGCGTCGGCGGATTGAAGAAGAACGCGCCGCCGATCCTGCCCTATAGCGGCGTCGCCAATCCGGCGACGATCACCGATCCGGTGCCGCAGGC
Organism: uncultured Rhizobium sp.; assembly: GCA_945952045.1. Taxonomy (GTDB): domain Bacteria; phylum Pseudomonadota; class Alphaproteobacteria; order Rhizobiales; family Rhizobiaceae; genus Metarhizobium. The sequence continues at coordinate 13,625 of CAMFHE010000039.1, forward strand.
GCTGGTGCTGACCGCGATCGTCATCGGCTTCGCCACGACCGCCCTGTTCCTCGTCGTCATGCTCGCCTCGCGCGGCCTGACCGGCACGGACCATGTCGACGGCCGGGAGAAGTCGCGATGATGATGCCCTGGTCCGCCCATCTTCCCATCATGCCTATCCTGCTGCCGCTGCTTGCGGGCGCGCTTCTCGTGTCGCTCGACGAGCGTCGGCGTGTGGCGAAATCCATGGTCAGCCTCGGCGCGACCGTTCTCCTGCTTCTCCTGTCGCTGCAGCTGCTCGGCCGCGTCGGCAGCGAGGACGACGCCGGAAAGGCGATCACCGCCGTCTATGCGCTCGGCAACTGGCCGGCGCCCTTCGGCATCGTGCTGGTCGCCGATCGGCTGTCGGCGATGATGGTGCTGTTGACGTCCATCCTCGGCCTTGCCGCGCTCGTCTTCTCGCTGGCGCGCTGGTACAAGGCGGGGCCGCACTTCCATACGCTGTTCCAGTTCCTGCTGATGGGGTTGAACGGCGCTTTCCTCACAGGCGACCTCTTCAATCTCTTCGTCTTCTTCGAAGTGATGCTTGCCGCGTCCTACGGCTTGTTGCTGCACGGCTCCGGCCCGATACGGGTCAAGGCGGGCCTGCATTACATCGCCGTCAATCTCGGCGCGGCGCTGTTGTTCCTGATCGGCGTCAGCCTGATCTACGGCATCACCGGCACGCTCAACATGGCCGATCTCGCCGCCCGCATTCCGGACCTGCAACACGAATATCGCATCATGCTGCAAGCGGGCGCCGCGGTTCTCGGCATCGCCTTCCTGATCAAGGCCGGCATGTGGCCGCTGAATTTCTGGCTGCCGCCGGCCTACACCGCTGCTGCTGCGCCCGTTTCGGCGATTTTCGCGATGATGAGCAAGCTCGGCATCTACATCATCCTGCGACTTTACCTGATGCTGTTCGGCGCGGAAGCGGGAGAATCGGCCGGTTTCGGCCAATACGTACTGCTGTACGGCGGTATGGCGACCATCGCGTTCGGCGCGGTCGGGGTGCTGGCCTCGCAGGCGCTGGGACGCGTCGCGGGCTATTCGGTGCTGGTCTCGTCGGGAACCCTGCTCGCCGCCATCGGCATCAGCGGCCAGGGCGTGACGGCGGGCGCGCTGTTCTATCTCGTCAGCTCGACGCTGACGATCAGCGCCTTCTTCATGCTGATCGAACTGGTGGAGCGCAGCCAGGATGCCGGCGCCAACGTTCTCGCCGTCACCATGGAAGCCTATGGCGATGCAGAGGAGGAGGTCGTGGAGGACGAAGTCGGCGTGCTGATGCCCGGAACGCTTGCCGTCCTCGGTATCTGCTTCGCGCTCTGCGGAATTCTGCTGGCTGGCCTGCCGCCCTTGCCGGGCTTCCTCGCGAAATTCGCCATGCTGTCGTCGATGTTCAATCCGGGCGGGCTCGGCATGACGGCAACGGTCGGCGCCTCGGTCTGGTGGCTGACGGGCCTGATGATCTTTTCCGGGCTCGCGGCATTGATCGCCATGAGTCGCGCCGGCATCCGCACATTCTGGGCCTCGATCGAAAACACGGTGCCGCGCGTCCTCGTCATCGAGGTGACGCCGGTGCTCTGCCTGCTGGCCCTGACGCTGGTGCTGACCGTCAAGGCAGGCCCCGTCATGGCCTATATGGAAGCGACCGCGCGCAGCCTGCACACCCCGACCGCCTATATCGAAAGCGTGCTGGGACTGCAGCGCGTCGAACGCCGGGAGGCCCTCAAGCCATGAGCATCGTTCTCCCCTATCCGCTGCTGACCGTCGCGCTGACGGTGATGTGGATGTCGCTGAACAGCTTCTCGTTCGGCCATCTCGTTCTCGGCCTGGCGATCGCCTGGGTGGCCTCGGCCGCCATGGCGGCGCTGCGCCCGGACAAGCCACGCATCCGCAAGCCGTTGAAGCTGATCCGCCTGCTCGCCTCGGTCATCTTCCGCGATATCGTCATCTCCAATATCGCCGTCGCCCGCATCATCGTGGGCGCGCCGCGTCATCAGCGCCGGCCGGGTTTCATGACCATCCCGCTGACGATGAAAAGCCAGACCGGCCTTGCGCTTCTGGCCGTCCTGCTGACCAGCACGCCCGGAACCTCCTGGCTCGAATACAATTCCAACGAGGGAACGCTGCTCATCCATGTCCTCGATCTCGATGACGAGGAGGCGCTGCGCGACCTGATTACCAACCGATACGAGCGGACGCTGATGGAGGTTTTCGAATGAGCCTTGTCATTCTTTCCTGGTCGATCACCATCGCCCAGATCGCTCTGGCGCTCGCCATGGCCTGCGCCTGCCTGCGGATGTTTCGCGGCCCCCGCGCCCAGGACCGCGTCATGGGGCTGGATACGCTCTACATCAATTCCATGTTGCTGCTGCTGACCCAGGGCATTCGCAACGGCACCGCCATCTATTTCGAGGCCGCGCTGATCATCGGCCTGCTCGGCTTCGTCTCGAGCGTGGCGCTGGCCAAATTCCTGATGCGAGGAGAGGTGATCGAATGACCGAAGCAACGCCCGACCTGCCGCTCTGGGCGGCAATCCTGGTTTCGTTCTTCCTGCTTTTCGGCGCCGGCCTGACCCTGATCGGCTCCGTCGGCTTCCTGCGCTTCAAGACCTTCTATGAGCGCCTGCACGCGCCGACGCTCGGCACGAGTTGGGGCACGGGCGGCATCGTCATGGCGTCGATGATCTATTTTACGGTGACCCAGCAAAGGCCGGTGTTTCACGAGATCCTGATTGGCATCTTCGTGACGGTGACGACGCCGGTAACGCTGATGCTGCTGGCCCGCGCCGCGCTGCACCGCGACCGCTCGGAAGGCCACGCGGATGTACCGGAAGGCGCAAGCCTTGCCCATACGCCGGAAGCCTTCATCGAGCAGAAGAAATAGCGAACCCGCGCAGACGTCTTGTTTCAGGGCATGTCCGAAAGGGCATGCCCTAATCCGTTTGCGCGCTGAATTGCGAGCGTTCGAAGATCAGAATGGCGACCAGGGCCATCACGAACGGGATGACCAGATAAAACAGCCGGAAGACGATCAGCGCCGCCAGCACGTCGACCTGGTTCATGTCGGGCAGGCCGGTGATGAACACCAGTTCGAGAACGCCCAGCCCGCCCGGCGCATGCGACATCAGCGCGGCCGAGAACGAAACGAGAAAAATCCCCAGCACGACGAAAAAGCCGGGATTGCCCGCTTCCGGCAACGCAAAATAGATGATGCCGGCCGCGCCGATCAGCTCCAGCGGCGCGATCCACAATTGCTGCAGCACGACGGTGGGGCGTGGATAGGAAAGCTCGAAGCGGGCGAATTTCAGCGACCGGAAGCCGAGCAGGCTGCCGAAGACATACATCCCGATCAGGCCCAGAATGATGAAACCGGTGGTACGCGATGCATTGAGCGGCAGGACATCGACGAAGCGTTCGACGATATTGGGCTCGAACACCAGCACCAGGCCGAACAACAGCAGGGTTCCGAGAATGAAGGTGAAGGAACAGAAGGCAATGAGAATGCCGATTTCCTGACCGTTCAGACCGCGCGCGCTATAGGCGCGATAGCGCACCACCGCACCCGAGAGAACCGAAGCCCCGACATTGTGCGACAGCGCATAGGTGGTGAAGGATGTGACAGTAATGAACAGCCAGGAAACCTTGCGCCGTACATGCAAAAGCGCCACGCGGTCATAACCGGCCAGTGCGCCATAGGCGAGCAGCGTCGCAAGCCCCGACAATACCCATGAATGCCAGGGGATCGCTGAAAAACTGTCGGCCATGTCGCTCCACGACACCCCTCGCAACTCCTTGTAGAGAAGCCAGATCGAGAAAGCGACAGCGGCAAGGCCGATCACCGGCCACACATATTTCTTGAACTTCATTCACCCTAGCCTGGACTGATGTTCCATCCTTTCGTGCCGACGCACAAAGCGGAACTGGACTTTACAAAGGTTACGGCCCGGCAGGCTACCAATTATTTAACCTGGGCTACCGTAACCGCACCGCCTGCGCCCTTATCCGCACCGTTCTTCACCGCTAGACAGGATGAAGAGAATACCGCCCGAAAAAAATTTGGCCGGCGATGGAATAGGACCGCGACGGGATGCGTATACCTGTCATGAACAAGGAAAAACGCCCTTTCGACGTTATCGGCCAGCTTGCGACACTGAGACGCTATGCGCGTTCCCTGGTGCGCAATCCCGATGATGCAGAGGACCTCGTGCATGACGCACTGGTGCGTGCATATGAGCGCGAGCAGACCTTCCGCCGGGGCGGCAGCATTCGAAGCTGGCTGCTTTCGGTGGTGCACAATACCCATATCGACCGGCTGCGCCGCGCGCGCTCGCAGGCGCGCCGCGCCGAGGCCGCAGCCGAAGTGAGCGATACGGCGCAGGCCGCCGATCAGGACCATACCGTTCGCCTGCGCCAGGTGCGCGAGGCTTTCTTCGATCTGCCGGAAGAGCAGCGCGAGGCATTGCATCTCGTCGCCATCGAGGACCTCTCCTACCAGGAGGCCGCCGATGCGCTCGGCATCCCGGTGGGAACGCTGATGTCGCGGGTCTCCCGCGCGCGCGCCGCTTTGCGCAATTTCGAGGAACAGGGCGGCACCGGCCGCAACCGCCATCTCCGCCTGATTGGGGGACAAGACAATGAAACCCGTTGATCCCGTGCTCGACACCGATCTTTCCGCCTATGTCGACAACCAGCTCGACATCAATCGCCGTATCGAGGTTGAAGCCTATCTCTCGGAAAATCCGGTCATCGCCGCGCAGGTGATGGCGGATCTGAGCCTCAAGGGCGAATTGCGTCTGGCGCTGGCCGACCAACAATCCTCGGTCAGGCCGCAGACCCGCGATGCCGCGCGGCGGCTGGAATCGGCCCTGTCGCGCGGACGGCTCATCGCCGCCTTCCGGCGCGCTGCCGCCATCGTCGTGCTGGTCGGCGCCGGCTGGGTCGCGAATGCTCATTTCGGCCCGTTCGGCGCGACGCAGGTCATCGCCTCCGTGCAGCCGCCATCCTTTGTCGAGGAGGCGGTGCGCGCCCACCAGACGGCGCTGTTGCGCGAGACCATGCCGTCGCAGACGGAGGCCTCCGCCTATGATCCGGCCGACATCCGCGCCGCGACCGCCATCGTCATGCCCGAGATTCCCAAGGGGTGGCGGGTGATCGACGTGCAGGTCTTCCCCTCCGCCTTTGGGCCGAGCGTGGAAATGGCCGTCGCGCCCGAAGCGGGCGAGGTGCTGTCCCTCTTCGCCGTCCGCCCGGGCAGCTTTGCCGTGCAGCAGGCCGTTCCGATCGGCGTCGGCGCGGCGCAGTCCTCCTACTGGCAGATCGGCGAGGTTGCCTACGCCCTCGTTTCCAGCACCCGCGACGCCAAAGACCTCAATGGCATGGCCGAGAAACTTGCCGCCTCGCTTTATTGATCCGGCGGCCCAATCGACACGAACCCCAAGGAGCGTTCCGCATGAACCCGACACAAAACCGTTTCGGATATCGACCTCAGGCGCAGACCCAGGCGCTGTTCGACGAAGGTCTGCGCCAGCATATGCTGCGCGTCTACAACTATATGGGCCTCGGCCTGGTGCTGACCGGCCTCGTCGCCTTCTTCGTCGGCTCGACGCCGGCGTTGTACGTGCCGATCTTCTCCACCCCGCTGAAATGGGTGGTGATGCTGGCGCCGATCGCTTTCGTCTTCTTCTTCTCGTTCCGCATCCAGACCATGTCGGCGCGCACCGCCCAGATGACCTTCTGGGCCTTCTGCGCGGTCATGGGCCTGTCGCTGGCCTCGGTCTTCCTGGTGTTCACCGGCACGAGCATCGCGCGCACCTTCTTCATCGCCGCCACCATGTTCGGCGCCACCAGCCTCTACGGCTACACGACCAAGCGTGACCTGTCGAAGTTCGGCTCGTTCCTGATGATGGGTCTGTTCGGCGTCATCATCGCCTCGGTCGTCAACATCTTCCTCGGCTCCAGCGCCCTGCAGTTTGCGATCTCGGTGATCGGCGTTCTGGTCTTCGTCGGCCTCACCGCCTTCGATACCCAGAACATCAAGGAACAGTATGCTGAAAACATCGACCAGGAATCGCAGCAGAAGATGGCCGTCTTCGGCGCCCTGTCGCTCTACCTGAACTTCGTCAACCTGTTCCAGCTGCTGCTGAACTTCACGGGCGAGCGCGAGTAAGCCGCCCATTGCCTCCCGATTGCGGGCATTGGCCCGCAATCTCCGATGAAACCTCTAAGGAAACCATTTGATGGACCAGAACGATCGCCACGCCATTGAAGGCTTGTTCGGCAAGCTTTCCGCGGTTGAACGGCAGGCAGGCGCGCGTGACAATGAAGCCGAAAGCTTCATCCGCGAGCGCATCGCCGCCCAGCCGGGCGCGCCCTATCTCATGGCCCAAACCATCGTCGTACAGGAACAGGCCCTCGATTCCGCGCAACGCCGCATCGAGGAGCTGGAATACGAGCTTGCCAACCGGCAACAACCCGCCTCCGGCGGCGGCCTGTTGTCCAGCATCTTCGGCAGCGGTTCGCGCCCTGCCCCGCAGGCCGCACCCCGCCGACCCGCACCGCCGGTCGGCATCGGCGGCCCCGCAAGCGCAACGTCTCCGGCGCCCTCGGGCCCCTGGGGCCAATCCGCGCCTGGACAGCCATCCGCTTTCGGCCAGCAGGCAGCGCGTCCGGCGGGCGGCGGCTTTCTTGCCGGCGCCGCACAGACGGCCATGGGCGTTGCCGGCGGCGTTCTGCTCGGCAATGCCATTGGCGGCATGTTTGCCGGCGATACCGCAAACGCCGCGCCCCAGCCCGCAGCCGAGCCGGCACCCGCTGAAGAAGCGGCGGATTCCGGCGACGACGGCATGGACGATATGGAATTTTAAACTCCACTCAGCACAGCGAATTCCTCTGCCGCGCCCCCGGGCGCGGTTTTTTTATTGCGCAACCAGGATCCGATCGTAGATCGCAGCTGCAATATTCAATATTTACGGAGTATTAACTATAAATTCTTTCTTGCTATTAATTGTTCATTTACATTTTGAATAAAGACCCCATCAATCATTATTTACACTTCGTTAACATAGATCATTGAATGCATTTCGCCTTCCGCTTTTTGCACATGCACGGAACATATTTCCGTCCCCGCCGTTTGATAGACAAGACGGACAAAAGCAATGTTCGCAACATACAGAAGAACCGGGGCATTCGATATGAATTGGGCGCCCCGCCACGCAGGCGGCGCAGGCCGTCGAGGATTGGATTGGCAAGGAGTTCCCCATGACGAGGGATGGCGTAACCGAGGGCGGCATGACCGAGCAGCAGCATCACAAAGTCCTGATCGTCGAGGATGAACAGCTCATTGCCATGGATGTCGAGGACATGGTCGCATCGTCGACCGTCGAAGCCGATGTCATCGGTCTGGCCTGCGACAAGAAGCGCGCGCTCGATCTGGCGCCGATGGCCGACATCGCCCTTGTCGACGTCAATCTTGCCGATGGCGCCAGCGGCCCGGAGATCGGCCGTATCCTGGCGGAAACCTATGGCGTGACTGTGATCTTCATGACCGGCAATCCGGAAATGGTCGAAAGCGGCGTCAAGGGCGCGCTTGGCGTGCTGAGCAAACCGGTCAGCCCGCGAACCGTCGAGCAATCCCTGCGTTACGCCATTGCCCGCCGTCGCCGTGAACGCGTTTCGCCGCCGGCCATGATGCGTATTTTTGCCGCCTGATCGGAACGGCTTTTCGCATCCAGTATCAGATTTCGCTGATTTTTTAGTAAGCAAGCGTCATACATTGGGCTTGCCGTCTCATACCATCCCCACGCAGTTGTTCATTTTTGATCACGTCGCAACAACCGGCTGCGATGTGATTGACAATGACGAACGAAGCTTGAAGACTGCGCCGCGAACACCATGGCACAGACGCGTTCTGCGGGGGGACACATCCATGTTGAGAGCAATACGAGCAAAAGTGCGCGGCGGTTTTGCGTCCGGATTGGTGTCGAAACAACGGGAGCGTTTCGGGTTCTCGGCGTTCCTTGCTTTGGCTATGGCCATTCTGCCGATGGGTGCGATTGCCGCCGAACGGCAGGTGACGATCATCAAGGATGCCGATTTCTTCGGCTTCGACCTGCGCACCGAGACAAATGTTTCGCTGAAAGATTGCCAGTCGATCTGCGTCGCGGATAAGGGCTGCAAGGCGTTTACCTACAATCCCAAGGTCAAGTGGTGCTTCCTGAAGTCCGATTTCGGACCGATGAACAGTTTCCCCGCCGCCGTCGCCGGCAAGATCGTCGAACCGAATACCGAGCGCGATATCGGCCCCGCGCCGGCGCAAGCTTTCATTTCCAAGGATCTGCAGCAGCAGGCGCGCGATGCCAGCGACGCGATGACGGTCGCCGCCGACCAGATGGGCCAGGGCGCCTCCTCGCTTTCCGCCGTCGGCATGGCCGAGCGCAGCGCCGGCAATCTCGACCGCGCCGTCACGGCGTTCAAATCGGCGATTGCCATCGACAAGACCAATGCCGATCTCTGGATCGAGCTGACCCGCACCGGCGCCATGGCCGCCACCGACACCGATATTGCCCGCCAGTCGACAGTCTGGGGCGCGATGGCCTACAGCCTCACCCGCACCGACAACAGCCGCGCCGCCGCGCTTTCTGTGCTTGCGCAGGCCTTTGCCACGAACCAGACCTGGCGCAGCGCGCTCGATGCCTACAAGGCGAGCCTCGCGGTCAAGGAAGACCCCGCCATCCGCCAGGCCTATCTCGACCTGCGCGCCCGCCAGGGTTTTCGCGTCATCAATCATACGATCGATACCGACAGCGCCACTCCGCGCGCCTGTGTCGAATTCTCCGACCCTCTGGTCAAGGCCGACGTCGATTACTCCAGCTTCGTGACGCTGAACGGCGCAGTCCCGCAGGGTCTTGAAGCCAAGGGCAGCCAGATCTGCATCGAGGGCCTTGTCCATGGCGAGCGCTACAAGATCGCGCTGCGTCCCGGCCTGCCCTCCTCCGTCGATGAGACGCTCGAAAATGCCGTCGACCTCGACATCTATGTCCGCGACCGCACCGCGAGCGTCCGCTTCACCGGCGAGAATTTCGTGCTGCCCGGCACGGCGCGCCGCGGTATCCCGATCGTTTCGGTCAACACGACCGGCGCCAATCTGAAGCTCTACCGGATCGGCGACCGCAACATCGCCTCCATCCTGACCAACTCGCAATTCCTGACGCAGATGGACGGCTACAACGCCCAGCGTATCGAGGACGAGCTTGGCGAAGTCGTCTGGCAAGGCGCTATCGACTTCCAGAACGATCTCAACAAGGATGTCGTCACCAGCTTCCCCGTCGATGAAGCCCTGCCGCAGCGCAAGCCCGGCGTCTATGTGCTGACCGCAACCACCATCGACGACAAGTCCGAATATTGGGACTCGCGGGCGACGCAGTGGTTCGTGGTTTCCGATATCGGACTGACCACCTATGCCGGCACCGATGGGCTCAACGTCTTCGCCCGCTCCCTCGACAGCGCCAAGCCGATCCCCGGCGTCAAGCTGCAATTGCTGGCGAAAAACAATGAGGTGCTCGGCGAAGCGACAACGGACACTGATGGGCGCGCCACCTTCACAGCCGGCCTGATCCGCGGCAATGCCGCCCTGGCGCCGGCTGTGCTGACCGCGCAGACCAGCAGCCAGGATTTCGTCTTCCTCGACATGACCCGCGCCGGCTTCGATCTTTCCGACCGCGGCGTCACCGGCCGCGCCACGCCCGGGGCCATAGACCTCCTCACCTGGACCGAGCGCGGCATCTACCGCGCCGGTGAAACGGTGCATGCTTCGGCGCTCGCCCGCGACAATACCGGCGCGGCTATCGAAAACCTGCCGCTGACCTTCATCGTCACCCGCCCTGACGGTGTCGAAGACCGACGCATCGTCGAGAACACCAGCACGGTCGGCGGTTATGCCTTCGATATCGCCATGCTGCCGAACGCCATGCGCGGCACCTGGATGATGCGCGCCTATACCGATCCGAAGGGCAATGCGATTGCCGAAAAACAGTTCCTCGTCGAGGATTTCGTGCCCGATCGCATCGAATTCGACCTGAAGAGCGAGGCGCAATCGATCACGGTGGGCACGCCGGCGGAAGTCCAGCTCGATGGCCGTTATCTCTACGGCGCGCCGGCCGCAGGCCTGCAACTTGAAGGCGACGTGGCGCTGAAGCGCACCCGCACCGACGACAAGTTCAAGGGCTATGAATTCGGCCTCGCCGACGAGGAAGCCCAGGACGAGACCCGCATCCCGCTGGAAGGCCTGGCCGATGTCGATGAGGCCGGCAAGGCCGTCATCCCCATCGATGTCACCGACGTTCCCTCGACCACCCAGCTGCTGACCGCAGATGTCACCGTGCGCATGCGCGAGCCGGGCGGCCGCGCCGTCGAACGCAAGCTGTCGCTGCCGGTTCAGTCGCAGGAACCCGCCATCGGCATCAAGCCGGAATTCGATGGCGAACTCGGCGAGAATTCCATCGCCCGCTTCCATGTGATTTCCGTCGATACCGCCGGCAACAAGCAGGCCGCCAGCGGCTTGCAATGGACGCTCTTGCAGATCCAGCGCAATTACCAATGGTATCGCGACGGCAATAGCTGGCGTTACGAACCGGTGACGACGACGACCAAGGTCGCCGGCGGTCGTGTCGACGCCACCACGGACGGCGCCGAAATCTCGTCCGCCGTCGGCTGGGGCCGCTATCGCCTCGAAGTCGAGACCGCCGAACCCGGCGGCCCGCAATCCAGCGTCGAATTCGATGCCGGCTGGTATGTCGAGGCGAAATCGACCGAAACGCCTGATGGCCTGGAAATCGCGCTCGACAAGGATGCCTACAAGCCCGGCGAGACCGCCAAGCTGAAGGTCAGCCCTCGCTTTGCCGGCGAATTGCTGGTGACCATCGGCGCTGAAAACCTGGTAACCACCAAGCTTGCCAGCATTCCTGCCGAAGGCGGCGAAGTCGAGCTGCCGGTCACCGCCGATTGGGGCGCCGGCGCCTATGTCACCGCAACCCTCTATCGTCCGGGCGCGGCGCAGGAAAGCCGAATGCCGATGCGCGCCATCGGCTTGAAATGGCTGACCGTCGATCCCGGCGACCGCAAGCTCGCGATCGCGCTTGGCGCGCCGGAAAAAATCCTGCCGCGCGGCGAACTGACCGTTCCGGTGCAGGTGACCGGCGTCTCCGCTTCGGAGGAAACCTATGTCACGGTTGCCGCCGTCGATGTCGGCATCCTCAACCTCACCCGTTACCAGCCGCCGGATCCGGAAGGCTATTATTTCGGCCAGCGTATGCTCGGTCTCGAGATCCGCGATATCTACGGCCGCCTGATCGACGGTTCGCTCGGCGCCATGGGGCGGATTCGCACTGGCGGCGACGGTGGACAGGGGCCGCTGAATGGTAACCCGCCCACCGAAAAACTGGTCGCCTTCTTCAGCGGGCCGGTGAAGCTCGATGCGGAAGGCAAAGCAAACGTCAATTTCGACATTCCCCAGTTCAACGGCACGGTACGGCTGATGGCTGTCGCCTGGTCGAAGCACGGTGTTGGCCATGGCACTCAGGATGTGATCGTGCGCGATCCCGTCGTGGTCACCGCCAGCATGCCGAAATTCCTGGCGCCGGGAGACCTCTCCGATCTGCGCATCGATATCGCCAATACGGATGCGCCAGCCGGCGACTACCAGTTGCAGGTGATCAGCACGCCGGTCGTGACCGTCGATCCCTCGGCCGCCCAGCAGACCCTGCGTCTGGAAGCCGGCGGCAAGGCGAATGTCACCCTGCCGCTGATGGGTGGTTATCCCGGCGATGGCCAGATCACCATCCGTCTCACGGGTGCCGATGGCGCGAGCTTCGAGCAGGCGCTGTCGATTCCGGTGCGCCCGGCAACCCTGCCGGTCACCACGCGCCGGATCGTCAACATCGCCGCCAACAGCAGCCTGACGGTCAATGGCGATCTTCTCGCCGACAGCATCCTTCAAGGCGCTTCGGTCAGCGTCAACGTCACCCGCTCAACCGCCTTCGACATTCCGGCGCTGCTGATGAGCCTCGATCGCTACCCCTATGGTTGCGCCGAGCAGACCACCAGCCGCGCGCTTCCGCTGCTCTATTTCAGCGAGTTGGCGAAGCAGACCGGCCTTGCCGATGACGACCAGATCCATAAACGCGTTCAGGACGCCATCCAGCGTGTGCTCTCCTACCAGTCGTCCACCGGCAGCTTCGGCCTGTGGGCGCCGGGCTCCGGCGATCTATGGCTGGACTCCTATGTCACCGATTTCCTGACGCGCGCCCGCGAGCAGAAATACGACGTTCCCGAAACCGCTCTCGTCGCGGCGCTGGAAAATCTCCAGAACGCACTCGGCTATGACATGAACATTTCCGAACGCGGCAACGAGATGGCCTATGCCGTCTATGTGCTGGCGCGCAACCGCAAGGCAGCGATCAGCGACCTGCGTTATTATGGCGATACGGCCATCGACCAGTTCCCGACGCCGCTTGCCAAGGCCCATATCGCCGCGGCACTCGCGCTTTATGGAGATGTGCCGCGTTCGCGCACCATCTTCGCCAAGGCGGCCAACATGTCGACCGAGATCACCAATGTCAGCCTATCGCGCTCCGACTACGGTTCGGCCCTGCGCGACGACGCCGCCGTGCTGGCGCTGGCTGCCGAAACCCGGCCGGTCCCGGAAATCATTCCGGAAATGTCGCGCGTCGTCGCCAGGGAATGGGACCAGAAGCGCTACACCAGCACCCAGGAACAGACATGGATGCTGCTTGCCGCCCGCGCCGCTCAGGATAGCGACAAGGGCATCAAGCTGTCCGTCAACGGCGAGAGCATCACAGGCGGCTATCGCCAGCAGGTGACCGGCGATGCGCTGATGGAAAATCCGCTGGCGATCGCCAATCGCAGCGGCGGCCCGGTCAGCGCCGTGGTCACCACGGTTGCCGCCCCTTCCCAGCCGCTGCCCGCCGGCGGCGAAGGGTTTGGCATCGAGCGCAGCTATTACACGCTGGATGGCGAGGCCGCGAATGTCAGCCAAGCCCACCAGAACGAGCGCTATGTCGTCGTGCTGAAGGTGACGGAGCAGAATTCCTGGGCGTCGCGTATCCTGATCACCGACCTGCTTCCGGCCGGTTTCGAGATCGACAATCCGAGCCTGGTCGATAGCGCCCAGCTTGCCAATTTCGACTGGATCGGCGAGCAGACGGCGGCGCATACGGAATTCCGCAGCGACCGTTTCGTCGCCGCCTATGACCGGGCGGATGGCGACAAGGGCGAGCTGACGCTGGCCTATGTCGTGCGGGCCGTCACCCCCGGCACCTACGACCATCCGGCGGCCAGCGTCGAGGATATGTATCGCCCGCAATTCTCGGCGCGCACGGCAACGGGCCGCATGGAAGTGTTGAAGGCCGAGTAAGCCCGAGATGCGCCGGCGGACGAAATTCGGGCTTGGCATCGTCGCGATCCTCCTTGTGGGGATCGGGGCCGTGCTTGGGCTCGATGCCGCCGACCGCGCCTTTCCGCCGCCGCTGGAGCGGGCCGGTCTCGTCTCGGCGGAAGTGGTGGATGCGGACGGGCAATTGTTGCGCGCCTTTGCGACGCCGGAGGGGCGCTGGCGGCTGAAGACCACGGCCGCCGATGTCGATCCGCAATTCCTGCGCATGCTGGTCGCCTACGAGGACCAGCGTTTCTGGGAGCATCGCGGCGTCGACCCTGTCGCCATCGGCCGCGCCAGCTGGCAGTTTCTCACCCATGGGCGTATCGTTTCCGGCGCCTCGACGCTGTCCATGCAGCTTGCCCGGCTGATTGAGCCGCGCGACAGCCGCTCCATTCCAGCCAAGCTGAAGCAGGTGGTGCGAGCGCTGCAGATCGAGCGGCGGCTGAGCAAGGCGGAGATCCTCGATCTCTATCTCACCCGCGCCCCCTATGGCGGCAATCTCGAAGGCGTGCGCGCCGCAAGCCTTGCCTATTTCGGCAAGGAGCCGAAGCGGCTGAGCGTCGCGGAAGCCGCGCTTCTGGTCGCCTTGCCGCAATTGCCGGAACTGCGACGCCCGGACCGGCACCTGAAGACGGCCATCGAAGCGCGCCAACGCGTGCTCGACCGCATGGCCGTGAGCGATGTCGTCGGCGATGGCGAAAGCGCCCGCGCCGCCCTCATTCCCGTGCCGAACCGCCGCCTGCAACTGCCGGCTTTCGCCGCCCATCTCGCCGAAACCGCCGTGAAAAAGCAACCGGGCGCCATACGTTATCAAACGACCCTGCGCCGCAGCACGCAGGCAGCCCTTGAAACGCTGGCGCAGGAGGCAGCCACCCGGCTCGGCCCACGCCTGTCGGTCGCCATCGTCATGGCCGACGTGCACAGCGGCGCCATCCTCGGCGAGGTCGGCTCGGCGGATTATTTCGATCCCAGCCGCTCCGGCTGGATCGACATGACCCGCGTCAACCGTTCGCCCGGCTCGACCCTGAAACCCTTCATCTATGGCCTTGCCTTCGAGGAAGGGCTGGTTGCGCAGGAAACCATCATCGAGGACAGGCCGGCCGATTTCGCCGGATATCGGCCACGCAATTTCGACATGACCTATCAGGGCGATGTCAGCGTGCGCACGGCGCTGCAGATGTCGCTAAACGTGCCGGCGGTGCGCCTGCTCGATGCCGTCGGGCCGACGCGGCTGATGGTGCGGTTCCGACGCGCCGAGGTGCGCCCGGTACTGCCGACCAATGAGACGCCGGGACTGGCGATTGGGCTTGGCGGCGTCGGGATTACGCTCAAGGATCTCGTGCAGCTTTATGCGGCGCTCGCCAATCGCGGCAAGCCGGTGCGGCTCGGCGACGGTCTTCGCGAGCAGCCCGCCGTTCTCGATGGCGCGCCGCTGATGGATGTCGTTGCAGCCTGGAATGTCGCCGACAGTCTCGCCGGCGTGTCGCCGCCACTCGGCGTCTCCCAGCGTGGAATCGCCTATAAGACCGGCACGAGTTACGGTTACCGCGATGCCTGGTCGGTGGGTTTCGACGGCGATCACGTCATCGGCGTCTGGGTCGGCCGTGCCGACAACGGCGCGGTGCCGGGATTGACCGGTTATGCCTCGGCCGCGCCCATCCTGTTCGAAGCCTTCGCCAAATCCGGCCTTGCCATCGCCCCGCTGCCACGCGCGCCGGCTGGCGCTATCCGCTTGCCGCAGACGCAGTTGCCGGCAAGCCAACGCCGGTTCGCAACGACATCGGAAGGGCTGCTGTCAGCCTCCTCGCGCGAGGCCGCGCCGCGCATCATCTATCCGCCGGAAGGCGCGCGCGTCGATCTCGGTTTGAAGCAGGGATCGGAGATCATGCCGCTGGCCTTGAAACTGCAGGGCGGTCGCGCGCCGTTCCGCTGGTTGGCCAATGGCCAGCCGCTCAACGAAACCTCGCGCCGCCGCACGACGCAATGGGTGCCGGATGGCCAGGGTTACTCGACGCTGACCGTCATCGACGCCGCCGGCCGCGCCGCCAGCGTCCGTATCTTCATCGAGTAGATCTTTTCTGGAGCATTTTCAGCCGAAGCGGGATCGCTTTGGCGTCGAACAATGCGGCGAAAACAAAAGGTTAGAGCAATTCTAGACGCAAGCCGCCGCACAGTTTTGCTGGAATTGCTTAGCGATGCGTCAGCCGCAACAGCCCGTCGCCATCGACGGACGTAGCGAGCGTGTCATAGCTTGCCAGTGAGAAATGCGGCGTGTCGTAGACGCTGGAATGGGTGGCCGTGATGACGCAGACTTCCGCGCCGGCGCCCTCGCCCGCCAGAATACCGGCCACGGCGTCCTCGAACACCACGCATTGGCGCGGATCGACGCCGAGGCGCTTGGCGCCGAGCAGGTAACCTTCCGGGCTCGGCTTACCGTTCAATACGTCTTCGCCGGCGACCATGATATCCGGGAAAGGGATGCCGGCGGCGGTCATGCGCCGATGCGCCAGTTCGCGCGGCGCCGACGTGACGATGGCCCAGCGCTCCGCAGGCAGACGGTTGAGGAATTCGACGGCGCCGGGAATGGCGACGATCCCGGTGACATCTTCCATTTCCAGCCGCAACAGTTCCGCCGCTTCCTTCTGCGGATCGACGCCCGGAAGAGCGAGATCGGCGATGACATCGGCGGCGCGAATGCCATGCACGGTTTTTAGAAAGACCTCGGGTTCCAGCCCGTGCGCAACCGCCCAGTCGGCCCAGATGCGCTCGACCACAGCAATCGAATTCAGCAGCGTTCCATCCATATCGAACAGAAAGGCCTGATGCGGGCGCGAAAACAGCGGGCGATGGGAATGGGGCACGGAGAATGTCCTTCCGAAGGCGGGAACCGGCAAGCCGCCGGACTGTCGCCTTTCGTCTATCCGCTTCGCCTTCGCTTGGAAAGCCCGTATGTGTCAGCCAGTCGAGGCCAGCGCCGTGCAGGTCTGGGTCATCAGGCCAGCCGCAGCATAGGCCTGGCTGACGATTTCCGGCACCAGATCGATATCCGGAAGGCTGCCAAGCCCCAGCGGGCCGACGGCATAGAGATTGGCTGTCGCCTGATCGCCGACCAGCACCTCGCCATGGGCATTGACCAGCACGCCAAGGCCCAGTTCGTCGGGCATCGCCAGCCCGTCCTGCATCAAGGTCGACAGGGGCGGAGCGGCAAGATCGGGCGCGGCGCAGCGGCAATCGATCACGGCGCTGGCGGCCATGAAACCCTCCCGCGTCTCGCCCGGCCATCGCACCGTCACGCCGTCATTTGTGAAGGCGCCGGCCCTGCCCTTGCGCAACACCGTGCCGCCGGTCGACAATTCGCGCATCAGCCGAAGGTAATGCGGCTCCGGCAGACGGTTACGGTGGCTGTCATAGATCGCGCGCAGATGGCGGTTGAAGCGGCGTTTTTCCTGCGCCGGCAGGTCACGCCACAGCGAGCGGGCCTGTTTGCGGAAGGCGTTCATCACCGATTGCCAGTTCTGGCCGCCATCCTCGGCGGCGCGGCAGGCGTGACGCAGGAACGGCACGACATCACGCAGCCGGCGTGGAATCTCACCCTCCAGCTCCATCGGATCGGCCGCAAAGCGCGTATGGCTGCGCGGCAGGAAACCATGCGCCGACAGAAGGGTGATCCGTCCGCAATACCCTTCATCGCGCAGCTGGAACAGCCGGTCGACGACACGCACACCCGTTCCAAGCAGGACGATATGCGGACATGGCGCCAGCCGCCGCGCGCGGATAGCCGTGGCACCAGGCGTTTCCGGTTGCGATGGCGTCGGCTTGCGCGTCGTTCCATAGCCGGTCGCCAGCACGACGATATCGCAGATCTCGGCCGGCCCTTCGCCCGTCGCCACGGCAAAACGGCTATCGCTACGCCGGGCGATGCTCAGCACCAGTTCGCTGCGCATCCGGATGCTGACATCGTGGCGCAGCGCCAACGCATCGGAAAAGCGCTGATAAGCATAGTCGGAAAACATGCCTTTCGGCACGAAAATCTGGCGGAAGCCGGGAATGGCGGCCGAAACGGCATTGCGGAAGCTGGCATTGCCGCGCAGCCAGGTGTCGAAATCGTCGGCATCGTCGTCGGCAACCGAGAGGTCGCGCACCCGGCTGTTGAGAATCGCACCGATCTGAGCGCCGGCAAGCGCCTGGCCGCCATTGATCTCGGGATGCGGATCGAGCATCAGCAGTTCGAAAGGCGTGCGCACCCGCCGCAACAATGCGATCGCGCTCATCAATCCCGAAAAGCCGCGCCCGACAATCGCGATCCGTGGCACGGAAACGCCATCGCTGCCGAACGGGGTCTGAGGGAGGAAGCTGCCATGGATCGTCATGCCATCTCCTTTCGTGCCTTGCTGACTAAGCCGGTACACAGAAAGAACAACACCGAAACTCGGGTTCAAATCGCCGCCCGCCAAAACGTTTCCATCACCTGAAACGTTTGAAAAAGCCTTGGCCGGCAATGCCTGATCCTACGGGTCACCCTCGCTACTTTCCAAAATATTAATGCCCGATTGCCGCCGTCTTTCAACCGCCCCCTTGCCAGGGAAAATGCATGTCCTTCATATGACTGGGTTATTTTTGCCTTTCGCCGTTCGCGAAAAGGGCGATGCCAGCCCTCTTGCATTACCTTGCGCATTAAGGGCAGCATGGCGGCGACTGTTCAGGAGGCATGCATGGGCACGGTGTCACAGCTTCACGATCGCAACCGGCCGCCGGCCATCCGGATCGGCACGGAAGAGGATGCGATCGCCGTTGCGCGCGATCTCGCCGGGCGCCTGCGTCCCGGCGCGAGCGAGCGCGATATCGAGCGACGGCACGCGCTGGAGGAACTGGAGGCATTGTGTTCTTCAGGACTTCTCGGGATCAGTGCGCCAGCCGAAGTCGACGGCATCGACATTTCCAACGGCATGCTGGTGGAAGTGCTGGCGACGCTTGCCGAGGCCGATCCATCGGTCGCCGATCTCTATTGCAGCCATTTGCGGGTTCTGGAAATCCTGCGCTGGGAAGGCAGCGACGAGCAGCAGAAGGCCTATTTCGAGCGCGCACTGCAGGGCGACCTGTTTGCCGGCTGCGCGGCGCCGGCGGACGAGGCAGTGAGCCTGACGCAGAACGGCTCGATCTTTCGCGCCGAAGGCCGGCAGAGGGCGCATGCCGGGGTGATGTTTGCTGACTGGATCGCGGTCACGGCGCGTGATGCCAGCGGTCGCGACGACATCGTCCTCATCAACCATCAGGCCGAAGGCCTGACCGTCATCGACGATTGGGACAGTTTTGGTCAGAGGACGACCGGTGGCGGAACCGTCGTCCTGCAAAATCTCGCCCTCGGCAGCGATGCGCTGATCGGCGCGCGCAAACGGCACCGGTCAACATCGATCGCACCGTTTGCCGACCTCATGCATGCCGCCGTCGATGTCGGCATTGCCCGCGCCGCCTTTGCCGATACGGCGGAACCGGCGCTCGCCGCCCACGAGCCGGCGCGCATGCTGCGGCGCGGTCGTCTAGCGGTGCGGCTGGAGGCAGTGGCGGCAATGCTGGAGCGGTCTGCGCGTCAACTCGATATGGCGCAGGTCAATGCCGACGAAACGTCGATCCGCACGGCATCACTCTCGGCGATGGCGACCCGCATCGAAGCGAGAGAGACGGCCGGCTGTCTGGCAGATGCGGTCTTCGATCTGGCCGGCGAGGCAGCCATCCGCATCGACGCCAATCTCGACCGCCATTGGCGCAATGCCCGCGCTCATGCGCGCAGCGATATCGACGTCCTGCTCCAACAATTGGGCGGTCTCTATCCGGCAAAACCGGGAGAATAAGCGAAATCAGAGGGATTTGAGCGCGGATTCCAACTCGTCGAAATCGAACGGCTTGCGCAGAAGCGCGCGGCTGGCATAGGGCTCATCCAGGCCGGAGCGGCCATATCCGGATGCGAAAAGATAGGGGATGCCGCGTGCGGCAAGCGCATCGGCGACCGGCAGCGATTTTTCGCCGCCAAGCGACAGGTCGAGGATCGCCCCGTCCAGATCGTCCGCCTTCGCGAGTTCAAGCGCCTGCGTCAGATTGGCGGCGGTTCCGGCCAGTTCGTAGCCGAGATCGGCCAGCATTTCCTCGAGCAGCATTGCGATCAACGCCTCGTCCTCGACGATCAGAATCCGCGCACCAGCCTTCATATCCCGCTCCGTCTTCTTCCCTTGCTGCACGTCCGAACTGAAAACCTATCCAATTTCGCCGGAAACACGCCAGACCTTTTCCGAATCGAAAAGGTTATACAATGCTCTTACACGCAATTGCCGGCACGTTGCCACCAATCCGCGCGCGCAATCATGGCGCGAAATCCGCGCATCCTCTTGCGCTATGCCCGTTCCAATACCGTAAATCTCTTCAATCGAGCGAACGGCACACTATATCAGGTGCGCGGCCATGTGGCCGTTTGGGAGAAATGGATGTTCAAGCGCCTGTCGCGATATACCCATGTGATTGCTGTTCTTGCCATTGGCCTTGCCGCCTCGCTCGTCGTTGCCGACGTTGCTGAAGCGCGCCGTGGCGGCAGCGGCTTCGGCAGCCGGGGCACGCGCACCTTCCAGGCGCCGCCGGCCACCCGCACGGCCCCCACCGATGCCGCGCCGATCAACCGCACGATGACGCCGCAACAGCCGGCAAGCCCGTCGGCTACGCCGCAGGCGGCTCAGCGTCCGGCAACGCCGCAAGCGCAGCGGCCCGGCTTCTTCAACGGTTTCGGCCGCTCGCTGATGGGTGGCCTGCTGCTTGGCGGCCTGTTCGGCATGCTGCTCGGCCAGGGTTTCGGCGGCATGGCCGGTCTCTTCGGCATGTTGCTGCAGGTCCTGCTGATCGGTGGCGGCATTATGCTGCTGATGCGCTTTCTCGCCAATCGCCGCCAGTCGCCGATGCCCGCGGGCGTTTCAGCTCGCCAGGGTGCGGCCGGCACCGGCCGTCCGCCGGCTTTCGACATCCCGGCGATGGGCGGATCAAGCGCCCGCCAGCCGGCCGCTGCACCCGCCGCGCCTGCTGTCAGCGACATGGAGGTCGGCCAGGCCGATCTCGACCGCTTCGAAGTGATGCTGCGCGAGGTTCAGACAGCCTATGCCAACGAAGATTACGCCCAGCTGCGTCGCCTGACGACGCCGGAAGCCATGTCCTACCTCGCCGAAGAACTCAGCGACAACGCCACCAACGGCCTGCGCAACGTCGTCACCGACGTCACTCTGGTCCAGGGCGATATCGCCGAGGCATGGCGCGAAGGCACGCAGGAATATGCGACCGTCGCCATGCGTTATTCGAGCATCGACGCCATGGTCGAGCGTTCGAGCGGCCGCGTCGTCTCCGGCGACCTGACGCATCCGACCGACACGGTGGAGGTCTGGACCTTCACCCGCCGTCCCGGCACCGACTGGCTGCTGTCGGCCATCCAGTCGACCTGATAGAATCTTTGTTATGGGTTACAGGCGGCGGCTCCGGCAACGGAAGCCGCCGTCTTGGCATTTGCCAAGGCCGGGTTGATGGCGGTCAGGGCCTGTTACGGTAAATCCTGGCCATGAATCAGGCGTTTCGTGGTCTGAACTACAAGATCTGGCAATTGCCCGGCCAGCAAAGGCCATGGCATGGTTGACCCGCATCCCCTCGGGTGCAAACCCATATTGTGAAATTTTAATCCATCCATTTCATGCCGTGTCGGGCCGTGGCCGCGCAAGCGCCCGGCCCGTATTGCTTTCAAGGAGCCGTGGGCTCCTCGGCCTGCTGCGCATAGGCATGCGCCTCGCCGACGATCCACTCGACGAAAGCGGCGACGGACGGGTCCCTTGCTCGCGCCGTCGGCGTCACGACATAATAGGCACTCTGGCTTTTTACCCGATGCGGCACGGCAACCACGAGTTGGCCGGCTTCGAGCTCCGTTCGGATCAGGAACTCCGGCATCAGGGCGACGCCAAGGCCGGCGATACAGGCCTGCGTCACCGTCGAGAACTGCTCGAACCACATGCCCTGTGCCGATGGCGACGCCTGCCCGGCGCTGGCGAACCAATGCTCCCATGCGCCGGGGCGCGAGCTCATATGAAACAGCGGAAGGCCAGCGAGATCGCGGGGTCTCTCCAGCGCATGCGTCTGCTTGAATGCAGCCGCGCAAACGGGCACCACCGTCTCCGTCATCAGGAATGTGGACACTGCATCCGGCCAGTCCGATCGGCCGATATGGATGGCGGCATCGATCCCCTCCTTGTCGAAATCGAATCGGCCGATGCGGGTTGCGAAATTGAGAATGATTTCCGGGTGGCGGGCAACGAAACCGGGAATGCGCGGCATCAGCCAGCGTGTGCCGAATGTCGGCAGGATGGCGAGGTTGAGACTGTTGCCGTGACGGCGAGTCATGATGTTCAGGGAAGCCATGCGCAGCATTTTCAGCGCCGCGCCAACGCTTTCGGAATAGCTGCGCCCTTCCGGCGTCAGGAAGACACCCCGGCCGTTGCGCTCGAAAAGGCGCACGCCGAGCTGGTCCTCGAGCTGCGCCACCTGGCGGCTGACAGCGCTTTGCGTCAAGGAAAGCTCGGTGGCGGCTGCGGAAAAACTGCCCAGACGCGCCACGCTTTCGAAGGCGGCGAGCGCGCTGGTGGAAGGAAGAAATCGGCGTTGCAAGACCATGACCTGTATTCCTAAATGGAATAGCGGCATGAGTAAACAGAGGTTGCCGGGTTGAAGCGAAACCGGTATCCACGATGGCAAAGTCAATGGAGGCGACAATGGCGGCAGGCGCAGAATTTTCCTGGAGCGACCCCTTTTTGCTGGAAGACCAGCTCACCGAAGAAGAACGGATGATCCGCGACACGGCGGCAGCCTTCGCCAAGGAAGAGCTGCAGCCCCGCATCGAAGCCGCCTATCTCGATGAAAAGACCGATGCCGGCCTGTTCCGCCTGATGGGCCAGACCGGCCTGCTTGGCATCACCGCACCAGCCGAATACGGCGCGGCCGGCGCAGGCTATGTCTCCTATGGCCTCGTGGCTCGCGAAGTCGAGCGCGTCGATTCCGGCTATCGCTCGATGATGAGCGTGCAGTCGTCGCTGGTCATCTATCCGATCCAGGCCTATGGCTCGGACGAGCAGAAGCAGAAATATCTGCCAGGCCTGATCTCCGGCGAACTCATCGGCTGCTTCGGCCTGACCGAGCCGGATGCCGGCTCCGATCCGGGCGGCATGAACACCCGCGCCGAGAAGATCGAAGGCGGTTATCGCCTGCGCGGATCGAAGATGTGGATCTCGAATGCGCCGATCGCCGACGTCTTCGTCGTCTGGGCGAAATCGGCTGCCCATGACAACCAGATTCGCGGCTTCATCCTCGAAAAGGGTATGAAGGGCCTGTCCGCTCCGAAGATTGGCGGCAAGCTCTCGCTGCGCGCCTCGATCACCGGCGAAATCGTCATGGACGGCGTCGAAGTCGGCGAAGATGCATTGTTGCCGAATGTGTCCGGCCTCAAGGGTCCGTTCGGCTGCCTCAACCGCGCCCGCTTCGGCATTTCATGGGGCGTCATGGGTGCGGCGGAGGATTGCTGGCATCGTGCGCGCCAGTACGGCCTCGACCGCAAGCAGTTCGGCAAGCCGCTGGCCGGCACGCAACTTTACCAGAAGAAGCTCGCCGACATGCAGACCGAAATCGCGCTCGGCCTTCAGGCCTCCTTGCGCGTCGGTCGTCTGATGGACGAGCACAAGTTCGCCCCGGAAATGATCTCCATCGTCAAGCGCAACAATTGCGGCAAGGCGCTGGACATCGCCCGCCAGGCTCGCGACATGCATGGCGGCAACGGCATCCAGATCGAATACCATGTCATGCGCCATGCGCAGAACCTTGAAACGGTCAACACCTATGAAGGCACGCATGACGTCCATGCGCTGATCCTCGGCCGTGCCCAGACCGGTCTTCAGGCGTTCTTCTAAGCGTTTCGCCAATCATCGATCCAGGAGAAAGGCCGCCGAAATGCGGCCTTTGTCATTTTATCGTCTTACCGACTTGCATCCGTCGCCAAGACGCGGCACCTCTCCCCCATGTTCACGCTTCGCGCCACAGTTTCCTTTTCGCAGGAGATCAAGAAGAGCAAATTTCTCGGTCAGGCCGCGCCCGTGGCCTCGGAAGACGAGGCGCGCGCTTTCCTGTCCGCCCATTCCGATGTTTCAGCCAATCACAATTGCTGGGCCTGGCGTATCGGTCAGGCCTATCGTTTCAGCGATGACGGCGAACCGAAGGGAACGGCCGGCAAGCCCATGCTGCAGGCGATCGACGGTCAGGGGCTGGACAATGTCGCCGTCGTCGTTACCCGCTGGTTTGGCGGCATCCTGCTCGGCAGCGGGGGATTGATGCGCGCTTATGGTGGCACTGCGGCGTCATGCCTGCGCGAAGGTGAAAAAATCGAGGTAATTTCGCTGTCGATCGGAACGGTCACCTGCGGCTTTTCAGACCTGGCGCTGATGAAGGCGCGTCTTGGCGCTCTTCCGGACACTGAAATCGTCGGCGAGGAATTCTTCGATTCCGGCGCCCGCCTGACGGTGCGCACACCGGCCGAGACGATTGCGGCAGTCGAAACACTGGCTACTGACATTTCGCGCGGCAAGGCGCTCGTCAAATTCGACTGAGCGCCTTGCGCTTGATTACGGCGCCGTGCCGTCAGGGGTCACTGTCTGCGAAGCGCCGCCCGTGCCCGATTCCGGCGTCGGGTCGCGATCGACAGGTGCCGTCTGCTGGGTGCCGGCGGGGACGTTGTTGTCGAACGTGCCATTACCGGTCGGCTGGTTCGCAACGGTGCTTGCTGCCGGTGCGGAACCCGGTGTCGTCGACGTCGTGGTGGTCGTGACGCCAGGTGCGTTGCGTTCGGCGCTTTCGCCCCAGAACTCCGCGGCTGCCCAGGCGACGCAGGCGAGAAGAATGCCGCCCACGAGGACATAGAGAACCGGGCGACCGAGCCGTCCCTGACGGGCTTCGCGTGGGGTCAATGGTTCGGTGGTTTCCTTGCGAGCGGTCGAAACGATGTCGCCGCGTTCATCGACATATTGGGCCATGGCGTCACCTCCTGATGGCTTTTTCCCATCGTGCTGCCGGCGGCAGCCTCGTTGGACCAACGGTCGATGACGGCAAATGTTCCCGAACGATACGTGCTGCGACCTCACGAACTGCTTCAGGCGATCAATGCAAGCCCATGTGCATTCTATCGGAAAAAACGACCGCCTGATGCGTGGCAGCTTTGCGGACGAGCAGCTTTGCCAAGTGCTCGGCCGGCATCGGCTTGCCATACATATAACCTTGGCCCGACTTGCAACCGAGCTTGCGCAACAATTCCGCCTGCTCTGCGAGCTCGATCCCTTCGGCGACCGTTTCAAGTCCGAGGTCGCTCGCCATGCTGATGACGGCGCGGGTGATCGCCGCGTCATGGGCATTGGTCAGCATATCGCGCACGAAACTACGGTCGATCTTCAGCGTGTTCAGCGGGAAGCGCTGCAGCGAGCTCAGTGACGCATATCCGGTGCCGAAATCGTCGAAGGCGATCTGGACGCCGAGCCGCTGCAAAGAGCGCATCGCCGTCAGCGCCTGATCGTCATTCGAGAGCGCGATCTTTTCGGTGACTTCCAGTTCGAGCAAGGAGGGTGGCAGGTCGTAGCGATAAAGCCGCTGAACGACGCTTTGCACCAGCGTGTTTTCGCGAAACTGCACGGGAAACAGGTTAACGCCTGCCTTGACCAGCTGGAAACCCTCTTGCCGCCAGGTGGCAAGCTGCCGGCAGACCTCGTCCAGCACCCACCAGCCGACCGGCGAGGCCAGCGGGCTTGTCTCCAGCGCAGCGATGAAAGCATCCGGGTAAAGAAGCCCGCGCGTCGGATGCTGCCAGCGCAACAAAGCTTCCATGCCGCAGATCTCTCCGGTCTCAAGCGAAACCTGCGGCTGGTAGTGAAGGACCAGTTCATTCTCTCGCAGCGCCCGCACCAGCTCATCCTGTGTGGCCCGGCGGGATACGGATTCGCTGCGCATTTCCGGCTGGAAGATGCGCGCCGTGCGACCGCCCGCCTGCTTGGCGCGGTAGAGCGCGAAATCGGCATTGGCGATGATTTCTTCCGCCGTTTCGCCATGACCGGGCATGACGGCGTAACCGAGGCTCGCGCCGATATGCAACAGATGACCGCCGATGTTGAGCGGCGAATCCAGCGCCTTCAACACTGCATCCGCAACCGCATGCGCCCGCAAGGGATCGCGCAGACCCGGCAGCAGGATCGCGAACTCGTCGCTGCCAAACCGCGCCATGACGGCGCCTTGGGGAAGAAACAGCGGAATGCGCGCGGCAAAGGCCTGAAGCAACTCATCTCCAGTTGCATGACCGAGGATGTCATTGACCTCCTTGAACTCGTCGAGATCGATGAGAACGACTGTTGCGCCCTTGTCATCGGCAAGCGCCCTATCGAGCAAAGCGCCGAAATGGCGACGATTGCTCAGGCCCGTCAGCGGATCGCGATTGGCGAGATCGACCAGCGAGCGGTCACGCGCCTGCCGTTCGGAAATATCGCGCACGATGGCGCCGATTGCCGGCCCGCGCTCGCCATGCCAAGCCGATAGCGAGATTTCGGCCGGAAACGTCCGCCCATCAAGCTTACGTGCGACCGTTTCAAACGTCTTGCTGTGAGCGCTGTTGCTCGCCAGCCCGGCGGCCAACAGCGCCGCCGGCTCGGCGCGCTCCGGCAGGATGGTTACCAGATCACGTCCGACGATATCGTCCAGGCCACAATCGAAAAGACCGAGCGCCGAATGATTGATGAATTCGATGCGCGCCTGCGCATCGACGGAAATGCAGGCCAATTCGGTCGAATTGGCGAATTGCTTCACTGTCGCGTTCAGAAGTTCGTTTCGGCGCAGGTAAAATTTCTCAACTACAAGGGCGGCCATGTCGCGCAGCAAGGCCCGCTTGCGGTGGGAGAAACGCTCATGGGGACGATTGTCGATGACGCACAAGGCGCCAAGCCGCTGGCCGCTATGGGAAATCAGCGGCGCCCCGGCATAGAAACGCGCCTTCGGTCCTTCCTTGACCAATGGCAAATTGCGAAAGCGTTCATCCGCCAGCGTATCGTGCACCACGAAAACGTCGTCCTGCAGGATGGCGTGGGCGCAGATCGATTCGGTCCGCGCGATGTTGACCGGCTGAAAGCCGAAAGCCGATTTCGAATAGAGCCGCTCGCGGCCAACCAGGTTGACGAAGGCGACGGGCGTGCGGAACTGTGTCGCGGCAAGACGGACGATCAGATCGAAGCGCGATTCCGGCGGCGTATCGAGAAGCCAGAGATCGGCCAGCGCCGCAAGGCGCTTCTCTTCGTCCCGGGTTGTCGATGCCTGCGACATGCTATTCTCCGCCGCCTCTGATACGCGTAGCTCCATAGTCTGTTGCCGACCCTAGGTTTCAGCGGTTACGGAGACCTGAGCGGCGGACCCCAAGATCTCATCGACTGATTCTCACTCCCCAGATTTGACGAGGGGGCGAGAATGATCGCGCCCCCTCGCCTGGCTTTTTCAAGAATACGGCGCTCAGGCCGCCTTTTCGGCAAGCCGTTCGGTCACATAGGCCTTGAGGCCCGCGAAATCCGTCTTGCCGGAGCCGAGCACCGGAACGGCGCCATGCAGGATCTCCGAGGGGACGGCGAGTTCGGGAACACCCTTGCCACGCGCATAGGCCAGAAGATCGGCACGATTTGCCTTGGCATTGTCGGTGACAAGCACGAGGCGTTCTCCCTTGCGCGGATCGTTGACGGCGACGACGCCGGCCGCGCTATCGGGCCACAATTCGGCGGCCATGGCCTCGACGGCGGCCAGCGAGATCATTTCGCCGCCGATCTTGGCGAACCGCTTGGCGCGGCCGCGGATGGCGACGAAGCCGTCCGCATCGATGGTGACGATATCGCCGGTGTCATGCCAGCCGTCGGCGGGCACATCAAGCACACCTGGATTTTCCGCCCGAAGATAGCCGGCCATCACATTCGGACCGCGAATGAACAGACGGCCGCCTTCGTCGACGCCGGGAACCGGCTCCAGCCGCGCTTCCATGCCGGGCATGATTTTGCCGACCGTGCCCGGCTTGTTGTACATCGGTGTATTCAAAGCGATGACGGGAGCCGCTTCGGTCACGCCGTAGCCTTCGAGAATACGGATGCCGAATTTTTCCATATAAGTTTCGCGGGTCGAGCGCTTCACCGGCTCCGCACCGGCGAAGCAATAGCGGATCGAGCGGAAATCGTAAGGATGAGCCGTGCGCGCATAGCCGGCGAGGAACGTATCCGTGCCAAAAATGATCGTCGCGTTGCTGGAATAGATCGCCTCCGGAATGATGCGATAATGCAGCGGCGACGGATAGAGATAGATCGGCACGCCGCTGACCAGCGGCAGGATGGTGCCGGCCGTCAGACCGAAAGAGTGGAACAGCGGCAGCACGTTGAACAGCTTGTCGCCGCTGTGGAAATCGACGCGCGCCTCCGCCTGTGAGACATTGGCGAGGATGTTGGCATGGGTCAGCACCACGCCCTTCGGCGTGCCTTCCGAGCCCGAGGTGAAGAGGATCACCGCGCGGTCGTCCGCGTTGCGGGCGACAAGCGGGCGCTGGCGCAGGACAAGGCCGGCGATCTTGTCCCAGGTGGAAATACCGGCACGCAGATCGTCGAGATAGACGATGCGCAAGCCCGAGGCGGCCAGACCGTCGATGACGGCATCCAGACGCGCCTGGGCGATGAAGGCGCGCGAAGTCAGGATGGTGCGCACATCCGCGGCCGTGCAGGCCGCCTTGAGATTGGCGAGACCGGCGGTAAAGTTCATCATCGCCGGCACCTTGCCGGCCGACATCAGACCGAGCAGCGATACGACAGTGCCATTGGCGTTCGGCAGCAGCAGACCGAGCGCCTCTTCCCTGGGGAACATCGCCTTGAACTTGCCGGCCAGCACGCGGGCGCCGGTCAGCATGCGGCCATAGCTCAGCGCACCGGTTAGCGGATCCTCGATCGCCGTCCGCTTCATGCCGATATCGCGTGCAGTTTCGACGATTTCGGCAAGCAGCGTCCCATCGCGGCCGCTGGTGCTGAAAACGAGATCCGACATGATGCGATAGAGCCCGGCGGCCGCGGCCTGGCGACGCTTGCGGCCCTTCAGTTCCGGATCGACCGACAGACGCACCGGCTCGGCGATGGTGACGACGACCTTCGGGAAGAGCTGCTTGCGGATCTGCGACGACGACAGGCGTGACATGACGGAGCGTTCCAGACCGTCGATCTTGATCGGCACGACCATCGAGCCGGTGCGATCGGCGACCATGGCCGCACCGTCATAGACCTTCATCAGGCTGCCGGTGACCGTCAGGCGTCCTTCGGGAAAGATCACCAGCGGCTCGCCGCCTTCGACGCAACGGATCAGCGAGCGCGTCGCCATCGGCTTCGTCGGATCGAGCGGGAAAGCGTTTACCATCTTGAGGAACGGCTTAACCCACCAGCGCTGGGCGATGTCGGTGTTGATGGCGAAAACCGGCTGGCGCATGCCGCGGCTGTCGGTCAGCGCCATGGCGAGCGGCGCATCGAGGAAGGAAACGTGGTTCAGCGCCAGAATCGGCGTGGCGCCGGCCTTGGCGAGATTGTCCATGCCATGCACTTCAAGGCGGAAGAAAGCGCGCATCAGGATGGAAATCATATCGCGCAACGGATCGGTCGGCAGAACCTTGAACATCACGACGGCCGCGAGAACAGAGGCAACGCCGAGGCCGATGGCGATGACGGCAAGCGAGGCGCCGGAGGCCTGCACGAGCGCAACGACGATTCCGCCAACCGTCATGAACACGGCATTCAGCACATTGTTGGCGGCGACGGCGCGGGCGCGCTTTTCCGGTTCCGCCCAGGCCTGCAATGCGGCAAAACTCGGCACGATCAGGAAAGCGGCGGCGATGGCGGCCAGCGCCAGATCGACGGCCACATGGATGGTGCCCGCATTGGCGAAATAGGCGGCCAGGCCATCTGCCTGGCTGGTCGCCACCGGCGTGCGGGCAATCAGCAGGCCGAGATCGATGGCGACCAGACCGGCGAGCACTGTGCCGACGACGGCATGCAGCAGCACGATACGGCCGGCCGACAACCAGGCGGCAATCGAGGAGCCGACGGCAATCGCCACGGCAAAGACCGTCAGATAGGCGGTGATGACGATCTCGCCGCCCCCTAGGCTTTTGACCAGCGGCGGCAGGATCGACAGCATGATCGCGCCCATCAGCCAGAACCACGAGACCATCAGCGATGTCACCAGCATGCGCCGCTCGCCGCAGATTTCGCGGGTCAGGCGGATCGTCGACCGAAGGATATTGGCATCGACCTTCAGATCGGGCGCCGCGGGACCGGTGCGCGGAATGAGGCAGCTCGCGCCCCAGGCAATCGCGGCAAAGCCGACGACCAGCGGGCCGAAGACGGCCGGATGATCGCCGCCGCCGGCAAAGGAAATGCCGGCGAAAATCGTGCCGGTGAGGATGGCGATGAAGGTCGCTCCCTCGATCCAGGCATTGGCGGCCGGCAGTTCCGCCTTGGCAAGCTGCTCCGGCAGGATGGCATATTTGATCGGCCCGAACAGCGCCGACCCGACGCCAAACAGAAACAGCGCCGCCATCATGCCTTCGATGGAATGGAAGGCGATAGCCCCGACCGCCAGCGCTGCGGCGGCGATCTCTGCGAGCTTCAGCCAGCGGGCGACGATGGCCTTGTCGAAACGGTCGGCCAACTCACCGCCGAGCGCGGACAGCAGCAGAAAGGGCGCCATGAAAATGGCGCCGGCCAGCGTCACCAGCGAGGCCGCTTCCTCTGCGCTGAGTTTCGCGAGAATGAGAAAGACGAGCGTGTTCTTGAGAAAATTGTCGTTGAAGGCGGCGAAGAACTGCGTCCAGAACAGCGGCGCAAAGCGCCGGGACAGCATGAGCGGCTTTTCCGCAAGAGTATCGGCCATGGTTTCCTCCTCCGGCAGCGCGTTCCCCGCCGGTGGCTCAAAAATGAGCTTGAACGCTGTTCATTTTAAGCTAGAGTAATTTTGATCACTGTTCAATCTCTTTTTTGAGCGCTGTTCAAATTAAGATTCGCGGATGCATCGAGCATTTTGAACAAAGAGATAGACGCCTATGCCGATTTCACCAGAGCAAAAAGAGGAACTGACGCAACGGATCCTCGAAGTCACCGAACGGCAGATCGCCGAAAACGGACTGGCGGCGGTTTCGACACGCTTGATCGCCCGCGAAGCCGGTTGTTCCGGCGGTTCGATCTATACGCGCTTCGCCGATTTTGACGATCTGGTGCTGGCGGTCAACTCGCGAGCGCTGGCGCGCTTCGGCGCAACGCTGGACCGGCTGGCGGCCGAGGCGGTTCCACTCTCGATCGAGGACCGGCTGATTGCCATGGCCTTTGCCTATCTCGATTTTGCGCTGCGCGAGCGCAACAGCTGGAGCGCCCTGTTCGAGCATCGGCTTGCAGATGGCGAAACCCTCCCCGATTGGCACCGTCAGGATCATTTGCGGCTGTTTGCCTATATCGAGGCGCCCTTGCGCGAATTCGACCCCGGCCTATCGCCCGAACACGCCGGCCAGTTGGCCCGCACCCTCTATTCCGCCGTTCACGGCATCGTCTCGCTCAGCATCGAGGATCGGCTGGGGCGGGTTGAAACGGAAGTCCTGCGATGCCAGATCGTCGCCGTCCTCAAGGGAATCGCGGCTGGCTGGCGGCTTGAACCGCCGTCTCGGCTGCTTGCCGATTGAACCGAACGGCACCCAACGGCGTTTTCCGCGCACAGCAATGCCCGCCGTATTGTCGGACGCGGGGTTGCGTCATCAGCGCCGGAGGCCACGAACCCGCATGGACCAGATCATCGCCGATCTCTATCACGAGACGCAGACCCCCTATCCGGTTATCTTTGCGCGGTTGGTCGCCGCAATTCTTCTCGGCGGATTGATCGGCTGGGAGCGGGAAGCCCATGACCGGCCGGCCGGCTTGCGCACCCATATTCTCGTTTGCCTGGCGGCCGCATTGTTTGCGATCATTTCCATCGAGAGCGTGCATATGGCCGGTTTTTCCGATCCACAGGTGCGCATCGATCCCTTGCGCGTGATCGAAGCGGTGACCGCCGGCGTCGCTTTCCTTGCTGCCGGCACCATCGTTTATTCGCGTGGACGTGTGAACGGGCTCACGACCGGAGCAGGCATGTGGATGGCCGGCGGCATCGGATTGGCGCTCGGCTTCGGCCATTGGTTCATCGCGATCTTCGCGACATTCGCTTGTCTTGCTGTCCTGCTGGTGGTTGCGCGCATGCAGAAAAGGCTCGTCCAGAATGCGAAGAAGCCGGACGCGGCGGAAAAACAGCCTGAAGACTAGAAAATGAAAGTCCGCGCCGGCAGGAATGCCGACGCGGACAGAATTGACGCGCAGCCGTAAAGGCTTCTGGAAAGGCTCAGTCCGAGCGAGGTCCGCCAGCAGTGTCCTGCCCGCTCGCTGAACGCCCCGAAGCGACGGCGAACGGGATGTTCGCTACGAAACTTCACGCATCGTATCAAACCCTTCCCATCCACCGGATGTCAGAGCGTGACGCCTAAGAACGTTTGCGAGCGACGATGGTTCCGAAAAAATTGTCCGATTGGCAAATTATTTCAAGACCGTCGTCGCGACAGACACTTAGCCCATGCGTTCCGATGCATAGGAGCCGGGGCTGGCCGGGAAGACGACGGTGCGGTTGCCGTTGATGAAGGTGCGGTAGTGGATATGCGCATGCACAGCGCGAGCCAGAACCTGGCTTTCCACATCGCGGCCGATCGAGACGTAATCGTCCGGCGACTGTGCATGGGTGATGCGCGCCACGTCCTGCTCGATGATCGGGCCTTCGTCGAGATCGGCCGTGACGTAATGCGCCGTCGCCCCGATCAGCTTCACGCCGCGCTCGAAGGCCTGCTTGTAGGGGTTCGCCCCCTTGAACGACGGCAGGAACGAGTGGTGGATGTTGATCACCCGGCCCGACATCTTGTGGCAAACGGCATCGGAAAGAACCTGCATGTAGCGGGCGAGAACGATCAGTTCGGCGCCCGACTGCTCGACGACTTCCATCAGCCGCGCCTCGGCCTGCGGCTTGTTCTCCTTGGTCACCTTGATGTGGTGGAAGGGGATGTCGTGGTTGACGATCACCTTCTGGTAATCGAAGTGGTTGGAGACGACGCCGACGATATCGATCGGCAGAGCCCCGATCTTCCAGCGATAGAGCAGGTCGTTGAGGCAATGGCCGAAACGCGACACCATCAACAGCACCTTCATGCGATGGGCGCCGTCATGGATCTCGGCATTCATGTCGAAGCGCGTCTTCACCGGCTCGAAACCGTCCTTCAGCGCTGCCAGCGATACGCCTTCCTGGCTTTCGAAGGTCAGGCGCATGAAGAACAGGCCGGTTTCCAGATCGTCGAACTGCGACGAGTCGGAGATATAGCAGCCCTGCTCGGCCAG
>CAMFHE010000040.1 GCA_945952045.1 uncultured Rhizobium sp.
CCCATGACCGGATGATCGACTTCCTCAAGGAGAAGATCCTGACGCTGGGTACGGCAGCCTGTCCCCCCTACCATCTGGCGATCGTCATCGGCGGCACATCCGCCGAGATGACGCTGAAGACAGTGAAGCTTGCTTCGGCCCGCTATCTCGACGGCCTGCCGACGCAAGGCTCGGAAAGCGGCCATGCCTTCCGCGACCTTGAGATGGAAGCGGAAATCCACAAGCTGACCCAGAACCTTGGCGTCGGCGCTCAATTCGGTGGCAAGTATTTCTGTCATGACGTGCGCGTCATCCGCCTTCCAAGGCATGGCGCGTCGCTACCGATCGGGCTTGGTGTTTCCTGTTCCGCCGACCGCCAGGCGCTCGGCAAGATCACCCGCGATGGCATCTTCCTCGAGCAACTCGAGACCGATCCGTCGAAATACATGCCCGAGGTTGACGAGGCCAAGCTTTCCAGCTCGATGGTGCGCATCGACCTGAACCAGCCGATGAGCGCAATCCTCGCCGAACTCGGCCGGCATCCGGTGAAGACTCGTCTGTCTCTGACCGGCACGATCATCGTCGCCCGCGACCTGGCGCATGCCAAGATCCGCGAGCGCCTCGAAAACGGACTGGGCATGCCCGACTACATGAAGAACCATCCCGTCTATTACGCCGGCCCGGCCAAGACACCGACCGGTTATGCCTCGGGTTCCTTCGGCCCGACCACGGCGGGGCGCATGGACAGCTATGTCGATCAGTTCCAGTCCTTCGGCGGCTCGATGGTGATGCTCGCCAAAGGCAACCGTTCGCGCAGCGTTCGCGATGCCTGCAAGGCGCATGGCGGCTTCTATCTCGGCTCCATCGGCGGCCCGGCCGCGCGTCTGGCGCAAGACTGCATCAAGAAGGTCGAAGTCCTCGAATATCCAGAGCTTGGCATGGAAGCCGTGTGGAAGATCGAAGTGGTCGACTTCCCCGCCTTCATCGTCATCGACGACAAGGGCAACGACTTCTTCCAGGAGCTGAATCTCAGCTAAATCTTTTTCGACGGGCGGGCTGAAACAAGCCCGCCCTGACGAACCTGGAAATACCAAACCTTTGTTTACTATTTTAGAATACTGTAAAGTTCGATATCCCAGTGGGCAAACGTGCCTGTGAATTCTTGTCGGCTACAACTTGGGCAAATGCATTAGCAATTTCACAAGGTTTGTAAGCTAACAGATTCATTTAGGTTGTGAGCAATAGTTAGGAGCAGCCGAAATGACGACGGCACCTGCGCTGAAAGCGCAGATCCCTGACATCGCAGGACAAATCACGTACGCGATGCGGACGATGGGAGTGGCTCCCATACCTCGCAACTACGAACTGTTCTACGAAGCATATATCGGATCGAACCCGGCCCTGACGCGCGATCTGGCGGCGTTGGGCAATCGCGCGACACAGGAAGAACTGGACGCAATCGCCCAGCAGCACGCCATTCACGGTCAGGCCCGCATTTTCGAGACGGCCCATCTCAAGCTGATCAATGAACTCGACGGCCTGATGCGCCTGATGCGCCAGGAACAAACCTCCCTCGACAGCTACAACAAGCTGCTCGGCGAGACCTACGAGCGCATCAACAGCAAGCAGTCCACCAGCGCCGACCTGTTGCGCAACGCCGTTCAGCTTCTGCAGGAAGCCACCGGCAACACCATGGCGCATGGCGAGAAGACCGTAGAAGGTGTCGCGCGCAAGTCGGAAGAAATGGATCAGGTTCGCCGCGAACTCGACGAATACAAGCGCATCGCCAACACCGATTCGCTGACGCGGCTCGCCAATCGCCGTGCTTTCGACGACAAGCTCGTCTCGCTTTACGACGACCCGATGGCGCTTAATCTGACGAGCCTCATCATTGCCGATATCGACCATTTCAAGCGAATCAACGATACGTTCGGCCATCCGGTCGGCGACAAGATCCTCGCAACCGTGGCCAGCATCATTCGCAGCAATCTTCGGCGCGACGTCTTCGTGGCCCGCACGGGCGGCGAGGAATTCGCCATCATTGTCGAGGGCCAGACGGAAGAGGAAGCGCTGCAGGTTTGCGAGCGCATCCGCCGCGTCCTTGAGACCACGCCGTTCAAGAACTCCAAGACCGGCGTCAATTACGGCCCTGTGACCATTTCGCTCGGCCTGTGCATGGCGTCCGAAGCAGCCGATGCCGGCGAACTGTACAGCCGCGCCGATGTCGCCCTCTATAGCGCCAAGAGCGGCGGCCGGAACCGGACGATGAAGTTCGAAGACGGCATGAAGAAAGACTTCGTCAAGAGCTGGCTGATCTACAAGAAATAGCTCAGCCGTCCCGGATTGCGCCGATGCGCAATCCGGTCTCGACGATCAGTAGACGGTGACGTCGATATAATCGCCATTCCCGCCGCGATAGATTTCCACATGGATGTTGCAATCGCCGTTGAGCAACGCACGCGCCGCCTGGCGGGTGATGGTGCCACGGCTGATCATGCGTTCGGCCAGGTCGCGATTGCGGGCCGAAGCGAAGAAATCATCCCCCTGGTCGCCGCGCTGGCGGATGTTGAAACGATGGTAATTGGCGCGATCCTGGCGGATGACCTGCCAGGGCTGCGTCAGCCGACCGCCATTGGAATTGTAGAGATCGTCCTCGCCGATATAGGCATTATACTGCTCGATCAGTTCGTCGGCGCGGGCAATCTCCGCCGACAACAGGCCGCAGACCATAGCCGCCACTGCCAATAGACCTTTCTTCATCTCGTTACCCTTTCCCTCTCCAAAAAATGATCAATTCAGCTTGGCGTCTCGGCTGCACCTGCAGCCTCGGCCGCTTCTCGCGCCGCGTCGCGGGCCGCCCGGGCGCGACCGGTGCGCGCCGCCACGAGGTCGGCCGGCTGGGCATTGCCGCGAATGAGGGCGCGGCCGGCATAGATGCCGCCGACAAGGTCAAGCTCAAAGCGCTGGCGGTCGGTTTCGCGGGCTTCCTCCACGATGCTTGCCGCAACGTCGGGATCCTCCCCCAACGTCCGCAAAGTCTCCTCGCCGAAGCGGAAGGCTGATTCGACCGTCTCGCGTACCTGGAAATTGACGCCGGCATTGATCAGGTCGATGGCATGGCCGCGATCGAAGGCGCGCGCCAGCACCGGCACCAGCGGATATTCGTGGCGGACATGTTCCGCAATCTTCAGCGCCGCATCCTTGTCGTCGACCATGATCAGGATCGCCCTGGCGGTTGCCGCGCCGGCGGCATGCAGGATTTCCGGACGGCATGCATCGCCGTAATAGACCTTGAAGCCGAAATCGGCGGCGTCGCGGATAAACTCGGCATCCTTGTCGATCATCGATACGGTATAGCCCCGCGCCAGCAGCGGCTGGGAAACGATCTGGCCAAACCGGCCGAAGCCGATCATCAGCACCGTTCCCTCGACGTTTTCAGGCGCGAGGAGACCTTTGGTATCCGGCTTCGGCTTCGGGGCTACCCGGTCGTGTACGATGACCATCAGCGGCGTCAGCACCATCGACAGGATGATCGTCGCACTGAGGATGGCGTTGGTCTCACCATCGATCAGGCCGACGGCAAGGGCAGCCGCATAAAGGACGAATGCAAATTCACCGCCCTGCGCCATCAGCACCGCCCGCTCGAGCGCTTCGGAGCGGCTGGCGCGGGCAAAGCGCGCCACGAGATAGATCAGCGCCGCCTTGGCGACCATGAAGACGGCAACGCCGGCCAGCACCACCGGCCAGTTCGCTGCAATGACCTTAAGGTCGATCGCCATGCCGACGCCGAGGAAAAACAGGCCAAGCAGGATGCCACGGAACGGCTCGATATCCGCCTCGAGCTGATGCCGGAAGGAAGATTCGGACAGCAGTACGCCGGCGAGGAAGGCGCCCATCGCCATCGAAAGGCCGCTGAGCTGCATGGCGAAGGCGGAGCCGAGCACGACAAGCAGGGCCGCAGCCGTCATCACTTCGCGGGCATTGGCCGCTGCCAGCACCCGAAACAACGGATTGAGCAGATACCGCCCGGCAACGATCAGGGCCGCCAGCGCGCCGATGGCAATGGCAATCGAGGTCAGTCTCTCGGTCAGGGTGACGGCTTCACCGCCACCGCCCAGAAGCGCGACGATGGCCAGCAGCGGGACGATCGCCAGATCCTCGAACAACAGGATGGCGACGATGCGTTGTCCCTTGACGGCCGAGACGGCGTTTCGTTCCTGCAGCATCTGCATGACGATCGCCGTCGAGGTCAGCACGAAGCCGGTTCCGGCGACGAAGGCGGTTTCGGGCGTGTAGCCGAACAGGAAATGCGCCAGAACGGTCAACGCCACGATGCAGACCCCGACCTGCAAAGCGCCAAGCCCGAAGATATCCTTGCGCATGTCCCACAGGCGCGAGGGCTGCATTTCCAGTCCGATAATGAACAGGAACATCACGACGCCGAGTTCGGCGATGTGCAACACCGCCTGCGAATCGGAAAAGAAGCCGAAGCCGAACGGCCCGATCGCCAGCCCCGCCGCGAGATAGCCCAGCACGGAGCCAAGGCCGATGCGCTTGAACAGCGGCACGGCGACAACGCCGGCGGCCAGGAGGACGACGACTTTCGCCAGATCGGTTGCGTGTCCTTCGACGGCCATGTGTCTTCCTCTTGTCAGCGCGGCTTTTCGGCGTGGTCGCGGCTCATGCCCTTGTCCGCCAGTTCCTGCTCATAGGCGGCAAATAGCGTCTCGCCGGTTTCGCCGAGTTCGCGCAGATAGGTCCAGGTGAAAATCCCGGTATCGTGCATGTCGTCGAAACCGATGCGCACCGCGTAATTGCCGGTGGGCGTCACCGAGAGGATCGCGACGTTGCGCTTTCCCGGCACCGTGACCTTTTGCCCCGGCCCGTGGCCCTGCACTTCCGCCGAGGGCGAAAGCACGCGCATGAGTTCTGCGGAAATGTCGAAACGGGCGCCGTCGTCGAAGGCAACGACCAGACGGTGCCGGTCCTTAGAGACTCGAAGTTCCGTGGGCCAGGCTGTTGTCATGTGCGTCTATCCAACTCTTTGTTTTGAACGCGCGTCCCGCCCGAAGGCCAAAAGAGGCAGTTGCGGAGAGCGCATTCGTTCGGCCGGCCGATCCGGTAGTCACCACGGCAGAAAATATTGCTTGTCTTTTCGCGACAGGAGTACGTTGCGCCACAACGCCGTGCAAGCGCAAACTGGCCGTGGCGTTTGCTCCGGCTGCCTTGACGATGCCGTTTTGGAAGAACACATTGTGGGGGTAATGGAGAACACCTGTGAATAGCTTGACCAAACCCATGCAAGGCGCACCGCTGATTGCGGACAAATCGCCGATGATCGACCCCTTCGGCCGACGGGTCAGCTATCTGCGCGTGTCGGTGACCGATCGCTGCGACTTCCGCTGTACCTATTGCATGGCAGAGAACATGCAGTTCCTGCCCAAGAAGGACCTGCTGACGCTGGAAGAGCTGGATCGCATCTGTTCCGCCTTCATCGCAAAGGGTGTGCGCAAGCTGCGGCTAACAGGCGGCGAGCCGCTGGTCCGCAAGAACATCATGTATCTCATCCGCTCGCTCGGCCGTCACATCGATGAAGGCCGGCTGGAAGAGCTGACGCTGACCACCAACGGATCGCAACTCGCGCGCTTCGCAAGCGAGCTCTACGATAGCGGCGTGCGCCGCATCAATGTCTCGCTCGACACGCTGAACCCGGAGAAGTTCCGCCAGATCACCCGTTGGGGCGATTTCGACAAGGTGATGGACGGCATCGATGCCGCCCAGAAGGCCGGCC
Source organism: uncultured Rhizobium sp. (assembly GCA_945952045.1). Classification (GTDB taxonomy): domain Bacteria; phylum Pseudomonadota; class Alphaproteobacteria; order Rhizobiales; family Rhizobiaceae; genus Metarhizobium. Next base: position 5,771 of record CAMFHE010000040.1, read on the forward strand.
TCAAGATCAAGCTCAACGCGGTGGCTTTGAAGAATTTCAACGATCACGAAATTCCGGACATGCTGCGTTTCGCCCATGGCCGAGGCATGGACCTGACGGTCATTGAAACCATGCCGATGGGCGAGATCGACGAGGACCGTACCGACCAATACATGCCGCTTTCCGTGCTGCGCGAGCAGCTGGCCGGACAATTCACCCTCACCGACATTCCCTATCGCACCGGCGGGCCGGCGCGATACGTCGATGTTGCGGAGACCGGCGGCCGCCTCGGCTTCATCACGCCGATGACCCATAATTTCTGCGAGAGCTGCAACCGCGTGCGCCTGACCTGCACCGGCACGCTCTACATGTGCCTTGGGCAGAACGACGCCGCCGACCTGCGCGCTGCCTTGCGCGCTTCCAGCGACGACGCCCTCCTGATGTCGGCCATCGACGAAGCGATCACCCGCAAGCCGAAGGGCCATGATTTCATTATCGACCGCACCCGCCAAAAACCGGCCGTCGCGCGCCATATGAGCGTGACCGGCGGCTGACGGAGCGGACGAGGCAATTTGAGGCGAGCGCATAAAAAACATGCGGTTGCGCGATTTGTGCGGGCGCCATCCCTTGTTCCGGCCCGTCGTCGTTCATAGCTATGGTAATGTGAGAAGGGCTGCCCTGCCCTTTATGTGCCGGCCCGGAAAACAGGATGGATGGCATGGATATCGACAGCATTCAGCGTTCGATCGTCGCCGTCAGCGCGACGATTCCCGACAACGCATTCACGGCCAAGACGCTGGGTACGCACCGCGAAGGCAGCGGCGTCGTCATCCGGGAAAACGGTCTGGTGCTCACAATCGGCTACCTGATCACCGAGGCGACCCAGGTCTGGCTGACGCTGCATGACGGCCGCATCGTGGCTGGCCACGCGCTGGCCTATGACCAGGAAACGGGTTTCGGCTTGATCCAGGCGCTCGGCGCGCTCGATGTTCCTCCGATCCGCTTCGCCGAATCGGCTGCCGCGAAGATCGGCGATGGCGTGACGCTGATCGACGGCAGCCGTCACGCGGTCAGAAGCAAGATCGTCGCACGCCAGGAATTTGCCGGTTACTGGGAATATCTTCTGGACGACGCCCTGTTCATAGCTCCGGCGCATCCCTCCTGGGGCGGCGCTGCCCTCATCGACGACCAAGGGCAACTTGTCGGCATCGGCTCGTTGCGCCTGCAGATGAGCCGTGGCGGCGAAGTTTCGGATATCAACATGATCGTTCCGATCGATCTCCTTGGCCCCATCCTCGACGACGTGCTCAATACCGGGCAAGTCAACCGCACGCCGCGTCCCTGGCTCGGCGCCTTCTCGGCGGAAGCGAGCGGCGGCGTCGTGGTGATGAGTGTCGCCGACAAGAGCCCTGCGCAGCTTGCCGGCCTGAAGCGCGGCGATGTCATTTCGGAAATCCGGGATGGCGAAGTCGATGGCCTTGCCGATTTCTACCGCAAGGTCTGGGACAGCGGCCCGGCAGGTGTCGAAATTCCAGTACGCGTCATCCGCGATGGCCGCGATTCCTGGCTCCGGATCAAATCCGCCGATCGCAACTCTTTTCTGCGCAAACCACAACTTCAGTAAGAGTGAAAGGCCTATGCCCTCGCCCGCGTCATGGGGACAGGTTTTGACAGTAACAGACATTTCATCTGAAATATGAGCGTTTTTACTCGGGTTGTACTTATTCAGCGAAGCTGCCAAGAAAACGCCTATTTATATATCGGCGGCCTTAGAAAGTGTATTGATGCTGCTCTGCTCTGTGGATGAAACGAGCTCATCGAGAAAGGACTTTGCATCATCAAGGGAGTTATCATCGGGCACATCAGGGTCGATAGCGTTTGCGACCTGCTGCACATTTGCGTCGTCGATCTTAAGGTTCTCTTCGAACGCAGCTTGATAACGATGATAGCTTTCAGGCCAACCGCTGCCCCAAGCCTGCTGGCCTTCGCCAAGGCACGGCAGATCAATATTGACCACCATCATAAACGTTTCCAAGAAGTCGGACAAAGCGTGTGCCTGGACGGTTGTTTCGCCCGTCAATGCAGCCTCGCGACTCTTCAGTTTTGATTTGATTTCACTGCGCTCCGTATCGACGGATATCACTGGATAGGGAGCACCATCGACAACTCCCCGCAATGTTTTGCGCCCATGATATCCGAACGAATGTGGAAACTTCTTCTTGGTCGCAGCCCGAGCAAGCACGTAGCCCAATTGAACAGAGGCCACGAAGCGATCTTCAGAAGCGTTCTTTGCGATCCGGAAGCCGGTATCAATCCCCTTCCCGAGGAAATCGAACCTGCTCGGCGCTTCATCGGCAGCCTTCTCGAAGTCTTCGGTGTTTTCACTTGGCATTGCCATTGCTTCGGGCTGACCCGCTACGGGGTCAGAAGTCACTGCTATGCTGATATTTGGCGCAGGGAACGCCGCCAACCAACCGGCACCTTTAAGCCGAAGAGGCTTCTCATCCTGCTCCAGCCTTTTTGAATATTGCTCAAGAGCCTTCAGAAAAGCGGAGACGGAGGCGGCTGCATGCTCAACGCTATGCACGCGGCCACAGAAAATGATTTCGTCCCCGATGGTTTTCCAGACACGAGGCCTGTTGCCAATGTCGCCTTGCAGCTCATCGCCGAGAGCTTTCACAACCAAATCGTAGGCCTTTGTGACCTCGATAGGGAAATCTTTATAGAACGTCCTGAATTCATCGACCCAAGCCGGCGACGGACTGCAGTTCTGTGGTTCGGCGTGTTTCTTATTGGCTTTAAACGCGGTTGAACCGACGAGATCAACCGACATAAACAAACGTATTCTGTACTCGGGACAACTTGACAAGCTTTAGAGACCCAACGTGCTTGCTCGGACTTCCGCAGCGCTTTGACTGACACCAAATTTTTTCGCAACATCAGCCGCGCTGTGGGCCTTTGCATGGCATTCGCGAAAGTCCTGTTCAGGCATCAGGAACGCAGCAGCAAACCAGTTAGCTTCCCACTCAGCCCGATTTTGAGACGGATCATTCTGATCGACTCTGCGTGTTGCCGCCATGGGCTGTCCAGCACGCTCGCGCTTCACTTTTGGGAAATGCAGGAAAAGGTGTCCAAGCTCATGAGCGATCGTAAAGCGGTCGCGCTCTGCAGTGGTCACCGTTGGCAGAAATATCTGAAACTCGCCGTTTGGCTGCACGATAATAGATTCCGGAAATTCATCGCCTGGTTGAACGTCCTCATGAAACGAAATTCGCCCTCCCAAGCGGGACACGAAAGCTCGCATATTCTCGCCAATCTCGTATTTTACTTGCTTGGCGACATCTTCCGCGAATCTGTAAACGGCTGCCTTGCTTGCCCCAAGAGGGCTGGGTTTGACAAAGTTCACGCCATCCTCCTCTAGACCCGATTCTCGAGCCATTATTATATGCATTGGTGTCAGGCGGTTCCAGACCCGAGCAGATTTGAAACTGCGAAAACTGGCGCGTGACCGACGCTTTGAATGCGAGCCGCTGTTGATTTCTGGAACAACCCTGTGAAAGCGAATGCTTCCGCGCATATTAAGCGACAACCCTGCCGCGGGCATGAAGTAAAGGAAAAGCGCTGCCGGCTCTATGGCATGAAAACGGCCTCCGAAGAGGCCGTTTTTTTATTTCGGGATCACGCCGCGTTGCTGCGCCAGCGGCTATCGCCGTGATAGCCGAGATCGATCTGGTGATCGCTGATCTTGAAGTGGTCGATCTCTTCGGCCAGAAGGCCGACGCGCTGGCGAAGGCCGTGGATCTCGGCGTTGTTTTCCTCGACCATGGCGGCGTTCTGCTGGGTGATCAGTTCGACCTCGTGCACGGCTTTGCTGACTTCGCTGATGCCGGTGGACTGCTCGCTTGTCGCAGCCGAAATCGCGGCGACGAGCTGCTGCACTTCGCTCACATGCTTGATGATCACCGATAGCGCGCCACCGGTTTCCTCGACCAGCGTCACGCCGCTCTGGACCTGAGCGGAGCTTGCCTGGATGAGGCCCTTGATTTCGCGGGCCGCACCTGCACAGCGCTGCGCCAGTTCGCGCACTTCCTGCGCCACCACGGCAAAGCCTCGTCCCGCTTCACCGGCGCGCGCGGCCTCGACGCCGGCGTTGAGCGCCAGCAGGTTGGTCTGGAAGGCGATCTCGTCGATGACGCCAATGATGGTGGCGATCTTTTCCGAGGACTGGTTGATCTCGCCCATGGCATGAACGGCGCGGGCGACGATTTCGCCCGAACGCTGCGCATGCCCCTGTGTCTGATTGACGGTCTCAGATGTGCGTCGGGCGCTGTCTGCGGTGGAGCGCACGACGTCGCTGAGATGGCGGAGCGCACGCGAGCTCTGTTCGAGTGCTGCCGCCTGCTGCTCGGTGCGCCGGGCGAGATCGTCGGCAGACGCCGCAAGATTGCCGGTGCCGCCACGAATTTCCTCGGTCGTCGAGCGGACGTCCGACAGGGTGTGGCGCAGCGCGCCGACGGCATTGTTGTAAGTATGCGCCATCTCGATGAAGTCGGCCGACAGCTCCTCGCTCATGCCTTCCTGCAGGTCGCCGGCGGCGAGTTTTTGCAGCACGTCCGACAGGGCGGCAAGCGCCTGCTTCTGTTCGGACTCGATGCGAGCGCGCTCGGCGGCGCGGCGGGCCGCTTCCTGCGCCGTCGCCTCGCGGGCTGCGTTTGCCTCCTGCTCCAGGCGCACGTTTTCCAGCGCATTATCGCGGAACACGGCAACGGAACGGACCATGTCTCCGATTTCGTCGCCACGGTCGCGGCCATCGATGGCGACGTCGAGATCGCCCCGCGCCAGACGTGTCATGGTTTCGTTGACACGCTTCAGCGGACCGCGCAGGCTTTCCACCAGCATCAGGCCGCCGACGATGGCCAGCAGGGTGCCGATGACCATGGCGAGCACCGAAACCTTGGCGGAGCGCTCGCTGTCTTCCTTGCCGAGCTCCTGCGCGTTGCTGACGAAACCCTTCAGATCGGCCATGGCGGCATTGAGGATATCGACGGTGGCGCCCCGCGCCGACTGCCAATTGGCGGCGCCGAGCAGCATTTCGGTCGAGGATTTGTCGATCAGCTGAACGATCGGCGTCACCTTGCCGGCGAAATCGCGCATCGTGCTGTTCTTGGCCCCGAGCTGCGAAATGACCGAGCTGGAAATCGTCAGTTCCGCAAGATCGCCCATCACGACGTCACGCGCTTCCGTCGTCAGTTGCACGCGCATCTGATTGACATCGAGCCGCAGCTTCGCGATCGATTGCAGCGACTGGTCGACGAATTGCAGGAGGTCGCGCAACTGGCTGACATCCTTGTCGAGCCCGACGAAACGCTCGGCAGCGGTGTTGGAATTGGAGACCGCCTTTTCCGCCAGCTTCTGTTCCAGTGCCGGGAAAGACGAAAGGCTTGCGAGAATGGCGGTCGCCTGGGCCTCGACCGGATCCTTCCCCTTGATCACGGCTTCGAGCTTGGCCTGGAGATCGGCGACCGGCTTGACTGCTTCCTTGCCTTTGGCGGTCAGCAGACCGTCGGCCTTGGACAATTCCTTGGTCAAAGCCGGAACATAGGTGCCGGCAGCCTTCATCTGGGCGGCGGCATCGGTTTCCTTGGTGATCGCGGTGCGGATCTTGATCATCCGGTCCGACAGGCTCTTGAAGGCGGAGGCATCGAAGAGCAGCCCCTTGGCGAACGCTTCCTTGTCGGAAAACTCGGTGCGGATCACGTCGATCTGGTTCTTGACCGCATCGGCATAGCCACCCAGGGTGGCGAGACCGGAAAGCATCTCGTGATCGATGCCGTCGCGCTGCGACTTAATCGTCCATAGCGCGTCGTCGCGCTCGCGCATCCGCTCGCCAAGGCCGGTAACGCGCTCCAAAGCGGTGCGCTGATCGTCGCTGGTCAGCAGCCCCTCAAGAACCTTGATGCCACTTTCCTGCCGTTCGATCGCCTGGGCCAGCGCGGCCCGGCTATCTTCGGCGGGAGCGCTGGTAAAGTTCAGAAGGCTCGCCTGAAGGTTCTCGAAATCACCGATGTTCTCGATGGTCGAACGGGTGACGGTCATGTGACCGTTCAGCATGGTGGCGGTATAATATCCGACGAGGCCGACCCCGGTAATCAGGGCCACGAAAGGCACCACGAAGAGCAGCACCTTGGTTACGATTCGGCGGCTTTGCAAAAGACGATCAATAGAAAACAAGGGGTGACCTCTGCCGGCGCGCAATCCGGGGCCGGGAGATCATCGCTCGGCCCAGCCGGATCCTGTCAATTCTTGCATCATGCAAGAGCGTTAAGCCGAAGCTGAGCCAAGAGAATTGAGGAAGAATTAAAAAGCCTTGCAAAAGCGCTTGTTTTAAAAGAGCTTTTGCCGACATGCCATATACTGCGACAAAAGCCGACATAAACTGTGCAATCTGCGCCATCCAAGTCATGCGGAGGGTAAGGTGAACCGACCACCCCTTCCCCAGCCACCCGGCCTGATCCTTGCCGGCGGACAATCGCGCCGCATGGGGCAGGACAAGGCGCTGCTTGCCTTTTCGGGCTCGACGCTGCTTGCCCATATCGCCGCGCGGTTGCGTCCGCAGGTGTCGACGCTGGCGCTCAATGCGCGTTCGGATTTTGCGGCTATGCACGATCTCGTCCGTATTCCGGACAGCATTCCAGGCAGGCTCGGGCCGCTCGCCGGCATCCTTGCCGGGCTGGAAGCGCGTCTCGATCCCGCAGCGACCCATCTGCTGGCCGTTCCGGTCGACAGCCCCTTCTTTCCAACCGATCTTTGCAGCCGGCTGGTGGATGCGGTCGATGGCGAGGAGGTCATTGCCGTCGCGGCCTCGCAAGGGCGCGACCACCCGGTTTTCGGCCTCTGGCCGCTGGCGCTGAAGGAGGACCTGCGTCACTTCGTGCTGAACGACGAACGACGCAGCATTCGTGGCTTTCTCGACCGCCATCAGACGCGGATCGTCGAGTTCGAAGCCACCGCGCAAGGCTTCGACCCGTTCTTCAACGTCAACACGCCGGAGGATTTCTTGCGGGCGCAGCAGATACTGGAGAATGGCGCGGCATGACGAACAATCGCATTTTCGGCATTTCCGGCTGGAAGAATTCCGGCAAGACAGGGCTTGCGGTGCGCATCGTCGCCGAACTGACTCGTCGCGGCTATCGCGTTTCGACCATCAAGCACGCCCATCATGACTTCGACATCGACAAGGTCGGCGCCGACAGCTATCGCCATCGTCAGGCTGGCGCGCATGAAGTCACCATCGTTTCGGGCACGCGGTTTGCGATCATGCATGAATTGCGCGGCGCGCCGGAGCCAAGCTTCGAGGACATCCTTTCGCGGCTGGCGCCATGCGATCTCGTGCTGATCGAGGGCTACAAGCGCGAACCGATCCCCAAGATCGAAGCCCGGCGGCTTGAGGCGAACAACCGCACGCCGCTGGCGCCCACCGACCCGCATATCGTCGCAATCGCCGCCGATCATGCGGTGGCCGATGCGGACCTTCCAGTTTTCGATCTCGACGACACAGCAGCCATAGCCGATTTTATCGTCGCAACGGTGAAGCTGCCGGTTCCCGATCCCGCATCCTGAATGCAAAACGCCGCCGGAGACCGGCGGCGTCGATAGCTGTTTGGTTTGCGCGATGGATCAGTGCTTGGCGACCGGGCGCACCAGAGTGGTGACGCGGCGAATGGTGACGCGGCGGTTCTGCTGTTCGGCAGATTGGGTGCGCACCTTCAAATACCGCTCGCCATAGCCCTGCGTCGTCATATTCTCAGGCGGGATGCCGTAGACTTCGGTCAAGAGCGAAGCGACTGAATCCGCACGCTTGTCGGAGAGTATCAGGTTCGACTGATCCGAGCCGACGGCGTCCGTATGGCCTTCGATCAGGAAGGTCTCGCCCGGATCGCGCTTGAGCACCTTCTGGATGGCGTCGGCCACCTTGCGCAGCGTGCGCGCCTGGCTCATCGGAACCTCGGCGCTGCCGGTCGCGAAGGTGATCGTGTCGAGATCGATACGACGAACCTTGTCGCGCAGACGGGCCGAATACTTCACCTCGTCGATGGAATAGGTGCGCTCGACACGCTCCACCGGCGGTTCTGCGAGGAAATCGTAATAATCCCGATCCGGTTCGCTGGAGGTGTCGATGATGTAATCCTCGACAGGAATCCTCAGGCGCATCGGCGGCAGATCGCGGCCGGCGTCGTAGACGACAGGCGGTTCATCGCGATCGGCATCCGGCGCGTAGACCAGCAGATATTCCTCGCCGTCCGAGCCGATGCGCGAGCGCTGGATGATGTCGCCATACTGATTATAGATTGTGATCAGGCGCACGCCATTCGGCCGCTCGATGGTCTCGCGATAACGGCCGCGCGGCAGGCGGTCGTAACGCGTTTCCTCGGCGTCGCGGCTCAGGCGCGGACGATCGTCGCCACGCACGACCATATGATTGTCAACGCGCAGGACGGTGCGATTGTCGTTCTGCTGGACGATGACGACATTGTTGACCGTATTGTTGACGGTGCTGTTGTTGATGGTCGTGTTGCCGCCCTGGGCATTGCGGCCACCGCCGGCGCTTTGGCCATCGGCCGTGCCGGATTGCATTGCTGCACCGCCCTGAACGGCCGTCGGCAGGGCGAATTGCGGGGCGGCGTCAATGCGCTGACCCTTTTCTTCGATCTGCTTGCGCACTTCCTCGACCTTGACCTGCGGCGCGGCGGCCTGAGCCTCGGCATCGTTCTTCGGTGGCGGCGCGGCCTGCTCGCTGCGCTGCGCCTCACGCTGGCGGCGGCGCTCCTCTCGGGCGGACTGACCACCGCGATTATCGGCGTCCTTGTCGCTATCGAGCACGGCGGCGCCGTTCGTCACAGGCAGCACGACGGTTTCATCCGTCTTCGAGGGATCGGCGGCGATGGCCTTCTGTTCCTCGACCGTGCGCTTGTCGACAATGGGCGGCGCGGGAGGCTGCTGGGCGGCGGCATCCGGGGCCGGTGCGGCTGCACCATTTTCGCCCTGCGTCTGAGGCTGCGGCGCGGGCTGCGCCGGTGCGCTATCCGGCTGGGGCTGCTCACTAGGCTGCGGAGCTGCCGGCTGCTCGGCCTGGGGCGCGGCTGGCTGTTCAGCCTGTGGCTGCTGCTCGGCCGGCGCCGCTTCCGGTTGCTGCTGTTCGGCAGGCTGTTGCTGCGGCTGCTCGGCCGGCGCCTGGGCTTCTGGTTCGGGCTGCTGCTTCTTGTGCTTGCGTTGCGGGGCCTGCTCCTGCTGGTCGGCAGGTTGCTCCTCGGCATGCTTACGGCGCTTGGGCGCGGGCTGTTCCTGCTGGGGCTGCTCGGCGGGCGCGGCTTGCGGCTGCGGCTCGGCAGCGGGCTGTTCGGCAGGTGCTTCGGCCTTTGGTTCGGGCTGCGGCGCCGCCTGCTCCTGTTGTGGCTGCTCGGCAGGTGCAGGTGCAGGTTCAGGCTGCGGCGCGGCGGCAGGCTGTTCGGCGGGAGCCTGCGCCTCTGGTTCCGGCTGGGGCGCCGCCTGCTCCTGGGCAGGGGCTGCCTCCTCGGCGGGCTGCTGCTTCCGGGTTTTTTCCTGCGGCTCGGCAGGCTGTTCTTCTGGCTGCGCCTGTGGCTGCTCTTCCGGCAGAACCGCCGGCTGCTGCTCATCGCTCGACTGGGCAATTTCAAAGGTTTGCTGGTCGTTCGCGGCGAAAACCGGCTGGACCGTCATCGCTACCGACAGAAACGGCAGGGCGACACCGGCGAACAGTCTGGATCGAAGCGTCATCTATCTTCCTCTCTTTCGAGGTTTGTCATGTGCCGCGCGCGATTTGACGCGGGGCGCGGCTGTCTTGATCGCTATTCATGGCTATCCAAGGGCGACTTAACCGGCGATGAATGACCATTTTGCGTCACCGGCAACGCATCAACGACGCAATCGTTCCGAAAACAATGCCTCTGCATCGTTGCAGTCATAGCGACAACACCCAGGGGATGTGGCCGATTTTATGTTGCTTTTCTCGCAAGGCGCGGGAATATCGTCACTCGCGAGTTTCGCTCGCACCCATTTGGCGACCGGAGACAACAACCACCCGGCGCCCGCCAACAGAGAGGACCCCCATGCGTATCGCCAACCGCCTTCTGGCAGCGGCTTCCCTCGCCGCCCTGTCTCTTTTCGCCGGCAATGCCCTTGCCGACGGCGAGAAGGTGATCATCGGAACAGAAGGCGCCTACCCGCCCTTCAACAATCTCGAATCGGACGGTTCGCTGACCGGCTTCGACATCGATGTCGCCAAGGCGCTGTGCGATGAGATGAAGGTCACCTGCGAATTCGTCACCCAGGACTGGGACGGCATCATCCCTGCCCTGCAGGCCAAGAAATTCGACGCAATCATCGCCTCAATGTCGATCACCGACGAACGCAAGCAGAAGGTCGACTTCACCGACAAATATTACAACACGCCGCCGGCCATCGTCGTGCCGAAGGATTCGACGCTGACCGATGCCTCCGAGGCATCGCTGGCCGGCAAGACGATCGGCGTGCAGTCCGGCACCACGCATGCCAACTATATCGAAGCTCACATGAAGCAGTCCGAGCCCAAGCTTTACCCAACCGCCGATGAATACAAGCTCGACATCGCCAATGGCCGCGTCGATGCCGTGGTCGACGATATCGTGGTGCTGTCGCAGTGGCTGAAGACCACGGACGGCGCCTGCTGCAAGCTGCTCGCGCCGCTGCCGATCGATGTGAAGATCAACGGCCAGGGCGCCGGCATCGCCATCCGCAAGGGCGACGACGCGTTGCGCGAAAAATTCAACGCCGCAATCAAGGCGATCCGCGCAAACGGCAAGTATCAGGAAATCAACAAGAAGTATTTCGACTTCGACGTCTATGGCGGCTGATCGTATTCAGGTATGAATTGACTCGATGGCGAAAGACTTGTTCTTTCGCCATCGGCACATGAGGCAGACACAGCAATCAAAATGCGGATCCAACCGCAAAGGGGATAATTGGCATGAGCGGATTGTTTTCCGCCTGGGGCTCGTTCTGGGCCTGGATTTCCTATGTTTTCGACCCGTTTTGCGGACCTGCCGGGGTTTTCAGCCTGTTCGGCTCCTCGACGGTCGTCGCTTGCGGCGATGCCGGCTGGGGAGACGAAATCGCCTTCGGCGTCAAGGTGACGATTTCGCTGGCGCTGGCGACGCTGCCGCTGGGTCTGGCCATCGGTTTCTTCGTGGCGCTGGCGCTGCAGGCGGAGGACAAGGTGCTGCGGCTGGCCGCCGGCATCTACACCACGATCTTCCGTGGCCTGCCGGAACTTCTTACGCTGTTCATCGTCTATTATGGCGCGCAAATCCTCATCCAATCGGCGTTCGCCGCCATCGGCTATGACGAGCGCATCGAGATCAATGCCTTTTTCGCCGGCATGGTGGCGCTGTCGGTGGTGTTTTCGTCCTATTGCTCCGAAGTGCTGCTTTCGGCCTTCAAGGCGATCCCCCACGGACAATACGAGGCCGGCGATGCGCTGGGACTGAGGCGCAGCCGAACCATGGCGCTGGTCATCGTACCGCAGCTGGTTCGGATCGCCCTGCCCGGTCTCGGCAATCTGTGGATGAACCTGCTCAAGGATACCGCCCTCGTCTCGGTGATCGGCCTTGCCGATATCCTTCGCCAGACCGGCGTTGCCGCCAAGGTCAGCAAGGAAGCCTTCTTCTTCTATGTCCTCGCCTGCATCCTGTTCCTGATCCTGGCGATCATCTCCTCCTATGGGCTGCGCCATATCGAAAAATGGGCGCATCGTTCGGAGAAGCGCCGATGAGCTATGTGCAGGAACTGATCCCCGCACGGCCCGCGCCCGCCAAGGCGGCAAAACCGGTCACCGGCAGCCGCATCGTCGGCGTCGCATTCTTGACGCTCTGGGCGCTGCTGGGCATCGGGCTCATCACCATGATCGTCTCCGGCTGGGATGTCGAAAAGTTCACGCGCTACGGGCCGCGCTATCTCTCCGGTCTCTGGGTGACGCTGTCGCTGGTCGGCCTGTCTCTGGTGCTTGGTGCGCTTCTTTCGCTGCCGATTGCGTTTGCGCGGATGTCGAGCAATCGCTTTCTCAATGCGCTTGCGTATTGCTATGTCTATGTCTTTCGCGGCACGCCGCTGCTGGCGCAGCTTTACCTGATCTATTACGGCTTCGGCAGCTTCCGTCCGCAGCTGGAAGCGGTCGGCCTGTGGTGGTTCTTCCGCGAAGCCTGGTATTGCGGCATGCTGTCGATGATGCTGAACACCGCCGCCTACCAGGCGGAAATCCTGCGTGGTGCCATTCTCAGCGTGCCCAAGGGCCAGCATGAAGGCGCGCAATCGCTGGGCCTGCCGCCCACGGTCACCTTCCGCAAGATCATCCTGCCGCAAGCGCTGATCGTCGCGCTGCGCCCCTATGGCAACGAGATCATCCTGATGATCAAGGGTTCGGCGATCGTCGCGGTCGTCACCGTGCTCGATCTGATGGGGCAGACACGATACGTCTTCTCGCGCACCTTCGATTACCAGACCTATCTCTGGGCGGCGATCTTCTATCTCTCGATCGTCGAATTGCTGCGCCATGCATGGGCCGCGATCGAGGCGCGGCTGACCCGCCACCTCAAGCGCTGAACCATCTTGGCAGCACTCGAATATGACTGCTGCCAAGCATTTGAATTCAAACATTAAATGCGCTATAATGAGCTTTGTGTAAAGGCTCGGTTAACCTTGCTTGTGTTCTCTTTTGAAGATGCAGCCCACGACTGCGGCAGCTTTGAAAGCGAGGTCGTCATGAGTAAGGACATGGAACTGCAACTGAAGGGCTATGGCGTCACCACGGCCCATATTCTCTACCGCATGCCGGACCACCCGGCGATCCTCCAGACCTATGTCTGGCAGCATTACGACCTCGCTCCGGACTTTCCGGAGATGCGCCATTTCCTGAAGTTCTGGGAAGAAAAGCTGGAAGGCCCGCTGCATTCGGTTCGCTACGTCCACCGCAAACTGATCTCCGCCGGCGAATGGCGGGCGCTGAAGGGCGAATTCATCCTTCATTGAATCTTCGCCCGCGCCTTCTTGTCCTTGCCATTCCCGGCCATGCTCTTTAGAGCATCGGAAAAGGTTCAAGGAGCGCACGGGAATGACGAAGATCGACGAGGAAGCCCTGGCGGAAGCCTATAACCACGCGCTCGAACTCGAAAAGGCCGGCGATATCGATGCCGCCGTCGAGGCCTATCGCAAGGTGCTGGAAATCGATCCCGAGGATCATGGCGGCGCTGCCGTGCGCATCGCCTCCATGGGACGCGGCGAAACCCCGCCCAAGGCGCCGGACGCCTATGTCGAAACCCTGTTCGACCAGCATGCCGAAGTGTTCGAGGACATGCTCGTCGAGCAGCTCGGCTATGCCGTGCCGATGATGGTGCGCCAGCGGCTGCAGGCGCTCTCGCTCGGCCCCTTCCAGCGCCTGCTCGATCTCGGTTGCGGAACCGGCCTGACCGGCGAAGCGCTGCGCGACATGGTCGACGACATGACCGGCATCGACATTTCCGAAAACATGGTCGAACTCGCCCATGAAAAGGAGTTGTACGAAACCCTTTATGTCGCCGAGCTTGAGGATTTCCTCGAGGATAACGACGACGAGGCCTTCGACCTCGTGACCGCGACGGATGTGCTGCCCTACCTCGGCGCGCTCGAGCCCTTGTTCTTCGGGGCGACCGAAAACATGACGGCGGGCGGCCTGCTGATCTTCTCGTCCGAAACGCTGCCGGCGGATGTGCTCGGCGAGCGCCCCTATATGGTCGGCCCGCATCAGCGTTTTGCCCATTCCGAAACCTATGTGCGCCAGCGCCTCGACGCGACGGGCTTCGACGTGGTCGAAGTGACCGACATCAATGTGCGCATGCAGGACGGCAATCCGACGCCGGGCCATCTGTTCATCGCCCGCCTGCGCGGCTGAACTTTAATTGAGAAAACAACGGAGCTTGACCAATGGCAAATGTAGCGTTCATCGGCCTCGGCGTGATGGGTTATCCGATGGCTGGGCATCTCCAGACCAAGGGCGGTCATTCCGTCCGGGTCTATAACCGCACGGCGGCAAAGGCGCAGAGCTGGGTCGATATCTATGGCGGCGCTTCCGCACCGACGCCGGCCGAGGCCGCGCGCGATGCCGACTTCGTCTTCACCTGCGTTGGCAACGATGACGATCTGCGTCAGGTCACCACCGGCCCGGACGGCGTTCTCTCCGCCATGAAGCCCGGCGCGATCCTGATCGACAACACCACCGCCAGCGCCGAAGTCGCCCGCGAACTCGATGAAGCGGCGCGCGCGCGCGGCTGCCATTTCATCGACGCACCGGTGTCCGGCGGCCAGTCCGGCGCGGAAAACGGCGTGCTCACCGTCATGTGCGGTGGCGATGCCGGCGTGTTCGAAAAGGCACGCCCGGTCATCGACTCCTATGCTCGCATGATCGGGCTGATGGGTCCGGCCGGCAGCGGCCAGCTTGCCAAGATGGTCAACCAGATTTGCATCGCCGGCCTTGTCCAGGGTCTGTCGGAAGGCATCCATTTCGCCAAGCGCGCCGGTCTCGACGTCGAGCGTCTCGTCGAGGTGATTTCCAAGGGGGCGGCCGGCTCCTGGCAGATGGAAAACCGCCACAAGACGATGAACGAAGGCAAGTTCGACTTCGGTTTCGCCATCGACTGGATGCGCAAGGACCTCGGCATCGTGCTCTCCGAAGCCCGCCGCAACGGCGCCAAGCTGCCGGTCACCGCGCTGGTCGACCAGTTCTATGGCGACGTTCAGGCCATGGGCGGCAATCGCTGGGATACGTCGTCGCTGCTGGCGCGTCTGGAAAAGCCGTAACGTCACCTGCGACAACGGCAGCCGCTTTTGCAGTTGGCGATTTTCTGTCGCGTCCTTTATAGACGGCAACGGCTTTATTCCGTTCCATCAGACAGGACAGACAAGGATATCCACCCATGAGCGTGACCGGCCTTCCCTTCGACGATTTTCGCACGCTGCTGCGGGAGCTTCCCGGTCCCGACGTCCGGGCGCTCGCAGCGGCGCGCGAGCGCGATGCCCAGCTCACCAAGCCGCCGGGCGCGCTCGGTCGCCTGGAGGAAATTGCGCTCTGGCTTGCGGCATGGACCGGCCGCGCGCCGGCCGTCACCCGGCCGCTGGTCGCCATCTTCGCCGGCAATCACGGCGTCACCCGGCATGGCATCACGCCCTTCCCGCCCGAAGTGACCAAGCAGATGGTCGCCAACTTCTCGGCCGGCGGCGCTGCGATCAACCAGATCTGCATCACCCATGATCTCGGCCTGAAGGTCTTCGATCTGGCGCTCGATTATCCGACCGGCGACATTACCTGCGAGCCGGCGCTCACCGAGCGCGATTGCGCCGCCACCATGGCGTTCGGCATGGAAGCGATTGCCGGCGGCACCGATCTGCTCTGCATCGGAGAAATGGGCATCGGCAACACAACCATCGCCGCCGCGATCAACTATGCGCTTTACGGCGGCACGGCGGCCGAATGGGTCGGCCCCGGCACCGGGTCGCATGGCGAACTGCTGGAAAAGAAGATCCGCGCCGTCGAAACCGCCGTCGCCTTCCACCGGGATCATCTGTCCGATCCGCTGGAAGTCCTGCGCCGCCTTGGGGGCCGCGAAATTGCGGCCATGGCCGGCGCCATCCTCGCCGCCCGCATGCAGAAGGTTCCGGTGCTGATCGACGGTTATGTCGCGACCGCTGCCGCCTCGATCCTCAAGGCCGCCAATCCCTCGGCGCTCGACCACTGCCTGATCGGCCATGTCTCTGCCGAACCGGGCCATCTGCAAGCTGTCGAGAAGCTCGGCAAGACGCCGCTTCTGGCGCTCGGCATGCGGCTTGGCGAAGGCACGGGCGCAGCACTTGCCGCCGGCATCGTCAAGGCGGCCGCTGCCTGCCATTCCGGCATGGCGACCTTCGAAAGCGCCGGCGTCAGCAACAAGGGCTGACCGCTTTACGGTTGTTTACGCGATTCCGGACGTAGAACCGCTCCGGGGTTTTGCTGGAATTACCATCGCACGGGTCGCCGCCAACGGCTGCCCGTGCTTGCGCCTTTGCCATCGAATCGCTATGCGCATCGTCAACCATGCGAATTCGGCCGGGCACACGCCCGTCTGCAGCAGAAAGTGAACGACGTGAGCACAGCGCCTTTCGAGAAAAAGACCGGCATCAGCCATTTCTTCGCCGCCGCCAGCTATTCGCGCGACGGCTTCCTGCGGCTGTTGCAGGAAGCGGCCTTCCGGCAAGAGCTTGGCTTCTTCGTTGCGATTCTCGTTATCTTCCTGCTGGTCGGCGCCAGTATCGGCGAATTCATGGTGGTGACCATCCTGTTCCTGGCGCTGTTTGCCGTGGAAGCGCTGAACACCGCCATCGAGGAACTCGTGGACCGCATCTCGCCGGAAATCTCATCCGTCGGCAAGCATGCCAAGGATCTGGGGTCCTTCGCCGTGCTGTGCATCATTCTCGGCACAAGCCTTTATGCGCTTGTCACCATCGCCTGCCGGCTTCTGGCCTGATCAGGCAAAGCTGCGGCGGCGTCGCTCGACGGCTTGCGTTTCCTCGACGGCGGGCAGCGATTGCAGCACGCGCTTTGCGGGCAGGATGGCGATGACCTCGGTGCCCTCGCGCAGCTTCGACTTCAGATGGAACTGGCCGTCATGCTTGGCAAGGATGGCCTGAACGATCGGCAGGCCGAGACCGGTGCCCTGTTCGGCGCTCTTGATGGCGATCGAGCCCTGGCCGAAGGCGGAGAGCACGACCGGAATTTCGTTTTCGGGAATGCCGGGACCATTGTCCTTGATCGAAATGTATTGCCCGCCACCGGCCGTCCAGCCGACCTTGACGGTGACCTCACCGCCCTGTGGCGTGAATTTCACGGCATTCGACAGGAGATTGAGGATCACCTGCCGCATTGACTTTTCATCCGCCCAGACGAGCGGCAGGTTCGGCTCGACATTGGACTGGATGGTGATGCTCTTGCCGCGGGCGCGCAGCTGCACCATGCCGATGCAATCCTCGCAGATCTCCAGAAGCGAGATCGATTCCTCGTTCAGCTCGTAACGCCCGGCCTCGATGCGCGAGAGATCGAGGATCTCATTGATCAGGTTCAGCAGGTGCTGGCCCGAGCGATGGATGTCGTTTGTGTATTCCTTGTAGATCGGATTGTTGAGCGGCCCCATCACTTCGGTCGCCATCACCTCGGAAAAACCGAGGATGGCGTTCAAGGGCGTTCGCAGCTCATGCGACATCGAAGCGAGGAAACGGGACTTCGCCAGGTTCGCCTCCTCCGCGCGGCGGCGGGCCTCGTCCGACATCGACTTGGCGACTTCAAGCTCGGCGATCAGATCGTCCTTCTCCGACTGGAACGACAGAAGGCTGCGATTGGTCAGGTACATGCGGTCGCTGACATAGATGAAAAAGGCAAAAGCGATGGCAAACATCGCCAGAAGCCCGATATCCGGGATATCGCGCGTGAGCGCGGCTTTGGCGGCCAGCGCCACCGCGACCGGCGTAAAGGCGAACATGACCGCACGCCGCAGCATGGTGTTGGCGAGCGAGACCGCCGACAGCGCGACCAGCAGCGCTGCCCCCTTGAAGAGAACATAGCTGTTGCCGCCGCAGCTGTCGCATTGTTGCAGCGCGAATATCGCCCAGCCGCAACCGTTCAGCACCTGGCCCGCCAGCAGATAGCGCTGCCATTTGCGCGCGGATTCCGCCGTTATTTCACGCCTGTTGGCGCGCCGGGCGATCAGGATGTTGACGGCATGCAGGCAGAGCGGAACGAATGCCCAGACGACCAGATTGAGCCTCTGGTTGAAGTAGGTGCCGATGGCTGTGATCAGCAGCACCAGGATCGGGATGACGGTCGCGCCCTGCAGGATCGTCGTCAGGTGCATGACCATCATTTCGCGATCGAAATGCTGGATCGTGGCGTTTCCGGTCTGCAGGCGCTCACGCGTGGCTTTGACAGCCTTCGCCACAGCCTTGTTCTTGTGGCTGCGGGAAAGATCGACGATATTCTTGTCGGTCTGGGAGCTGACGCCTTGACTCATGGTGCTCAGAACGGAATGCGGGACAATTGCCATGAGCCTAAAGACAATTCCTTAAGAAGATGCTGCCGCGAAATGATTTGTTTGCCATCTTGGGTGACGATTCGTTTGGTATTGGATGGCGATCTTGAGAAGACGACCGCGCCTCTGGCGCGATGCGGTCACCGCTTTTGCGTTGATCTTTTTCCTGTGGCTGATCGCGATGAAGCTTCAGCAGCGCAACGAGGAGGTTCTGACCGGCGCCTTCTCCGTCGTCGATGGCGACACGCTGGCGCTTTCCGGCGAGCGGCTGCGACTGCGCGGCCTCGATGCGCCGGAAATGAAACAAAGCTGCGGCAGCGGCGATGCGACATGGCCTTGCGGCCAGATCGCAAGCGCGCGGCTTGGGCAACTTATCGAATCCGGCACCATCTGCAGGGGCGGCGAGCGAGACAGGTATCGACGCCTGCTCGTCACGTGCCGCGTGGGCGCACTGGACCCGGCAGCGGAAATGGTTCGCGAAGGGATGGCCGTTTCCTATGGCGCTTATGCTTCGGAAGAGGCGAAGGCGCGACTTGCCGGGCGTGGCATCTGGGGCGGCGATTTCATTCGCCCCGCCGACTGGCGGCGCGTTCATGCCGCGATGGATGGAGACAGCGATATGTTCGGCTGGCTTCGCCGCCTGTTCGGCCACGAGGATCAGCCATGATTGACGACATCGCCTCCCTGAGCGCCGAGATCGCCGCTTGCCGTCTCTGTCGCGATGCCCCGGTGCGCGGGGCCGAAGATCGGCTGCCGCACGAACCGCGCCCGGTCGCCGTGCTATCCGCGACCGCGCGTATCCTTATTGCCGGGCAGGCCCCCGGCCTGCGCGTACACGAGACCGGCCTACCGTTCAACGACGCGTCCGGCGACCGGCTGCGCGCCTGGCTCGGCGTCGACCGCGAGACGTTTTACGATGCAAGCCGCTTCGCTATCGTGCCGATGGGCTTTTGTTTTCCCGGTTACGACGCGCGCGGCAGCGACCTGCCGCCGCGTCGGGAATGCGCCCCTGCCTGGCGTCAGCAGGCGATCGACGCCATGCCACAGGTGGAACTCGTGCTGGCAATCGGTCAATATGCGCAAAACTGGCATCTTGGCCGCCTGCGCGGTCCATCGATGACGCAAACGGTGGAAAACTGGCGCGGAATTCTCTCCGCGACGCAAACGCCCGCTGTTTTGCCGCTGCCGCATCCCAGTTGGCGCAACACCGGCTGGCTGAAACGACATGCTTGGTTCGAGCAGGAGTTGCTGCCTTTCTTGAGAGAACAGGTGGAAAGCCTGATCGATTGAAACAATTTTCTTCCAATTGCCTGAAATTGGGATATATGAGAAAAATTAATTCGAGGGATTGTCGATATGGATCGTCTGGACCGTAAAATTCTGCGTCTTCTGCAGGAAGACTCCACGTTAGCAGTGGCAGACCTGGCCAAGAAGGTCGGCCTGTCCACCACGCCTTGCTGGCGTCGCATCCAGAAGATGGAAGAAGATGGCGTCATCCGCCGCCGCGTGGCGCTTCTCGATCCGGTGAAGGTCAACACCAAGGTCACCGTCTTCGTCTCGATCCGCACCGCTTCGCATTCGGTGGAATGGCTGAAGCGCTTCTCGGAAGTCGTCGCCGAATTCCCGGAAGTGGTGGAATTCTACCGCATGAGCGGCGATGTCGATTATCTCCTGCGCGTCGTCGTCCCCGACATCGCCGCATACGATGCCTTCTACAAGCGGATGATCGCCCGGATCGAGATCCGCGACGTTTCCTCGGCATTCGCCATGGAGCAGATCAAGTACACCACGCAGCTTCCGCTGGATTACATGGTTCTGGAGAATCAGAAAGCCGGTGAAGAGTAAGGTTTTCACCCCTGGATGCGCCTTCCGGCAGGGGATGGCGCATCTGCGTTCCGCTAAGGGGACGGCCTAAATTATCGCGTCGGATCTGCGGAACCGTATCCACTCCAGAAAGGCAGAGCGTGTTGCGGGCGTTTTTCGGCGATATTCTCAGGGCGACGGCGTTTCTAAGCCAGATTCCGGTTTCAACACGATTTTTCGACGGATATGACGGGCGCATGAGCGGCCTGGTGCGGGCATTCGCTCTTTCCGGTCTGTTGCTCAGCCTGCCCGCCGCTCTCCTCGCCGCTCTACTGGTCGCCTGGGATGCGCCGCCCCTGCTTTCGGCTTTTCTTGTCCTCGGGCTGCAGACTCTGGTAACAGGCGCGCTGCATGAGGACGGCTTTGCCGATTGCGCCGACGGGCTCGGCGGCGGGCGCGACCGCGAACGGGCGCTCATCATCATGAAGGACAGCCGGATCGGCGCCTATGGCGTGATCGCGCTGGTTCTGGGGTTCGGGCTGCGGGCGTCATCCCTTTCGGCGCTTGCGGATGTGAAAACGCCGCTCTCGGTGGCGCTGGCCTTTCTGCTGGCGCAAGTTGTCAGCCGCGCCGCCATGGTCTGGCATTGGCAGGCCCTGCCCTCGGCGCGTCCGGGTGGCGTTGCCGATTCCGCGGGCCTGCCGGAAAAAGGCGCCGCGCTTGTGTGCATCGGTTCCGCGCTTCTGATTGCGCTGCTTTTCGTTTTAGCCGCCCTGCCGCTTCTGCCGGTGCTGGTCGCCGTGCTTCTCGCCGGCTTGATCACTCTCGGTTTCACCCGCTTCGTGCGCGGCAAGATCGGCGGTCATACGGGCGATACGATCGGCGGAACACAGCAGTTGAGCGAAATGGCCGCGCTCATCGCCCTTGCCTTGATGCTTTGAAAAGCCGATATAGACCGCAATTCGCCTCAGACTTCACCGGGTTTACGCATGGAATCGCCCTGCATTCTCGTTTGCTCCATCGACATGACGACCGGATACTGTTTCGGCTGCGGTCGCACGCGCGACGAGATTGGACTGTGGATGAGCTATACCGATACGGAACGTCGCGCGATCATGGCCGCCCTGCCCGCAAGGCTGGAAACGGTCGAGCGCAAGCCGCGCCGCGAAACGCGACGCACGCGCATGGCACGGGAGCGCGATCTTTCATGATGAACAGGCTGACCGTCGTCTTCGTCATTCTCTTCGCCGGCCTTGCCATGCTCCTGTTCAGCGATAGCAACAGCCGCATCATGGGGCTGAAGCAGGACGAGTTCGGCCGGTTCGTGACGCTCTTGCCGTTTGCCGCCATGCTGGGCGCCGGCATTCTCGCCAGCCGCCGCAATCTCGGCGACAGCCTGCGGCAGATGCTGATCTGGCTGGTGATCATTCTGGCGCTCGCCACTGCCTATCTCTACCGCTACGACGCCATGACCATCGGCAACCGGCTGCTCGGCGGCCTGATGCCCGGCCATGCGGTCGTCGTCACCGATCGCGACGGCGATCAGGACGTGGTGATCTACAAGGCGATGAGCGGCCATTTCGAGGCCAATGCCGAGGTCAACGGCCAGACGGTCGGCATGCTCGTCGATACCGGCGCCAGCATGGTGGCGTTGACCCGCGAAGACGCCGTGCGTGTCGGCATCATCCCGGAAAACCTGACCTATTCGATGACGGTGACCACCGCCAACGGCATCACCACGGCCGCTCCGGTGACGCTCACCGAACTCGCCATCGGCCCCATTACCCGCCGCAATGTGCCGGCCATGGTCGCCGAGGAAGGCAAGCTCGATCAGAGCCTGCTCGGCATGAGCTTTCTCGGCACGCTCAGCAGTCTGCAGATGCAGACCGATGAGTTGAGGTTGAGGAACTAATCAGCTCTTCAGGCGGTAACCCGTCCGGAAAATCCAGGTCAGCGTGATCAGACAGGCTGCCAGGAAGATGGAGATCATCACCAGGCTGATGACCGGATTGACGTCGGCGATGCCGTAAAAGCTCCACCGGAAGCCGCTGACCAGATACAGCACCGGATTGAAATGACTGACCGCCTGCCAGAAGGGCGAAAGCATGTTGATGGAATAGAAGCTGCCGCCGAGGAAGGTCAGCGGCGGCACCACCAGCATTGGAATCAGGTTGAGCTGCTCGAAATTTTTCGCCCAGATGCCGATCATGAAGCCGAACATCGAGAAGCTGACTGCCGTCAGTACGAAAAACAGGACCATCATCAGCGGATGCTGGATATGAATCTCGACAAAGAAGCTGGCCGTCAGCAGGATGATCGCGCCGATGATCATGCCCTTGGTCGCCGCCGCGCCGACATAACCCAGCAGAACTTCCGTGGTGGAAATCGGGGCTGAAAGGATCTCGTAGATCGTGCCAGTGAATTTCGGGAAATAGATGCCGAAGGAGCCGTTGCCGATACACTGGCTGAGCAGCGTCAGCATGATCAGGCCCGGCGTGATGAAGGCGCCATAGGAAACGCCCTCCACCTGCTGGATGCGCGAGCCGATCGCCGCGCCGAAGACGATGAAATAGAGCGAGGTAGAAATGACCGGCGAAATGACGCTCTGCAGCAGCGTGCGCCGCATGCGGGCCATCTCGAAATAATAGATGGATTTGACCGCCTCGAAATTCATGCTTTGCTGCCCCCTACGAGCTGGACGAAGATATCCTCCAGCGAACTTTGTTGCGTCGACAGGTCCTTGACGTGGACATCCGCCTCGGCAATCGCCGCCAGCAGCGGCGCGATGGTCGCCTGCTCGCCCTCATGCGCGGCGTCGAAATCATAGACCAGCCGGTTGCCGTCATTGACGAGCGACAGGCCGCGCCCTTCGAGCGTGGCCGGCAGCGCCGGCAGCGGCTCGGCGAGATCGAGGATCAGCTGCTTGCGGCCGAGCTTATGCATCAGCGTCGCCTTGTCTTCGACCAGCAGAAGGTTGCCGCCATTGATGACGCCGACGCGGTCGGCAATTTCCTCTGCCTCTTCGATGTAATGGGTGGTGAGAATGATGGTGACGCCCTTTTCGCGCAGGCGCTCGACCACCTTCCACATGTCCTTGCGCAATGTCACGTCGACACCGGCGGTCGGCTCGTCGAGGAACAGAACGGTCGGTTCATGCGACAGCGCCTTGGCGATCAACACGCGCCGCTTCATGCCGCCGGATAGCTCGCGCAGCATGTTGTTGCGCTTTTCCCAGAGAGAAAGGTCTTTCAGGATGCGCTCGATATAGGCCGGATCGGGCTTGCAACCATGCAGGCCGCGCGAAAAGGCCACGGTGTTCCACACTGTCTCGAACTGATCGGTGGTCAGTTCCTGCGGCACGAGACCGATAAGACGGCGCGTCTGGCGAAAATCGCGCACGACGTCATGGCCGCCGACTTTCACCTCGCCGCCGCTCGGATTGACGATGCCGCAGACGATGGAGATCATCGTCGTCTTGCCGGCGCCGTTCGGCCCGAGCAGAGCCAGGATTTCGCCTTGCTCGATATCGAGATTGACGCCCTTGAGGGCCTGAAAACCGTTTGAATAGGCTTTGGTGAGATTACGAATGGATATGATGGGAGCCATGGAACGCTCTTGCGGGAGACACTTTTTGAGCCTCACGCTATATAGGCATCCCGTCGTCGCAACACACCCCCGCCGCGAAAGAAAATCGTCAGCTGCAGTGGCGATAACCCGACCGGCGCTCGCGCAGATCGAAATGGAAATGATCCTTGTGATGCGGATCGCTTCCTGGGCCGAGCACGGTGTTGAAATATTTGCAGCTATCGCTGCGCACAGCCTTCAAGAGCGCCTTTTCGCGGAAGGCGAAGAAGCCCGGCTTGCGCACATCGATTTCCTTGCCGTTGTTCAGCACGAATTTGCCGACGTCGATGGCATTGCCATGGGCATGCTCGGACCAGGGATTGCGCGCGCTGGAATTCATCCGCCGGCAGGAATAGCCACCGAGCGGCACGATGGTCTTCACCCCGGACCAGTAACGCATCCGCGCGGAAGGCTGCAGCTCGTTCTTTACCCATTTGGCGAAGGCGAGCGTCACCTGACAGTTCAGCTTGGTGGCGGGGCGCATGCCGATGCTGCCGCCAGCCAGACCGCTGACCTGGATCGGATAAGGAATGCCGCAGGTCGGCCCCTGCGAGATCGGCGAGATATCCTGGAAGATGACGCCCATGCGCCGCAGTTCGGTGCGGCAAGCCCGCTCCGAGGCCGGCATGACGCCGGGCGTCTGGCGCTCGATGGCCGGATTGTCGGGACGCGCCAGAAACGCCACCTGCTCTGCCCCCTCGTCGGCAACAGGCGCGGTGCGGCGGGTCTGGCGGTTTGATGCGCCGAGTTCGTCACCCATGTCGGATTGCGGCAAGCGGCTGTGACGGGGGGGCTGGGATACCGCCGTCGGCGCGTCCGTGCCGATGCCGTCGACGACAGGCTGGTCGGTCTCGCCCTCGGCGATCTGTCCGGCCTGTTCCTCGGCCAAACCCACGACGGGCTGCTGCTGGCGGGCGGGCGAGCCGACGCCCAGTTCGGAATCCATGTTGACGCCGCCTTCCGGGGCGCGCAGCGGCTGCACGCCCATCGACGTATCGATGCCGTCATTGGCCGCCAGGGCTTCGTCGCTGTCGATTTTCGGCAGACGGCGCGGCGCATTGGCGGAGGCGCGCGGCGCCTGCATGGGCGCGCTTTCGATCGGCGTCCTGCTCACGGTTTCGCCCGCCTCGAAGGCATCGACCGAAGAGACCGGCCGGGGGCCGGCCGCGTAGTTGGCCTGCTGGTCGACGCCTGCCGGCGGCAGCGGCTGGGCAACATTCTGCACCGGCTCGACAGAACCGACGAAAGTGCTGTCGTCAAACCGGGCGGAGGGCGTGCACGCGACCAGTGCCGTCGACATTAGCAACGGCGCCACGCAACGCCGCAGAAAGGAAACATACGCCATACAACCGTCTCTTCTGCAACGCCGCCGGGAGTTCCCGACGAAACCAGAGGTAAGCCTGAACCGGGGTCGCGACGCATCCATGGCCGATCCGTGTCGATTCCATGGTTTCGCGCCGTCGGAGCTCGCAAGCGCACCGAAAGAGGACAGTTTAGGCGGATATGGTAAATGCCCGGTTGACGCTCGCCGTGCCGGGTAACCTTAACCTTTGGCAAACGCCAAACCGCCTCTTGCATGCCTCCCGGCCCCGCCCCATTCTGGCGAAAGCACCCAAGACATCGCAATCGAGACGAATCGCATGACCGAAAACAACAAGCCGACCGGAGAACTGACCCTGCGCACCCTGGCCATGCCGGGCGACGCCAATGCCGCCGGCGATATCTTCGGCGGCTGGGTGATGGCGCAGATGGATCTGGCCTGCGGTATCCGCGCCGCAGAGCGCGCCGGTGGTCGCGTCGTCACCGCCGCCGTCAAGGAAATGGCCTTCAAGATGCCGGTGAAGATCGGCGATACGCTGTGCGTCTACACCGATATCGTCAGCGTCGGCCGCACCTCGATCACGCTTCTGGTGGAAAGCTGGGCGCAACGCTATCTGACGCCGACCATGGAAAAGGTAACGGCCGCCACCTTCATCATGGTCGCCCTCGACAAGGAAGGTCATCCGACGCCCGTGCCGGCCTGATCCGAGCGGATCATGTTTCCTTTTTGTACTCATGCCCCTTTTCTTCCGCGCGGACTCTCTCCATATTCCGCCCATGGCCAGATCTCCGAAAAAACCGTCCGAGCCGACCGGCTTCGAGGAAGCCCCCCAAGCCGATTTCGAAGGCGTACCGATCAGCGGCGGCTCCGTCGCCGACTGGGTGCGCCAGCTTGAAGCCGATGCGGAAGCCACCAGCTTCGAGAGCCAGCGCGATATCGCCTCAAAAGCCGGCAAGCACCGCAAGAAGGTGGAAATCGCCGCCCGCGACAAGGACGACGCCAAGCCGAAAAAGACACGCGGCGGCAGCGACGTCACCGCCCAGAAAACCGCGCGCGGCGTCTCCATCGGCGCCAGCAGCGATCCCAAGACGCGCGCGGCAGCCGGCCTCAATCCGGTCGCCGGCCTCGACGTTTCGCTGGAAGACGCCGGAAACCTTGCCCAAGGCGCGGTGACCGCCACCGTCGATGCGCTGGCCAAGCTGATCGAGAGTGGCAACCCGCTGCACAAGAACGGCAAGATCTGGACACCGCACCGCCCTGCCCGGCCGGAGAAATCCGAAGGCGGCATCCAGATCCGCATGGATTCGGAATACAAGCCGGCCGGCGACCAGCCGACCGCGATCAGCGATCTCGTCGAAGGACTGGAAAACGGCGACCGCAGCCAGGTGCTGCTCGGCGTCACCGGCTCGGGCAAGACCTTCACCATGGCTAAGGTGATCGAGGCGACGCAGCGCCCAGCCGTAATCCTCGCGCCCAACAAGACGCTGGCGGCGCAGCTCTATTCGGAGTTCAAAAACTTCTTCCCCGAAAACGCGGTGGAATATTTCGTTTCCTACTACGATTATTACCAGCCGGAAGCCTATGTCCCGCGTTCCGACACCTATATCGAGAAGGAAAGCTCAATCAACGAGCAGATCGACCGCATGCGCCACTCGGCAACGCGTTCGCTGTTGGAGCGCGACGACTGCATCATCGTCGCTTCGGTCTCCTGTATCTACGGTATCGGTTCGGTCGAGACCTACACGGCGATGACCTTCCAGATGTCGGTCGGCGACCAGCTGGACCAGCGCCAGCTCCTCGCCGACCTCGTGGCACAGCAATACAAGCGCCGCGAGATGGATTTCACCCGCGGTTCGTTCCGCGTGCGCGGCGATACGATCGAGCTCTTCCCCGCACACCTTGAGGATGCCGCGTGGCGTATCTCGATGTTCGGCGACGAGATCGACTCGATCACCGAATTCGATCCGCTCACCGGACAGAAGACCGGCGACCTCAAGTCGGTGAAAATCTACGCCAACTCCCACTACGTGACGCCGCGCCCGACGCTGAACGGCGCGATCAAGGCGATCAAGGAAGAGCTGAAGCACCGGCTGGTCGAACTGGAAAAGGCCGGCCGCCTGCTGGAAGCGCAGCGCCTCGAGCAGCGTACGCGTTATGACATCGAAATGCTGGAAGCCACCGGCTCCTGCAACGGCATCGAAAACTATTCGCGCTATCTCACCGGTCGCAATCCCGGCGAGCCACCGCCGACGCTGTTCGAATATATCCCCGACAACGCCATCATCTTCATCGACGAAAGCCACGTCACCGTGCCGCAGATCGGCGGCATGTATCGCGGCGACTTCAGGCGCAAGGCGACGCTGGCCGAATATGGCTTCCGCCTGCCCTCCTGCATGGACAACCGTCCCCTGCGCTTCGAGGAATGGGACGCGATGCGACCGCAGACCGTCTCGGTTTCCGCTACGCCCGGCGGCTGGGAGATGGAGGAAGCCGGCGGCGTCTTCGCCGAACAGGTCATCCGCCCGACCGGGCTGATCGATCCGCCCGTCGAGGTGCGCTCGGCGCGCACCCAGGTGGACGACGTGCTGGGCGAAATCCGCGACACCAGCCTCAAGGGGTATCGGACGCTGGTCACCGTGCTGACCAAGCGCATGGCGGAAGACCTCACCGAATACCTGCATGAGCAGGGCGTGCGCGTCCGCTACATGCACAGCGACATCGATACCCTGGAGCGCATCGAGATCATCCGCGACCTGCGCCTCGGCGCCTTCGACGTACTTGTCGGCATCAACCTGCTGCGCGAGGGCCTCGACATTCCCGAATGCGGTTTCGTCGCCATTCTCGACGCCGACAAGGAAGGCTTCCTGCGTTCAGAGACGTCGTTGATCCAGACCATCGGACGCGCGGCGCGTAACGTCGATGGCAAGGTCATCCTCTATGCCGACCAGATCACCGGCTCGATGAAACGGGCGATGGAGGAAACCAGCCGCCGCCGCGAAAAGCAGGTCGCCTACAATACAGAGCATGGCATCACGCCGGAATCGGTGAAGGCGCGGATTTCCGACATTCTCGACTCGGTCTACGAGCGCGACCATGTGCGGGCCGATATTTCCGGCGCTGCCGGCAAGGGTTTTGCCGATGGCGGCCATCTGGTCGGCAACAATCTGCAATCGCATCTCAATGCGCTGGAAAAACAGATGCGCGATGCCGCCGCCAATCTCGATTTCGAAGCGGCAGCGCGATTGCGCGACGAGATCAAACGCCTCAAGGCCGTCGAGCTCGCCGCCATGGACGATCCCATCGCCCGCCAGGAATCGCGCGCCATGGAAAGCAAAAGCAAGCGCGGCTCGGCGGCGGAGCCGGCAGCGACTTCCTATTTCCAGAAACCCTCCATCGACGACATGGGGCCGGGCACGGACACGGCGACGCCGCTGTTCCGCAAGCCCGATCTCGACGAGATGGGTCGCGACGTCTCCGAGCCGGCCGGCAGAAGCCTGTTCCGCCGCAACACGCTGGACGAAATGACGGTCGGCCGCACGGAAAAGCCGGTGAGCGGCAAGCTGCCGGACCGCCCCGACGAAACGCTGTCCAGCAAGAAACGCCTCTCGCCGCTGCTCGAAGGCCAGCCGGAACGCGGCGAAGGCGAGGCCGATCATCGCCCGCTGGTCCGCGGTCGCGCCGGCGTCGGCTCCTATGAAGATCCGGCCGACAGCAAACGCAAGGGTCGCACGAAGGGCAAGACCGGGCGTCCGGGGAAGTAAGGTTCAGAAAAAACAAAACCCCGGAGTAAAACTCCGGGGTTTTTCATTTGGGCATGTCGATCCGATCAGTCGAGATCGGCACCGCCGGCATCCGCCTTGCCGCTGATGCGGTGGGCGAGTGCTGCTTCCATGAAGGGGCTGACGTCGCCGTCGAGCACGTCGCCGGGTGCGGTGCTTTCGACGCCGGTGCGCAGATCCTTCACCAGCTGGTAGGGCTGGAGAACATAGGAACGGATCTGGTGGCCCCAGCCGATATCGGTCTTGGAGGCCGCCTCGGCATTGGCCGCGTCTTCACGCTTCTTCAGTTCGGCTTCGTAGAGACGGGCGCGCAGCATGTCCCACGCCTTGGCGCGGTTCTTGTGCTGCGAACGTTCCTGCTGGCAGGCAACGACGATGCCAGTCGGGATATGCGTGATGCGCACGGCCGAGTCGGTGGTGTTGACGTGCTGGCCGCCGGCGCCCGACGAACGGTAGGTATCGATGCGGCAATCGCTTTCGTTGACCTCGATCTGGATCGAGTCGTCGACGACGGGATAGACCCAGATCGACGAGAACGAGGTGTGGCGGCGCGCATTGCTGTCATAGGGCGAAATGCGGACCAGGCGATGCACGCCCGATTCGGTCTTCAGCCAGCCATAGGCATTGTGGCCCTTGACCAGAAGCGTCGCGGACTTGATACCGGCTTCTTCGCCGTCATGCACTTCGAGCAGTTCCACCTTGAACTTCTGCTTTTCCGCCCAGCGGGTGTACATGCGCAAAAGCATGCTCGCCCAGTCCTGGCTCTCGGTGCCGCCGGCGCCGGAATGGACTTCCAGATAGGTGTCGTTGCCGTCAGCCTCGCCCGAAAGCATGGCCTCGACCTGCAGCCTGCCGGATTCGGCTTTCAATTCCTTCAGCGCATTCTCGGCATCGGTGACGATATCCTGATCGCCCTCGTCTTCGCCCATGGCGATCAGCTCGATATTTTCTTCGAGCTGCTGCGTCAGGCGCTTGACGCCGCCGATGCTGTCATCCAGCTGCTGGCGCTCGCGCATCAGCTTCTGGGCTTCCGTGGGATCGTTCCAGAGGGTCGGATCCTCGGCCTTGTTGTTCAACCAGTCCAGTCGCCTTATCGCCTGGTCCCAGTCAAAGATGCCTCCTCAGCAGGCTTATGGCCTGCTTGATCTCGTCGACTACGTTCTCGATTTCAGCGCGCATCGTTCCTGTCTTTGCTCTGTCAAAAAATCTTGCCCGTGAATAAAGTCGCGCGCCCCGGATGTAAAGCCGGAGCGCGCGCCTGAAATGCGATGGGGATCAGAAAAGGCCGCCGGCGCCCGAGGTAACGGCCTGGTTGGCCTGCGGCGAGGTGCGCATGATCTCGTCGGGATCAACGGTGCCTTCCATGCCAATAACGTTGAAGCTGTCGGCCGGGCCCGTACCGGGCTTGAAGGCCTCGACGATGGTGTCGGGTTCGCCTTCCATGGCCCGCATGCCGGTCTTGCGGTTGACCGGGATGAGGCTCATGCCCTCAGGCACGATGAACTTTGTCGGCGGGCTTTCCTTCATGGCCTGCTGCATGAATTCATTGAAGATCGGCGCCGAAAGCGAGCCACCGGTGCCGCCACGTCCGAGCGGCGCCGGATTGTCGAAACCGATATAGAGGCCGGCGACCAAATCGGGCGTATAGCCGACGAACCAGGCGTCCTTCTCGTCATTGGTCGTACCGGTCTTGCCGGCGACGTCGCGGCCATCGAGCTTGATCTTGCCGGCTGCCGTACCACGCTGGACGACGCCCTGCATCATCGAGGTGATCTGGTAGGCGGTCATCGGATCGAGCACCTGCTCGCGATTATCGACGATGGTGGGCTCTTCCTGGTTCTGCCAGCCGCCGGCATTGCAATTGTCGCAGCCGCGCTCTTCATGCCGGAAGATGGTCTTGCCGTAACGATCCTGGATACGGTCGATCAGCGACGGCTTGAT
The DNA here is from genome assembly GCA_945952045.1 of uncultured Rhizobium sp. GTDB lineage: Bacteria > Pseudomonadota > Alphaproteobacteria > Rhizobiales > Rhizobiaceae > Metarhizobium. The sequence goes on from CAMFHE010000040.1 coordinate 36,355, forward strand.
CTGCTTGCCGCCGTTGGCGAGCACCGAATAGGCCGAAACCATGCGCATCACGGTGGTTTCGCCGGAGCCGAGCGACATCGACAGCAGCGGCAGCATCTTGTCGTAGATACCGAAGCGTTCGGCATATTCGGCGACGAGGTTCATGCCCATATCGTTGGCAAGCCGCACCGTCATCAGGTTACGCGACTTTTCGATGCCGAGGCGCAGGGTCGAGGGACCGGCCGAGCCGCCGCCATAGTTTTCAGGACGCCAGACCTGACCGCCGGAGACGATCTCGATCGGCGCATCCATGATCACGGAGGCCGGCGTATAACCGTTGTCGAGCGCGGCGGCATAAACGAAGGGCTTGAAGGACGAGCCCGGCTGGCGCTTGGCCTGGGTCGCGCGGTTGAATTCCGACTGGGCATAGGAGAAGCCGCCGACCAGGGCGAGAACGCGGCCGGTATGCGGGTCCATGGCAACCAGCGCGCCCTGTACCTTCGGCGGCTGGCGCAGACGGTAATTGCCGGAATTTTCATCGCCGATCGGTTCGACATAGAGGACATCGCCCGGAGACAAGGCACCATCCGGCGACTTCGCCGTCTTGCGGTCGCCCTGGGCGGCGCGATAGGCCCAGCGCATATGTTCGGCCTCGATGCGGCCGGTCTGGCGGTCGCCGCCGACCTTGCCGCTGGCCTCGATCTGCGGACGCAGGCCGATATCGACGCCGCTCTTGTCGGCGCCGAGCACCACGGCGAGCTTCCATTCCGGCACATCGGCAAGCGGCGCGATCTTGGCAAGCTGCGCACCCCATTCATGGCCGATGTCGATGGTCGATATCGGACCATGGAAGCCGCGGCGTTCGTCGTAATTGATCAAACCGTCCTGAAGCGCGCGGCGTGCATAGCCCTGCAACGTCGGATCGAGCGAGGTGCGCACCGAAAGCCCGCCCTCATACAAAGCCTTGTCGCCATAGCGCTCGATCAGCTGACGGCGCACTTCTTCCGAGAAGAAATCGGATGCGGCAAGATAGGTGCCGGCACGGCGCGGCGTGACGCCGAGCGGCTGTGCCTTGGCTTCCTCGCCATCGGGCTTGCTGACATAACCGTTCTCGACCATGCGATCGATCACCCAGTTACGGCGCTCCAGCGCGGCTTCGGGACGGCGGAAGGGGTGGTAGTTGGCCGGACCCTTGGGCAGCGAAGCGAGATAGGCTGCTTCAGCGATCGTCAGCTCCGTTACCGACTTGTCGAAATAGGTCAGCGCCGCGCCGGCAATGCCATAAGCATTCATGCCGAAGAAGATCTCGTTGAGATAAAGCTCGAGGATCTTGTCCTTCGAATAGGCCTGCTCGATGCGGAAGGAGAGGATTGCCTCCTTGATCTTGCGGTCGATGGTCTGGTCGGCCGAAAGCAGGAAGTTCTTGGCAACCTGCTGGGTGATTGTCGATGCGCCCTCGGGGCGGCGGCCGGAACCGATATTCTGGATGTTATTGACCATGGCGCGGGCCAGACCGGTCAGGTCGACGCCCGGATGGTTATAGAAATTCTTGTCTTCCGCTGACAGGAAGGCAGACTTGACGCGATCCGGGATGGCCTGAATCGGCAGGAACAGGCGGCGCTCGCGGGCATATTCGGCCATCAGCGCGCCATTGCCGGCGTGAATGCGGGTGGTGACCGGCGGCGCGTAGCTTGCCAACACGGCGTAGTCGGGAAGGTCTTTCGACACCCCGTTCAGATAGACGGCAACAGCGGCGGCGGCGCAAAAAAACAAGACGCAGGCCAAGCCGAACAAGTATCCAATCAGTCTGATCATCGTCTGAGCTACCGGTCCTTCACAGGAAGAAAAGCTGTATCTGAAATTCCGTGTCGTCACGCAATGCTTCGCGCCGACGATACAATCGCATAGATGCCCGCGTTTTGCACGACACTTGCAGGTTTGCAAGACGTCGCCGCCACCAGGAGCATTACGACTCGTTCAAGCCGCCATCGACTCTGGCGGCCAATAATGGTCCGAATGTGAGCAAAATAGGGCCTGAACCACGTTTTGCCTGTGTCTGTCGCAAGATAGCAACGACTTCAGCCGCCATCCGCCGCGGCTTTTTCCCGATACTGGCGCACCGCGACGGCCAGGAGATCGGCGACCTTTTCCCGCCATTTCTCGTCGAGCAGCAGTTTTTCGTCGTCCGGGTTCGACAGGAAGCCGAGTTCCAGTAGAATCGATGGCACATCCGGCGCCTGCAACACCCGGAAGCCGGCATAACGATGCGGATTGTTGATCAGCCCGATCTGTCCCTCGAAGGCGCCAACGACCGAACGCGCCATGGCGATGGAAAAGGCCTGCGTTTCGCGCCGGGTCAGATCGAGCAGGATGTCGGCGACCTCGGCCGGTTCGTCGCCAAGCTTGATGCCAGCGATCTCGTCGGAGAGGTTCTCGCGTTTTGCAAGCGCAGCCGCCAGACTGTCCGAAGCCGTATCGGAAATGGTGTAGACGGTGGCGCCGCGAATGGAATTCTGCTGCAGCGTATCGGCATGCAGCGAGACCAGGAGATTTGCGCCCTTGGCGCGCGCAACCTGTACGCGCTCGGATAAGGATAGAAATCGGTCGTCCTCGCGGGTCAGCACCGCCTTTATGCCCGGCTCGCGGTTCAAGCGTTCGGCCAACCCGCGCGCAAAGGCAAGCGTGACGTTCTTTTCCTCGGTCTTGCTGTCGGCGCCGATAGCACCGGCATCGATACCGCCATGGCCGGCATCGACAGCGATGACGAAGGTGCCATCGGCCGTCGGCTTTTGTAGCAACATGGCATCATCCGGCTTCGGCGCGGTTTCGCTCTGCCGCCAGGTCTCGGCTGCGGCCAGTTCGCCGAAACGCTTCTCGGAGACCGAGACGGCATCGAGGACGAGACGGATTTCCTTGCCTTCGGCCTGCACCTTGGCCGTGGTCAATTCGACCGGCTTGCGGGCAGTCAAGACCAGGCGGGCGCTATCGGCATCCATCGTTCCGTAGCGGATGTCGGAAAACAGGCCGCGCGGCGCAAGCTGGTCGGCAGGAAAACCGAAGGCCACCTTCGGCAGGTCGACGATCACCCGCGGCGGGTTGGTAACGTAATGCACGGCGACATCGATCTTCTTTTCCAGATCGATGACGATGCGCGAGCGGGCGTCGTCGCCGGCGATTCGCGCGCCATAGGCGAGCACCGCATCATCGCCCGCATGAGCTGTCATCGGCGCAAGACAGGAAGCGGCAAGCGCCACGATGCGCATCGCCCTCAAGCCAGCATGGCGGATCGCAAGGAATGTCAAAGCCGGACGCACCCTCTCCCGAAGCCCCTCGCGATCTAGCGATTCGCCGGGTCCCGTATTCGCTATGCCGGAAAATTCCGGCGGGTTGAAGGCGGAGACCGAGAACCGCCATCCGCCCCCTCGCTCATGGCCAGAAATCAATCAATATTATGACGCACTTGGCTTTTCCCTTGCTATTGTGACACGGAGGACATACAAGCATTGGTGAAGGCATAAGGTGCTGACGGGATAGATCGCCGCAAGGCAGCCAGCCGTATTTTTTCGGATCTGGCGCCAACTGGCGCAGGCTTCATCCGTCGTCAAAGCAGTGTTGTCTGAAACTGGATCAGCCGGCGGTGGCCGGAGAAGAAATGGGCGGCATGCCGCCACGCTCTCAGGAGCAAATTCATCGGACCCCCTACCGGGGTTCAAGGTATCGTCATTCTCGTTTGGTCGTTGATGTCGTTGCAGCAGTTTTCGTCAGATGTGAACAGGTCCAGGGATGTATCTTGTCCCGGCGCTGTCCTGCTGTCGACCGCTCGGCGCCCCCTGACGCGAATTAAAATTTCCGGCGCATTGTCCGCTTTGCATGCATTTTCCGCTTCACGAACCGGTTTGCCTGCTCGCTCGCATTTGCGCCGAGGAGCAGAAAGTCAATGGCAGACAAAATGCTTATCGATGCGTCTCACGAAGAAGAGACGCGCGTCGTTGTCGTTCGCGGCAACCGCATAGAAGAATTCGATTTCGAATCTCAGCATAAGAAGCAAATTCGCGGCAATATCTACCTGGCAAAGGTGACCCGCGTCGAACCGTCGCTGCAGGCGGCATTCGTGGATTACGGCGGCAATCGCCACGGCTTCCTGGCCTTCGCCGAAATCCATCCCGACTATTACCAGATCCCCCTCGCCGACCGTCAGGCGCTCTTGAAGGCTGAAGCCGAGGAGCATCGCAAGGACGATGATATCGAGCATGTCGAAACCGGCACCGATATCGAAACCGCCATCGTCGAAGAGACGATCGAGGTTGCAGTCGAGGAGGCGCCTGTCGTCGAAGCGGCACCGGTGACCGAAGAGGCGCCTGCCGAGGCTGCCGCCGTCGAGGAAGAAACCAAGCCGAAGGCCAAGCCACGTCGCAGCCGCAAGCGCAAGGCCGATGTCGAGGCCGCCGCCGAGCCGGTTGCCGTCGAGAGCAGCGAAACGCCTGCTGACAGCGAAGACGACGACGGCAAGCCCGGCGAAATGGCCGCCATGGTCGACACGGACAGCATTTCGGAAGACACGCTGTCGCGCCGTCACGATGACGACGACGATGATGACGATGACGGCGAAAAGGAAGTCATCGAATCCGTCGGCGCCGAAGACGCCATGGAAGAAGTTCCGGATCGCGTCGTGCGCAAGCCGCGCAAGCAGTATCGCATCCAGGAAGTCATCAAGCGCCGCCAGATCCTGCTGGTTCAGGTCGCCAAGGAAGAGCGCGGCAACAAGGGTGCGGCGCTGACCACCTATCTGTCGCTGGCCGGCCGTTATTCGGTTCTGATGCCGAACACCGCGCGTGGCGGTGGCATTTCCCGCAAGATCACCAACCCCACCGACCGCAAGCGGCTGAAAGAAATCGCCCGTATGCTGGAAGTGCCGCAGGGCATGGGCGTCATCCTGCGCACAGCCGGCGCGAACCGCACCAAGGTCGAGGTCAAGCGCGACTTCGAATATCTGATGCGCCTGTGGGAAAATGTCCGGACGCTGACGCTGAATTCGATCGCGCCTTGCCTCGTTTACGAGGAAGGCTCGCTGATCAAGCGCTCGATCCGTGATCTCTACAACAAGGACATCAACGAGGTCATCGTTGCCGGCGAGGAAGGCTATCGTGAAGCGAAAGACTTCATGAAGATGCTGATGCCGAGCCATGCCAAGGTGGTTCAGCCCTATCGCGACCTGCATCCGATCTTCTCGCGCTCCGGCATCGAGGCGCAGCTCGACCGCATGCTGCAGCCGCAGGTGACGCTAAAGTCCGGCGGCTATCTGATCATCAACCAGACCGAAGCGCTGGTTGCCATCGACGTCAACTCCGGCCGTTCGACCCGCGAACATTCGATCGAAGACACGGCGCTGCAGACCAATCTGGAAGCGGCGGAAGAAATCGCCCGCCAGCTTCGCCTGCGCGACCTCGCCGGCCTGATCGTCATCGACTTCATCGACATGGAGGAGAAGCGCAACAACCGCTCCGTAGAGAAGAAGCTCAAGGATTGCCTGAAGAACGACCGCGCCCGTATCCAGGTCGGCCGCATCTCGCATTTCGGCCTTCTGGAAATGTCGCGCCAGCGCATTCGCGCCTCGGTTCTGGAGTCCACCACCCAGATCTGCCCGCATTGCTCGGGCACCGGCCATATCCGTTCGCAGTCGTCCGTGGCGCTGCATGTCCTGCGCGGCATCGAGGAATATCTCCTCAAGAACACCACGCATGACATCATCGTCCACACCACGCCGGAAACGGCGCTCTATCTGCTGAACCACAAGCGCGGCACGATCATCGATTACGAACGCCGCTTCGGCGTCTCGATCGTCGTCGAGGCCGACAATGCAGTCGGTTCGCAGCACTTCAGCGTCGAGCGCGGCGATCCGGTGGAAAACCCGGTCAAGATCGAAACGCTGATCCACTTCGACCCCGAGCCGGAGGATGACGACGACATCGTCATCGAGGCGGATGAGGAAGAAGACGAGGAAATCGTCGGCGAGCGCGAGGAAAGCAGCGAAAAGGCTGCTCGTAGCGACGACAATCGCAAGCGCAAGCGGCGCCGCCGCCGCCGTGGCAACAAGGGCCAGGCGGGCGACGACCAGGCTATCCGTAGCGAAACCATCGCTGCCGGCCAGGACGACGACGAGGATGGCGAAGGCGACGAGGACGACAGCGAAGGCGAAGGCGAAAACAACGGCGCCGAGACGGAAGCTGCCGCTTCCGACGACCAGCCGAAGCGCAAGCGCCGCCGTCGTGGCAAGCGTGGCGGTCGCCGCAACCGTGAGGACGGCTCGCCGATCCTCGACGAAAACGGCGAAGCCTCCGACGATGGCGATGACGAGGGCGATGCCTTCGAAGCATCCGAAGAAAGCGTGACTGTTGCCATAGAAACGGCAGAGCCGGTCGCCGAAGAAGCAGCCGCACCGGTTGTTGAAACGGCTGAAGCCGAGGCAGCGCCGGCCGAGGCCGCCGCCAAGCCCGCCAAGGCCCGCCGCACACGCAAGCCCAAGGCAGCGCCGATCGAGGCAGTTGCCGAGGATGTACCCGCCCCCGAAGCTGCGCCCGCTCCCGAAAGCAGCGAGACGGTCGAGTCCGCGGAAGCGGTTGCCGATCAGCCTGCCGAACCGGCTGCTGCGGAAGAAGCTGCACCGGAAGCCGAAACCAAGTCCGTGCGCGCCAATCGCGCCTCGAATGTTTCGTCTTCGGAGCCGGTGGTGACATCGACGCGCGCAACGACCGATGACGATGGCGAGCCGCCGAAACCGAAGAAGGCCGGCTGGTGGCAGCGCCGCGGCTTCCTCTGAGGCTATCCACATATCGAATGCGGAAAACCGGCCCCTGTGGCCGGTTTTTCTTTGCCGGATCGATTCAACGCCTTCCGAAACCGAATCCACTTCATGCGGCAAGCTGCTGAATGCGAAGCATTTCCGCTGTTTGCCGGCGGGCCTGACAAATGCCGCATTGTTGCGGTCATCACGTTCTCGCGACTCATGTGGCCAATGCGATTTTTCGGTTTGCAGACGATGCTTGCCGCCCTAATCTCCCACATGACCCGGTCAGGGGCGGATCGCCCCGGCACACATTTCAAGACGACGAGGAACACCATGGCCTTCACCTTCAAACCGATCGCAGCAGCAGTGCTCGCCCTTTCCATGGGCGTAGCGGCTCCGGCCATGGCGCTCGATGCCAAGCAAAAGGAAGAAATCGGGCAGTTCATCAAGGAATACCTGATCCAGAACCCCGAGATCATGCTCGACGTCCAGAACGCCTTGCAGGCCAAGCAGGAGGCTCAGCGAACGCAGGCCTCTTCGGAAGCGGTCGCCGCCAACAAGAAGGCGATCTTTTCCGATGCCGGCGATATGATCCTCGGCAACCCCAAGGGTGACGTGACGGTCGTCGAATTCTTCGACTACAATTGCGGCTACTGCAAGCACGCGCTTTCGGACATGAACGACATCATCGGCAGCGACAAGAATGTCCGTTTCGTGCTGAAGGAACTGCCTATCCTCGGTCCGGATTCGATGGCGGCGCATAAGGTATCGGCTGCCTTCAAGGCGCTGGCTCCAGAGAAATACGGCGACTTCCATCGTGCGCTTCTCGGCGGCGATGTCCGCGCCACGGAAGAGCGCGCCATTGAGGTGGCGACGTCGCTCGGCGTCAGCGAAGGCGCGCTGCGCAAGCAGATGACCGACAAGCCGAACGACGATGCAGTCAAGCAGGTCTACCAGCTCGCCGGCTCGCTCGGCATTACCGGCACCCCCTCCTACGTCATCGGCAACGAGGCCGTCTTCGGCGCCGTCGGCTCCGAAACGCTGCAGGAAAAGATCGATAACGTTCGCAGTTGCGGCAAGACCATGTGCTGAGCGGCCTCTTTCCACCGCGAACATGGCATTTCCGGGCATTCTCAAGGGTTGACCGCGCCGCGGGGGCTTTTCCTCCGCGGCTGGCCGGTCTATAGCTTCGGGACCGATTTCGGCTGTAACGCTTGGCGGCCAGCGGATATCCTCGCGGCGCGGCAGCGCCCCATCATACGTCAAGATAACGAAAAGACAGGGCAAAACTTCATGTCTGAAAAGAAGAACGGCATCGACAAGGCATTGATCCGCGACCTCGCGAACATCCTGAACGAGACCGACCTGACCGAGATCGAAGTCGAGCAGGACGACCTGCGCATTCGCGTTTCCCGCGCTGGCGCCACCCAGTACATCCAGGCGCCGATTCCGGCGGCAGCACCTTATGCCGCCGCTCCGGCCGCCCTTGCCGCGCCGGCAGCCGCCGCGCCCGCCGCACCGGCGCTCAACCCGGCCAACACCGTCACCGCACCGATGGTCGGCACCTGCTACCTGTCGCCGGCGCCGGGCGCACGTCCCTTCATCGAAGTCGGCGCGACGGTCAAGGAAGGCCAGACGCTGCTGATCATCGAAGCGATGAAGACGATGAACCAGATCCCCTCGCCGCGCTCCGGTACGGTGACGCAGATCCTCGTCGATGACGGCCGCCCGGTCGAATACGGCGAAGCGCTTGTTGTCGTCGAATAAGGGACACGGCATGATTTCCAAAATCCTTATTGCCAATCGCGGGGAAATCGCGCTGCGCGTGCTCAGGGCATGCAAGGAGCTGGGTATCGCCACCGTCGCGGTCCACTCCACCGCCGATGCCGACGCGATGCATGTGCGCCTTGCGGACGAGAGCGTGTGCATCGGCCCGCCGCCGTCGCGCGAAAGCTATCTCAACATCCACCAGATCGTCGCCGCCTGCGAAATCACCGGCGCCGATGCGGTGCATCCGGGCTATGGCTTCCTGTCGGAAAACGCCAAGTTCGCCGATATCCTCGATGCCCACGGCATCACCTTCATCGGGCCGACCGCCGATCACATCCGCATCATGGGTGACAAGATCACGGCGAAGAAGACCGCCGAATCGCTCGGCATTCCGGTCGTTCCGGGTTCCGATGGCGAGGTGAAGCCCGAGAACGCGCTGGAAATCGCCCGCAAGATCGGCTTCCCGGTTCTCATCAAGGCGACCGCCGGTGGCGGTGGCCGCGGCATGAAGGTTGCCAAGACCGAGGCCGATCTGGAAGAGGCCGTGTCGACCGCCCGCGCCGAAGCGCTGGCCGCTTTCGGCAACGACGCCGTCTACATGGAAAAATATCTCGGCAAGCCGCGCCACATCGAAGTTCAGGTGGTCGGCGATGGCGAAGGCAATGCCATCCATCTCGGCGAGCGTGATTGCTCGCTGCAGCGCCGTCACCAGAAGGTTTGGGAAGAAGCAAACTCCCCTGCCCTGAACGTCGAGCAGCGCATGGCGATCGGCAAGGTCTGCGCCGATGCCATGAAGAAGCTAAAATATCGCGGCGCCGGCACGATCGAATTCCTCTACGAAAACGGCGAGTTCTATTTCATCGAAATGAACACCCGCCTGCAGGTGGAGCA
>CAMFHE010000041.1 GCA_945952045.1 uncultured Rhizobium sp.
CGCGCCAATAGGCGCCGGCCACCTTCATCAGCTTGAAGGCGGTGCCGATCTGGCCGGTGGAAGCCATGTGCGGGCCGCGACACAGGTCGAACCAATCGCCCTGATGATAGATCTTGACGTCCTGATCCTCAGGGATCGCATCCACCAGCTCGACCTTGTAGGTCTCGCCCTTGGCGGCAAAGACTTCCTTGGCCTTGTTGCGCGACCAGACCTGGCGCGTAAACGGCGCATTGCGCCCGATGATTTCCTTCATCTTCTTTTCGATCTTGGGCAGATCGTCGGGCGTGAAAGGCTCGTTCTTGGCGAAATCGTAATAGAAGCCGTTTTCGATCACCGGGCCGATGGTGACCTGCGTACCGGGCCACAGCTCCTGCACGGCCTCGGCCATGACGTGGGCGGCATCGTGACGGATCAGCTCCAGCGCACGCGGATCGGTGCGCGTGACGATTTCGATCCGGCCTTCGGTGACCGGCTCCGAAAGATCGCGCACTTCGCCGTCGATGGCGATGGCGATGGCCTTCTTGGCCAGCGACTTGGAAATGGATTCGGCGACATCGCGACCGGTGGCGCCTGCTTCGTAAGCGCGCACATTGCCATCGGGGAATGTCAGGGAAACGGGTTGGGACATCAAATTCTCCTGTCGTCCAGTCCCGCCAACGAATGCGGGTGGTGTCATGTCGCTCGGATCACCCGAGCGTGAACGGGCCGGATATAAAGCGGAAATGCGCCGATTGGAAGGGTTTTCGTGGTTTTCGCGCCTGCATCGGCGGTTTGGGCGAGGCCATCAGAGCGTCTTTTTCCCCAGCCAAGAGGCCGTTTCTGAAAATTTTCGCACAAGAATCCGATTTTCCGCTTGCGGGCTCGAGATTCGCCGATTATGAGGGCGCCTACCAACGACACGCGCCCTTCGTCTATCGGTTAGGACGTCAGATTTTCATTCTGAAAAGAGGGGTTCGACTCCCCTAGGGCGTGCCACTTTCCTTCATAAAACAAAGATTTAGCTCAAGCTTTCATGTGGCGCTTGGCCTCATGCCGCTCGCCGTGACCAGTGACGCCACGGCGCCCACCAGCGCATTGTCGGCTCGAGCGCCTCGGGAACGGGATCGAAGCCGCTGCTGCCACCCGGCCCGCAGCGGGCGACGCGAAACAGCGTCATCCAGCCGCCCGACCAGAAGCCATGCCGGGCAATCGCCTCGTAGCCGAATTCGGAACAGGTCGGCAGGTGCCGGCAGGAATTGCCGATCAGGCTCGACAGGGTAATCTGGTAAAGCCGTATGAAAGCCATACCGGCGAGCCGCCCCGGCGTCTTGCGGAACGGGCCGGAATAGTTGCGCGAAGGCATTTTGGGCTTCGCGACCGGGCTTGCCGCCGCGCCGCCCTCATCCTCATCCTGCATCAGGCAAAACTGGCACATGCTTCAGGCCTCGACTGCTTCGCCGCGTTTCGCCTCGATCTGGCCGATGGCATCGACCACGGCGTCGAAGGTCAGCATGGTGGAGGCGTGGCGGGCCTTGTAGTCGCGCACCGGCCTCAGGCACCGCATGTCCTCAAAGCGCCCGTCCGGCCCCTCCCCGCCCTCTTTCAGCATCGCGAGCATATCCGCCCGCGCCTGCCGCACTTCGCCGGATGTCGCGCCGATGACGTGGCGCGCCATGATCGAGGACGAGGCCTGGCCGAGGGCGCAAGCCTTCACCTCATGCGAAAAATCCGCCACCCGGTCACCGTCCATCCTCAGATAGACCTTTACCTTCGAGCCGCAAAGCTTGGAGTGCGCCTGCGCGCTGGCGTCGGCATCGGCGAGTACGCCGGTCAGGGGAATGTTGCCGGCGAATTCGAGAATTCGGGAATTATAGATATCGTCCATGGGCTTAGTCATCTCGGCGTAAAGCCGCTCGTCTGCAAAAGAAAAACACAGCGTGTCGCAATCGGGCACTTTGCGACGGTGCTTCGGATATTATATGGTATGTTGTATCAAGGTCATAGAAAAGCAATGGCCTTGACCTTTCGCGAACGGACCACACATAAGAGGGCCGTGTTGGCCTTGGCCAAGCGGCGATCGGTATGGGGCGGCTTTTCTCCCAGCGAGCGGCCGAACTGCAAGTGATGTCACGGTCCCCGTTGCGGGATCAGGAGGCTGCATTAGTATGGATGCCATTGTAAAGAATTTCCCGCGTACCGGTCAGGAGTCCAGCCGCCCGTCGCAACAGGAAGCAGAAGACGCCGTTCGCGTTCTTCTGCGCTGGGCCGGCGATGACCCGAGCCGCGAGGGCCTTCTCGATACCCCGAAGCGCGTTGCCAAGGCATATCAGGAATTGTTTGCCGGTTACGAGCAGTCGCCGGAGGATGTTCTCGGCCGCACCTTCGAAGAGGTGGCCGGCTATGACGACATGGTTCTGGTGCGCGATATCCCGTTCTTTTCCCATTGCGAACACCATATGGTGCCGATCATCGGCAAGGCGCATGTTGCTTATATTCCGGATGGCCGCGTTCTCGGCCTGTCCAAGATCGCTCGCGTCGTCGAGATTTTCGGTCGCCGCCTGCAGACGCAGGAAACCATGACGGCACAGATCGCCGAGGCCATCGATTCGAGCCTTGGCCCGCGCGGCGTCGCCGTAATGATCGAGGCCGAACATATGTGCATGGCCATGCGCGGCATCCAGAAACAGGGTTCTACGACGCTGACCACCACTTTCACCGGCGCCTTCAAGACCGAACCCACCGAGCAGGTGCGTTTCATGACCATGATCCGGAGCCGCTAAAACTGGCGCTCCCAGTACCCGAGTATCGATTGCCACCATGACCATCGCTTTTTCGCCCCCGGCCACCGACAAAGCCGTTCTCGAAGGTGCCGGCGCCTTCACGCCGAAATTCGACGACAAGGGTCTGGTGACGACGGTCGTGACCGATGCGCGCGACGGCGAACTGTTGATGGTCGCCTTCATGAATGCCGAGGCCCTGACGCTGACGCTGGAAACAGGCATTGCCCATTATTACAGCCGCTCGCGCAACAAAATCTGGAAAAAGGGCGAAACCTCCGGCAACCTGCAGACCGTTCAGGAAATGCGGGTCGATTGCGATCAGGACGCCATCTGGCTGAAGGTTTCGGTCGCCGGCCATGACGCGACCTGCCACACTGGCCGCCGCTCCTGCTTCTATCGAACTGCAAGCCTGTCGAACGGAAATGCGGTTCTCAGCGTTAACGATGAGCATCGCCACTTCGATCCTCTGGACGTCTACGCTAACGATTCGAACAAGAAATAGACAAGCTGCTTTAATTCTGTTCAACGCGCGCAGCGATAACGAAATTGAAAGACGGCGGGGCGTCTAATATCGGCGTGGAATGTTCGGCGAAAAGGACGGCTAGCAATGCTGAACTGGGCCTTAAATCGGAATGCGCAACCTGGAACGACGATCGATTCCGGCACACCTCCGGTTCATGACATTCCCGCGCCGCAGCCAAAAAAGACGCGTATTGCGCTGGCGCTTGGCGGCGGCGCCGCGCGGGGATGGGCGCATATCGGCGTTCTGCGAGCCCTCGACGAGGCCGGCATCGAAGTCGGCATGATCGCGGGCACTTCCATTGGCGCTCTGGTCGGCGGCTGCTACCTTGCCGGCAAGCTCGATGAGCTCGAAACCTTTGCCCGTTCGTTGACCATGCGCCGCATTGCCGGCCTGCTCGATCTCACCATCGGTGGCGGCGGCCTGTTCGGCGGCATGCGGCTGACCAAGCGGATGCAGGAGCATCTCGAAGGTCTGGCCATCGAGGACCTCGACCGGCCCTTCGTCTCGGTTGCGACCGAGGTCAATAGCGGCCATGAGGTCTGGCTGACCAGCGGATCGCTGATCACCGCCATCCGCGCGTCCTACGCCCTGCCCGGTATTTTCGAACCGATCCGCTGCAACAACCGCACCCTGATCGACGGCGCGCTGGTCAACCCCGTTCCCGTTTCCGTCTGTCGCGCGCATGAGCAACCGCTCGTCGTCGCAGTCAACCTGAACTATGATCTCTATGGCCGCGCGGCCGTGGTCAAGCACAGCGCCAGCCTTCAGCCAAAGGCGGAAACCCAGCGCGCGCCTGACAGCATCAAGGAAGCCCATCTTGGCCTGACGGCCGTCATGGTGCAGGCGTTCAACATTATTCAGGATCGTATCTCGCGCGCGCGCCTTGCTGGCGATCCGCCGGATCTGGCGCTGCTTCCGCGCCTTGGCGATATCGGCCTTTCGGAATTCCATCGCGCCGGAGAAGCGATCGAGCGTGGGTATGAAGAAGCCCGCGCCAGGCTCAGCGAATTGAAGCGGATGCAGGAAACATTCGTTCGCTGACGCTAATTATCCGGCGGCGGTCAGTCCACCGCCGGAACGTAAGAAATCAGCTTGCGATATAAGCCTTGATGTCGGCGGCTTCCCGCTCGACTTCGCTCATGCGCGACTTGACGACGTCACCGATCGAGACGATGCCGCCGAGCTTGCCGCCGTGTTCCACCGGAAGGTGACGAAAGCGGCCGGCGGTCATCACCTCCATCAACTCGTTGACCCGGGTGTCTTCGGAGCAGCGCTTGACGGACGAGGTCATGATCGACGACACCGGCTGGGTCAGACAGCCGGCGCCCGATTGCGCCACCGCGCGCACGAGATCGCGCTCGGTGAAGATGCCGACGATAGCTCCGTCGACGCCGGTCACGACAATGGCGCCGATCCTGTGTTCATTGAGCGTTGTCGCGGCTTCGCCGATGCTTGCCTGCGGGGCAAGCGTCACGACCTCGCGACCTTTTCGGTCCAGGATGGCTTTGACAGTTTCCGACATGAACTCCTCCTTGTTCAGGGTCTCCAGGCGGGAAACAGGCTTGTCAGTGCCCCCACCGGAGCGCGATCCCGCCACAAGGGAATGGTGCCTGTCCTGCATCGTGAATGCAAGACGGAAGCAAGCGAATCCTGCGACCGCAATCGATTTAAGACGAAAAATTATACAGAAGAATCAAACTGCTATAGCGTCGTATCCGCGCGCCGCGTCGCAGGTGCTACCGTAAAGGATCAAAAACCCGCCCGAGGACGGCGCAGCGGATCGAACAGCGGAAACAGAAAGAAACCGAAAATGAATCCGCCGATATGCGCCTCCCACGCAACCGCGCCGATATCGCCCAGAAGCGGGATGCCGAGCGCAAAAATCAGATTGCCGACGAACCACATCAATATGAAGACGCGCACGGTATTGCTGCGCAGCGCCTGCGCCACGGAGAGCCTGGGAAGCAGATGCACGGGCATACCGATCCGGCGATCTTCCGGCGGAAAGGCAAAGCGGCAGGCCGAACCCATCAACGCCGAGATTACCCCGGAGGCACCGATCAGAAGAGAGGCCTCGCCCCAATGCAACGCCAGAAACAGGAGCGCCGAGGCAATCGAGGAGATCAGCCAATAGATAAGAAATCGCAGCGTTCCGATGCGACGCACGACCGGCGCGCCGAAAGCGGCCAGCCACAGGCAATTGAATCCGAGATGCTCGATGCCGCCATGCAGCAGCGAATAGGTGACCGGGCTGGTGAACCATTCCAGCCCCTGTTCCGACAACGGATAGATGTACCGCGCCGGCACGAAGGCACCGAACAGATACACTTTTTCCCGCAGGTCGTCGTCGAGCACATTGGCCTGGATCACATAAATGGCGATCAGCAGCACGATGGAGGCAGTGAGAATTCCCGGCAGATTGAAGACCGGCTGCCGCCCCTGCCCACCATGTCGACACTCCGGGGCCGGGTCTGCGGTATCGTTCATTAATACGGTCCTCATCGATGCTGACCGTCTCGTCTTATAGAAGAAGCAGGAAAAAAAGAAGCCGTCGGGGTCGATCCGACGGCCTTGCGCGAATGGAGGTCTGCCGCGCCTTGCAATTCTCATGCTGAACAAGCATCGCCAAAGCGATGATTAAACCTCGCATGAAACACCATTCGGGGCAATGGCAACCGACGGTTAACCTTAACGTCCCGGCCGTGGCACGCTATTCGCTACGGTTACCGGAAAGGGCAAAATCGGCTTCCGCCTGCCCCGAACCGGAACATGTGAATTGCCATGCGTACGAAGACGAGTATCGACATCCACACCTATTGGAACCGCCTGCGCGGTCTCGACGCAGGCCCTCTGCGCAGTGACATCCAGCCGGGGGATGTCAGGCATATCCTGCCGGATTTGTTCATTCTCGAGCGAAACAGCGCTGGAAATCCCGTTTTTCGGCTGGCCGGAACCCGGGTCTGCACCTATTTCGGTCGCGAATTGCGGACGTGGGATTTTTCCACCCTATGGATGCGTGACGATATCGACAACGCCCGGCACATCGCCTCAACCGCAATGCTGGATCGCAAGCCCGTTCAACTCATCGCGAACGGTCTCAACTGTTATCACGATGACGTGAAGCTGGAAATTCTGCTGCTTCCCATCCGCTCAAGCGGGCAATGTTTCGATCGCCTGCTCGGATCGATGTCCTTGATCATGCCGCGCCGCTGGTCCTCGAACTATACGTTGATGGGGTTGGAAATCGAGCATTGCAGCGTGATCGGCGCGCGCGACGCCGCGCCGTCGGCGTCTTTCCCTTCGCGACAAAACATCACGCCGGCGCGCTACGGCGCTATCGAAAAGCAGGTGCATGACCTGATTCAAAACATGCGTCGTCTGGCGCTGCGTCATCGCGATCCATCTGTCTAGAGCGAGCAACGGCAAGCGTCCGGAACCGATGCATCCCTAAAAAGCCTGATGTCACCTGAACCCAATTTTAAGAGCTGTGGCCTAGGGTGACCCCAGCAGAAAAATCAGCCCGGTAACGGTGACGGCATGTATTCATTCCAACGCGTAGAAAGCCCGCGCACGCAACGCCAGGAGCAAAGCGCCTTCCAGAGCGTGTCGGTGAACGTGCATGGCCGTCTGATGATGGCCAATTACGAGGAATATGATTGCATCGCCGCCGACATGTCGCCCGGCGACGTCAAGCTTTCCTGCTTCGGCCGTCCGCGGCCCGGCGAGAGGATCATCGCTTATCTCGAACATGTCGGCCGTATCGAAGGCACCGTCCTGCGCCTGACCGAAGACGGTTTCGTGATGTCGATCAACGCGACCGAGCGCAAGCGTGAAAAGTTGGCGGCGCAATTGATCTGGCTTGCCAACAAGCACGAACTCGGCCTGCCGGAAGATCGTCGCCATGATCGCCTGATGCCGAGCAACACCGTTTCGCAACTCATGCTCGAAGACGGGGCGATCCTGTCTTGCCGCATCATGGACCTGTCCTTGTCCGGCGCCGCTCTCGATGTCGATGCGCGCCCCCAACTCGGATCGGCCGTTCGCCTCGGCAGCATCCAGGGACGTATCGTGCGCCACTTCATGGAAGGCGTCGCGATCGAATTCAATCGCGTCCAGACGCGTGAAAGCCTGCGCGAATTCCTTTAGACATCATCCCAGGATTTCCTTGGTAGGACGGGCTCGTGGTCATCCACGGGCCCGTTTTTTTCTGCGGCTTGCACGCCCAAATGTGCCGTTCCAGAACAAAAACCGATTTTTCGCTTCCGTCCTGCGCCGCGATGATGATTTTTTTCAAAAAAAATTTTGTCGTCATACGGTGAAAATTAGCTCCGATTCCCGCTTCGAAACACATGAGCTCTGGCGGTCGGCCGCATAGAGGCGATCAGTATTTTCGCGCCCGAACCCTGGATCATTTCGAAACACGACTGCGAGTGAACGGCCGGTAACCTTCTTTTCCCTTATGAGACAGCACGTTGACGCTGAAAACGGCGCGGGTTCTCCATCGGATTTAACGAAAATTTGCGCTAATTTCTCTGAAAGATTAAAGCGCATTCGATGCGTATTCGAATCGGATTTTCATCGTCTTTTATTAGACTAAGCCATTATTTTTACTAGGGAATTTTGCGTGACATAAAATCGGCCATGCCATTGTCGCCTCACAACGGGGAGACAAGAAATGACCGCAAAGAACACATGCAGGAATGCCTTTCTGGCCCTTACCTTCTTCAGCGTCGCAGCGAGCCAGGCGTCCGCTTCGTCGCCACCGAGCATGGCGATCATCGGCAAGGCCAATCCGCCGATCGGCCATTATGAATTCTGCAAGACCCATGCGGACGAGTGCAGGCCCTTGCCAGGTGGAGACGCTGGTCCAGCCCTGCTGACCGAGGCCGCGTGGAAGACGCTGCTGCGCGTCAACTATGACGTCAACAGCACGATCCAGCCGATGACCGACAAGGAACTCTACGGCGTCGAAGAATTCTGGGCCTATCCGACCACGGCCGGCGATTGCGAGGATTTCGTCCTCCTCAAGCGCAGACTGCTGATGCAGGAAGGCATGTCCGCTTCCGACCTTTTGATCACGGTCGTGCTGCAGCCGAATGGCGAAGGTCACGCCGTGCTGACCGTGCGCACCGATCGCGGCGACTTCGTGCTCGACAACATGCGCAACAAGGTCATGCTCTGGTCGGAGACGGAATACACCTACCTCAAGCGCCAGTCCGCAGCCGATCCTGGCCGTTGGGTCAAGATACAGGATGGCCGCAACACCACCGCCGTCGGCAGCGTCAGCCAGTAGCCGTCGATCCCGCAATTCCGGAAAGGGCGTTTGCCAGGTGCCGGAATTGCATTCTCTTTCCACCGGCGCACGGGTGCCAAGCACCGGCGCTGGCCGCTTTCAGGCTCGGTCCGTCCCCGCATCCCCGTCCTGGACCGACGCCCGGAGCCGATCCCGCTGTCCCCGGGATCGGCTCCCCTTTCTCGGGATGCGGAAACACGAGACGAATTAACCTTTTGTTAACCATGTTGCCCCAGCCTCCTGATGCGAAAGACTCGCCTGAAGGATGCAGCGGCCGTGACCCATCTTGCCAAGCAGCAGCAGGACGAACTGCCGCTCGTCTCGACCGCCTTTCTCACCAGGACGGCAATCGCAATCGGCGTGCTTGCCGCGCTGACCGTCGGCATCAGCATTGCCGGGCGCTGGCTCGGCGAACGCATGTCGCTTGCCGGCCATACCGATAGCACCGAGGCGATCGCGATCGGAATCGGCGAAGACCGCATCACCCTTCCCGCGAATGTCATCCGCTTCGAGCGCCAACGCCGCTCCGGCCCCGCCGAGCGCGTCGATCTCTATGCGACCTGGCCCGAAATGACCGGATACAGCAAGGACATTCGCAATCGTTTCAGCGATATAAGCCTATCTTCGGGCCTTCTGTTCATGCAGTTGTCGCAAAGCACGATGTCACGCGACATGTCCGGCCGGCTGGAGCCGATCTACCGCCATCTCTTCGAGGGCGAAGGTCAGGCCTATGATTACGGTCTGACGCTGCATAAAATGCGCAAGGAAACCGGCTACGGAGACGAGGTATTCTTCACCGCGCCCCGTCCCGGCAAGCCGGATTACGTGGTGCGCTGCCTGCTGCCGCGGGTGGCTGAGGAAAGCACGACCGGCGATTGCCAGCGCGATATCCATATCGGGCGCGATTTATCTGTGCTTTATCGCTTCTCCAGCGCCCATCTTTCCGAATGGCAACACATTGATGACGAAATCGCACGCTTTCTGGAAAAGCGGCTCGATTAGGCATGAACCGGACTTTCCATCCTGAATTTCATGAAGACCGAAGGCGGGGGTGACGCCGCCTTGTCACACGCCAGACTAAAATTTGAAATGATCCCGAAACATTAGGTTCATCGTAAACAGATTGGTAACGGGTCGCCGGCTAATGTTCTGGCAACGGTCGCACTGGAGGCGGCGCCCGGACGCGATGAATGATGGAAGTGAAGAGTAAAGAAGTTGTCTCAGTCAACATTGACCGAATACCGCCAGACATCCGGAAAATCGCTGATGACGATCTGTGCAGGCCTGATGGCCGCAGTCCTTTCGACGACTGCCGCCGCACCTGCCACAGCCGCACCCGTCGATAATCCGAAATATGCCGGAATCGTCGTCGACGCCAAGACGGGGAATGTTCTCTACGGCGAAAACGCCGACAGTCTTCGTTATCCGGCCTCCCTCACCAAGATGATGACGCTTTATCTGGTGTTTGAAGCGCTGGAATCCGGTCGCATCACGCTCGATACGCGCGTTCCGGTTTCGGCACGCGCCGCTGCGGAGCCCCCTTCGAAGCTCGGCCTTCGTCCCGGCGGCTCGTTCACCGTGGAACAGGGCATCCTCGCCCTCGTCACCCGTTCCGCCAACGACGCCTCGACCGCGCTCGGCGAAATGCTCGGCGGTTCCGAAGCGCGCTTTGCCCAGATGATGACGGCCAAGGCGCGTGCGCTCGGCATGACGCGCACCACCTATCGCAATGCCAACGGCCTGCCGAACACCGCGCAGATGACGACGGCCCGCGACCAGGCCCGCCTTGGCATCGCCCTGCGCCAGCATTTCCCGCAATATTACGGTTTCTTCTCCACCCGCAGCTTCAAGTACGGCAAGCAGGTGATCGGCAATCACAACCGTCTGGTCGGCAACGTCCGTGGCGTTGACGGCATCAAGACCGGCTATACCCGCGCAGCAGGCTTCAATCTGGTCACATCGGCACAGCTCGAAGGTCAGTCGGTCGTCGGCGTCGTTCTCGGCGGCACGTCGGGCGGTGCCCGCGATGCACAGATGCGCAAGCTGATCGCCGCCTACCTGCCGAAGGCCTCGCGCAACGGCAAGGGCAAGATGATCGAGGAGCCTGCGGCATCGCAATTCGTTGCCCGCGCGGCCGAACCCGAGCAGAAGCAAAAGCAGAAGGTGATCGAGCCGGATGCCAAGCCGGTCGTGGCCGCTGCCGTCGCATCCGCATCCAGCCTTCCCAACGCAGGCCCGGTTCCGGAAGCCCGCTACGAAGAGGCTGTCGAAACCGCTTACGCCGCTCCGACCAAGAAGTCCGCGGCAATCGCCGCAGCCGAAGGCACGCTCGAGGCGCAGGCACAGAAGCTGGCCGCCACGCCGGGCTCGGCTGCCGAATATGTTCCCTCCATTGCCGCACCGCGGGTCGATGAGGTCACCACCTCGTCCACCAAGATTCAGGCCGGCTGGGTCATTCAGATCGGCGTCTCGCCGACCAAGCAGATGGCGCTCGATCTCCTGCAGACGGCGCAACAGAAAGGCGGCAATGTGTTGCGTTCCGCCACCCCCTTTGCCGTTGCCATCGACAATGGCGGTGCTCAGGTTTACCGCGCCCGCTTCGGCGGTTTCGATAACCAGAAGGTTGCGATCAACGCCTGCAACCAGCTGAAGCGCAAAGGCATGAATTGCTGGGCCAGCCAGCAGTGATCGACGACCGACCCGCTTGTCTGCCGCATTTCCATAAAATGCGGAACATGGGCGGGTCGCGCGCCACACCCTCGAAATGTATTGCGTACGAGGTCGTGACATGAGCATGAACGAAAACGAAAACGGCTTCCCCGAAGCCGGAAACGGCAGACGCGGCAAGGGTTCGCGCATGTCGCTCCACCCGATTCACGAAGCGGCCATGCGTATTGCCGATCTGGGCCGGGGCTTTCCGAAATCACGCACCAAGGACCTGGTCAGCCTCCTGCTTTCGCATGGCGCGCGTGCCTGGCGCTCATCGCAGCCGCGCGTGAAGATCCATCTCTATATCGGCTCCGACCGCAATCGCGCTCCCGTATACCTGCGGATCGAATAGGGCGTCTTTCGCACGCCCGCACCTCGACATACGTCGTCCCTGGGCCCATCCCGGGGAGTTGCTAAACCTCAAAGCATTTGACGATAATGGATTATCTCGTGCGTTCTTGTATGCCCGAGTATGGCGGGTTGGATGCCGCCAATCGAAGCGTGCAGCTTACAGCAATCCCAGTTCCGACAATTCACGCCGCAGATGATCCGGCAGGTCGGCAGCGTCGCCCATCGTCGACAGGTCGGCGGGTGCATCGTCTGGCTTGAGGTAACGCCATCCCTGGAAGGCGCGACGCGGCTGCAGCGCCGTTTCGATCACCTCCGGACCCAGCACGAGATCACAGCGCGTAATCCCGTCCTCGCCGGTAAAGCTGCGGATATCGAGAAGTTTCTGCCGCGCCTGCACCTGGCCCTTGATCACCCAATAGAGCGAACCGCCGTCGAGCAGGGCTTCGGCCTGCTTCGGGATCATGCGGGTGGTGTGGACCGAATGGGGCTCGAAGCCGGCAGCCATCGCCACCATCGACCGGCGAGACACCCAGTCGCGCAGATCGTCGATCGAATCCGCTCCCACGCAGAGTTTCAGAAGATGCAGTGCCATGCGGCTGTTGAATGCCCTTTGCGCGCCGCAGTCAAGCGGCGACACTCATCTTGCACCGGCTATTTCAACACTCGACCACGTTGACGGCGAGGCCGCCGGTCGAGGTTTCCTTGTATTTCTCACTCATGTCGTTGCCCGTCTGGCGCATGGTCTCGATACAGGCATCCAGCGGCACGAAATGCTTGCCGTCACCCTTCAGCGCCAGCGATGCGGCCGTCACCGCCTTGACGGCGCCCAGCGCGTTTCGCTCGATGCACGGCACCTGAACGAGGCCGGCAACGGGATCGCAGGTCATGCCGAGATGATGCTCGAGCGCGATTTCCGCGGCGTTCTCGATCTGCTCCGGCGAACCGCCCATGACAGCCGCCAATCCGGCCGCGGCCATGGCCGAGGCGGAACCGACTTCGCCCTGACAGCCGACTTCCGCGCCCGAAATCGAGGCATTGTGCTTGATGATCCCGCCCACGGCGGCGGCCGTCAGCAGATAATCGCGAATACCGTCCTGGTCCCAGTCCTCATGAAAATGCTGGTAGTAGCGTCCGGTCGCCGGAACGACGCCGGCTGCGCCGTTGGTCGGCGCCGTCACGACGCGCCCGCCAGCGGCATTCTCTTCGTTGACCGCCATCGCGTAGACGCTCAGCCAGTCATTGGCGAGCAGCGGGTTGATGCGGTTGCTGCGCCATTCCTCCTGCAGCTTGTCATGGATCGAGCGGGCACGACGGCGCACGTTCAAACCACCCGGCATGATGCCTTCGACCTTGAGTCCGCGATCGATACAGCCGCTCATCGCTTCCCAGATGCGGTCGAGGCCGGCATTGAGATCGTCACGCGACATCTGCACTTCTTCGTTGGCGCGCTTCATCTGCGCGATGGTCAGGCCCGAGCGCGCCGCCATGTCGAGCATCTGCTGCGCGGTCGAGAAGGGGTAGGGCACGCGTTGCGTCTCCTGCCCTTTCTTCGATTTGCGCATCGCCTCCAGTTCCGTATCCGTCACCACGAAGCCGCCGCCGATCGAATAGTAGATGCGCTTCAGAAGCAGGCGGTCGTCGCGATCGAAGGCGGAAAAGCTCATGCCGTTGGCATGGCCGGGCAAGGGCTGTTTCTTGTCGTAGACAAGATCGGTTTTCGGCTGAAAATGATAGGCGGGGTGGTCGGGCGGCGTAATGCGACCGGTACGCTCCACCTCCGCGATGATCGCATCCATGTTGTCGGGATCGATGCTGTCGGGGCGCTGTCCCATCAGCCCGAGCACGACTGCCCTGCCCGTGCCATGGCCAATGCCCGTATGGGCAAGCGAACCGTGCAAACTGACCTTGATCGAGGCAACGGTGGCGCCGGTCGGGCGCGGCCAGTCGTCGGAACGGATCAGATCCAGAAACCGCACCGCTGCCGACATCGGGCCCATTGTGTGCGAGCTGGACGGTCCAACACCGATCTTGAAGACATCGAATACGGAGAGAAACATGAAACGCCTCTTGCAGCGGCTGATTTGATTTTGAAGCGAAAGCTACGACACCCATTGCCACGGTCATGGCGAGCAACCGACATCGGCTTTCACCGCCACGACATATCTATCGCCCCAACGACATGCGAACAACTGCTTAGCGCCGCCAAACCCTTGCCCGAATCCGCTATCACGGCATATCGTCGTGACAAACCCGGGACATACTCTCCCCATGCAGATCGTCGACTACATCGCCCTCGCCGTCTTCGGCTTCCTCTGGTTCGGTTACTCCTATGTGGTGGAGCGCACGCGGCTGTTCAACCGCAAGAGCCTCACGGAAGTGATGAGCGAGCGCCGGCGCAGGTGGATTTACAATTCCCTGAACCGCGACCTGAAGATGATCGACACCCAGATCATGTCCGGTCTCCAGAACGGCACCGCCTTTTTTGCGTCGGCCTCGATGTTCGCCATCGGCAGCTGCTTTGCGCTGATCGGTGCGACCGACAAGATCGACGCCGTGTTTCGCGACCTGCCCTTCGCCTTCCATGGCGGTCGCGCCGCCTTCGAGTTGAAGGTCGGCGGGCTGACGGCGCTGTTCGGTTATGCCTTCTTCAAGTTCGGCTGGTCCTATCGCCTGTTCAACTACTGCACCATCCTGTTCGGCGGCCTGCCGATGCTGTCTCAAATCAACGACCGCGCGGAAGCGGAGCATGCGGCAGACCAGGTGGTGAAAATGAACATCATCGCCGCGAAGAATTTCAACGAAGGGTTGCGCGCCATCTTTCTGTCGATCGGTTATCTCGGCTGGTTCGTGAACGCCTATATTTTCATGGCAATGACATTGCTGGTCGTCGTCATCCTGACACGGCGTCAGTTCTTCTCCGATGCGCGTCTTGCGATCTCCGATCCGAATCTGCCTTGAAAAGACCGCAACCGTCGCGTCTTGCCCGATTTTCCCGTTAGAGCGGTTCCGCTTTTCTCCGAATCATGAAAACGCTCTATCTCTTTGTTTTTACGCATTTCCGGACGGAAAACAGCTTCGCGCTTGTCCTGGAAATGCTCTAAGAGGATGATTCCCGATGTCGGCTGTCCCGGAACACACGCCCCGTCTGCGCATCGGAATGCTGGACACGGCGCGCGGCGTCGCGCTGATCGCCATGGCGACCTACCATTTTGCCTGGGATCTGGAGTTCTTCCGCTACATCGAGGCGGGAACGACGGCATTCGGCTGGTGGAAAATGTATGCGCGCGGCATCGCCAGCAGCTTCCTGTTCCTCGTCGGCTTCAGCCTCGTTCTCGCCCATACACCAGCCATTCGCTGGCGGCCGTTTCTCGTGCGCCTGGCTATGGTCGCCGGCGCGGCACTCGCCATCACCGTCGCCACCGCCTATGCGATGCCGGACGGGATGATCTTCTTCGGCATCCTGCATTCCATCGCCGCAGGCAGCCTTGTCGGACTGCTGTTTCTGCGTCTGCCCCCCATCGTCACGCTTTTGGCCGCGGCAGCGGCCCTCGCCGCGCCCTGGTTCCTGCGCTCCAGCCTGTTCGATACGCCTTTGCTCTGGTGGGTCGGCCTGTCGGAAACGATTCCACGCTCGAACGACTACGTGCCGCTGCTGCCCTGGCTCGGCCCCGTCCTGATCGGCATCGCCACCGCCAACATCGCCCGCACCAGCGGCCTGCTGGCGCGTCTGGCAAGCGGCCCGCATCGTAACCCGCTGGCCTGGATCGGCCGCCACAGCCTTGCCTTCTACCTGATCCACCAGCCGGTGCTGCTCGGCATCGTCTATGTGGCGAGCCTCGTCATCCCAGCACCGATTCTTGCTCCCGATGCCTATCTGAAATCCTGCATTGCCAGCTGCCAGGCCACTCAAGGGGAAAACTTCTGCACCGCCTTTTGCGGTTGCACGCTGAAAATGCTCACCGAGCAGAAGCTTTACGAGCCGCTACAGTCTGGCGCAATCCACGCGGCGCAGGATGAGCGCATTCAGACAATCGCGCAGCAATGCACCGCAGGTGCTCAGTGACAGGACGATTCTCATGAATGCCTATAGACTGAAGCCGCTGAATTTTCCCTGGCCGCCATTTCTTTACATGACGGCCATCGTCGCCGCATTCATGTGCCATCGTGTGGCCGGCATGCCGACGCCCCTTCTCAACGATCAATGGCGATGGATCGCCGGCGTGACGATGATCGCGCTTGCAGTCACCCTCGACATCTGGGCGACCAAGACACTTCTTGAAAGCTGCACGACGATCCTGCCGCATCGCGGCAGCAGCCACCTCGTCACGCATGGCCCCTACCGCTTCACACGCAACCCGATCTATCTCGGCTATACCTTGGCGACGATGGGCATCGGGCTGATCACCGGCAATGGCTGGTTCTTCGTCATGGCAACGCTTGCCGCCATTTCGACGACGATGATCGCCATCCGCCGCGAGGAAATGCACCTTCACGCCCGCTTCGGCATCGAATACGAGCGCTATCGCCGCCGCACGCGACGCTGGGTCTGAGGGGAACGCGGCGCTCCCGTCAGCCCCTGTTTCAAAAGAAGATCAGGTGCCGACGCCGATTTCGGCCAGGCGCGTGAGGCACGCCTCTTCGATCATGTCGAGATCGGTCAAGGTGTCATCGATATCCTTGCGCTTGCGGCGCAGTTCATCACGCTTTTCAGCCACGCTTTTCATCAGCAGCGTCAATTCGCTCGCATCGCTCGGCGGCTCCTTGTGCACGCGAATCAGGTCGCGAATCTCGGCAACCGTCAGCCCGATGCGGCGGCCACGCAGGATTTCCTGCACGAGCCGGCGATCCTCGGCGCGATAGAGCCGTGTGCGACCGCGGCGGTCCGGCTGGATCAGCCCTTCATCTTCGTAAAAGCGTAATGTGCGCGTCGAGACGTCGAATTCCCGCGTCAGGTCGGTAATGCTGTAATATTTTTCCACGTGCCACTCGCAATTGCCGGCCCGGCATTGTCACCTGCGCAAAGATGGCCCCGCCCGAGCCGCCCTAGATCTTTCGACGCATCGCCTGACGGAAAATGCGTCCAACTTTTTCCTGGAAATGCTCAGTGGATCCCGAACCACCATGTCGCCAGGCCCAGAAACGCGAAGAAGCCCGTACAGTCCGTCACGGTCGTGACGAAGACGGACGACGCGATTGCCGGGTCGGCGCCGAGTTTATCGAGCAAAAGCGGCAGGAGGATGCCCGCCAGCGCGGCGGCCATCAAATTGATGATCATCGCCGCCCCGATCACTGCACCGAGCTGGTAGTCCTGGAAAAATGTCCCGGCAAGACCGCCCAGCAAGGTTGCGAAAATCAGGCCGTTCAGCAGGCCGACGCCTGCCTCCCTGCGGATGATTCGTCCTGCATTGTAGATGTCGATGTCGCGTGTGGCGAGGGCGCGCACCGTGACCGTCATGGTTTGCGTACCCGCATTGCCGCCCATCGAGGCGACGATGGGCATCAGGATCGCCAGTGCGATCATCTTTTCGATCGATTCGTCGAACAGTCCTATGACGCTCGCCGACATCATTGCGGTTCCCATATTGATCAGCAACCAAAGGAAACGGGAACGCACGGTGGACAGAATATTGTCCGAAAGCTCTTCGTCGCCGACGCCGCCAAGACGCTTGATGTCTTCATCGGCCTCTTCATGGATGACGTCCACGACATCGTCGATGGTGAGCACGCCGACCAATCGTTCGTTGTCATCGACGACGGCGGCAGAGAGAAGGTCGTACTGCTCGAAAAGCTGCGCCGCCTCTTCCTGGTCCATTGCGGCCGGAATGGGGTGGTTTGTCTCGCGCATGATCGTTTCGATCTTCATCTGTCGCTGGGTGCGCAGAATGCGGTCGAGATCGACAACGCCTAGCAGCTTGAAGGTTGGATCGATGACGAATATCTGGCTGAAACTATCCGGCAAATCGCCGTCGTCGCGCATGTAGTCGATGGTTTGGCCGACGGTCCAGAAAGGTGGGACCGCGACGAATTCGGTCTGCATGCGGCGGCCGGCCGAGCTTTCCGGATAATCCAGCGCACGCCGAAGCCGCACCCGCTCGGTGAACGGCAGTTGGGCGAGAATTTCTTCCCGGTCCTCCTGGTCCAGGTCTTCGAGAATGTAGACGGCGTCGTCCGAATCGAGCTCGCCGATGGCGGCCGCGATCTGTTCGTTCGGCAACTGCTCGACGATTTCGAGACGGATGGCTTCATCCACCTCGGTCAGCGCCGTCATGTCGAAATCGTCGCCCAGCAGCCGGATCAGCGCCAGGCGTTGATCCGGCAGGATCGATTCGAGCAGATCGCCCATTTCCGATTCGTGAAGACGGCCGACATGATTGCGCAAATAAAGCACATCGCGATCGGCGATTGCCGCCCCGACCTGAGCCAGGAAATCAGGGCGGATCGAACCGTCTTCGGTATAGATGTCGCTGTCTTCGCCGTTGAAAACGCTGCGGGCTCGGTCAGTTTCGCCGATATTCGTCATCTATCCGCCCTCGCGCTCGCTCGTGGATTTCGCCGGCACCTCCGCCGTCATGGGTGCATCGGAAAATCTGTCCAACAATCGGATAACCGCATTCGTCCGACGAACGCCTTCCTCGCGCGGCTCTTTCTGCTAACCCAAGACAATCCGCGCGTCCAGCCGTTTGAAAACAGAAGCAAAAAGACCGCTTCGCACAATCGAAAGAGTTGCTATGGATGGCCTCGAGATCGCGACAGCGGAATGAAAGGCGCTTCCATGGCAATACGACAAATCGTCCGGTACCCGCACCCCGCCCTTGGCGCCCGTTGCGCGCCTGTAACAAGCTTCGACGCGGATTTGCAAAGGCTGGCGGACGATCTTGTCGATACGATGCACGCGGCGCCGGGCGTCGGCATCACCGCCGCCCATATCGGCGTGAACAAGCGCCTCGTGGTCATCGAGCTCGAGCAACAATTCGGCCCGCGTATTTTCGTCAATCCTGAAATTCTTTCTGCATCGGCGGATCAGCAGACTTTTGACGAAGGCAGCGTCTCAATGCCCGGCGCCATCGAATCGGTCAGCCGCCCCGCTTCCATACGCGTGCGATACCAGGGGCTGGACGGCGCCATCCACGAGGAAGACATGAACGGCTTCCTCTCCACCTGCATGCAGCACGAGATCGACCAGCTTGACGGAATCTTCTGGTTGCAGCGCCTTTCACGGCTGAAACGCGAGCGCGTCACCAAGAAATGGGAGAAATCGCAGCGTTTGTGATCGCGAGGTGAACCGAAACGGCTTCGCTAGCGTTTAAAGGGTCATGATGTCCGAAAGGAGTACAGCCATGACCGACATGCCCATTCCCGCCGAACGCCGCCCGCGAGAGGAAGACTATCGCGACTATGAGAGCCGCGACGTGGATGCCGGCTGGCCTTACGCCGATACACCGCGCGAGCCTAGCGAAAACCCCGACTATGGCGACGAACGCGCCGATACCGACGAAAATACCGGTTTCCGCATTGCGGGAATCGACGATGCCGGCAATGAAGCCGGTCTTCGCGACAACGTGCTGCCGGCAACGGATGGCCGTGACGTATCCGACGATCTGGAGGAACGGGTCAACGATCGGCTGTCTGTTCTGGAGGATATCGCGCTTGATGCAATCGATATCCACGCCGATGGCCATATCGTCACGCTCAGCGGCAGCGTCGACGACATGACGCAGATGCGCCGTGTCGAACTTGCCGTTGCCGGTGTGCGCGGCGTCACGCATGTTCGAAACCAACTGCGGACGCTCGGCATCGATAGCCATATGCCGGCTGACGAATGAGCCGTGCTCAGAGCATAATCCGACCCGAGTGAAATGAGGCTCGACAAGATTACGCTTCAAAATAAAGAATTTGGAGCGCCGATCTGATTCGATCAGATCGAAAAGCGCTCTAAACGATTTCGATTCGCGGACTGTCGTGGAGCGTGTTGCTGATCGTGCAGATGCGTTCGGCGCGCTCCGCGATTTCAGCCTTTTCCGTGGACGTGAGATCACCGGAAATTTCCAACCGCACGCTTATCGTCGCGATTCTGGAAAATTCATCCTCCGATTTTTCGCCGGTTACAGATACACGGACCGATTCGAAGCGTTCGAAAAGCCGAAGTTCGCTGGCGGCAATACGGGTGCTGAGCGCGAGACACGCCGAGAGCGACGCATAGAGAAGATCCACGGGGTTAAATCCGGGTGCAGAGGCCGCGTTGGACAGATCCAGCACGGCGCCGGTTGCGGAGGTTACCGAAGCCACCCCGCGCTTGCCGACCGTCGTCACCGCCCCGCCCGGCCGTTTTCGAACGCGTAATGTCATGCGGCGGTGTCCGAACAGTGCGAT
This sequence comes from uncultured Rhizobium sp., assembly GCA_945952045.1. Classification (GTDB taxonomy): domain Bacteria; phylum Pseudomonadota; class Alphaproteobacteria; order Rhizobiales; family Rhizobiaceae; genus Metarhizobium. Next base: position 20,006 of record CAMFHE010000041.1, read on the forward strand.
TCGATCTCGGTCGGGCCGAAGACGCTTTCGAAAGCGGCGCGCAAACGCACATCCACATCGCTCAACATCACCGGCAGACCAAGATCGACAAGGCTGGTCACGCCATATTGCGTGATTCCGCAGGGTACGATGCCGCCGAAATGATCGAGATCGGGATCGACATTGATCGAGAGCCCATGAAAGCTGACCCAGCGCCGCAGGCGAATGCCGAGCGCTGCGATCTTGTCCTCCGCCATCGTTCCATCCGGCAAAAGCGGCCGTTCCGGCCGGCGCACCCAGACGCCGACGCGATCTTCCCGCCGTTCGCCACGCACATTCATCGATTCGAGCGTGCGAATGATGACTTCTTCCAGCGCGGCGACATAGGCCCGCACATCCTGCCGCCGGCGCTTGAGGTCGAGCATGACATAGACGACGCGCTGTCCGGGACCATGATAGGTATATTCCCCACCCCGCCCGGTCTTGAACACCGGAAACCGATCCGGCTGGATCAGGTCGGCTGAATCGGCGCTGGTGCCGGCGGTATAGAGCGGCGGATGTTCCAGCAGCCAGACGAGTTCTGGCTCTTCGCCGCTGGCAATCGCCTCCACCGAGCGTTCCATCTCCGCAAGCGCCACATCATAAGGCACCAGGGCATCGCTGATGCGCCAGCGCACCGGCGGCGAACCGGCAAGGGGAAACATAAGCGTATCGAGATCGGTCCTGAGCATGGAAAACTCCTCGGCGTGCAATGCGTCGTTACAGGGCTGCGTGAGGCAGCAAGCCGCCTCCGACATGTTTTCCATATAGAGATTTTCATTTCCGAAAAAAATCTGTCGTAATGCTCTTGTGTCCCCCGAATGCTTTTGCTAAACGCTCCCTCGCCGGCACAAACCGGCACCTACCACGATGCGGTCGTGGCGGAATTGGTAGACGCGCAGCGTTGAGGTCGCTGTGGGGCAACCCGTGGAAGTTCGAGTCTTCTCGACCGCACCATCTCTTCTTAACTGAAGAGAAATCAATATGTTAAGACCCTCCTCACAATCAGACGAAAAGCGGTGAATACCGCTTCAGGGCGCAGACTTTAATGTCCTGCGGCTGCGTGTATCGTCTCCCTCTTCCGGTCCGTCTCCAATGCCTGTGGATAGCCACATGGGCGATACGCCAAGCGCCATCGCAAGCGCTGCAATCTGTGTCGGCGTGGGTTCGGCGCGGTCGCTTTCCCAGGATCGCAGCAGGCGAATCCTGACGCCGATTCGGGCGGCCAGCGCATCGAGCGTCAGGCCTGCGAGATCATGCGCGCGGGAAAGGCGGCCTCCGAACGTATCGCTGGCGTCCTCGGACATGCAATCGAGATAAAAGTCGAGACTGGGCATTCCGCCGCCCCTCCTATCCTGCCCGAACGTCTTCACTCAGCCGATTGGCCAGCCGCTCCCGCCCGGTTGCTTGTTTAAGATAAAACAATTTTTTGACTGCACCACCCCGAAAGGCGACGAAAAGTGACGACTCACAGCCAAACCGGATCGATCCCGTGAAACCGGTCTTGCGGCGCGCCTCTGCCCTGTGATTAAAGCGGGCTTTCGATAAGGAATTTAGATCGATGCGCGCCGACTCATCAGCGACACAATCCAATCCGCTTCAGGGTATGGCGATCATGGCCGTGGCGATGGCCATTCTGCCGACCATGGATGCAATCGCCAAATACATGGCGAATATCGAGGGCATGGCGCCGGCGCAGGTCACCTTCTACCGATTCTTTTTCCAGCTGGTTTGCACCTTGCCGCTGCTGGCGCTCACGGGAGCTGCGCTTTTCCGCGCCAAGCGTCCATGGATGAACCTGATGCGCGGCGCGCTGCACGGTTTGGCGAGCCTGTTGTTCTTCATCGCCGTGAAATACATGCCGCTGGCCGATGTCTTCGCCATCTATTTTGTCGAACCGTTGATTCTGACCGCCATGTCGGCCCTTTTTCTCGGCGACAAGGTCGGGCCACGCCGTTGGGCGGCCATTGTCGTCGGTTTCGGCGGCGCGATGATCGTCATCCAGCCAAGCTATGAAATCTTCGGTGCGAAATCGCTGCTGCCGGTCGCCTGCGCCTTCGTCTATTCGGTCTATCTGTTCATGAACCGCGCCATCGGCGTTTCGGACTCGCCGATGACCATGCAGACGCTGGCAGGCCTTGGCGGTACGCTGTTCATGGCCGCCGCCCTTGGGGTTGGACAGGGATTCGGCGGCGATGATTTCCAGATGTCGCTGCCGCATTCGCTGCTCGGCCTGGTGCTCCTGCTGATCCTCGGCTCGATCTCGGGTTATGCGCATATGCTCGTCGTGCGCGCTTTCCGGCTGGCGCCGCTGTCCTTGCTTGCACCGTTCCAGTATTTCGAGATCGTCTCGGCAACCGTGCTTGGCTATGCGCTGTTCGGCGATTTCCCCAATGCCTCGAAATGGATCGGCATCGCCATCATCGTCGCCTCTGGCCTGTTCATCATCTGGCGCGAGCGCGTCCGCGCCCGCCAGGAAGATCAGTTCGGCGCACCGTAATCGCTAAAATCAGAGCGTTTTACAAAACCTGTTCCTCAACTTTTCGAATTAGGCTGAGCCGCATATCCAACCTTATGGCTCGGTCATGGCTGGCAAGATATCCGTTCTGTTTTTGCTGATTGCCAATCTCGGCCTGCTATGGCTATTCATGGCCGCCCCCTTGGGGGAGAGAACGCTGTCGATCCGGCGTCGATGGTCAATCCCCGCCCAGAAGGTATGGCAGGCCCTGCGGCCGGATGGCGAGATTGCCGCCTGGAGCAGCAGCGTCGTGGAAACCGTCGCCATCCCGCAGTATCCCTCGCACATCCGCCATGTCCTGCGCTCAAGCGATCGTAGCGGCGCGCAGATGACCCGCACGCTGGAGCTGACGCAGCGTGAGCACGCTGACGGACACTATGGCTGCAGCGTCCGCGTCATCGAGGACAGCGTGCTCGATCCCGGCTTCTGGCGGCATTTTCGCGAGGAAAGCACGGTATCGGCGACGCCGGAGGGCGCGGAAGTGACGCTTGCGCGCACTGACCGTTATCGTGGCCTTGCCATGCTTGCCTATCGTTACGTCAGCCTGCGCCGCGACATGCGCGCCCTGGAAACCTATCTCGAAACCGGCCGCCCGCGCCACGATCACATCGTCGATCATCCCGCGTTGCAGTTGCTGCTCGCTTTGTTGTCGACTTTGCTGCTCTGGCCGTTCTTCGGCCTGACGCGCAATGGTCTGCTGCTATCCACGGCGCTGACGAGCGTCATCGTCTTCCACGAGCTTGGCCATATGCTTGCCTATCGCGCCTTCGGCCATGGGCGGGTGCGGATGCTGTTCGTCCCGCTGCTTGGCGGCATCGCCATCGGCAGCCGTCCCTATAACAGCCGTTTCGAAGTCGCCACCTGCGCCCTCATGGGTGCGGGCGTCTCCGCCTTTCTGGTTCCGATCCTCGCAGAACTTCATCAAACGCTGCATTTCGGCTTTCAGGCGCCGCATTTGGCGCGGCCCGTCGCCGTCCTTCTGCTGATTCTCGGCGCATTCAATCTGCTCAATCTCCTGCCGATGGATCGCTTCGATGGCGGCCAGGTGTTGCGGCAGGTGTTTCCCGATAGCAGGATGCGCATGATTGGCAGCTTCCTGCTCACCTCGGCGATCCTCTGGATCGGCTGGCGAATCGGCCTGCCGGGTAAAGCGCTGGTCGCAGGCCTCACCGTCTTCACGCTGCTCAGCCTGCTCGTCGCCGGTTTTGGCCGCGCCGCCCGACTGCGCACCGCGCTGGAAGAAATGACGGCGGCGCAGCGGCTTCTCTCGGGATTCGGCCTCTACGCCGCCTTCGCCATGCATGGCTATGCGGTAGTCTACGCCTGCGAGCATATTTTCGCGCGCGGCCTGCCGCATTGAAGACCTGAAAATGTCGCGGAACAGGCGTTGAGCGCCTTCGCCGGTGAAAATCGCCGGCAAGCCCTTGAGGCGGCGGACATCCTCATGCAAAAGTCCCCGCAAACACAGAAAAGGGAGTTTCACCATGGATGTACGCGCCGCCGTTGCCGTTCAGGCAGGCAAGCCGCTGGAAGTGATGACCGTTCAGCTCGAAGGCCCGCGCGCCGGCGAGGTGCTGATCGAGGTCAAGGCCACCGGCATCTGCCATACCGACGATTTCACGCTGTCGGGCGCAGACCCCGAAGGCCTGTTTCCGGCGATCCTCGGCCATGAGGGCGCGGGCATCGTCGTCGATGTCGGCCCGGGCGTCACCTCGGTGAAGAAGGGCGATCATGTCATTCCGCTGTACACCCCGGAATGCCGCGAATGCTATTCCTGCCTGTCGCGCAAGACCAACCTCTGCACGGCCATCCGCTCGACGCAGGGCCAGGGCCTGATGCCGGACGGCACCTCGCGCTTCTCGATCGGCAAGGATAAAATCCACCACTACATGGGCTGCTCGACTTTTGCGAACTACACGGTCCTGCCCGAGATCGCGCTCGCCAAGGTCAACCCGGACGCGCCCTTCGACAAGATCTGCTACATCGGTTGCGGCGTCACCACCGGTGTCGGCGCGGTCATCAACACCGCCAAGGTCGAGATCGGTTCGACGGCGATCGTCTTCGGTCTCGGCGGCATCGGCCTCAACGTACTGCAGGGCCTGCGCCTGGCCGGCGCCGACATGATTATTGGTGTCGACATCAACCCCGACCGCAAGGCCTGGGGCGAAAAATTCGGCATGACCCACTTCGTCAATCCGAAGGAAGTCGGCGACGACATCGTGCCCTATCTGGTCAACATGACCAAGCGCAACGGCGACCTGATCGGCGGCGCCGACTACACCTTCGACTGCACCGGCAACACGAAGGTGATGCGCCAGGCGCTGGAATCGGCCCATCGTGGCTGGGGCAAGTCGGTGATCATCGGCGTCGCGGGTGCGGGTCAGGAAATCTCCACCCGTCCGTTCCAGCTGGTGACGGGTCGTCAGTGGATGGGCACCGCCTTCGGCGGCGCGCGCGGCCGCACCGACGTGCCGAAGATCGTCGACTGGTACATGGAGGGCAAAATCCAGATCGATGCGATGATCACCCACACCATGCCGCTCGACGACATCAACAAGGGTTTCGAGCTGATGCACAAGGGCGAAAGCATCCGCGGCGTCGTGGTCTATTGATGACGACACCCGCCTACCGGGCCGACGTGCGGGGGATCGACGATTTCTCCGCACGCGCGTTCCACGAACTGCTGAAGCTGCGCTGCGACGTTTTCGTCGTCGAGCAGAAATGCCCCTATCCGGAGCTGGACGGCAAGGATGTCGATGCCCTTCATCTGCGCCTGCTCGACGGCGACGATCTGATGGCGGCAGCGCGCATCCTGACCCCGCATGATGATGGCGAGCCGGTGAAGATCGGCCGCGTCGTCGTTTCTCCCGCTCATCGGCGCAAGCGCCTCGGAGAAACGCTGATGCGGGAGGCGATGGCAGCCTGCGACGCACGTTTCCCGGGCCATGTCGTCGCCCTCTCGGCCCAGAACTACCTGCGCCGCTTCTACGAATCGCTGGGCTTCGTGGCGACCTCGGAGGTCTATGTGGAAGACGATATTCCGCATATCGACATGCAGCGCGAGGCGCGCGCGCAATGATCTACGTCGATGCCGACGCCTGCCCGGTCAAGCCGGAGATCCTCAAGGTCGCCGAGCGGCACGGCATCGAGGTGACCTTCGTCGCCAATTCGGGCCTGCGCCCCTCGCGCGACCCGATGGTGCGCAATATCATCGTTCCCGGCTCGTTCGATGCCGCAGACGACTGGATCGCCGAGCGCGCCACCGAAGGCGATATCGTGGTGACGGCGGACGTGCCGCTGGCTGGCCGTTGCGTTGCGCGCGGTGCGCTCGTTACCGGCCCATCCGGCCGTGTCTTCGACCAGAGCAATATCGGCATGGCGACCGCGATGCGCGATCTCGGCGCGCATTTACGCGAAACCGGTGAAAGCAAGGGCTATAATCCGTCCTTCAGCGCCCGCGATCGCTCGAATTTTCTCGAAACGCTCGAACGGCTTTGCCGCCGGGCCAAGACGCACCCCAGGAACACCGGAGAGTGATCCCATGAAAATCCTGTCGCAAAACACCGCTTTCGGCGGCATGCAGGGCGTATACGCCCATGATTCCGAAGCTTGCCAATGCGAAATGACCTTTGCCGTCTTCGTGCCGCCGCAGGCGATCGAAAAGCCCTGCCCGGTCCTGTGGTATCTTTCGGGCCTGACCTGCACCCATGCCAACGTCATGGAAAAGGGTGAGTATCGCCGCCTCGCGGCCGAGCTTGGCCTCATCATCGTTTGCCCCGACACCAGCCCGCGCGGCGACGACGTCCCCGACGAACTGACCAACTGGCAGATGGGCAAGGGCGCAGGCTTCTATCTCGACGCCACGGAAATGCCCTGGGCGACGAATTTCAAGATGTATACCTACATCACCGAGGAATTGCCGAAGCTGATCGGCGAGCATTTCCGCGTCGATATGGACCGCCAGGGCATTTTCGGCCATTCCATGGGTGGCCACGGCGCCATGACCATTGCGCTGAAGCACCCGGAGCGTTTTCGCAGTTGCTCCGCCTTCGCCCCGATCGTCGAGCCCTCCACCGCCCACTGGTCGGTCGATGCCTTCGAGAAATATCTCGGCAGCGACAAGGCCGCCTGGCGTCCCTACGACGCCTGCGCGCTCGTTGCCGATGGCGCGCGGTTCCCGGAATTCCTGGTCGACCAGGGCAAGGCCGACAGCTTCCTCGAAAACGGCCTGCGCCCCTGGTTGTTCGAAGAGGCGATCAAAGGCACTGGCATCGGCCTGACGCTGCGCATGCATGAGCGCTACGACCATTCCTACTACTTCATCTCCACTTTCATGGACGATCATCTGCGCTGGCACGCCGAACGGCTTGCCTGAGGAACACATCGTTTCCCACTTGCCCGGCCTTCAAAGGCCGGGCATAAGAACACCAACGCAGACGACTGCGCTGTCCGCCTGACATCCGGCAGACAACCCCGTCGCGGGGACGGCCTCGCTCAATCCTCGGCAATTTCCTGGAAATCGCCGATGACTATGGAGAGTGATATGGCTTGGATCCTGCTTTTTATTGCCGGACTGCTTGAAGTCGGCTGGGCCGTGGGCCTGAAATTCACCGATGGCTTCAGCCGCCCTATCCCCACGACATTGACCGTTCTCAGCATGATTGCCAGCATCGTCCTGCTCGGACTTGCGGTCAAAACGCTGCCGCTGGGCACAGCCTATGCTATCTGGACCGGCATCGGCACCGTGGGTGCGGTAACGCTCGGCATCTTCCTGTTCGGCGAACCGGCAACGGCCGCGCGCATTGCCTGCATCAGCCTGATCGTCGCCGGTATCGCTGGCCTCAAGCTTACGACCTGATCACCGCAGATAGACCGTATCCGGCCGTTACTGCTGCACGCTCGTGGCAGGCGCGGTCGGGCACGGATCGGCCGATCCGGCGCCACAAGCAGCCGCCGCGGGAGCATCGGTAGTTGCCGCGGGCTTGATAGAAATACGCCCCTGCGCACCGGCCTCGAGATCGGAGCCGGCAGCCTTCACGTCCTTTTTCGGTGCGACAGGGTTTGCCTTGGCGACGGTCGGAGCTGCCGTCGCTTCCGGCAAGACGGCTTCGACCGATTTCGCCTTGGGAGCCTTCTCGGCCTTGTCCTGTGCATCGATCTTCGCCTGGATCGACGGCGCAATGAAATCTGCCTGCGCCGGCACAGCCGAGACGCGCGCGGGCGCTTCTTCGACATCGGGTGCGGCAACAGGCGGGGGCGGCGGGAAGCGTTCCGGGCTGACATGAGCAGCCGGCGGCGTCATCAGTGAGAAGACGTAGCGAATGCGGGCCGCGATGGACTCCGCCAGGAATTCTTCCGTACCGGCCGATGGCTGGCTGTAGCTGATCGCCTTGAAGGCACCGGACGCGAAAACCGCGCCATTGTCGACGGAAACAACATCGACGTTGAAATCCGCCTCGTTGCGATCGCGCCCTTCGCCGAGCCCGAGCGCAACCCGGTCGATGCGAACGGTCAAGACGACGCGCGGCAGCGGCTCATACCGTCTGGTCACGGAAATGGCATCCGAAACACGCCGGTCGACGCCGCCGATCACGCCCATGGCATTGCGCGCATTGGCAAAGACCGTGACGTCACGCACGTCGTAGAGCGGCGCCTGCTCCTGCTGCAAGTTGCGTTTCATCGCCGCGCAAGCGGCAACGCCGAAGACCAGCAGCAACAAAAAGACAGAGCGAAAGAAAAGACGAGTCATGACGCGAATCCAGCGGAGACGGAGTTTCCTGCAGAATTCGCGCTTATGGTTAAGGAAATACTAAATCGAAGCCGATTTCGTTAAAGAATCAACTCAAGCCTGCATTGCCGAAAATGCAGCGGCCGCGGCAGCGGCTTCCTCACGACGCAGGGCGCGGCGCTTTTCGGCCTCCTCGTCGCTGCCCCAATGCTCGATGGTCCAGTCTTCTTCGAGATGCGCAAGCGTCCAGATTTCGTCGAGCGAAAACGCGCCCCGCGCAAAGGCGAGAGCCAGCAGCGCCGAGCCAGTCAGCGTCGTCAGCGTATGCAGGCTGGCAAGCTCGATGGGGCTGTCATGCAGGCGAAGCACGACGCCAAGCGCATCGATGGCCGCCTTCGGCTGTTCCTGATGGATGATGCCCTCGATGAGGATGAAACGCGCACCGGCGGATTGCGCCGCCCAGTCAAGCACCGGATCCCACTGCGCGGCCTGGCGTTCCACCAGTTCATGCGGCTCGCCGGCGCGATAGAACAACATGTCGTTGGAGGCAAAACGCAGAATATCCTCGAACACGGCCTGCGGATCGTCGGCAATGCCGTCGATGGCGGTATTGACGAGACGCGTCACCGGCATCGTGCCGGGATCGATGTTTTCGCCCTGTGCATCCCATTCGGCCCGGACGATCTCGGCCAATGCCGCCGTCGGCAGCCGAAGCGAACGCTTGGCCGGCGTGCGCACGCCACGCCCGTCGAGCATCACCGCATGCTGGCCATCCGTCTCCTCCACGGTCACGGCCGTGTAGAAACGCTTCGGCAGCGGCTTCTGCATCTGGATCTGCGCCCGGCGGGCGGGATCGGGATGGCTCAGCCCCTCGGTGAGGTCGTTCAACAAATCACGCATGTCGTCTTGCCTTATCCAATATAGCGCAGAAGCTCTTGCGGATGATCGAGGATCGCATCCGCGCCGGCCGCGCGCAACGCCTCGACCGAGGCATAACCCCAGGACACGCCGATGGCACGGGCGCCGGCGGCCTTCGCCATCTGCATATCGTAAACCGCATCCCCTATGACAAGGGTGTTCCTCGCATCCATCCCGGTTTCATCGCAGCATTCCGTGACCATGGCCGGATGCGGCTTGGAGGGGCAATCGTCGGCGGTGCGCGAAACGATGAAATGCGGCCGGAAGCCATGGGTGTCGAGCACCGTATCGAGCCCGCGACGGGATTTTCCGGTGACCGCGCCCAGCAGCAGGTCATCGCGCTGGCTCAGCGTATCGATCAACGGCCGGATGCCGTCAAACAACAGTTCGGAATGCTGCGCTTCCGCGCGCACGCCTGAAAAGATCGCCTTGTAGTGCGTCGCCATCTCAACCGCCTGGTCATCGACATGTTCGCGGCCGAGGACACGGGCAATGGCGATATCCAGCGACAGGCCGATAACACCCTTGGTGCGGCCGATTTCGGGGCGATCGAAACCGAACGCCACCAGCGTGCGCGCCATCACCTCATGGATCAGGCCAGCGCTATCGACCAGCGTGCCGTCGCAATCGAACAGCACCAGTTGCATCATTCGTCCTCTTCGCGCCCGTCGGCGTCGAAGCCGAGCAGGTTCCAGCTCTGCACCATATGCGGCGGCAGCGGCGCGGTAACGCGCAGACGCCCGCCATTGGGATGCGGAATGTCGATATGGCGGGCATGCAGATGCAGGCGCTTCTGGATGCCGCCGGGGAAATCCCAGTTGGGATCGTCGATGAAATATTTGGGATCGCCGATGATCGGATGACCGATATGCAGGGCATGGACACGCAGCTGGTGGGTGCGGCCGGTATAGGGCTCCATCTCCAACCAGGCGAGGCTCTGGGCCGCCGTCTCGAGCACGCGGTAATAGGAGATGGCGTGATCGGCGCCCTCCTCGCCATGCTTGGCGACGCGCATGCGGTCGCCATCCGGCGTTTGTTCCTTGACCAGCCAGCTGGAAATGCGGTCCTCATGCTTGCGCGGCACGCCCTTGACCAGCGACCAGTAGGTCTTCTTGGTATCGCGTTCGCGGAAGGCGGCGGTGAGCTTCTGCGCCGCACCACGCGTGCGCGCGACGACCAATACGCCCGAGGTATCCCGGTCGATGCGATGCACGAGACGCGGCTTTTCGCCCTTCTTGCTGGTCCAGGCTTCCAGCATCTTGTCGATATGACGGCTGACGCCGGAGCCGCCCTGTACCGCAAGGCCGGCTGGCTTGTTGAGCACGATGACCTTGTCGTCTTCATGCAGGAGCATGCGCGACAAAAGCTCGGCATCGCCGGAATGTTTCAACTCGCGTCCGGCAATCGGCCCAGTCTTGCCGACCTTGAGATCGACGTCGATGGGCGGCACGCGCACCACCTGCCCCGGCTCGATGCGCGTGTCGGTCTTGACGCGGCCGCCATCGAGACGCACCTGGCCGGAGCGCAACAGCTTCTGCAATTGCCCGAAGCCGAGGCCGGGATAGTGAATCTTGAACCAGCGGTCTAGCCGCATGCCGGCCTCGTCCGCGTCGACGGTGATATGCTCGATGCCAGCCATGCCGACCTTTCCGATTTCTGCGCGATAGAGCATTTCCACGTAAAGTGGGAACCGGTTTTCCGTCCGGAAATGCGCCAAATAATGAGCTGAAGCGTTTTCGTGATCGAAGATCGGCGGAAACGCTGCTGCGCTCTTTGGGTTCCCTGTAGAGCATTTTGGCGCAAAGGTGAAATCGGAATCGAAAATTCGTTAATTCAGAGAACGCTGCGGATCGCCGCCATGCCTGCGAAAGTTGCGGCAAGCGAGAGAACGATGCTCGCCAGCACATAAATCGCCGCCGTCGAGACCTGTCCACGCTCGTAAAGCGCAATCGTATCCAGCGAGAAGGCCGAAAAAGTGGTGAAGCCGCCAAGGAACCCAGTGACCAGCAGCAGGCGCAATTCCATCGAGGCATTGAAGCGCCGGGCGATCAGCTCGGTCAGCAGGCCGATGGCGAAGGAGCCCACGAGATTGACGATCAGCGTTCCCCAGGGAAAGGCGAGGCCAAGCATACGGACAGACCAGACGCCGACCAGATAGCGCGCCACCGACCCGACGGCGCCGCCGGCTGCAACCAGGATAACATGCATGCGGTTTCCTCTTTCCGGCTGACGCAAGGGAAGGCAAGAGCGAATCGATCCTCTCCGCACGATCCTAACCGTCCGCGAACCGCACTTTAAGTAAAGCTTTAGCTTTCCGCTTAAATCGACGGGAACGTCCGCCTGCTACGCTTGACGCCACGATAAGCTGGAATGGATTTCACGCAATGACACAGGTGGTGACAGTTTCCGCGAACACGGCGGCCTATGCGATGGAAGCCCTGAAGCCCGCGCCGCGCGTACCGCGCAAGCAGTTCGTGCAGGAGGCCGTCAAGAACTACGAAACCGCCCGTAACGACGGCGAGGACGGCGAGATCACCGACATCATCCGCGCCGCTTCCGCCGAATTGTCGATGATGAATTTCAACGACCACCACCCCCACGCCACCATCCAGGAAGCGCTGGAAGCCTATCGCGACATCAGCGGGGAAGCCCCCAGAACTGACGTAGAGTAAACTTGGGGATTCAACTCCTGAGAAATCCCATATAAAATACTGTTATTATTAATTAATCTTTGAAAAAAACTAGCAATCTCGTAGTCCGCCAGCGACATCGCTATTTTCCTCATTTCGCCGGAAGCGACGATTTTTTGCGTCGCAACGACATTTGCCCCTTGCCAAGCGCGGGGCTTGATCGATAATTCAGAGACAACATCACCTGTTGGGAGAAGCCGTTTCGATACGGTGCCGAAGGAGCAACCGCCCCGGAAACTCTCAGGCAAAAGGACCAACAGGGCCGACAGGAACTCTGGAGAGAAACCGGCTCGCAAGAGACCGGTGCGCCGAAGGGATAACAATCTCAGGCAAAGGGACAGAGGGGGCTCATCATCGCGGCCGAAAGGTCGCATCGGTAGAGCCTGCGTGACTTGCGCATAACCCTGGAGGCGTTCGTGTGAACGACCATTCCGACCTGAAAACGACCCCTCTCCACGCCCTGCATCTGACGCTCGGCGCCCGCATGGTTCCCTTCGCCGACTACGACATGCCCGTGCAATATCCGGCCGGCGTGCTCAAGGAACATCTCCACACCCGCGCCGCCGCTGGCCTGTTCGATGTCTCGCATATGGGCCAGGTGATCGTGCGTGCCCGCTCCGGCGACAATGCCGATGCCGCCCGCGCGCTGGAAAGCCTGGTGCCGGTCGACGTGCTCGGCCTTGGCGAAAACCGTCAGCGTTATGCTCTCTTCACCGACGAGAGCGGCGGCATCCTCGACGACCTGATGATCGCCAATCGCGGCGACCATTTCTTTGTCGTCGTCAACGCCGCCTGCAAGGAGGCCGACGTCGCCCATATGAGCGAGCGCATCGGCGACATCTGCGATATCAACCTGCTGGAAGACCGGGCGCTGCTGGCGCTGCAGGGGCCGCATTCGGTCGATGTGCTCGCGGAATTGTGGGCCGATGTCGCCCATATGCGCTTCATGGACGTTGCGGAATGTCATCTCCACGACCAACCCTGCATCGTCACCCGCTCCGGCTATTCCGGCGAGGACGGCTTCGAGATCTCCCTGCCTGCCGCTTATGCCGAGGACGTTGCGAAGCGGCTGCTCGAACATCCCGACGTCCAGCCGGTCGGCCTTGGCGCGCGCGATTCGCTGCGCCTCGAAGCCGGGCTTTGCCTCTACGGTAACGATATCGACCGCGGCACATCGCCGGTCGAAGCTGGGCTTGAATGGTCAATGCAGAAGGTGCGCCGCACCGGCGGCGCCCGCGCCGGCGGCTTTCCCGGTGCTGACCGTATCCTCGCCGAACTCGACCGGGGCGCATCGCGTCGCCGCGTCGGCCTGAAGCCGGAGGGCAAGGCGCCGGTGCGCGCCCCCGCCGCGCTGTTTGCCGATGCCGAAGGCCGCGAGGAAATCGGCCGCGTCACCTCCGGCGGCTTCGGCCCCAGCGTCGAAGGCCCCGTCGCCATGGGCTATGTCCCCGCAGACAGGATCGCGACCGGCACCGTCGTCTATGCGGAGGTGCGCGGCAAATACCTGCCCGTCACCATCGCCGCACTTCCCTTCATCACACCCGGCTACAAACGCTGAACGCCTCCAGAGGAAAAAACCATGCTGAAATTCACCGCTGAACACGAATGGTTGCAGTTCGACGGCGACGTCGCCACCGTCGGCATCACCCGCCACGCCGCCGAGCAGCTCGGCGATCTCGTCTTCGTGGAACTGCCGGATGTCGGCGCGACCTTCTCGAAGGGCGACGATGCCGCCACCGTCGAATCCGTCAAGGCTGCCTCCGAAGTCTATTGTCCGCTCGATGGCGAAATCGTCGAGGTCAACGACGCCATCACCGGCGACCCGTCGCTGGTCAATTCCGATCCGCAAGGCGCCGGCTGGTTCTTCAAGCTGAAGCTCGCCAACCGCGCCGATGCCGACGGCCTTCTCGACGAGGCGGCCTATCTGGAGTCGATTGCCTGATGTCTTCCCCCAAGGAATTCTCCTTTACCGATTACCAGCCCTATGATTTCGCCAATCGCCGCCACATCGGCCCCTCGCCGGCGGAAATGGCGGATATGCTGAAGGCGCTGGGCTATGACAGCCTCGACGCGCTGATCGACGACACCGTGCCGTCAGGCATCCGCCAGGATGCGCCGCTTGTCTGGGGCGCGGCCATGACAGAACGCGAGGCGCTCGACCGCCTGCGCGAGATCGCCGGCCGCAACAGGCATCTGGTCTCGCTGATCGGCCAGGGCTATTATGGCACGATCACGCCGCCGGTCATCCAGCGCAACATCCTGGAAAATCCCGCCTGGTACACAGCCTATACGCCCTACCAGCCGGAAATCAGCCAGGGCCGCCTCGAAGCGCTGCTCAATTACCAGACCCTCGTTACCGATCTCACCGGCCTCGATGTCGCCAATGCCTCGCTGCTCGACGAGGCAACCGCCGCCGCCGAAGCCATGGCCATGGCCGAACGCGTCGCCAAGTCAAAGGCCAAAACCTTCTTCGTCGACGAGAACTGCCATCCACAGACCATCGCCGTGTTGAAGACCCGCGCCGAACCGCTCGGTTGGCAAATCGTTGTCGGCGATCCGCAAGTCGCGCTCGATCCGCAGACCGTGTTCGGCGCCATCTTCCAGTATCCCGGCACCTATGGCCACCTGCATGATTTCAGCGAGATCATCGGCAAGCTGCATGCCGCCGGTGCGATCGCCGTCATGGCCGCCGATCCGCTGGCGCTGGCGCTTTTGAAATCGCCCGGCGAAATGGGCGCCGATATCGCCATCGGCTCGATGCAGCGCTTCGGCGTGCCGGTCGGTTACGGCGGGCCGCATGCCGCCTATATGGCGGTGAAGGATGCGCACAAGCGCTCCATGCCCGGCCGCCTCGTCGGCGTGTCCGTCGATGCGCGCGGCAACCGAGCCTATCGCCTTTCGCTGCAAACCCGCGAGCAGCACATCCGCCGCGAAAAGGCGACGTCGAACATCTGCACCGCCCAGGTGCTGCTGGCGGTCATGGCCTCGATGTATGCCGTCTTCCACGGCCCCGAAGGCATCAAAGCCATCGCCCAGAGCGTCCACAAGAAGGCGGTGATGATGGCCGAGGGCTTGGAGCGCCTTGGCTACAAGGTCTCGCCCGGCGCCTTCTTCGACACGATCACCGTGGAGGTCGGCCATCTCCAGGGTCTTATCCTGCGCGCGGCGGAAGCCGAAGAGGTCAATCTGCGCAAGATCGGCGACGATCGCATCGGCATGAGCCTCGACGAGCGCAGCCGCCCGGCGACGCTGGAAGCCGTCTGGCGCGCCTTCGGCGGCGATTTCAAGATCGCCGACTTCACGCCCGGCTATCGCCTGCCCGAAAACCTTCTGCGCCGCAGCGGCTATCTCGCGCATCCGATCTTCCACATGAACCGCGCGGAAAGCGAGATGACCCGCTACATCCGCCGTCTCTCGGACCGGGATCTTGCGCTCGACCGGGCGATGATCCCGCTCGGCTCCTGCACCATGAAGCTGAACGCGACAGCCGAGATGCTGCCGATCACTTGGCCGGAATTTTCCGAAATCCATCCCTTCGTGCCGCCGCATCAGGCGCTCGGTTATCGGGAGATGCTCGATGATCTATCGAGCAAGCTTTGTGCCGTCACCGGCTACGACGCCTTCTCCCTGCAGCCGAACTCCGGCGCGCAAGGGGAGTATGCTGGCCTCTTGACCATCCGCAACTATCACATCGCCAATGGCGATACCCATCGCGACGTCTGCCTGATCCCGACCTCGGCGCATGGCACCAACCCGGCCTCGGCACAGATGGCCGGCATGAAGGTCGTCGTCGTCAAATCGACCGACAACGGCGATGTCGATATGGAGGATTTCCGCGCAAAAGCAGAGCAATACGCGAAAAACCTCTCCTGCTGCATGATCACCTATCCCTCGACGCACGGCGTGTTCGAGGAAACGGTGCGGGATATCTGCGAAATCGTCCATGCCCATGGTGGCCAGGTCTATCTCGACGGCGCCAACATGAACGCCATGGTCGGGCTTTCCCGCCCCGGCGATATCGGTTCGGATGTCAGCCACCTCAACCTGCACAAAACCTTCTGCATTCCCCATGGCGGCGGCGGGCCGGGCATGGGTCCGATCGGCGTCAAGGCACATCTGGCGCAGCACCTGCCAGGGCATCCGGAAACCGATGGCCGTGACGGCGCGGTTTCGGCCGCCCCCTTCGGCTCGGCCTCGATCCTGCCGATCTCCTGGAGCTACTGCCTGATGATGGGCGGCGAAGGGCTGACGCAGGCGACCAAGGTGGCGATCCTCAACGCCAACTATATCGCCGCCCGGCTGAAGGGCGCCTATGACGTGCTCTATACGTCGAAGAACGGCCGCGTCGCCCATGAATGCATCGTCGATACCCGCCCGCTGGTCGCCAGCAGCGGCGTTACCGTCGATGACGTCGCCAAGCGGCTGATCGATTGCGGCTTCCATGCCCCGACCATGAGCTGGCCAGTCGCCGGCACGCTGATGATCGAGCCGACGGAGTCGGAGACCAAGGCCGAAATCGACCGCTTCTGCGATGCCATGCTGGCGATCCGCGAAGAGGCCCGCGCCATCGAGGACGGTCGCATGGACCGGGACAACAACCCGCTCAAGAACGCGCCGCACACGGTGGAGGATCTGGTCGGCGAATGGGATCGCCCCTATTCGCGCGAGCAGGCCTGCTACCCGCCGGGCGCCTTCCGCGTCGACAAATACTGGTCGCCGGTCAACCGCGTCGACAATGTCTATGGCGACCGCAACCTCGTCTGCACCTGCCCGCCGGTCGAGGATTACCAGCAGGCGGCGGAATAACCTTTCGCCATCCCAAACGAAGAAGGCCGCCGGAGCAATCCGGCGGCCTTCTTCGTCAGATCGGCAAGCGGCCCGCCGGGCGGGCCGTTGCATGAATGATCAGCGCTTGGAAACCGGCTGGTAGTCGCGCTTCGGCGCGCCGGTGTAGAGCTGCCGCGGACGGCCGATGCGCTGCTGCGGGTCCTCAATCATTTCGTTCCACTGCGCGATCCAGCCGACGGTGCGGGCGAGCGCGAACAGCACGGTGAACATGGTCGTGGGGAAGCCCAGCGCCTTCAGCGTGATGCCGGAATAGAAGTCGATGTTTGGATAGAGCTTCTTCTCGATGAAGTAGCTGTCCGTCAGCGCGATCTTTTCCAGTTCCATCGCCACTTCGAGCAGCGGATCGTCCTTGATGCCGAGTTCCGTCAGCACCTCATGGCAGGTCTTCTGCATGATCTTGGCGCGCGGATCGTAGTTCTTGTAAACGCGGTGGCCGAAGCCCATCAGGCGGAACGGATCGTTCTTGTCCTTGGCGCGGGCGACAAACTCCGGAATGCGGTCAGCCGTGCCGATTTCAGCCAGCATGTTGAGCGCCGCTTCGTTGGCGCCGCCATGGGCCGGGCCCCAGAGGCATGCAATGCCGGCCGCGATGCAGGCGAAGGGATTGGCGCCCGACGAACCGGCCAGACGAACGGTCGAGGTCGAGGCGTTCTGCTCGTGATCGGCATGCAGGATGAAAATGCGATCCATGGCGCGCGACAGCACCGGATTGGCCACATAATCTTCGCACGGCACGGCAAAGCACATGCGCAGGAAGTTCGAGGAGTAATCGAGGTCGTTCTTGGGATAAACGAAGGGCTGGCCGATATGGTACTTGTAGGCCATGGCGGCGATCGTCGGCATCTTGGCAATCATGCGCAAGCTGGCGACCATGCGCTGATGCGGATCGGTGATGTCGGTGGAGTCGTGGTAGAAAGCCGAGAGCGCGCCGACCGTACCGCACATGACGGCCATCGGATGGGCGTCGCGACGGAAGCCGGTGAAGAAGCGGCTCATCTGCTCATGCACCATGGTGTGATGCGTGACGCGGTAATCGAAGTCCTTCTTCTGCGCGGCGGTCGGCAGTTCACCGTAAAGCAGCAGGTAGCAGACTTCCAGGAAGTCGCCATGTTCGGCAAGCTGCTCGATGGGATAACCGCGATGCAGCAGCACGCCTTCGTCGCCGTCGATATAGGTGATTTTCGACTCGCAGGACGCGGTGGAGGTGAAGCCGGGATCGTAGGTGAACGCGCCGGTGTTCTTGTAGAGCGACCCGATGTCGAGGACGCTTGGGCCGATCGTTCCTTCCTTCACAGGAAGGTTTACGGACTTGGTTCCAAGTGTCAGTGCAGCGTCTTTATCCGTCATGCTGGTCCTCCGAACTGGCGGTGTGGCGCCTCGAAAGGGCCACAGATTTTAACGTCGATGTAGCTATATGATAGAGAGGTTAATGCCAAGCTATACCCTCTTCCGTATTGTGCAATGCATAATTTTGCGGCAGCGCACTTAAAGCCTGCGTCGACTTTCAGCAGAAGCACAAAGCACCGGAAAAGCCGGAAACGGGCACCGCTCTTCGGTTGCAAAATACGTGCACGGCCTTCAAACTACGCGCGAACACGCCAATGAAAACGCGCCCATGGCCATTGAGACTGACTATAAGTCTGACTTAGAGATGGCGAGAGGCCTATCCGCCGGCTTCTCGGCGCCGGCCAGACGCGAGTCTGCCCTGCCGGAGATGCGTTCCCCGCCTTCCAGCATGCTCGCGACACTTGTCTCATCCTGCGACAAAATGCTGCATGAAGAGGGCGAACACGGGCGAAAGTTCCTTTTCGTGCCGGTTCTAATGGGAATTGGCGCCGCCGCCTGGCTTTCGGCGTCCAATGACCCGCCGTTCTGGGTGCTCCTCGTCTGTTTGGGCGCTTTCGCGCTGCTGGCGGTAAAGCTGCGGAGCGGCAATGATACGGCCAAGATGACAGCGCTGTCCATTGCACTCATCTTCGGTGGCGCCGTTCTCGCTGCAACGGAAAGCTGGCGTCTGCAGACCGTTATTCTTGATTCGCCCGTAACGGCAACCATGACCGCCCGCGTCGACCGGCGCGAAGCGGCTGGCGCCGGGCGATGGCGATATCTCGTTCAAATCCTCGATACCGAGAAACCGAGCCTGAAGCGACCGCCGAAGCAGGTTTCGATCCTGATGCGCGGGCAGGTCGAGCCATTTGAAACCGGAACGGTCGTCAAGGGGCGGGCGCGATTGTCGCCGCCCTCCGGCCCGGCGCTACCCGGACTAAACGACTTCTCTTTTTCTGCTTATTTTGACGGCATAGGCGCCTATGGGTTTTGGCTCGGAAAACCGTCGGTCGTCGATGTCAGCAGCCGCGCCGACAAGCCGGGCCTGCTCCAATCCGTCACCCTGTTCTTCTACGATATGCGCAGCGGCATCGGCGACCGGATCCGCAGCATCGTGCCGGGAGACGCAGGCGCCTTTGCCGCGGCCATCGTCACCGACGAAAGACGGGCGATGTCGGCGGAAACCACAGAAGCTTTGCGCCTTTCCGGCCTCGCCCACATCATCGCGATTTCCGGGCTCAACATGGCGCTCGCCGCCGGCATCTTCTTCGTCGGCGTCCGCTCCATCTTCAGCCTCTTTCCGGGCTTTAACCAGCGCCATCCCGTCAAGAAATTCGCCGCCGGCGGCGCCCTCGTCATGGTTTGCGCCTATTATCTGATTTCGGGCTTCGCGGTGTCTGCCGAGCGCGCCTTTCTGATGATGGCGATCCTGCTGATCGCAGCGTTGGTGGACCGTCCATCCATCAGTCTCAGAAACGTCGCGCTCGCCGCCATCGTCATCATGACGATGGCGCCTTCGGAAATCATGGGACCAAGTTTCCAGATGTCCTTCGCCGCGACACTCGCCCTGGTGTCGGGCTACAATCTCTTCACCGGACACGCGGGAAACCGGGACCCGGCGACCGGACGAGCCCTGAATATTGCGTCCGAAACATGGAAATTCGTCGTCGGTATCTTCCTCACCTCCATGATCGGCAGCCTCTCGACATCGGTGTTTTCCATCGAGCATTTTCACAAGCTGGCGACCTATGGCCTTGCCGCCAACCTCGCCGCCATGCCGGTGATCTCATTCGTCGTCATGCCCGCCGGCCTCATCGGCATGTTGCTCATGCCATTCGGGCTGGAGACCTGGCCGATTGCGATCATGGGCTGGGGTCTCGGCATCGTCATCGATATCGCGAAAGTGGTCGCAGGCTGGGGCGGCGAACTCGTCTTCGGTCGCCAACCGCCAATGTTCTTGCCGCTGACTGTTGCCGGAATGGTGCTCTTCCTACTGCTGCGCACGCGCCTGCGCCATGTCGGCACTGCCCTTTTCGGGCTCGGCCTCGCCACCAGCCTGATGGCCGCGCCGCAAAAGCCGGATATGCTGGTTTCGGAAGACGGACGGCTCGTTGCGTTGACCGACGGAAACCGGCTGAACAGCAACCGCCGCAAACCGGGCACCTTCATCTTCGATCAATGGCGGCGAGCGCTCACCATCACCGAGCATGGCGCACCGGAATTGCTCGACAGCGCCTTTCCATCAAACGGCCCCTGGGCGGAACGCCGCAAACAACCATTAGATGAAGACGAGTTGATCGACGCCGACATGCTGCGGCAACAAATCATGGAAACGGCAGAGAACAGACGCTTCACCTGCATACGCCAGAAGTGGTGCCTGGCAAAAACCGCGATAGGCCCGGTGATGCTACTGGAGGACGGCCGCTATATCGGTTTTGCCTGCGATCATGCCCGGCTGATCGTCACGCCAACCCGGGCCAAATTCGCCCGCTGCCGCTCCGGCGCAACCGTTCTCGACAGCGAAACCTTACGACAGACCGGCGCTGTGGAGATCACATTCCTGACCGGAACCCGTCAACCGATCGACATACGGCCCTCGTTCAATCCGGAAGCCGAACGCCCCTGGACACAACACCGCGCCTATTCCTGGCGCGATGACGACTACACGCATCGCCTTCCGGCGAGCCTTCGACCGCTTATCAATGATAGCGGCGGATGAGACCGACGAGCTTGCCCTGAACCTTGACGCGGTCAGAAGAGAATATCCGGGTTTCGTAGGCCGGGTTTGCCGCTTCCAACGCAATGGACGCACCCTTGCGGCGAAACCGTTTCAGCGTCGCTTCTTCATCGTCCACAAGCGCCACGACGATATCGCCGGGTGTCGCGCTGCTGGTGTTGCGAATGATCACGGTATCGCCGTCCAGGATTCCGGCCTCGACCATCGAGTCGCCCTTGACCTCCAGCGCATAATGCTCGCCCTGACCGATCATCTGAACCGGAACGACGATTTCATGCGTGTTGTTCTGGATCGCAGAGATCGGCACACCAGCCGCGATCCGCCCCATGACCGGCACCGCGACCGAATTTGCCGCTTCCGGAATGGAGGGGGCCGCTGGCTTGGCGACGGGAGGCGCAACAATCGGGGCCGGCTTGCCGAGGCTGCCCTCGATGACGCTTGGCGAAAAACCGCGACGTGGCTGCGCGGCGGGCGAATAGGCCTCTGGCAACTTGATGACTTCGAGCGCACGCGCCCTGTTCGGCAGGCGGCGGATGAAGCCACGCTCCTCCAGCGCCGTGATCAACCGATGGATGCCGGATTTGGAAGCGAGTTCAAGCGCATCCTTCATCTCGTCAAAAGACGGCGGCACGCCGGATTCCTTCATCCGCTCATGAATAAAAAGCAGAAGTTCCTGTTGCTTGCGTGTCAGCATCGCGCCCACCAGATTCGTGAAACAAATACAGAACGGACACTATCTGTTCCCACTGTGTTCCGCAAGTCTCGTCTGCATAATCCTGTGTTGAATATGTCTGAAACGTGACGCCAAACGCGCCTCAGGCAGCGCCAAAACGCAAAGCGCCGGCAACCTCAAGGTGCCGGCGCGAAAAAGACTGCGGTTTTGCTCGAATCAGCCGACGAATGCGCGTTCGATGACGAACTCGCCCGGCTTGTTGTTGGCGCCCTCTTCAAGGCCGGCCTTTTCGAGAAGTTCCTTGGTTTCCTTGAGCATCGCAGCCGAGCCGCAGATCATGCCTCGGTCTACGGCCGGATCGAAAGCCGGAACGCCAAGATCGGTAAACAACTTGCCGTTAGCGATCAGGTCGGTGATGCGGCCCTGGAAGGGATAGTCTTCACGCGTCACCGTCGAATAAAGTCGGAGCTTCTCGCCGACGATTTCGCTGAGCATCTCGTCGTTGCGGATCTCCTCGACGAGGTCGAGGCCATACTTCAGTTCCGAAACTTCGCGGCACGTGTGGGTCAGGATGACGTCGTCGAACTTCTCATAAGTCTCAGGGTCGCGGATCAGGCTGGCGAAGGGCGCAATACCCGTACCGGTCGAGAACATATAGAGACGCTTGCCTGGCGTCAGCGCGTCGAGAACAAGCGTTCCCGTCGGCTTCTTGCGCATCAGCACAGTGTCGCCCGGCTGAATTTTCTGAAGATGCGAGGTCAGCGGGCCGTCTGGCACCTTGATCGAAAAGAATTCCAGCTCTTCGTCCCAGGCGGGGCTTGCAATGGAATAGGCACGGTAGACCGGTTTGCCCTCGACCATGAGCCCGATCATGGCGAATTCACCCGAGCGGAACCGGAAGCCCGCTGGACGCGTCATCCGAAAGCGGAACAGGCGATCGGTATAATGCTGGACGCTGAGAACCTTCTCGGCATAGACGCCGGCCGGGATCGTTTCAGCGAATTCATCATTGCGTGCGGGGGCGTTCATCCTGTTTCCTGCTTCTCGTCTTCTGAATCTCGAAAAACTGACTGTGCCGGATAATACAAGATCCGGCACAAGAGAAGGAATGCATTTTCGCGAAAGCTGACCGGCGGGAAAAACCTATCCCGTCCGATCAGGTTTTACCATGCGGCATCAGGCCGCTGAGGAAGGCTTGCGGCGCCAGCTATAGGTTTCGCCGCCTTCCGCAGCCTGCGCGGTCGGCTGATAGTAATGCGGAATGCCCGGCAGACGCCGCTCGTCCAGCCGCTTCAGCGCCGTCGGATTGCTGACGGCGAAGCTGTCGATGCCGACGCGCAGCATCAGCGGAACCTGATCGATCAGCACGTCGCCAACGGCGCGCAATTCGTTGGTATAGCCGAGGCGCGAACGCAGAAGCGATGCCTGGCTGAATGCCCTGCCATCATTGAAGGCAGGGAACGACACGGCGACGATCTCCAGACGATAGAGATAAGGCTCCAGTCGGCTGACATCGTCGAATGGCGTGATGAGAACACCGAGGCCGCCCTCATTGCTCTCGTCCGCCTTGGCGATCAGCGCATCCAGCGGCAAAAGCGGCCGCTGGTCGCCGGAGGCCTTAACTTCTTCGGTTTCGATGAACCACGGGTCATTTGCGACAAAGCCGGCTTCTCTCCAGATTTTGGTCATCGGCCGTCTCCTTATGCCGCTTCGGCGGTATTGCCGCCATAGAGCGCGTCCTTGAACGGCTGCGGTCCGACACGACGATAGGCCACCAGGAATGTTTCCTGCGGATCGAGGCGCAGGCCGAGATAGGTGTCGACGATCTTTTCGATCGCATCCGTCACCTTGTCCGGCTCGAAACCACGGCCGATGATCTCACCGATCGAGGTATGTTCGTCGCCAGAGCCGCCAAGCGTGATCTGGTAAAGCTCGGCGCCCTTCTTCTCAACGCCCAGCAGACCAATATGACCGACATGGTGATGCCCGCAAGCATTGATGCAGCCGGAGATCTTGATCTTCAGCTCACCGATTTCCGCCTGCCGTTCGGCCGAGCCGAAACGCGTGGAAATTTCCTGCGCAACGGGAATTGCGCGGGCATTGGCGAGCGCGCAATAGTCCAGCCCGGGACAGGCAATGATATCGGTGATCAGGCCGGCATTGGC
>CAMFHE010000042.1 GCA_945952045.1 uncultured Rhizobium sp.
TGTTCCAGCTGCTGCTCGACATGGGCTTCAAGGAAATCGAGATCGGTTTCCCCTCGGCGTCGCAGACCGACTTCGATTTCGCCCGCTGGTGCGTCGAGGAAGGCAATGTGCCCGAGGACGTGTCGTTGCAGGTTCTGGTCCAGTGCCGCCCGGAGCTGATCACCCGCACCTTCGAGGCCCTGCAGGGCGCGCATCGCCCCATCGTGCATTTCTACAATTCCACCAGCGAGTTGCAGCGCCGCGTGGTGTTCGGCAAGGACGTGGCCGGCATCAAGCAGATCGCCGTCGATGCCGCCAAGATGATCACCGACATGGCTGAAAAGGCCGGCGGCGGCTTCCGCTTCGAATATTCGCCGGAAAGCTTTACCGGCACCGAGCTGGAAGTGGCGCTGGAGATCTGCAACGCCGTCGTCGAGGTGGTCAAGCCGACGCCCGACAACAAGCTGATCCTCAACCTGCCGTCCACCGTCGAAATGGCGACGCCGAACGTTTACGCCGACCAGATCGAATGGATGTGCCGCAACATCGACAACCGCGAAAACGTCATCGTTTCGCTGCATCCGCATAACGACCGCGGCACCGGCATCGCCGCCACGGAACTCGCCCTGATGGCTGGTGCGGATCGTGTCGAAGGCACGCTGTTCGGCAATGGCGAGCGCACCGGCAATGTCGACGTCGTCACGCTGGCCCTGAACATGTTCACCCAAGGCATCGACCCGGAACTGGATTGCTCCGATATCGAGCGCATCAAGTCGGTCTATGAATATGCCAACGAGATGGTCATTCCCGAGCGCCACCCTTACGTCGGCGAACTGGTCTACACCGCGTTCTCCGGCTCGCACCAGGATGCGATCAACAAGGGCATGAAGGCGATTAAGGTTGCCAACAAGCCTTTGTGGGAAGTGCCCTATCTGCCGATCGACCCGCAGGACGTCGGCCGCACCTATGAGGCGATCATCCGCATCAATTCGCAGTCCGGCAAGGGCGGCATCGCCTATATCCTGCAGCAGGATTACGGCATCAACCTGCCGCGCAACCTGCAGGTTGAGTTCCGCGAGGACATTCAGCGCATCACGGACGAGGAAGGCAAGGAATTGCCCTCGCGCAGCATCTACAACCGCTTCATGGAGCGTTACGTCGAGCAGCCGAAGGCGCGCCTGAAATTCGTCGATCACAGCACCTATCCGGTCAGCGAGCAGAAGGGTGTGCGCATCGTCACCGCCGAGATCACCGACAATGGCGTGACCAAGCAGATCGAAGGGCGCGGCACCGGCCCGATCGACGGATTCATCCATGCGCTGTCGATCTATCTCGGCATCGAGTTGTCGGTGGCGGATTATTCCGAGCATTCGCTGCAGCATGGCTCGAATGCCGCCGCGATCGCCTATGTCGAAGTCGAATATCCGGGCGGAAAGCTGTTCGGCGCGGGCATCAACAACAACATCGTCACCTCGTCGCTGGAGGCCATCGTCTCCGCCGCCAACCGCGTGCTCGAACTGCGCGGCTGAGCTATGGCGCTGTTCGCGCTGACATCGGGGCAGGGAGAGGCGGAAACGCCTCTCGTTCTGCTGCACGGTTTCGGCGCGGGCGCCTTCGTCTGGGACGAGGTAATCGGCCGGCTCATGGCCGCATCCGGCGCTTCAGCCTGCGGGCCCATCCTTGCTTACGACTTGCCCGGTCACGGGCGGTCGCTCGACAGCGACGCCATTGGCGGCGCGGGGCGCATGGCCAAGGCGATCGCCGCCGATCTCGCGTCCCGTGGTCTCGGGCGCTTCCATATCGCCGGCCACTCGATGGGCGGCGCGGTGGCCGCGCTCCTGGCGTTACGCCGGCCGCAGGACGTCGCATCGCTGACCCTGTTGTCGCCCGGCGGTTTCGGCCCGGCGATCAACCATCGGGCGCTGGCCCATTATGCGGAGGCCGATACAAGCGCCGCGCTCTGCCGGGCGCTGGAAGCGATGATCGGCTTCAACAGCCTTTTGCCCGAGCGCATCATCGCGGCCATGCTGGCGGATCGTTCGCGGCCTGGCGCGCATGCTGCGCTTTCCACCATCCTCAAGGCCATGTTCGTCGATCCGACAGCGGAGCGGCTGGTTCAGGGGCAGTTGCCGCTGTCCGATCTCGGCGCCTTGCCGCTGCCGGTTCGCATTCTCTGGGGTGAGGAAGATACCGTTCTGCCCGTGGCGCAATGCGCCGGGTTGCCGTCTTCGCTTGCCGTGCAACGCCTCGCCGGCGTCGGCCATATGCTGATCGAGGAAGCGCCGGAAGCGGTTGCCGAGTTTATCCGCAGCGCGATCGCCGAAGCGTCTTAGGGTCAAAACACCCAAGCAAATGGAGTTTTGCCCCTAGACCGGTTCCGCTTTTCTCCGAATCGCGAAAACGCTCTATCTCTTTGTTTTCACGCATTTTCAGACGGAAAACCGCTTCGCACTTTTCCTGGAAATGCTCTTAAAGCAGCTTCGATGCCTTGTCGGCGATCTGGGTGAGCGTCGCCTCTGAAGACGGGCCGACCACGACATAGGATGCGTTTGCGGTCGTCCACGAGATCAGGCCGATATCGTCGCGGATCGTTTCGTCGAGGCCCTGGGCCGGGTTGCCGCTCTTCATGAAACAGATGGCGATGACGTCTTCGTCTTCGTTGCGATACAGGAGCTCTCCGACCGGCTTCCCGTCGGCGACGAGAAGACGGGCTCCCCGGAATTGCAAGCCTTCGCCGGAAAGATCCGGCACGGAGAAGGCGACGCCGACGCTTTCGGTCAGCCACTCGACGATGTGATCCGCATCGGACGAGGGCACTTCGGCGAGATGGCGCTGCTGGCGGGAATAGACGCGGTGATAGGCGGCGATATCGTCCAGCCAGCTTCTCGCGGGCAGGGCAGCCAGCGCCTGCGGCGCTTGCGCCGCGCCGGTGATCTGTGCGCCGAGGAGATAACCGATGCCGCCGCCGACGAGGAACAGGAAGAGACCGGCCGCCAGCGCCTGCGGGCCGGTCGGCGCGATGCGGACGGCGCGCAGCAGCGATTTCAGCGTCAGGCGTGGCCCGGGCTTTTCGCGCGGCGGCGGCGCCTGCTTGATGCCGCGCACCAGCGCCAGCGGGACCGGTTCCTTGATCATCTCGTTCATCGCGGTCGTGCCGGTTTCCGAGCCGCGCTTCAGGCGCTCGAACATGTCGCGGGCATCGCCGTTCGTCGAAAGAAGTCGCTCGAGCTCATCCTGTTCGTCGCGCGCCACTTCTCCGTCGAGAAGGGCCGACAAACGTACCTCAAGCGGCTGCTTGCGAAGATCCTGCATCCGGTTCACGCTCTCCTTGCTTCTTCCTCGGCCACAATCATGGCCATTTTCAGCCTGGCCGCGGACAGTCGCGCCATGACAGTGGTGACGGGAATGCCGAGTATCCCGGCCGCTTCCTTATAGCTATGCCCTTCGACGTTCACGAGCACGAATGCGCTCGCCAGCCCCTCCTGTAACGACAGGATCGTGTCGTGAATCGGTTGAGCGGAGGAGATTTTTTCACACGATGCCGGATCGGGGCTGACCTCGGCGCTACATGGCGTCCGCTTGCGCGATTCGTCTGCCCAGAGCATGCGGGCAAGGGTGTAGACCCAGCTGTCCAGCCGCGTCTCCGCATCGCGCAGCGGGCTCTTGAGAATGGCGCGCTCGCAGGCCTGTTGCGCCAGTGCATCCGCAGCGGCCGCATCGCGGGTCAGCGTCATCGCGAAACGGCGCAGCTTCGGCAGCAGCCCGACCAGGCTGCGGCGAAGATCGTCCGTTTCCGAGAGTGCCGTTTCACGCATTGCCGATCCAGTCCAGACGCGCGGGGTGCGGTGTTCAAGTCGATGATGTCGGGGTCTTGCCAGAGCATGCACCCGTCCGGAAATTATTCCGGGAAAAGGGCCCAAAGGCTGCAGGTGCATATAAATGTATGAATCAACCAATCGCGCTCTGCAAGCGGTTTCGGTGTCGAATGGGCTAATCCAGCAGGGTGACGGCGCTATCCAGCGCCATTTGCCGGCCATCCGGGGTCAGGCCGTAGCGTTCGCAATCCAGATGCCAGGCGCCGGGGCTGCCGGAAATGTGGAAAAGATTGTAGGAGGCCGGCGGCTTCTTGCCGCCGGGGCCTTGCGAGGCGGAGGCGATGCCGACGACCGGCACCGGCCGGGTCTGGCCGCGCAGCCAGTAGGTGGTGTTGAGATGGGTATGCCCATGCAGCACCAGTTCCGCCCCGCCCGAGGAGATGGCGGCGGCGAAGCGGCGGATGCCGAACATGCGCTTGTGCGGCGATGTCGCGCCCCGGATCGGGGGGTGATGGATCATGACGACGCGAAACAGCCCGGCCTCGCCGGCAGCGCGCAGCATGTTGACCGTCTCGCGCGCCTGACGCCTGCCGAAATAGCCGCTGGCGGAGAAGGGCGGGGTGGCGATCGACGTCGAGCAGCCGATCAGCGCGACGGGGCCGCGCACGCGCATATAGGGGAAGACGTCTTGATCCTCGTCCCAGCTGTCCGGACTGTTGTCGCCGCGCACATAGCCGTACCAGGCGTTCATCGCCTTGTCGTGGGCGCCGGCCACATAGGCGTCATGGTTTCCCGGCACCACGGAAGTGGTCTCCGGCGGGCCGACTTCCTCAAGCCAGTCGGCGGCGGCGCGAATTTCGATGCCGGTCGCGAGGTTGACGAGATCGCCTGTTATCGCCAGATGATCGGGCGTGTGCCGTTCGATGTCGCCGAGCAGCACGTCCAGCGTATCGGTGAAAAGATGCTTGCGCCGGTTGCGATGCCAGTTCACAAACCCGGTGATGCGCTTGGAGGCCAGTTCCCGGAAGGTGAGTTTCGGCAATGGGCCGAGATGGACATCTGAAATATGGGCAAGCTTGAACATGGGGCGCAGACATAAAGCATTTTCAGGAAAAGTGGAAACCGGTTTTCGGTTTGGAAATACCGCAAACGAAGCATTTGCGCGCAAAGGCGAAACCGGTTTTCCCGGCGTCCGACAGGCAGGCGCGGAAGCACGAAATTGACCAGACTATGGCTTCGAGGAGCACGATGGTATGAACGGCAGCCTCAAGCCCCGGCTGAAGATTTTCGCGACGCGATTGATCACCTCCAACCTGCACCGCCTCTTTGCGGTGACACGCGGCATGACCCTTGGCGTGCGGGCCGCCTGCTTCGATGAGGAGGGGCGGATTTTCCTCGTGCGGCATACCTATGTGCCCGGCTGGCACATGCCCGGCGGCGGCGTCGAGCATTATGAGAGCGCCGGCGATGCGCTGGTCAAGGAACTGCGCGAGGAGGGCAATCTCGAAATTATCGGCTCCCCCCGGCTGTTCCACATCTATTTCAACCGCAGCGCCAGCAAGCGCGACCATGTCCTGTTTTACCGCGTCGATGTGCGCCAGACCGCGCCGCGCCCGCCGGACCGGGAAATCCGCGACTGCGGCTTTTTCCCGTTGCATGCCTTGCCCGAGGGCGTGACGCAGGCCACCCTGCGGCGCCTTGCAGAATTGCACAGCGACTTGCCGGTGACGGCGATCTGGTAACGTGTCTCAGGCCGCTTCCAGCCTGTCGCGGCCATGCGGGGTCGTCAGGTCCAGTTCCGGGCCGACGGGCACGACGCGGGTCGGGTTGATCGTCGGATGGCTGCGGTAGTAGTGGTGCTTGATGTGGTGGAAATCCACCGTCTCCGCGATGCCCGGAACCTGATATAAATCACGCAGATAGGCCGACAGGTTCGGATAATCGTCGATGCGGCGGATGTTGCACTTGAAGTGGCCGACATACACGGGATCGAAGCGCACCAGCGTCGTGAACAGCCGCCAGTCGGCTTCGGTCAGACGGTTGCCGGCGAGGTAGCGTTGGCGTGACAGGCGCTGTTCCAACTCGTCCAGCGTCTCGAACAGCTTCAGGACACTTTCCTCATAGGCTTCCTGGGTGGTCGCGAAGCCGGCCTTGTAGACGCCGTTGTTGACGCGGTCGTAGACATGATCGTTGATCGCGTCGATCTCCGCCTGCAGGGATTGCGGGTAATAGTCGTCTCGATTGCCGGTGAGATCGTCGAAGGCGCTGTTGAACATGCGGATGATTTCCGCCGATTCATTGTTGACGATCGTCTGCGTCTTCTTGTCCCACAGAACAGGAACGGTCACCCGGCCGGAATAATGCGGATCGGCGCGGGTGTAAATCTCCCAGAGATAGCGTGCGCCGAACAGCGGATCGGCCATGCCGTCCGTTTCGGTGTCGAAGGTCCAGCCGTTTTCCAGCATCAGCGGCGAAACGACGGTGACAGGGATGATTTCCTCCAGCCCTTTGAGCTTGCGGAAGATCAGCGTGCGATGCGCCCAGGGGCAGGCGAGCGAGACATAGAGGTGATAGCGATCGCGCTCGGCGGTGAAGCCGGCGTCGCCACTTTGGCCGGCGCTGCCATCCTTCGTCACCCAGTTGCGGAATTGCGAGGCGGCGCGCTTGAAATGCCCCTTGTTTTCCTTGGTTTCGTACCACACGTCCTGCCAGACGCCATCGACGAGCCGTCCCATGTCAAATCTCCTGTCGTTATCCTGCGGCTAAGATAGACCGTGACGCGCGGCTGGCGAGACGCCAAACAATGAACGGTGCGTTTTTACCATTGGACAAACGAAAATTTTCTGATATCCGCTTTCCAATCAAATTTTTGGAACCTGATCGATGACGACCCTTCGGAGCCTGCGACGACGCTGATGATCTCAAACACGCCAAAATGGCGTGGCTGAATACATCCGCATGTCCGCATCCTCTACGGTACAGTCTCACCATGCACAAGCACGATCTGGTCTATCTCACCGAAGACGCAACGCACGACGCCGTCATCGAACTCATCAACGACGAAGCTTTCGGCCCCGGCCGGTTTACCAAGTCGTCCGCGCGGATCCGCGAGCAGGGGCCGCATGACCGGGCGCTGTCCTATGTCTGCTGCGACGATGGCGAAACCATCGCTTCGGTGCGGATGACGCCGGTGCTGGCGGGCGGCGTCAAGGGCCATCTGCTCGGTCCGCTCGCCGTCCGGCCGTCGCACAAGAACCGGGGAATCGGCCGCGAACTGGTGCGGATCGCCGTGGACGCGGCCCGGCGCAAAGGCTCGGAAGCCGTCATCCTTGTCGGCGATGCTCCCTATTACATGCCGCTCGGTTTCGAGAAGGTCGCTTACAATGCGCTGACCTTTCCTGCGCCTACCGATCCCGCCCGGATTCTGGTGGCGCCATTTGCGCCCGATACGCATTCGCGGCTGAAGGGTGTCATTGCCTGGCGGGACAAGGTGGTCGAAGCTGAGGCTGTCGAACGGTTGCTGAAAAGCGCCTGACGGCGGCTATCGCCCATAGGGCATGGTGACGCCCGTCTCCCTTGGCGTGGAAGGTTGCCCAAGGGACCGGATGCGGGGCGTTATCCAACCAGCCGCTTCTGCAAAAACCAGCGCGTTCGTCCCTCAGGAAAATCGTCGAGCGCGCCGAAAATCGCAAAACCCTGTTTCTGGTAGGCGCGCAGCGCCGTTGGATTGAAGGTGTCGATCCAGGCACCGTGGCACCCGCGTGTCACCGCCTCTTTTTCGGCTGCGGCAAGCAATCTCGCCGCCATACCCTGACCGCGCAAGGCTTCGGGCACGAACAGCCATTGCACATAAAGCCAGCCCCAAGCCGTGAAACCGGCGATGCCGCCGGTGACGGTATCTTGTTGCCGGAGGAGCACCGCAAGACCTTCTCGCCCGGAAGGACCGACATCGGCGGCGTTATAGGCGCCGAGCCCGTCACCGAGGACGGCGATATCGTCGGGGGAGGGCGTCGCGGTCACCTCCAGCGTGAAGGGTGGCGTCATCGTCCCTCGCGCCACCACATCGAGGCAAAAGCAAAGAGCAGGATGGCAACGCCGAGGAAGCCGGCGAACAGCGGCAGCGTGTCGATACCCTTCAGCACCGTCTCGTCGGTCATGCGGATCGCCATGCGGTCGGGATCGGCGCTGCGCACCACGCCGCGCACCGGCAGGATCGGCGGCAGGTCCAGGCTGCTGCCGGCAGCACTTGCGACACGGGTGACGAGGCCATTGGTCTCTTGCGCCAGCGGTTTCAGCGTGTCGGTCGTCGAGACCATCGCCTTGAATTCCGGCGCATCGACGGCGCCGATATGCACCAGCGTCGAGAGACTACCGTTCTCGATCTCGAACAGGCCGGTTTCGTCGACCTTCTGCTCGGCGCGGTACAGGCCGGGCTCGTTCAGCGACATCGACAGCTGTTCGGTGCGACCGGAGGGATATTTGACGGTGGCCGGGCCGGGATCGTCGCCGACCGTCTGGCGGGTGATTTCCAGCGTGCGGCCGGCCGCACGGGCGGTCAGCGCCTCCTCTTCCAGCGTCGGTTCCTTCATCAGCCAGTGGGCGATGCGGCGATAGAGCTGCACATGCGGGCCGCCGCCTTCGAAGCCGCGCGCCCAGAGCCAGCCCTGATCGGAGAGCAGCATGGCGACGCGGCCTTCGCCGGCGCGGTTCAGCACCAGCAGCGGATGGTTCTCGGCCCCGACCATGACGGTCTGGCCCTGTGGCGGATCGACATCGACGGTGCGGAACCAGCGGCCCCAGCGCGGCGGCTCCTGCGTCGCGCCATCGAGGCCGCGGGTGACAGGGTGTTTCTTGCCGGCCTCCGACAGACGCGGATAGAAGGGCGCTTCGTCCATGCGGCCGGTGGGGGCTGCCGGCAGCACGGTCGCCAGCGGCGTCATGGCAATGGAATCCTCGCCGGCGTGCTCGGGACCTGCCGCGATCAGCAGCGCGCCGCCCTTTTGGACGTATTGGGCGATGTAATCGTAATAGAGGATCGGCAGCACGCCGCGATGCTGGTAGCGGTCGAAGATGATCAGGTCGAAATCGTTGATCTTCTCGACGAACAGCTCGCGGGTGGGGAAGGCGATCAGCGACAGCTCGTTGATCGGCGTGCCGTCCTGCTTTTCCGGCGGGCGCAGGATGGTGAAGTGGACAAGATCGACGGAGGCGTCGGATTTCAAGAGGTTACGCCAGGCGCGCTCGCCGGCATGCGGTTCGCCCGAGACCAGAAGCACGCGCAGGTTCTCGCGGATGCCCTCGATCAGATGAACGGTCTTGTTGTTGGTGGCGGTGACTTCGCCGGGCAGTTCCGCGACGGTGAATTCCAGCACGTTGTTGCCGCCGCGTGGCACCTTGAAGGTGAAGGGCGTATCCTGCCCCGGCGTCGCCGTCAGCGTGGCGATCTCGGCGCCGTTCATGCGCACGGTGACGTTCGCGGCGCCGCCGGGCGATGGCCCGTCGTCGCGGACGCGAAACGTCAGTTCCTGATCCTCATTGACGAGGCCGAAGCGCGGGGCGCGGACGATCTCGATGCGACGGTCGAATTCATTTTCCTTGCCGGTGATCAAGCCGTGTAGCGGCGCATCGAAGCCAAGCGTCTGGGCCGATGCCGGAATATCGTGAATCTGGCCGTCAGTGATGAAGATCGCCCCGCCGATGCGCGCGGGCGGCACATCCGAAATCGCGGAGGAGAGGGCGGAGAACAACCGTGTCGAGGGCGAGTCAGAATCCTCGTCATCCTTGGCCTCGACGAAGCGCGGTTCTATGCGCGGGAAGCGGGAGAGGCGATCCTTGAGCTGCGCTTCGGCCTCGTCGGTCATCGCCTGACGTTCCGGCGTCTGCTGGCTCTGGCTGCGATCGACGATCACGGGCACGACGGTGGAAAGCTGCTCGCGATCCTCCTGCATCAGGATCGGATTGGCG
Source organism: uncultured Rhizobium sp. (assembly GCA_945952045.1). Classification (GTDB taxonomy): domain Bacteria; phylum Pseudomonadota; class Alphaproteobacteria; order Rhizobiales; family Rhizobiaceae; genus Metarhizobium. The sequence continues at coordinate 9,759 of CAMFHE010000042.1, forward strand.
AGCGCACCGAGCAGGGCAAGCGCCGCAAGGCTGCGGATCAGCGTGCCACGAACGCCTTTCCATAGGCCGAGTGCCCAGGCCAGCACGACGAGGATGGCGAGCCCGGCGATGACCGCCCAGGGCAGGAAGGGGGAGAAGCCGATCGTCATGCTATTGCCCCAACCGTTCCAGGAGGGCGGGCACATGCACCTGATCGGCCTTGTAGTTGCCGGTCAGCATATACATCATGATGTTGACCCCGGTGCGGAAGGCATAGTCGCGCTGCGTCTCATCGGGCGGCACGGTCGGCAGGACGGGGGCGCTGTTGGCGTCGATGGCCCATGCGCCGGCGAAATCGTTTCCGGTGATCATGATCGGCGACACGCCGTCGCCTTGCGAGGAGGTGGCGCTGGCATTGCGCGCTTCCTGCCGGGCCTCGATCCATAGCGGGCTGCCGGAATAGCGGCCGGGAAAGCTGGAGAGCAGGTAAAACGCCTTGGTGAGCACATGGTCGCCGGGAACGGGTTCGAGCGGCGGGATATCGAGATTGGCGAGGATTTCCTGAAGGCGTTCGCCGTTCGGGCTCGTCGCGCCGGACTGGTCGAGGGCGCTGAACTGGTCGCGGGTGTCGAACAGCACGGTGCCGCCGGAGCGCATATAGGCGTCGATGCGGTTGATTGCCGCCGCCGAGGGCATGGGGGCGCTCGCCGAAATCGGCCAATAGATGATCGGGAAGACCGCCAGCTCGTCCTTGGTGATGTCGACGCCGACGGGCGGCGCCGGCTCCAGCGTCGTGCGGTAGGTGAGATATTCGGTCAGCCCGTTCAGGCCCTGCTCGGAAATGCGGTCGACATCCGGCTCGCCGGTAACGACATAGGCGAGATGGGTGTTGGTCAACCGGTCCATCAGCACGTCGTCGCCGGGTTTCGAATCGTCGGCGCGGGCTTGCGGCGTCGGCATCAGGGCCATCGCGCCGGCGACCAGAAGCAGGGCTGCGGTGGCGCGGCCGGCGTTTCGCAGGCGGCGGGCGAAGGCTCCGTTCATGAAAAGCACAATCAGCGTATCGGCCATCAAAAGCAGGAAAGCGAGGGTGAAGAGCGCGGGCTTGGCCGACCATGCCTCCTTGCCGATCAGCGCCTCGCGCAGCACGGCGGCGCCGGTCGGGGCCGGCGGCAGCGGCTTCAGCACCGTGCCGGAGGGGAGCAGGTTGAGGGCGGTGAAACCGTCTTCGCTGCCATAAAGGCCGGGCGGGTTATCGAAGGTCGAGGCTGTCTTTGCCAGATCGCGGCGCGGATCGAGCGGCTTGGCTGCGCCGGTATCGGCAACCAGCGCGCCCTTGGCGTCGAGCAGGCGGAAGGGCGGCAGGGCTTCGGCCGTGGCAGCGCCGCCGGCCTCGGCGGTCGCGCCGCCCGAGCGGGAAAGCTGGACGATGCGGCGCAGCATTTCGACGAACTGGCCCGAGATCGGCAGATCCGACCACGTTGCTTCGGCGCTGACATGGAACAGCACGATGCGGCCGCCATTGACGGCGCGGGTGGTGACCAGCGGCGTGCCGTCGGCAAGGCTCGCCCAGGTGCGTTCGGCCAGATCGGGCGTCGGTTCGGCGAGAACCTGTCGCTTGACGAGAATGCCGTCCGGCCGCGCCATGCCGGCGAAGGGACCGGTCTTGGGGAAATCGGCGAGCGGTTGCGGTTCGGCCCAGGAGAGCGCGCCGCCGAGCGCGCGTTCGCCCTGACGCAAAACCACCGGCACCAGCGGATCGTCGGCGGGCGCTGCGGCAAGACGCGGGCCGGCAAAGCGGATCAGCGTGCCGCCATTGGCGATCCAGCGCTGCAAGGGCGCATAGGTTTCCTCCGGCAGGCGGCCGATATCGGCCATGATGATGACGGAGGGGTTGGAGGAGAGGATTTCCGGAATGGATTGGGCGAGGTCGGCGACCTTCGGCTCGATCAGGTCGGCATAGGGCTGCAGGGCGCGGTTGATGTAATAGAGCGGCGAGAGAAGCGGCTGGAATTCGTCTCCGACCTGGCCGGAAAGCAGCGCTACGCGGCGGCGCTTGAAACCGTCGTCGAGCAGATGGACGGTGCCGGCATTGGCGAGACCCTCGACGCTGACGCGGGCGAAATCGTTGCGCATTTCGAAGGGGGCGGCGACGGTGCCGGTCGCGACCGTCTCGCCGGGCGCGAAATTCAGCGCACCGTTGGCGATGGGGCGGCCCTGGCTGTCCTGCGCCGTCAAGGTGAGCGCCTCGGCGGTCGCACCGTTCAGGCGGCTGGCGGTGACGCTCATCTCGTCGGCGCCGTTGCTGACGGATGTCAGGGCAAGAGCAGCCGTGCCATCGCCTTCGATCAGGCGCAATTCGCCGGGCTTGAGGGCGGCGAGATCGGTCAGCGTCGGGTCGTTGTCGGCAATCGCGATGCCATCGGTCAGGAAGGCGAGCGTGCCGGGGGCCTGACCGTTCAGCGCGGCGCGGATCGCCTCGACGGCGCGGGCGCGATCCGGCAGCAGCGGCTTGACGGTGGCGGCCAGCAGTTTTTCGCGGGCGCGGGTGGCGTCGGCGGGAACGGCGTCATGGGTCAGGTCGGCGGTAAAGGCGAGGCTGACCGGGCGGTCCTGCTTTTCGGCGTCATCGATCAGGGCGTTTGCGGTGTCGAGACGGCGCTCCCAATCGCCGGCGGCGGCCCAGGAGTTGTCGATCAGCAGCACAAGCGGCCCGGTCGCCAGCGCCGTGCTGCGTTGGTTCACCACAGGATCGGCCAAGGCGAAAATCACCGCTGCGGCCAGCAGCATGCGCAGGAGTGTCAACCACCACGGGCTTTGCGCCGGGGTTTCCTCGCGTTTCAAAACGCGGGCGAGCACGGCAAGCGGTGGGAAGGCTTCGGCCCTCGGTTTCGGCGGCGTCAGGCGCAGCAGCCACCAGATGACCGGCAGGGAGACGAGCGCGAACAGGATCGCCGGATTGGCGAAGGCGAAGGGCAGGGCGTTCATGCCATCCCTCCATGGGCCGCGCCGCGCGGACCGGCGGCGGGCATGCCGGAGAGATACATATGCACGGCGACCAGCGCCTCGGAGGCGAGATGATCGGTGCGGTGGCTGACGAAATTCCAGCCGAGATGGCGCAGCGTCTGGCCAAGGCTTTCACGTCTTGCTCGGTAGACGGTCTGGTATTCCTCGCGCAGCGTCTCGGCGCGGCCGGCGACCAGCTTTTGCCCTGTCTCGGGATCGATGAATTCGGTGCGGCCGGTATAGGGGAAAAGCTCTTCGGCGGGGTCGGAAATTTCCACGACATGCCCCTGCAATCCGCGACGCGCGAGCGGCGCGAGGCGGCTGATGACCGTGTCCGTGTCGTCGAGGAAATCGCCGATCAGCACAAGATCGCTGGCGCCGCGGATCATGCGCGTATCCGGCAGGCCGGCGGTCGGTGGCGCATGGATCAGCGCCGTCGCCAGTCGTTCGGCGGCGTTGCGGGCGGAAATCGGCTCCATGATGCCGGGGCAGCCGATACGCTCGCCGGAACGGGCGAGGATCTCGGCCAAAGCCAGCATCACCACCAGCGCGCGACTTTCCTTCGAGACGATGCCGAGGGTGGACTTGTAGAGCATGGAGGGCGACATGTCGGCCCAGAGCCAGATCGTATGCGCCGCCTCCCATTCGCGGTCGCGCACATAGGTATGGTCGTCGCGCGCCGAACGCCTCCAGTCGATGCGCGACAGGCTTTCGCCATTGGCATAGGGGCGGAACTGCCAGAAATTCTCGCCGATGCCACGCTTGCGCCGACCATGCCAGCCGGCAATCACCGTATTGGCGATGCGCCGCGCCTCGACCATGCAATCGGGCACGAGAACGGCGCGCTGGCGCGCCCGCGCCAACGCATCCTTGCCCTGTGTCGGAGTGACGATCTCGCCGATCGATGCCAAGCGTTCTTCCTTGTTTAGCGCATGTCCTGACGGAAAACCGATGCCCGCTTTTCCGTGAAATGCTTGCCTTAAGTACGAGCCTGTTTCACCAGCCCGGCAATGACATCGCGCACCGACATGCCTTCGGCGCGGGCGGCAAAGGTCAGCGCCATGCGGTGCTGCAACACCGGCTCGGCCAGCGCATGCACATCATCCAGCGACGGCGCGAGGCGGCCTTCGTAAAGCGCGCGGGCGCGGGCGCAGAGCATCAGCGCCTGGCCGGCGCGCGGGCCGGGACCCCAGGCGACATGCTTGTCGGTGCCGGCATTGCCCTGACCAGGACGCGCCGAGCGCACCAGCGACAGGATGGCATCGACCACGGCATCGCTGACCGGCATCTGGCGGATGAGCTTCTGGATCTCCAGCAGCCGGCCGGCATCGAGAACCGAGCCGGCCTGTTCCTCGGCGAGACCCGTGGTTTCGAGCAGAATGCGGCGTTCGTCGGCCAGTTCCGGATAATCGACATCCACCTGCATCAGGAAGCGGTCGAGCTGCGCTTCAGGCAACGGATAGGTGCCTTCCTGCTCCAGCGGGTTCTGGGTGGCGAGCACATGGAAGGGGGCGGGCAGGTCGAGCCGCTGGCCGGCGACCGTCACATGGTATTCCTGCATCGATTGCAGAAGCGCCGATTGCGTGCGCGGGCTGGCGCGGTTGATTTCGTCGGCCATCAGCAATTGTGCGAAGACCGGACCCTTGACGAAGCGGAACGAGCGACGGCCGTTCTCGTCCTGATCCATCACTTCGGAGCCGAGGATATCGGAAGGCATCAGGTCGGGCGTGAATTGGATACGGTTGGCATCGAGGCCGAGCACGCCGCCCAGCGTATTGACCAGCTTGGTCTTGGCAAGACCGGGAACGCCGACCAGCAGTGCATGGCCGCCGGAAAGAACCGCAATCAGCGTGTTCTCGACCACCTTTTCCTGGCCGAAGATGACCTTGCCGACTTCGGCGCGCACGGCGGCGATATCGGCCAGCGCGCTTTCGGCGGCGGCGACGATCGCCTTTTCATCCAGGCCGGCCTCGGTGGCGTTCATCATCCCCATCTCGTTCTCCATCGCGTCAGGCGGTTGCGGCGATTCGTGCATTCGCGATAGCCTTATCCGTAGACTTGCAACTTATTCCCAAGTTTGCGGCTGACAAGCGCGTTTCGAATGACTATCTCGTGACTGTCTTTTTTCAGGCATTCACCCATATGCCCTAAAAGTAAACCGGGACACAAAGATGGCAGGCGACGAAATCGGCAAGACGACCGACGCGGCGGGACTGGCGGCGCTGATTACGCGCGCGGCCGCCGACCGGAACGACGGCGCCAAGGGCATGCCGCCCGTCGAGCGCTGGAATCCGCCCTTTTGCGGCGATCTCGACATGGAAATCCGCGCCGACGGCACCTGGTTCTATCTCGGCACGCCCATCGGCCGTGCGCCTTTGGTGCGGCTGTTTTCCACGGTTCTGCGCAAGGACGAGGACGGCAAGACCTATCTCGTGACGCCTGTGGAAAAGGTCGGCATCCGCGTCGTCGATGCGCCCTTTGTCGCCGTCGAAATGAATGTGGGCGAGGAAAACGGCGAACCGACGCTGACCTTTCGCACCAATGTCGGCGATGTGGTGACCGCAGGCGCGGAACATCCCTTGCGTTTTGTCATCCAGGGCGAGAATGCCGAGCTGAAACCCTATCTTCTGGTGCGCGGCCGGCTCGAAGCCTTGGTCTCTCGGGCGGTGATGTACGATCTTGTCGAACTGGGCGCGGTGATATCGATTGAGGGCCGGGATATGTTCTGCCTGCGCTCTGGCGGCGAAATCTTTCCGGTCATGCCGGCCGACGAACTGGACGCGCTGTCGCGATGACGCTCGACCTGCCGCTTTATTCCGCCGCCGAATTCCGGCGCCGGGCGCTGGCTCAAAACGGCGCGCCGGTAGAGCTTGCCTGGCGCGAACATGGCGATTTCCTGCTCAATCCCGATCTCTGGACCAGCCTCGAAGGCATCCGGCTGAAGGATGCGGCGGTGCTGGTTCCGGTCGTCGATGACGGCGACGACGCCAAGGTGATCTTCACCCAGCGTACGACAAAACTGCGCAAGCATTCCGGCCAGATCGCCTTTCCCGGTGGGGCCATCGATCCCGAGGACAGGAATGCCGAAGGGGCGGCCCTGCGCGAGGCGGAAGAGGAGATCGGGCTTCGTCCCGGTTTCGTCGAACCCGTCGCTCGCCTGCCGCAATATCTGGCGGCGACCGGCTTTCGCATCACGCCGATCCTCTCGGTGGTCCAGCGCGGTTTTCACCTGACGCTCAATCCGCACGAGGTGGAAAGCGCGTTTGAAGTGCCGCTGTCCTTCCTGATGAACCCGGCCAACCACACGCGCGACAGCAGCGTCTGGCAGGGGATCGAGCGGCATTTCTATCGCATGCCTTATGAGGACTGGATGATCTGGGGCATCACCGCCGGCATCGTGCGCACACTCTATGAAAGGCTTTATGCATGACCAATCTTGGCGCAGAAGAGTGGTTTCGCGATCCGGCCCTGACGCGGGTGCTCGATATGCTCAATCGCGACGGCGGTGAAGGGCGGGTGGTCGGCGGCGCGGTGCGCAACAGCCTGATGGGCCTGCCGGTCAGCGATATCGACATCGCCTCGTCTTTGCCGCCGGAAAAAGTCATGGAGCGCGCTGCGGAAGCGGGCATCAAGGCGGTGCCGACCGGCCTCGCGCATGGCACGGTGACGCTGGTGATCGATAGCAGGCCCTTCGAGGTGACGACGCTTCGCCGCGACGTCGAAACCCATGGCCGCCACGCCACTGTCGCCTTCACCACCGACTGGCAGGCGGATGCCGAGCGCCGGGATCTGACGATCAACGCGCTTTATGTCGACCGCAACGGCGATGTGGTCGATCTCGTCGACGGTTTGCCGGATATCGAGACGAAGACCGTGCGCTTCATCGGCGAACCCAGCCAGCGCATTGCCGAAGACTATCTGCGTATCTTGCGCTTCTTCCGCTTCTTCGCTCATTATGGCAGCGGCCGGCCGGATGCGGCAGGCCTGCGTGCCTGCGCTGCGGCGCGCGACAAGCTGGCCACACTGTCGGCCGAGCGCATCTGGTCGGAAATGAAGAAGCTGCTGAGCGCGGAAGACCCCGGCCGGGCGCTGTTGTGGATGCGGCAGGTCGGCGTGTTGACCTCGATCCTGGCGGAAACGGAAAAATGGGGCATCGACGCCATCCCCGCGCTGATTGCCACCGAAAAGGCGCTGGGCTGGGCGGTGGATCCGCTGCTGCGTCTTTGTGCCATCGTGCCGCCGGATGCGGTTCGGCTGGAGGCAATGGCCAAGCGCTTGCGCCTGTCGAAGGACGAAGCAGCGCTGTTGTCCGCCTGGGCAACGGCTCCGGCCATTGCCGACTCGATGGCAAACACCGCGTTAGATCGGCTGCTCTATACGCATGGGCCGAAGGGCATTTGCGTGCGGTTGAAGCTGGCGCTGGTTTCGGCGCGCGGCAAGGCTGAAGGCGGCGATGTCGAGGCAATGCAGCAGGCAGCACGACTGAGCGCATTGCTGACCAGGACGCAGAACTGGAAGAAACCGGATTTCCCGGTGAGTGGCGCTGACGCGCTCGCCGCCGGCTTGACCGCCGGCCCGGCAGTCGGCAAAGCGCTGAAAGCGCTGGAGACCCAATGGGTCGAGTCCAACTTCACCATCGACCGGGCAACGCTGGTCGCCCGGCTTGCAGAGATGACATAGGAAAGGCGCCCAGCGCCTCACACGTCGTCAGGATGCGGCGCGTTGCGGTGCCGCGTCATCGACGATGCGGGCCTTGATATTGTCGACCATGTTTTCGCGGATGATGGTTTCGCCATGGGCCGAGCGCATATGCTCGACGGCGCGGCGCACAACTTCGGCATCTTCGGCGGCGTGGGTGTGCCAGGCGCAGCCGGGAACGAGCGTACCGCATTCGAACAATCTCATGAGACTTCTCCCTTCGATCTGCCTTCATTTGGAAAGCAGGCGAGCCCTCGCGGGGCTCGCCGCTGTCATTCAAACGCGAGATGGGCGGAAAAGTTCAATGTCCTGTCAGCAGGTTCGATCCGTCCGAGGCGCGATGGCGCATTCGCAAGGCCGTTTCCGAATTGTCTGTCCTGATGTCTTGTTGCTTATTCGGGAATGGCCCAGGCCTTGAAGCAATCCGACGACTGGTAGCGGTCGGCGGCCGAAGGCTTGTTGCGCTCTTCGTTCATGTTGATGCCGGTCTGCTGGCCGGCAAGCTGGAGTTTGACCTGCTCGATAAAAAAGGAGCGGGGCAGATCGCTGTCGCTGGTCTGCCGGAGATCGTCGGCAAGCCGGCCGATGAATTCCTCCGTGCCGAGTTGACGGGATAGGTCAATCGACGCCTGATTGCCGGATATGCTGGCATTCTCAGTCATGCTCATCCTCCTCCGATGGAATCACATGGCCAATAGATATCATGCCGCAGATGCGACATGAATCACTATTTCCGGAGGATACATAACTTTACGGTGTCGACGCGCCCGCGCCATTTTCGAACGGTGAGGGCGTGTGGTCGCCTTATCTATCGCCCTTGTTTCAGGGCCAGCGAACCATCGGCGGCAGCGACGAAAGGATCGATTCGACATTGCCCCCGGTCTTCAGGCCGAAGATCGTGCCGCGGTCGTAGAGCAGGTTGAACTCCACGTAACGGCCACGGCGCACGAGTTGCTCGTCGCGGTCGTCCTGCGTCCAGGGCGTGTTGAAGTTCGAGCGCACGATCTTCGGATAGACCATGGCGAAGGCGCGGCCGACATCGCGGGTGAAGGCGAAATCGGCATCCCAGCCGCCCTTTTCCTCCGGCGAATGCAGCCAGTCATAAAAAATGCCGCCGATGCCACGCGCCTCGTTGCGATGCTTGAGGAAGAAATATTCGTCGCACCATTGCTTGAAGCGCGGATAATCGGCAACCGGATGCCGGCTGCAGCAGATTTCCATCGCCTTGTGGAACAGCACGCTGTCGGCATCCTCTTCCGTGCGCCGGCGGTCGAGCACCGGCGTCAGATCCGCGCCGCCGCCGAACCAGTGCGAGGTTGTCACCACCATGCGGGTGTTCATATGCACGGCCGGGACGTTGGGATTGACCGGATGGGCGATCAGCGAAATGCCGGACGCCCAGAAGCGCGGGTCTTCGGAAGCCCCTGGGATCTGCGCGCGAAAATCGGGTGCGAATTCGCCATGCACGGTCGAGGTATGGACGCCGACTTTTTCGAAGACGCGGCCTTCCATCATCGACATGCGGCCGCCGCCGCCTTCGCCGCCGTCACGCTGCCAGTCCTTTGCGGTAAAGCGGCCGGGTGCGCGCTCGCTGAGCGGTCCGGTCAACTCGTCTTCCAAGGCTTCGAAGGCGGCACAGATATGATCGCGCAGGCCCTCGAACCAGGCGCGCGCCTCCGCCTTCTTGTTTTCGATGTCTTCCGGCAGGCCTTGCGGCAATTGCGGTCTTTCCATCTTTCACTCCTGGCGATTCGGGTCTTACGACTGGTTTACGATTCTGGGGCCAAACCGTGTTTGCCGCGTTATACCCGGCATCTCATGGCCCGCAAGACATCTCTGGCGCGAATATGCGCGGCGAAATGACTCGCAAATGCGACCCGCCCACACTACTCTCTTTATGAGAGGTATCGAATGGCCAAGGTTCCCGGACCGCCGTCCCTCGATGGATTGCGGCAGCGCATCGCCCGTCATCGCCAGCAGACGCCCGAACGCGGCGGCGGCCAGTTCGTGCGTGAAACCTATACGATGACGCGGCCCGAAGCCCGCGCCAAGGCGCGCGAATGGTTCGACACCTTCCCGAAAGCCGCCTATTGGACCGAGGTTGAAAGCTGGCGCCAGCTCGAAGGCGATCGCATCGAATTCACCATGCGCCGTCTGCCCACGGCAGATTGAAACGATTTTTCGAAGACGTTCGGGGATTTTTCGGGAATCGTTCAAAGTTTAACGAATTTTAAAACCTTCCGGCAATCGGTCTGCGCCATCATGGGGCTCAGGTGATGGCCTTGGAACATGACGGTTCCCCTGACATCGGCATGACGCCGAGGCCTCACCCCATCTCTGCCGTCCTTTTCGCAAGCGCGATCCCAAGAGAGACCCATGTCTTCTGTTCATACCAATCCCACCGCGGTTTCGGCCTTGCGGCTGCTGGGCAGCGCACAGGCCACTCTCGATCGGGTCGCGACCAAGGTCGCTACCGGCCGCGCGATCAACACGGCTTCAGACAATGCCGCCTATTGGTCGATCGCCAAGGCGATGACCTCGACCGGCCTGTCGCTTTCGGCGGCCAGCGATGCCGGGGGGCTAGCCGCGGCGACCGCCGATACGGCGGCGCTCGGGCTGACCGCTGCCGGCGAGATCGTTTCGCAAATCCAGTCGAAGCTGATCCTGGCGCGTGAGGGCGGGGCGGACAAGACCGCGATCAATGCGGAAATCACCCAGCTGAAACAGCAACTCGGCAGCGTGACGGAATCGTCTTCCTTCAGTGGCGAAAACTGGCTTACCACCAGCACGACGCCCACGACCAAGTCGCTCGTCGCCTCCGTTTCGACGGATGGCAGCGGCATCAGCTCGGTCAACACCATCGATTTCGACACCGCGACGACGACGCTGACAAGCACCAACAACGCCAGCGACGGCCTTCTGACCAAATCCTGGACCGGCACCACCGCCAGCGGCGCGGCTTATGACTACCATCTTCTCGATGTGGGCTCGACGACGCCGGCTTCCGGCAACGCCATCGCGCTGAACGCCTCGACGACGCCGGATGAGATCGACGGCATGATCGCGGCGACCAGCGGCATGATGTCGGCCATCACCGATGCCGGCGCCAAGCTTGGGGCGACCTCCAGCCGCATCGCTTCCAACACCGATTTTCTCCAGAGCCTGCAGGATACGATCACCAGCGGCGTTGGCCGGATGGTCGATGCGGATATGGCTGAAAGCGCCGTGCAGTTGAAGGCCGCAGAAGTGAGCGCCAAACTCGGCGCCGCCGTGCTCAACATTGCAAACAACCAGAACAAGGCGCTGATGGCATTGTTCCGGTAAAATCTTGCCTCAACCGCAATCTCAAGGCGTGGCGAAAGCCTGAGTCCCGCCAAAGGGTTAGGCGAGCCGCCTCACGAACTGCCCGATGCTATTCTCCCCGGACTGCGGGCCACGTTCCCTTTGGGATCGTGGCCCTTTTTTCGTCGGTTCAGCGCAGGGGCTTGCCGCGGCGGGCGCGGTTCTTGGGTGGAAGGCGCGGCTTTTCCGGCGCGGGAACGACCATGGGCAGGACCTGCGGCGTCGGTTCGGCAAGCAGCGCCGTCTCGATCGTGGCGATTGCCGTCAGCGGTTCCGGTTCGACGCTCACCGGCGTTTCATCGACCGATACGGCTGCAATGGTCTCCGCAGGGGCAGCCTCCACGGCAAGCGCCTCCGTCGGCGCCGCCTCGTTGTGCACGGCCTGTGGCGGCTCCGGCTCTGCGACGGCCTCGACCGGCGCCGGCTTTGCCTTGACCGGTTCGCTCAGCGGTTCGGCTGCCAGGATCTCGCGCAACACGTTTGTCACGTCGATATGGCCGGGGATGTCGGTGTTGGTGTGATGCCAGGCGCCGGAGACCTTGCGGTCCGTGGCGATGAAGGGCTGCGAGTTCATCTCGCCATACCAATCCCACTGACCGATGACATCGACGACGCGGGTGAAGACCGGCGGCATGGCGATCTTGCCGCCGAAGGTGACGATGCGGGCGGTGTCGGCAATCTCCCTGACGCGGGCCGCATCGATGCCCTTCAGGGTCTTCAGCGCTTCGGCCAGTACGCCGTTGCCGCGCGAATGGGCGGCGAAGAGCGCGATTTTGGCGCGTGGGTCGGCAAGCAGCGCCAGAACGGTCTGCATGTCGCGGCAGCGATCCTTGCAGGCGGCGGCGGCGGCGTTCTTTTCGGGATCGACGCCGTAATGCGGCCGGCCGGACATTTCGTCGATGCTCTCGAAACCATGCCGGACATGGCCGAGCCAGCCGAACAGGAACGAACCGCCCATCGCCTCACCCAGGGCATCGGCCAGACCGTAACCCGGCACGACGGTGGCGACCGGTTTCCCGATGGCATTGGCGACGTTGCGGGCAAAGGCGGCCGCACCGAGCGCCGAACCACCGGCGCCGGCCAGCGCCAGCACCGAGACATCCGTCCCGCCACGCAGGAAGAATTCATCGAGCGTATCGCACAAGGTCAGCGACCCCGCCTCGCTCGGCGGCACGATCAGGATCGAGCCGACAGCGGCCAGCGAATCCGATATGTAGAAGGCTTCTTCGGGGGTTACGACCTTGATATCGTAGAAGAAAGCATCAAGGGCCGTGTTCCGCTGCCGCAGGGGTTCCAGCGACAGATTGCGCAGTGGCGTATGCTGAAGACGCTCCGGCAAGCTGAGGATGCGCGCAAAGCGCGTCAGGTTGTAGGTGAATGCGGTCTGGAACATGCGGACTGGCTCCGGGCTTGCTAAAGCGCGTCGCGATCTTTCACAGTCGCTCCTGGCGCTTTAGATCTTTGATTGTTCGCATGTCGTTATCGCAAAACCGCTGCACATTTTTGCGCGACATGCTCTATCACCGCTGGCAGTGTCGCATACCCTTTCGCAATTGCCAACCTCTTTGCTGCGCCGCACCTAAGCCGTGTCATCGCCCGTTTCAGGGAGCGGGCAGCCATTGCGTCTGCCGCAAGGCCTCGCCGGCAATCATCGCCGCCGACATGGCGACATTGATGGAGCGCTGGCCTTCGACCATGGGAATGAGGATGCGCGCATCTGCCGCATCATGCACCGTATCCGGCACGCCGGCGCTTTCGCGACCGAACAGCAGCACGTCGTCCGGCTGAAATGCAAAGGCGGTGTAGCGTTCAGCGGCCTTTGTCGAGGCCAGCACGATCCTGCGGTTTTCGCTGTTCCGCCAAGCCTCGAAGGCTTCCCAGTTCACATGCCGGGTGAGCGTCACGGCGGCGAGATAGTCCATGCCGGCGCGCTTGAGGTTGCGATCCGAGATATCGAAGCCGGCGGGCTCGATGATATCGACGCCGAGACCGAGACAGGCGGCGAGCCTGAGAATCGTGCCGGTATTGCCCGGTATGTCCGGTTGGTAGAGCGCGATCCGCAAACGTGACATGGGTCCTGTCTCCCTCAAGCTGATGGCCGGATGCGCATAGCATTGCGGCGTGCGCGCAGCAAACTGTCTTGCCATGCGAATAAAAACGCACATTTTTTCATCCGCCCCCTGTGCAAAATTTTCGGACTGCGGTACAAAGCAGCATCTTCAACGCCGTTTCAGGGAGGGTTCCATGGATATTGTTATTCGCCTGCTCCTCCCATTGGCTGCCGGATGGCGGCAGGCGTAACGAGCGAATTTCCGCTTTTTCCTTCCTGATTTCATTTCATTCCCGTCGCCGGGTCTCGGCCCGCGATCGTTTCCGGAACTCACGCCCCAAGGGTTTTGCCCTCTCGCGGTCGTTCGTCCGGATGGATCATTGGAGCTTTTCATGTTTGGCTGGTTCGAACAGCGTCTCAATCCGTTTCCGCCAGAGGAGCCCGGCCTGCCGCCCAAGGGGCTGATGGCTTTCTGCTGGCATTATACCAGGCCTGTCTGGCCCTGGCTGCTTTTGCTCGGCTTTTGCTCGATGCTGATCGCGCTCTTCGAGGTCTTCCTCTACCAGTTCCTCGGCAATATCGTCGACTGGCTGTCCTCGGCAGACCGCACCACCTTCCTGCAGAATGAAGGCAGCCATCTCATCTGGATGGCGGCGCTGCTGCTGGTCGGCATGCCGCTGGCGGGCGCGGTGCACACCGTGACCATGCATCAGGTTCTGGCCGGCAATCTTCCGATGATCGCCCGTTGGCAGATGCATCGCTTCCTGCTGCGCCACTCCATGACCTTCTTCGCCAACGAGTTCGCCGGACGCGTCTCGACCAAGGTGATGCAGACGTCGCTCGCCATCCGCGAAGCGGTGATGAAGATCATCGACGTCTTCGTCTATGCGGCGAGCTTCTTCATCTCGATGCTGGCGCTGGTGTTTGCGGTCGATTGGCGGCTGGTCATTCCGCTCGTCGTCTGGATGGCGGCCTATGCGCTGATCCTGCGCCACTTCATTCCCAAGCTGCGCCGGCTCTCCAGCGAGCAGGCCGATGCCCGCTCGATGATGACCGGGCGCGTGGTCGACAGCTATACCAACATCGCCACCGTCAAACTGTTCTCGCATGCGGGACGAGAGGAGGATTATGCCCGCGACGGCATGGATGCCTTTCTTGGAACGGTGCATCGCCAGATGCGGCAGATCACGCTGCTCAACATTCTGGTCGACATCAACAATGCCATCGCTTTGTTTGCGATTTCGGCCTGCTCGATTGCCTTCTGGCTGAACGGCACGGTGTCGGTCGGCGCCATCGCGGTCGCCATCGGCCTTGCCATGCGCATCAACGGCATGTCGCAATGGATCATGTGGGAAGTTTCGGCGCTGTTCGAAAGCATCGGCACCGTTTACGACGGCATGAGCATGATGACCAAGCCGCATGACATCGTCGATACCGGCGATGCCCGCACGCTTGCCGCGCCGAAGGGGGCGATCCACTACGACCGCATCCGCTTCCACTACGGCAAGGACAAGGGCGTCATCCAGGATCTGACGCTGGATATCCGCGCCGGCGAAAAGGTCGGTCTGGTCGGCCGCTCGGGCGCGGGCAAGACGACGCTGATGAACCTGCTGCTGCGCTTCTACGATCTGGAATCCGGCCGCATCACCATCGACGGGCAGGATATTTCCGGCGTCACGCAGGATAGTCTTCGTTCCCTGATCGGTGTGGTGACGCAGGATACGGCGCTGTTGCATCGCTCCATCCGCGACAACATCGCCTATGGCCGTCCCTCGGCGACCGATGCCGAGATTGTCGAAGCGGCCAAGCGCGCCAATGCCTGGGACTTCATCGCGGGGCTCGAGGACATGCATGGCCGCAAGGGGCTGGATGCGCAGGTCGGCGAGCGCGGCGTGAAGTTGTCCGGCGGTCAGCGCCAGCGTATCGCCATCGCGCGCGTCTTTCTCAAGAATGCGCCGATCCTGGTGCTTGACGAGGCGACCTCGGCGCTCGACTCCGAGGTCGAGGCGGCCATTCAGGAAAATCTGTTCGCGCTGATGGAAGGCAAGACGGTGATCGCCATCGCCCACCGCCTGTCGACGCTGACGGAGATGGACCGCCTGATCGTTCTCGATAAGGGCGTCATCATCGAGACCGGCACCCATGCGGCGCTGGTCGCCGAAGGCGGCATCTATGCCGACCTCTGGAACCGCCAGTCCGGCGGCTTCCTGGCCGACCAAACGGCGGCTGCCGAAGACGGGGAAACCGAGGCGGCGGAGTAATCCGCCGCCTCGTCATCCAAAATCGGGAGGGGATATATGACCGACGAGGACAGGCTGTATCGCGATGCCGATCTGGCGCGCTTCTATGATATCGACAATGGCTGGGCCGACGATCTCGGCTATTGCCGGGGCTTGGCGGAGGGCTGCGCCAGCCTTCTCGATCTTGGCTGCGGCACTGGCCTGTTCGGCGCGACGATGGCGGAGAATATTCCGCGCGTCGTCGGCGTCGATCCGGCGCAGGCGATGCTGGATATCGCCGCTGCGAGGCCCGGCGGCGGCAAGGCCAGATGGGTGACCGCGGATGCGCGCAGCCTCCGGCTCGGCGAAACCTTCGATCTTATCGTCATGACCGGCCACGCCTTCCAGGTTTTCCTGACCCGTGACGACCGGCTCTCCGTCCTGCGGACCATCGCGGCGCACCTGTCAGGGCAAGGCCGTTTCATCTTCGACAGCCGAAACCCGGCGCTGGAGGAATGGCGCGAATGGACGCCGGCGCTTTCCGAACGGCAGTTTACCCATCCGCAACTGGGCGAGATGCGCGCCTGGAACGACGTTTCCCACGATACCTTAACCGGCATCGTCACCTACGAAACCCACTACCGCCACCTTGCCGACGGCCACACCGATTCCGCATCGTCACAACTGGCCTTTGCCTCGCGCGCGGAGATCGGGGAACTGGCGGGTGAGGCGGGCTTGCATGTCGAGCGCTGGCTGGGGGACTGGCAGGGTCGCCCCTGGGCGGAGGACGCGCAGGAGATCATTCCGATCGGACGGCTTGACTGAAGGCAAAGTCCAGCGTGGAAGCATAAAAAATCCGCCCGACAAGGGTGTCGGGCGGATCGTTGCGTCTGGAATATCGATTAGGCCGTAATTGGCACTTGTTGCGGCATAATGCCGAGGATTTGCGCCAGATTTATACCATCATCGGATGTATGAATATCGACGAGTTTTACGCCGATGTCGCTGCCATAGTCGCCGCCCTGGAAAACATAAAGGCCCTTTTCGTTGCCGTCCTCGTAGTCGAAAGCAACAGTCTGGCCCTGCTTGACGATGTGATCGTCCGAGAGATAGTTCAAAGCGGCTTTGAGAAGGTCACCTGAGAGCGTCACTCCAACAGATTTTCCATCCAAATTTTCTGTTAGGTGTCCGATATCATTCTTGAAGTCCACGCTGTAAGTGTGCTCGCCGATGGTGAAGCTCGCTTGCCCAGCACCTTTCACCATTTCACCCTTTGGCAATTCGAGGTGATCTTTTTGGGCATCGAAACCGCTGATCTTGTCTTCGCTGCCAATCTGCGAATCGGTCTGGATCTTGAACTTGACCAACTCGTTTTCGGCGCTCTTTAGATCAGTCGCAGCCTTTTCCCTTATATCGATTGCCTTTATTGCATCCGCCATTGCGCTATCGGCAGTTTCCTTTTGCGCGTTCAAAGCCTCATCCGAGGTTTCTTTTCGTGCTTCGTCAAGCTGCGCTTCTAGTTTGCTTGCAGCCTTGTCTAGCGGATCGAAAACCTTTTGTGCTGCGTCCTCTTTCGCAGTTGCAACTACCAGCGCTTTATCGGCTGCGTCTTTTGCATTTTCCGCGTCAGCCTTGTCCGTCTTTGTCTGGGACTTGTAGGCGGCTATGTCGGAATTAATTTTCTTGATGTATTTTGCCAATTCAGAGGGAGAGTTGAAGTCCTGCTGCTTGGTCGGTATATCCTTGATCAGGATCGCCTTAAGCGCAGGCGGAAGTTCTTTGCTGTTTTCAATAAAATTTGTCACACGAGAAATTGTCGTTGTATTCCAGATAGGAGCAGTGAATGCAATTGTGATTTGGCCATCCAAGACGCCTACGGCAAGATCGGTCAACTTGTTCGCATCGTTATAAGCCTTGGTCGCATTGTCGAGCGCTGACTTTGCGGCATCTCCAGCATCGATAGCTTTTGTCAATTCTGCATTTGCGTCACTCAGCAATGTATTTGCCGCATCCGCATCTTTACGAGCGTCTGCCGCATCATTTAGCAATTTGTTGCGGTCATCAACAAGCTTGCTTGCTGCGGTCGCGTCTTCGGATGCGTGTTCCTTAGCGTCTTGCAACTCCGTTTCGGATTGCATATCTTCTAGAATTTCGCGTGCGCCGGACGCATTTGCGATTGCCTTGCTCACTTCGGAATCTGGGCCATTGATCTTCACAACATCGGCGCCTGAGACTTTGTCGCTAGTGATATCAATCGTGTCTGCGCCAAGGCCGCCTTCAATCTTGTTGTTGCCCGATGTGGTCACATGTATTTCCTGATCACCACCGGAGCCAGAAATTGTGACGGAGCCTTGACCGCTGATCTCATGCGTGGACGCTGTTTCCGCGTCCATCGAAACGTGAAGTTCTTTCAGCACCAAATCCGCAGGAAGGGCGCCATGGGCGATGTTGACATTCCCCATGAACGTCTGGACGGGGCCATCCGGAAACGTTGCCGCAACGCCGCCGCGTTCGCCTGTCAGCAGGCTTACCCTTGGTGTCAGATCAAAGGTTGGGGCTAGTTCCGGCAACTCAACAGGCGCGGCCATTTTCGCCACTGACATGTCGATGCCGCCGGTCTGGCCAAGGGTGATTTTGCCTGTGGCGTTGCCATCAAAGCTTATGCTGCTCTCTACAGGGAAAAACTTCGTCGTATTGTCGGACGGCGGTACGCTTTTGTGGATCTCGAATGTGGTCGGCGTTGTGGTGCTGCCGCCGCCACCGCCTGCGCCGGCGTCGTCACCGGGGGCCTGGCCCTGGTTTTGAACGGTCTTGACGATTGCCGAATCGGCCTTTTCCGCCGTGCCCGGATTATCCTTGTTGACGGCGGTGATGAAGTCGCGGCCGATCTGCGCGGCATTGTTGCCCTTATAGGCATCGATCTCGCTCTGGAGGTCGAGATGGCTGGTGAAGAGATCAGCCGCGGCGACCTTGGCCTTGACCGTCGACAGATCGTCGCCCTGCGCACCGTCGAAAATCGCGATGGCAATATTGTTGATGTTCAACTGTCCCGATGCCAGCTTGGCCAGGAAGAAGTCGACGCCGTCCTTGTCGCCGGCGCGACCAAACAGGGACTGGTAGATCGAATTGACGATCTGCTCGTTGGTCATATTCGTGAAACGGCTTACGTATTCGGCCGTCTTGGTCAGATCGCCGATACCGCTCAGATCTGCTCCGTTCTTGGTAACACTATTGAAGTAGGCCAGACCGCCCGGATCGGCAGGCCGACCGAACAATGCGATGTAGATACCCTGAATGCTGGCCATAATTAATACTCCGCTAACTCTGTTGGAGCGTATCTATTCCCATCCGAACTGGTTAATCAATCGTAAAACAAGGCCGTGGTTAATCCGCCCAAAAATGTTCACTATTATATATGTCTAGTTGGCGGCGCGTGTGCTCCTTGAAATCAAGGATTGTGTGGAAAATTACTATGCCTCCCTAACTATCTTCGATTTGAAATTTACGGTTTCATCTAACGGGCAATCGATTGGATTCTTGATGAAACAAGGATATCGCCGGTTGGCTCACCCGCCGTGATTGCGATGCGAACAATGGTCATGTCCCAAAAAAGAACATCCGCCTCGCGTTTCATCGCAGAGCGGATGTGGATTGGGCTGAAAGAATGCGTTTTCAGGGAAGGTCGTTGAAGATCGACGTCAGGGTGAGGCTTTTGTCGAGCGTGCCAAGGCCCACCAGTTTGATGCCGGTGTCGCTGCCATAGTCGCCGCCCTGAAAGATGTAGAGACCGCTTCCCTCGCTGTCCGTATAGTCGAAGGCGACGGTTTGCCCATCTTTGACGATCGCGTCGTTTGCGAGATAGTTCAGCGTTTCCTTCAGAAGGTCGCCGGAAAGCTTCACGGGCATCTTGCTTTTGTAATCGATGACATGGCCGATGCCGGCCTTCACATCGATGCCGTATTCCTGGCCATTGACGTTGAAGCTGCCATCCGCAATCGCCTCCATGATTTTGTAGCTCGACAGGCTCAGGTGATCCTTGCCGATCTCGAAACCGGTGATCTTGTCCTCATGGTGGATCAACGAGTCGGTCTGGGTGCCGACATTTTTCAGGACGGTTGCGGCATCCGTCTTCTTTAGTTCCAGCTGCTCGTCCGACACGATTTCGCGGGCGTCACCGAGTGCGCCTTGCTTGGTTTTGACTGTCCAGCTCAGATCGTCGTAAGATTTTGTATACTTCTCCTCAAGCGACTGCGCGGATTTCACCGCTTCAGGCGCCTGGTCGGCGGTGATTTGAGCCTTGCCCACGGCGTCCCTGGCTGTTGCCGGATAGTCGTTGATATCCTTGACGAGCTTGGCGACCAGATCGTCGATCGTCAGCGTCGGGCCGAATTCCTTGTCGCTTTTCGGCAGATCGTTGATCAGGATGTCCTTTAGCCCCGACGGCAGGTAGCCGCTGACGAAATCGATCGCGCTCTGGACGCTCTTTACCGTGCCGTCAAATTGACTTTTGACCCCAAAGGCAAAATCCTTGACGTAGACGGTGCTGAATTTATCCGCTTTATCGTAGTCGCTCTGAGCGGTTGCAAGGGCAGCGTTTGCGGCGTCCAGATTCGCCTTGGCGTCAGCCAGCGACTGCTGCGCCTTGGCGAGATCGCCGTCCTTGAAATCCTGCGCGGCTTTTTCCGCGGTCGTGACCGCATCCTTGAGGGCGTTGCGTTCGTCGACCGGAGCGCTCGCTTTCGAGAAGGCCTCGATCGCCGCCTTGGATTCGTCGCTGAGACCGTTGATGCGGATCATATCGCGGCCGGTCGAGCCGCTGATGTCGATCGTATCGGCGCCGCGGCCGCCTTCGATGACGTTTCTGCCCGTTGTGGAGACATGGATGGTCTGGTCGCCCGCGGAACCGGAAATCTCCACGGCGCCATCGCCGCCGATCTGATGGCCGGAGGCCGTCCCAGCGGTCATGGAGACGTAAAGCTTGTCCTTGAGCATCAGGTTGTCCGGCAGTTCGGCAAGCTTGACGCCGTTTCCGGACTGGATGTCGCCCTTGGGGAAGCTTGCGACTGTGCTACCGCGTGTGCCGGTCAGAAGCGGGGTGAATTCGACGGGCGCAAGCTCTGTTTTCTCCAGACCAGGGGTTTGCGCCTGCGTGTCGCTGCTCTGACCGAGGATGATCGTGCCTTTGGCCGTGCCGCCAAAGGTGATGCCATCCGGCGCGCTGGTCTTGCCGGCGGTTTCGACAATCGCATTGTTGATGATCTGGAACGTCGGCGGGCCGCCGCCGCCGCCATCGCCACCACCGCCGGCAGGCGCCTGGCCCTGGCTCTGTTGCACCTTGAGGATCGCCGCATCGGCTTCTTCCGCGGTGCCGGGATCCGTCTTGGAAACGGCGGTGATGAAATCGCGACCGATCTGGGCGGCGGCGTTGCCCTTGTAGGCTTCGATTTCGGCCTGCAGGTCGAGATGGCTGGTGAAGATATCGGCGGCGTCGATCTTGGCCTTGACGGTGACGATGTCGTCGCCCTGCGCGCCGTCGAGGATGGCGATTGCGATGGTGTTGATGGTCAGAGCACCCGATGCGAGCTTGGCGAGGAAGAAGTCGATGCCGGTCTTTTCGCCGTCGCGATTGAACAGCGACTTGTAGATCGAATTGACGATTTCTTCGTTGCTCATGCCGGTGAAGCGACTTTTATATTCGCTGGTCTGCGTCAGATCACCGATGCGGCTGAGGTCGGCGCCGTTCTTTGTGGCCGTGTTGAAATAGGCCAGACCGCCGGGATCGGCCGGGCGGCCGAACAATGCGATGTAAATACCCTGAATGCTGGCCATGTGTCATGCTCCGTCAAACGTCGTTGCGGATCCCTTATTCCGGTTCAATGTGGTTAAGCAACGATTAAACCCGGGACTGGTTAACCATGCCAAAAATGTTTTGAAGTATAGAGAGCGTGAAATGACGGTTCGCTCGCGCATGATGCGGTTATATATTGAGAGAATGCACCTTTGCAGGTCGCGGTTGCGTGAACGCTTTCTTCCGCATGCGGACTGGCGACAGGGCCGCCACCTTACGAAAATATAATAGGCCTCATGCTTTGTCGGCGGGGACGAAACCGCCTATATCGCCGTCATGACTATGCGCGCGATATTTCAGCTGTTCGAGAATTGGATCGATCCCTATCGGCGAAGCAGCGACCTGCAGCCGCCGCGAGAGACGTTCGGGTTCATCCTGTTCTACCTGAAGCAGGCCAAGGCGCCCTTCGTCGCCATGATGGTGGTCGGCGGGCTGGTGGCGATGGTGGAGGCGGGGCTGTTCTGGTCGGTCGGGTTGCTGGTCGACATGCTCGACGGCGCGCCGAAGGATGCGGGCTGGAGCGGATTGATCGCCCTGCATGGCGGAGCGTTGGCGGCGATGGCGCTGTTCATCCTTGTCGGGCGCATGACGGTGGTGGCGCTGAATGCACTGCTCGAGGAGCAGACCATCGTTCCCGGCTTCTTCAACATGATGCGCTGGCAGGCCTATGTGCATGTGGCGCGCCAGTCGCTCTCCTTCTTTCAGAACGATTTTTCCGGCCGCATCGTCTCGAAGGTCTGGGCTGGCGGCCAGGCGACCGGCGATCTCATGGTGTCGCTGCTGCAGGTGGTCTGGTTCATCCTGATCTATGCGCTGTCGACCATGGCGCTGGTTGCGGCGCTCGACTGGCGGCTGGCGGGCGTAATTGCGCTCTGGCTCATCGGTTTCGGCTTCATCGCCCGGTTTTTCGTGCCGCGTATCCGCCGTCTTGCCCGCGCCTCGGCCGAAGCGTCGTCGATGCTGAACGGGCGACTGGTCGATTCCTACGCCAATATCCAGACTCTGAAACTCTTCGGTCGCGAGACAGACAACGACCACTACGTACGGGATGGTTTCGACCGGTTCCAGCAGGCGGTGATTGCCTTTACCCGGCATATCACCGGGGTGCGCATCGCGCTCTCCTTCCTGTCCGGCCTGATGATCGCGGCGATCGGGTTCCTGTCGATCGACCTGTGGTTTGCCGGCGCGATGACGGCCGGCGGCGTCGCCTATACGCTGGGGCTGGTGCTGCGGCTCAACATGCTGCTCGGGCGGATGATGACCCAGTTCAACGCCATCATGCGCAATCTCGGTACCATCCAGAATTCCGCCGAGTTGATCTCGCAGCCGATCCGCCTGACCGACCGGCCGGATGCCGGCGATTTGCATGTGACGCAGCCGGAGATCCGTTTCGAAAACGTCAGCTTCCATTATGGACGCGGCAAGGGCGTGATCGACGACCTGTCGCTGACCATCCGTCCTGGGGAAAAGGTCGGCATCGTCGGTCGTTCGGGGGCGGGCAAATCGACGCTGGTCAATCTTCTTCTGCGTTTCTACGATCTCGAAAGCGGTCGTATCCTGATCGACGGGCAGGATATCGCCGGCGTGCGCCAAAACTCGCTGCGCGCCCATATCGGCATGGTGACGCAGGATACGGCGCTGCTCAACCGCTCGATCCGCGACAATATTCTCTTCGGCCGCGCCGATGCGAACGAGGAGCAGCTCATCGAGGCCGTCAGCCGGGCGGAAGCCGACCGTTTCATCGGGCAGGTGCAGGACCAGCGCGGCCGTAAAGGTTTCGATGCCCATGTCGGCGAGCGCGGCGTCAAACTCTCCGGCGGCCAGCGCCAGCGCATCGCCATTGCCCGCGTCATGCTCAAGGATGCGCCGATCCTGGTGCTGGACGAGGCCACCTCGGCGCTGGACTCGCAGGTCGAGGCGGCAATCCAGTCCAATCTCGAAAAGCTGATGCAGGGCAAGACGGTGCTGGCCATCGCCCACCGCCTGTCGACCATCGCGAGCCTCGACCGTCTCGTGGTGATGGATCGCGGCCGCATCGTCGAGCAGGGTACGCATCAGGAGCTGATTGCGCGCGGCGGTCTCTATGCCGATCTCTGGTCGCGCCAGTCTGGCGGCATGATCGCCGCCGATTTCGGCGACGACGACGAGGACGATGCGCCGCGGC
Organism: uncultured Rhizobium sp.; assembly: GCA_945952045.1. GTDB lineage: Bacteria > Pseudomonadota > Alphaproteobacteria > Rhizobiales > Rhizobiaceae > Metarhizobium. Next base: position 33,065 of record CAMFHE010000042.1, read on the forward strand.
CGCTTCCCGCACGGCAGACATCCTGATTTCTCAGGCCGTTACAGCGCCTTTTGCGTGTCGTCCATGACACGCGGCCCCGGAATGGCGAATTCCGATACCAGGCCGTAATGGTTTGAGCCGAAGGCGTCGGCGATGCGTCGGGTTTGGATCAGCTCGGCGGGGCCTCGGGCGAAGACGTGGTCGATGGCGATGCCATAGGCGCCGGCCCGGATCGGCCAGGTGCGCGGTTCGCTTGGCGCCGTCGTCAGACCGTTGCCGCGAAGGAAGGCCTGCATATCAGGGGCGAGGATATCGGAATTGAAATCGCCGGCGACCAGCAAGGGGCCTTCTACCGACTCAGCAATTGCCGCGAGATTGTCGAGTTCCTCGCCGTGATAGTCGTCGTAATAGGGCTTGGTCAGGTGCGCGGCCGCAATGTTGAGCGTCTGTCCGGCGAAGTCGATGCGGGCAAGCGCGAAGCGGTTCTTGCGCAGGTCGCTGAGGCTCGCCTTCATCGTATCGACAAAGGGGCGGCGCGAGAGCACGAGCAGGTCGCAATCGTCGCTGTCCGCTTCGCAGCCGATCCGGTTCGGGAAGACCCGCGCCAGCCTGTCGATCTGCGAAAACAGCGGCCGCGCCTCAAGGATGACCGCGACATCGGCATGCGAGGAGAGGATATAGTCGGCGATCCGCTCGCCGTTTTCGGTATTGCTGCCCATGATGTTGAAGGACAGCAGCCGGAAATGCGGCGCGGCGAGCGCTTGGCGGCTGGGGTCCCCGCGGAACTCCTGCAGCATCACGAGTGCATGCACGACGAGCGCTGCCGACCATACAAGCAGGAAAACGCCATAGACATGCCGCCTCAACGCGAGCGCGATGACGCTGCCGGCAAGGCAGGCCAGCGTCGCGTGCAACTGCAGGCTATAAAGAAAGGAAAGAAGCCAGGACTCGCGCAGATAGCGCAGCGAACAGGCCGTCAGCGCCAGCGTCAGCAGAACGCATAACACGCAATACAGGGTCGATCTCATCGGCTTTGTCCGGCTGGGCGAAGAAGGGCGGGGGATCGCGATACCACGCCTGCTTGCGGACTTGCAATGCGGACGGCCACATGTCGGCGATTCTGCTTCTCATCAGACTTCGGCCGCATCCCGATGAAATCGCCGCAAAATCACGCGAAGCGTTGTCAGAAATCAAGGACTTTGAAAAAAGTGTGTCCGAATTCCGCGACATTGTGCCCGGACCCCTTGTCGAGACTGGACATAATTTGCGATCAAGCTTAGAACGCGCCGGATTGCCGGGGAATCTGTGGCCGAATTGTGTCCAGTTGGATTCGCCGGTCATGGGGGCAATGCGTTATCGCGAAATATTTGCGCAGAGGATGGTTTAGCCGTGAGCGAACACGAGACGACAAGCGAAACCCTTGGCGAGCCCACTCGCCGTGATTTCCTGTATTTGACCACGGGGATGGCGGGTGCCGTCGGTGCCGTTTCGGTTGCCTGGCCCTTTATCGACCAGATGCGTCCCGACGCCTCGACGCTGGCTCTCGCGTCGATCGAAGTGGATGTTTCCAGCCTTCAGCCGGGGATGTCGCTGACGGCCAAGTGGCGCGGCAAGCCGGTTTTCATCCGCAACCGCACCGACAAGGAAGTTGAAGAAGCCAAGGCCGTTGCGCTGACGGATCTGAAGGATCCGGTTGCCCGCAACGCCAATATCGCTGCCGACGCGCAGGCGACGGACATCGACCGTTCTGCCGGCGAAGGCAAGGAAAACTGGATCGTCATGATCGGTTCCTGCACCCATCTCGGCTGCGTGCCGCTTGGGCAGGCCGGTGATTTCGGCGGCTGGTTCTGTCCCTGCCACGGCTCGCACTACGATACGGCCGGTCGAATCCGCAAGGGTCCGGCGCCGATGAATTTGGCGGTGCCGACCTTTTCTTTCACCAAAGATACAGTGATCAAGATCGGTTAAGGGGATACTGATTTATGAGTGGTCATTCTAGTTACCAACCTGCGACCGGCCTTGAGAAGTGGATCGACTCCCGCCTGCCTTTGCCGCGTCTCGTCTATGACAGCTTCGTCGCCTATCCGGTGCCGCGCAACCTGAACTATGCCTATACGTTCGGCGCGATGCTTTCGGTTATGCTGATCGTCCAGATCCTGACGGGCGTCGTCCTGGCCATGCATTATGCGGCCGATACGACTGTTGCCTTCGTCTCGGTCGAAAAGATCATGCGCGACGTCAACCACGGCTGGCTGCTGCGCTACATGCATGCCAACGGCGCGTCGTTCTTCTTCATCGCCGTCTATCTGCACATTGCCCGCGGCCTGTATTACGGCTCGTACAAGGCGCCGCGCGAAATCCTCTGGATTCTCGGCGTGGTCATCTACCTGCTGATGATGGCGACCGGCTTCATGGGCTACGTTCTGCCCTGGGGTCAGATGTCCTTCTGGGGGGCGACCGTCATCACCGGCTTCTTCTCGGCCTTCCCGCTGGTAGGCGAGTGGCTGCAGCAGTTCCTGCTCGGTGGCTTCGCCGTCGACCAGCCGACGCTGAACCGCTTCTTCTCGCTGCACTACCTGCTGCCCTTCATGATCGCTGGCGTCGTCGTCCTGCACGTCTGGGCGCTGCACGTCACCGGCCAGACCAACCCGACCGGCGTCGAAGTCAAGACCAAGACCGACACCGTTCCCTTCACGCCCTATGCGACGCTGAAGGATGCGCTCGGCGTCTCGATCTTCCTGATCGTCTATGCCTGGTTCATCTTCTACATGCCGAACTACCTCGGCCATCCGGACAACTACATCCAGGCGAACGCGCTGAAGACCCCGGCCCACATCGTTCCGGAATGGTACTACCTGCCGTTCTACGCGATGCTGCGCGCCATCACCTTCAATGTCGGCCCGATCGACTCGAAGCTCGGCGGCGTTCTGGTGATGTTCGGTGCGATCATCATCCTGTTCTTCCTTCCATGGCTCGATACCTCGAAGGTCCGCTCGGCTGCCTACCGCCCGTGGTACAAGCTGTTCTTCTGGCTGTTCGTCGCCAATGCCATCATGCTTGGCTGGCTCGGCGCGCAACCGGCAGATGGCATCTTCGTCATCCTGTCGCAGCTCGGTACGCTCTACTACTTCGGCTTCTTCATCGTCGTGATGCCGCTGCTGGGGTTGTTCGAGACGCCGCGGCGCCTGCCCAACTCCATCACCGAAGCGGTTCTCGAAAAGAACGCTGCGTCGGCGAAGGCTTGAGACAAGCGACTGAGAGGGAATGAAACCATGAAAAAGCTTGTTGCAAGCATCCTGTCGCTCGCTGTCGTCGCCGGTCTCGGCTTTGCTGCTCCTGCCTTCGCCGAAGAGGCGAAGAAGGAGGAGGCGCATGCGGAAGGCGGTACGCCGCACTACCCGATCCACCATCCCAAGCAGGAAAGCTGGAGCTTTGCCGGCCCGTTCGGCCACTACGACAAGGCTCAGCTTCAGCGCGGTCTGAAGGTTTACACCGAAGTCTGCTCCGCCTGTCATTCGATGAACCTGGTGTCGTTCCGCACGCTCGAGCATCTCGGTTATTCCGATGCCCAGGTGAAGGCGTTCGCCGCCAACTACGAAGTGCAGGACGGCCCTAACGGCGACGGTGAAATGTTCACCCGCAAGGCGGTTCCGTCGGATCACTTCCCGTCGCCTTACGCGAACCCGGAAGCCGCCGCTGCCGCCAACAACGGCGCGGCTCCCCCGGACATGTCGCTGCTCGCCAAGGCGCGCGGCGTCACCCGCGGCTTCCCGCAGTTCATCTTCGACATGTTCACGCAGTATCAGGAAGGCGGCCCGGATTATATCTACTCGCTGCTGACCGGTTACCAGGATCCGCCGGCCGGCGTTGAAGTCGCCGCAGGCACGCATTACAACCCGTACTTCGCCAATGCAGCGGCCCTTGCCATGGCGCAGCCGATCAGCAACGATCAGGTCACCTACGAAGACGGCACGCCGCAGACGGTCGACCAGTATGCCAAGGACGTTTCCGCATTCCTGATGTGGACCGCCGAGCCGCATCTGGAAGAGCGCAAGCGCACCGGTTTCATGGTTATGATCTTCCTGGTGATCTTCACCGGTCTGGTCTACCTGACGAAGAAGTCGGTCTACGCCAACAAGGAACACTGAGAAATCTCAGGTTTCATGGTTCAAAGAAAGGCGGCTTTCGGGTCGCCTTTTTTCGTTGGCCAGCCGGTTCGCAGTTGATAGTGTCTGGCGTAACCGAGAGCCTGCCCCGCAGACGCGCCTTTCGCGCGGCCTACAGCCGGACAGGCTCCTCCAAGACACGGATGAGTGTTTTCATGACCTTGACTGCTTCGGATCTCGCCAGCTCGATCCGTTCCATCCCGGACTATCCCAAGCCGGGCATCATCTTTCGCGACATCACCACGCTGCTCGGCAATCCACGCACTTTCCGCCGCGCGGTGGATGAGTTGGTGAACCCCTATGTCGGCTCGAAGATCGACAAGATCGCCGGCATGGAGGCGCGCGGCTTCATTCTCGGCGGCGCCGTGGCGCATCAGCTTTCTGCCGGCTTCGTGCCGATCCGCAAGAAGGGCAAGCTGCCGCATGAGACGGTGCGTATCGCCTATAGTCTCGAATACGGGGTGGACGAGATGGAGATGCATCGCGACGCGGTGCAGCCGGGCGAAAAGGTCATCCTCGTCGACGACCTGATCGCGACAGGCGGCACTGCGGTCGGCGCGGTGCAACTGCTTCGTCAGATCGGCGCCGACGTCGTCTCCTGCTGCTTCGTCATCGACTTGCCCGATCTGGGTGGCCGCCAGAAGCTTGAGGCGCTCGGCGTCGAAGTGCGGACGCTGGTGGAGTTCAGCGGCCATTGAGGCCGCCGACCCTTCTCAGTTAAATTCCAGGACGGTGCTCTCGAAACGTACGACGAGGTCGCCGTTCTGGTTTTCGCCTTCGCACAGGATGGTGTTCAGGATCCAGCCGGGGCGGGAGCTCAGGTCGCGGCTGGCCTTCAGCGTCACGAAATAGGTGATGTCGTCGCCGGCATAGACCGGGCGCAGCCAGCGCAGGTCGCGAAAGCCGGGCGAGGGGCCGAGTTTCGGCGGGGCTATGCCGCGCGCTTCCAGACGCTTGCATTCCTCTTTCCAGAAATCGAGAAAGCTGCGCATCCACAAGGAGCAGGTATGCCAGCCGGAGGCGCAGAGGCCGCCGAACAGGCTGTTCTTGGCGGCTTCCGCATCGGTGTGGAAAAGCTGACCGTCGAATCGGCGGGCGAAGCGGATGATGTCCTCGGCGCTGAAATGCTGGGTCGCCAGTTCCAGCCGCATCTCGGAATAGAGATCCTGCATCCTCATGCGCCGGCCTCCGGGGCTGACGCCATGCGGAACATGACCGAATTCTCCGACATGGCCACCAGCTCGCCATGCTGGTTCTCGGTCTCGTGGCGCAGCTTGACGACGCCGATACCGGGACGCGACTGCAATGGCCTCGCGCTGACCACCACGGAGCGGCCGGAGAGCGTGTCGCCGGCCAATACAGGCTTTTTCCACTCCATCACGTCGATGCCAGGCGAGCCCTGGCAGGTGGAGTTGAGGATATAGCTGTCGATCATCATGCGCATCGTCAGCGAGCTCGTGTGCCAGCCGGATGCAGCGAGGCCGCCCAGGATGCTGTCCTTGCCGGCGTTTTCATCGAGATGCATCGGCTGGGGATCGAATTCGCGGGCAAATTCGATGATATCGGCCGCCGTCACGGCGATCGGCCCGAGCGGGAAGACCCGGCCGGGCGTAAAATCTTCGTAAGTATAGGTCGTCACGTCCAAATCCGTCCTGTTTGCGGCGAACAATGGCGAGTGCGCTTCGCTTTGGCAAGGGTGCGCAGCTTGTCAAAGCGTCGCGTCTCGTTAAGGTGGCGCCGACTTCACGCCGCCGACCAGGGGAGCCGCAGGCATGCAGACATTGAAATCGGTGCTCGACGGCGCCGCCGGCGAAGGCATCATTTCCGCCGATCAGGCGGGCGTTCTGCTGCCCTATATGCAGGCGCGGGGCGTTGCGATTCAGCCGCCGAAGCCAGCCACCGATATCGCAGGTCTCGGCGAGTCGCATGTGATCGCGCCGGTCGAGGATACCGAATCGCCACGCTTCGTGCGCGGTTTTCACGATGTGCTGATCACCATCGGCGTCTGTATCGCCATGGCCGGCATCTGGGGCGTCAGCTCGATCTTCGGCGTGCTGCCGGCCGTCATCATCCTTGCCGAAATTCTGGTGCGGCGGCAGCGGCTGGCCTTGCCGGCGGTGGTGCTGACGCTGATGTTCGCGCACTGGATCCTGACGACCGGCATCGTGGTGCTCGACGACCTTCTCGGGCAGGATGTCGAGCCGATGCTGCATTTTGTCGTGCTGACGCTGCCCTTTGCGGTGCTCATGGCGCCCTTCTATCTGCGCTATCGCATTCCGCTGGCGCTCAGCCTCTGGATCGTGTCGCTGGCCGCCATCCTGCTCGGGCTGCTGTTCCTCGGCCTGTCGCGGGCCAGCGGACAGCCGGATTTCATCACCGCGCATCCGTCGCAGTCCGCCGCGATCTTCCTGGCCGGCGCACTGGCGCTGTTTGCGGTGGCGATGCGCTACGATCTCTCCGACCGTTTCCGGGTGACGCGCCGCTCGGACGTCGCCTTCTGGCTGCATCTGGCGGCGGCGCCTGCGTTGCTCTATGCGATGCTGGCGCTGGTCTTCCTGCGCGACTTCAACAACGATGCCCTGTTCAGTGCGGAAAAGGGCCTGCCGGATGCCTTGATCGTCGTCGTTATCGTCGCGGTGTTCATGACCATCGGCCTTGTCATCGACCGGCGCGCCTTCGTCACTTCAGGCCTCGTGTCGCTGGGGCTGGCAACGGCGAGCCTGTTGCAGAAGACCAGCGCCGCGCCCGAAACCTATGTCTTTGCGACGCTGTTGATCGTCGGGCTGGTGGTTCTGACCATCGGCGTCGGCTGGCCGCATTTCCGGCGCTTCGCCGTCACGCCGCTGCCGCCGGTGCTCAAAGAAAAACTGCCGCCTCTTCGGTGAAGGGCGGCAGCATTTTTTAAAGCGAGGTCGGTTTCGGCTCAGGTGTTGAAGCGGAAGTGGATGACGTCGCCGTCATGCACCACATATTCCTTACCTTCGTCGCGGCCCTTGCCGGCTTCCTTGGCGCCGACTTCGCCCTTGTAGGCGATGTAATCGTCATAGCCGATGGTGAAGGCGCGGATGAAGCCGCGTTCGAAATCGGTGTGGATGACGCCGGCCGCCTGCGGGGCCTTGGTTCCGCGCCGAATAGTCCAGGCGCGGGTTTCCTTGGGGCCGACGGTGAAATAGGTGATGAGGTCGAGCAGGTGATAACCGGCGCGGATCAGCCGGTCGAGGCCTGCTTCCTCAAGGCCGAGAGCGGAGAGGAATTCGGCAGACTCCTCTTCCGGAAGCTGGGCGACTTCGGATTCGATGGCCGCCGAGATGACGACGCATTCGGCGCCCTGTTCCTTGGCCATGGCGGCGACGGCGGCCGTGTGCGCGTTGCCGGTGGCGGCATCGGATTCGGCGACGTTGCAGACGTAGAGAACCGGGTGCGAGGTCAGAAGGTTGAGGCCCTTCAGAACTTCGATCTCTTCCGGCGACAGCGTCTTCAGGAGAATGCGCGCCGGCTTGCCCTCGTTCAAAAGCTTGACCACGGCTTCCATGATCGGCAGCTGCGCGAGCGAATCCTTATCCTTGCTGGCGGCGCGCTTGCGGGTCTGCTCGACGCGGCGTTCCAGGCTTTCGAGGTCGGCGAGCATCAGCTCGGTCTCGATCGTGTCGGCATCGCCGACCGGATTGATGCGGCCTTCGACATGGGTGATGTCGTCGTCTTCGAAGCAGCGCAGCACATGCACCACGGCATCGACTTCGCGGATATTGGCGAGGAACT
>CAMFHE010000043.1 GCA_945952045.1 uncultured Rhizobium sp.
AAAAGCTGCAGGAACGTCTTGCCAAGCTCGCTGGCGGCGTTGCCGTCATCCGCGTCGGCGGCTCGACGGAAGTCGAAGTCAAGGAACGCAAGGACCGCATCGACGACGCCCTGAACGCGACCCGCGCGGCCGTTCAGGAAGGCATCGTTCCCGGCGGCGGCGTCGCGCTGCTGCGTTCGGCTTCGAAGATCACCGCCAAGGGCGAGAACGACGACCAGGAAGCTGGCATCAACATCGTTCGCAAGGCTCTGCAGGCCCTGGTTCGCCAGATCGCCGAAAACGCAGGTGACGAAGCTTCGATCGTTGTCGGCAAGATCCTCGACAAGAACGAAGACAACTTCGGCTACAACGCCCAGACCGGCGAATACGGCGACCTGATTGCGCTTGGCATCGTCGACCCGGTCAAGGTTGTCCGCACCGCTCTGCAGAACGCCGCTTCGGTTGCCTCGCTGCTGATCACGACGGAAGCCATGATCGCCGAACTGCCGAAGAAGGAAGCCGCTGGCGGCATGCCGGGCGGCATGGGCGGAATGGGCGGAATGGACATGATGTAAGGCTCACGCCTTACATCTGAGCCATTCGGTTCAGGTTACGGAAAAGGCGGGTCGCAAGGCCCGCCTTTTTTGTCTCAAACTTAGATCTTCAAGACGGAATCATACCCGATGTCAGAGTGGTTAATGCATTTATGGACTATCATCGATGCAAATTCTGGCGGCATCGGAGTTGCCATCGCGGCCATGACTGCTCTATGCGGCGCAATCGCCTGGGCAATACGCTTGTTTTCAATTTCAGAAAATAGACCGGCCCCGAGTAGCGGTGGTTATGGCGGAAATGCGCGTGTCGGCGGCAACGGTACGGCAGTTGGAGGCAGAGGTGGTCGAGGCGGCCTAAGTGGTCGCGGTGGTGATGGAGGAACGGCCAATGTTGATGGCGACGGTACTGCAATTGGTGGAGACGGCGGCGACGCTGGGGTACCGTGGCGTCCCGCGCTAGGAGCCCCCTCGGTATTGGAGCGGATGGAATTCAATCCATTTCCCGGCTTTGATAGCGAACGAGATGAGTTTGGTTTTTTTATAGTGGGGAGAGGAGGCCATGGCGGCGATTTTAGCGCGGCAGTCGTGGTAGACGGATATCGTTATCCCCTTTTACCACTGACTCTCCTCCTCCGCCTTTGGGCTCCAGCTACACTGGAAGCCGCCGATTTAAAGTGCCCTGCCAACCCACAAGCCTTTTGGGATGCGGTTATAGAAATTGACCCCGTAACGGCGCAAGCTGCACAAGAACACACACGGTATTGTTTAGATGTAGCAATTCCAAAAGGCTTGTCTGCGCCGGATCCCTATTCTCGTAAAAAATCATAGGCCTAAGACAACAATCATGTAAGCCGTAAATTAACTGAAAAAGACCGTCGCGCGCCCATCAAATCACGTTGCGGAGAGGAACTCACCCATTTTGTGAACGATATGTCTCCAATCGTTTATCTTTCCAAAACAGTAAAAATGGGCAAATTGACGCAAGACAAATTTTCGCGGCCGATGAGATGCCGCAGACCCAACAGGAGTTTTCCGATGTCTTCGCCCAATAGCGCCCTCCTCCTTCTCGCGCGTATCCTGCTTTCGTTCATCTTCATCTATTCCGGCTTCGGCAAGCTGATGGATGCCTCCGGCACTGCCGGCATGATCGCCGGGGCCGGCCTGCCGGCAGCGACGGCGCTCGCCTATCTCGCCGGCCTGTTCGAACTGGTCACCGGCCTTGCCGTTCTCGTCGGCTTCCAGACGAAGATCGTCGGCTGGGCGCTCGCCCTGTTCTGCGTGTTCACCGGCATCGTCTTCCATGGCCACGCCATCAACGTTCCGGATTTCCCGGCCGCCGCCAATGGCTGGCTGACCGTGCTGAACCAGATCATGATGATGAAGAATATCACGCTGGCCGGCGCTTATATCCTGCTCGCCACCGTCGGCGCCGGCGCCTATTCGCTGGATGCCCGTCGCGGCGTCGCAGTCCACGCCTAAGCCCTCGATCCCATGCAAAAGGCCCGCCGGAGCGATCCGGCGGGCCTTTTGCTGCCTTGAAAAACAGGTGCGTGTTTTACAAGGCGCCGCGCACCGCTGCAACGATCTCCTGCACGCGGCTGTCCGTCTCGTGCTCCGGCTTGCGGGCGCGCACAAGGCAGGCCTGCGAGCGCAGGATGACGCCATCGGAGAGGATCTTCAGGTGGTTGGCGACGAGTGTCGAGCCGGTGGAGGTGATATCGACGATGATATCCGCCTGCCCTGCCGCCGGCGCGCCTTCGGTCGCGCCGAGGCTCTCGACGATGCGATAGAGCTGGATGCCGTGGCTGCCGGAAAAATGCTGCTGCGTCAGCCGCCAATATTTCGTGGCGATGGTCAGGCGGCGATGATGACGGGCGCGGAAATCGGCGGCGACATCGCCGAGATCAGCCATGCTGTCGACATCCACCCATATCTCCGGCACGGCGACCACCACATCCGCATGGCCGAAGCCGAGGCGGGCGCAGAATTCGACGCGGCTATCCACTTCCGCCATCTGCTCGCGCATCAAATCCTCGCCGGTGACGCCGAAATCGACGCTGCCATTGCCCAGCTCGCGCGAGATTTCCGAGGCCGAAAGGAAGGCGATCTCGATATCGTCGAAACCTTCGACGCGGCCGCGATAGGAGCGCTCATTACCGACGGCGACGATCTTCAGGCCGGCGCGTTCGAAGATCGCGGCCGAATCCTCCTTCATGCGCCCCTTGGAGGGCACGGCGATGGTGATGGTCATGAGCGCGCCCTTTCCGCCTCGATCCGATCCAGCCACAAGGCGAAGCCGACCGCCGGGATATGGCTCGACGCGCCGAGCAGCGTCATCAGCCGGTCGAACCGCCCGCCGCCGGCGAGAACGGCGCTGCTTTCGCCCGCCGTGACCTCGTAGACGAGGCCGGTATAGTAATCCAGCGGACGGCCGAAGGCGGCGCGGTAGACGATCGGCGCAACATCGATGCCGGCGGCTTCCAGCGCCTGCAGCCGCGCCTCGAAGGCGGCGACGGCCGAGCCCAGATGCAGGCCGGCCGCATCGGCAAAGCCGGCGAGCGCCGCCGGCGCTTCCGCCAGCGGCAGTTCCAGCGACAGGAATTCGCGCAGTAGAAGCAGCACGTTGTCATCCAGCTTCGTCTGCGCCAGCGACAGTTTTTCGCGCAGGCGCGCGGCGATTTCGGCAGGCGCGCGGCTGGCATTGGTGGAATAGCCGGTCGCCTGCATGGTCTCGTCGAGATGGGCGATCAGGCCCGCATCGTCGCCGGCCTCGGCCAGTTCCAGCGTCTTCGGGTCGATGCCCGCTATCGGCAGGGGGCTGGCGAGCGTCTGCAACAATTGCTCGATGCGCGCGGGGTTGCCGAAAGCATGGATCAGCCGCTTCTGCCAGCCGAGCGGCAGGCCGAGCGCCTTGACCACGGCCTCGAACACCGCCTGGTCGCCCAGCGTCGTCTTCAATCGCTTGCCCGGCAGCAGCAGTTTCAGGATGCCCATGGCATCGCCGATGGCGCGGGCATCGGCCGCCGCCGTATCCCCATTGCCCAGATCCTCGATGCCGGCCTGGAAGAATTCGTTCGGCCCGTCGCGGCGCTGACGAAAAACCTCGCCGAGATAGGCGTAGCGCTTCGGCGTGCCCATGGCGCTTTCGATATGGCGCAGGCAGACGGGAATGGTGAATTCCGGGCGCAGGCAGAGGTTTTCGCCGGTCTCGCTCTCAGTCAGGAAGATACGGCGGCGGAGATCCTCGCCGGCCATGTCAAGGAACGGCTCGGCCGGCTGGATGATCGGCGTATCGACGCGCTCGGTGTCGCGCGAGACGAAATCGGCGAGCAGCGCAGCGGCAAAACCGGGCAGGTTGATCAGCGCCATAGGAACATCTCTTTGTTTTGACGCATGTCGTTCTCGCAAAACCGCTTCACACTTTTGCGCGACATGCGTCAGACCGCCCGGCGCCGGTCTTCGGCCTGCGCCTCAAGAATTTCGCGTACCTTGGCGACCAGTTCGGCCTCGGACACGATTTCTTGCGCCACGCGCGCCTCGCGCCAGGTCGCATTGTCCTCGATCTCGCCGGCCAGACGCTTGCCTTCGATCAGATCCTTGATCTGCACCATGCCCTGCGCCCGCTCGTCGCCGCCCTGGATGATGGCAATGGGGCAATCGCGGCGGTCGGCATATTTGAGCTGGTTGCCGAATTTCTTCCAGTTGCCCTGATACATTTCGGCGCGGATGCCGGCGGCGCGCAGATCCTGCGTGAAGCGCTGGTAGCGGCCCATGCTCTCGGCATCGCCATCCATGACGGTGATCAGCACGGGGGCGATCACCTGATCCTGCCCCAGCTTGCCGAGGTTTTTGAGCGCCGTCATCAGGCGCGACACGCCGATGGAGAAACCGGTGGCGGGAACGGGCTGGCCCATGAAGCGCGAGACGAGACCGTCATACCGCCCGCCGCCGCCGACGGAGCCGAACACGACCTTTTCGCCCTTCTCGTTGGTGACGTCGAACAGCAGCTCGGCCTCATAGACCGGGCCGGTGTAATATTCGAGGCCGCGCACGACGGAGGGGTCGATCTTGACGCGATCGGAGGCATAACCGGCGCCGGTCACCAGCGCGCCGATCATGTTGAGTTCCTCGACGCCTTCGCCGCCCTTGGACGTGCCGGCGACGAGCTCGGCAAGCGCTTCGGCGCTTTCCGCATAATCCTTGATGCCGACGAAGAACAGCACCTTGGCGATCTGGTCGCCATCGAGGCCGGCGCCCTTGGTGAAGTCGCCGGATTCGTCCTTGCGGCCGGGGCCGAGCAGCAGCTTGACGCCTTCGGGGCCGAACTTGTCGAGCTTGTCGATGGCGCGCAGCACGTTGAGGCGCTGGCCGGCCTTGTCCTCGCCGCCAAGGCCGATGGCTTCGAGCACGCCGTCGAGAACCTTGCGGTTGTTAACGCGGATGACGTAATCGCCGCGCTTGATGCCCAGCGCTTCCAGCGTATCGGCCATCATCATGCACATTTCGGCATCGGCCTGCACGCCGGCAGCACCCACCGTATCAGCATCGAACTGCATGAACTGGCGGAAGCGGCCGGGGCCGGGCTTCTCGTTGCGGAAGACATAGCCGGCGCGATAGGTGCGATAGGGAAGCTGGATGTCCTGGAAATTCTCAGCGACATGGCGGGCGAGCGGCGCGGTCAGGTCGTAACGCAGGCTCATCCACTGGTCGTCGTCGTCCTGCAGCGAGAACACGCCTTCGTTGGGGCGGTCGGCGTCGGGCAGGAATTTGCCGAGCGCATCGGTATATTCGAACAGCGGCGTCTCCACCGGGTCGAAACCGTAGCGTTCATAGACCTCGCGGATCTTGCCCGTCATCTCGTTGACGGCGCGGATATCGGCAGCCGACCGGTCGACGAAGCCACGCGGCAGGCGGGCCTTGAGTTTCTGCGGTTTCTTCGACTTGTCGTTCATGATGCGCAACCGGTCCGTTGGAGTCTTAAAATTCGAACTTCATACTTTCGACTCGACATCGAGTTCCTGAATTCGAAGTCTTCAATTACGCCGGTGTCTTAGAATATGAAGGCGGGAGCGGCAAGGGCGAAGGCTGGCGACCGGGCTGCCGCAATGCTATATTCCATCACGAGTCAGCCCAGATTTTGCAGTGAACAGCGCGTCACCCTCGAGATCGGCCATCGCTCCGCCATCTATCGATAGAACCATGATCCTCGAAGCGCTCAATTATCTCGCCAGCCTGCCTGTGACCGCGTCGCTACATCGGGGCTTCGTGCGTGGGTCGGTCAATCTCTGGTCGCGGGCGCGGCGATGTGCTTCGGCGTGGGCCGAGCATGAGCGGCATTGCCATGAGGCGGTGCGAGCGGCGGTTTCGGGGGGTCGGCAGCGGCGTACGGTGGTCGTGCTCGGTTCCGGGCTGGTGCGGGATGTGCCGGTTGAAGAGCTGTCGCGGCAGTTCGATACGGTTGTGCTGGTCGACCTCGTGCATCTGGCCTCGGTGCGGCTGTGGATACGGGCCAAGGGGCTGAAAAACGTGCGGCTGATCGAGCGGGATATTTCCGGGTTCGCCGATATCGCGGCCCAGAAAGAGCCAGAGCCGCTGGCATTCTTGCGGCAGGTTCCCTATCTCGATCTGGTGATCTCGGCCAATGTGCTGTCGCAGATCGGCATCGGGGCCGGGCGAAAGGCGGAGGCGGCGGGGTTGTCGCAAGAAATCGTGCCGCGGCTGATTTCCGCGCATCTGGACGGTTTGCGCGGCTTGCCAGCGGATGTGTGCCTGTTGACCGACATCGCTTTCAAGGTGGTGGACCGTACCGGCAAGGTGCATCAGGACGCCGATCTGCTGCATGGGATCGCGCCGCCGGCGGAAGCGGCGCGCTGGTCCTGGCCGGTGATCCCGACCGGCGAGGCAAGCCGCGATTATCAAGTCGTTCATACCGTCATCGCCAGCCGGCTGAATTGTGTGCCGAAACCGGCGGAAATGGCGACCGCAGAGCATGGAGACAGCGCATGAGCCCACGCAACCTGACGGCAATCGGCTTCGATGCCGACGATACGCTGTGGCAGAACGAGCAATATTACCGGCTGACGGAACAGCATTTTACCGAACTTCTGTCCGATTTCGCCGAGGGCGAGCATATTTCCGGCCAGCTTCTGGAAGCGGAAAAACGCAATCTCGGTTTCTACGGCTTCGGCATCAAGGGTTTCACGCTGTCGATGATCGAGACGGCGATCGAGATCACGCAAGGCAAGGTGCCGGCCGAGACCATCGAAAAGATCCTCGGCATCGGCCGCGACTTGCTGCGCCATCCGGTCGAGACGCTGCCGCATGTGCAGGAGACGCTGGAGGCGCTGGCCGGGCGTTATTTTCTCGTGATGATCACCAAGGGCGATCTGTTCGACCAGGAGCGTAAGCTGGCGCAATCCGGCCTCGGCGATTATTTCGATGCGGTGGAGATCGTCTCGGACAAGACCGCCGTTACCTATCGTCGCATCTTCTCCAAGCTGGCGGACGGGCCGGAGCGTTCGATGATGATCGGCAATTCGCTGAAATCCGACATCGTGCCGGCGATTGCCGCCGGCGCCTATGGCGTCTTCGTGCCGCACGAGTTGACCTGGGTGTTCGAGCATGTCGAACCGCCGGTTGATGCGCCGCGCTTCCGGCGGATCGGTCATCTCGGCGAGTTGGGCGCTCTACTCACGGAAATCGAGTAAAGTACCTGTCTTGCGCAATTGCTGACGCAAAACGGCTTCGAACATTTGCTGGAATTGCTTTTACGGCCGGATATCCAGCGTCACCGTATAGGGCGCGCCAAGTCCCCGGCGCGGGGCGACGCGCGAATAATATGGGCGCACAAGCCAGGTGGTGTTTTTCGTCACGACCAGGGTTTTGACGTTGCCGTCTTCGTCGCTGCTGTAAAACGCATCTTCGTCGGACTTCGAAACGTCGAACAGCACCAGATAGGTAAAGCGGCTCGGCGTCCAGAAATTGACGCCGATCTTTTCGCCGGCGCGCACATGCAGCGAATAGACAGTGCCCTTGCCGTCGCGCGTCCAGCCCTTGATCTGCACCGGCTTGCCGGGCAGCACCTCGATCGGCACCAGCCTTTCGCCCTTGTAGAGATTGGGATGCGGCGGATCGGCAAGCGCCGCTCCGGCGAGGCAGGTAAGGACGGCGGCAATGGCAAGGCGAAGCAGATGATGCATGCGGCGATCAAACCAGCTTTTCACGGCCGCTGCAATGCATCGCGCAGGGCATCCACACGCGCGCGGCAGATGCAGCCATCAAGATGGTCGTTGACCATGCCCATCGCCTGCATGAAGGCATAGACTGTCGTCGGACCGACAAAGGTCCAGCCGCGCTTCTTCAGATCCGTCGACAGGCGCACGGATGTCGGCGTCGTCGGATTGGCGGAGATATAGGCGCGGGTGACGCTTGCCGGCCGCTCCGCCGGACCCGGCTCGAAACCCCAGAAATAACGGGCGAGCGAGCCGAATTCCGCCTTCAGCGCCTGCGCCCGGCGCGCATTGTTGACGGTCGAGACGATCTTGCCGCGATGGCGGATGATGCCGGCATCGGCGACGCAACGCTCGATATCTTCCTCGGTAAAGGCGGCGATCCGGTCGAAATCGAAGCCGGCGAAGGCGGCGCGAAAATTCTCGCGCTTGCGCAGGATCGTCAGCCAGGAAAGGCCGGACTGGAAGCCTTCGAGGCAGATCTTTTCGAACAGCCTGATGTCGTCGGTCACCGGCCTGCCCCATTCCTCGTCATGATAACGGCGATAATCGTCGAGATTGCCATGCCAGGCGCAACGCGACTGCCCGTCCTCGCCGATCACGATGCCTTCGGTCGTCATGCTTTTCCAACTTTCTTGTAACGTTTACGTATTTCCGGACGGAAAACCGCTGCACACTTTTCCCGGCATTACTTTAACAGTTGCGGAAGGCTGCTTTACCATTTGCTGACTCTCTTTCCAAACCCGGCGATAACCCTGACGAACGGTTTATTCGCTCAGGGGCATTTTCATGAACGGGCGTTTACCTTTGACTCAAGAGGCGGTGCGAGCATCGGGCAAACAGGGTTATCGAAACCTTGCTTCCCCAGGTCAAACGTAAAGAGTCCCGACCATGTTGAAGATGTCCTTTTCCGTCGCCATCGCCGTTGCGATGCTGTCCACCACCGTTGCCGAGGCCAATGACGGCCGCTACGGCACGCGCCCGCCGGTGACCGTCAGCGCCGATCTTTCCGCTCCGTGGGTGATGCAACTGACCAATGGCACCATGCCGCGCGTCTATGCGCAGCCACGCGTCGTCAGCCAGCCGCAGGCCTATCAGTCCCAGCGACAGGTGGTGCGTCGCGGCCTGTTCCAGGAACGCCAGCCTGCCATGCGGGCGCCGGTGCAGAACGTGGCGATGGCCCCGGCGCAGCGGCCGGTGAAGAGCCAGTTCGATCCGATGTATCTGCCGCAGATGGTCGATTACGACACGAAGGAAAAGGCCGGAACCATCGTCATCGACACCAATAATCGCTTCCTTTACCTCGTGACGGGCGGCGGCAAGGCGCGGCGCTACGGTGTGGGCGTCGGCAAGCCGGGCTTCGAATGGGCCGGTTCCCACAAGATCACCCGCAAGGCGGAGTGGCCGAGCTGGAACCCGCCGAAGGAAATGATCTCGCGCGAGGCGGCGAAGGGCCACTACCTGCCGGCCAGCATGGAAGGCGGGCCGGAAAACCCGCTCGGCGCGCGCGCCATGTATCTCGGCTCGACGCTTTACCGTATCCACGGCACCAATGCGCCCTGGACGATCGGCTACGCCGTCTCCTCCGGCTGCATCCGCATGCGCAACCAGGATGTCACCGATCTCTACGAGCGCGTCGATGTCGGCACCCGCGTGATCGTGATCTGATTGCAACGATATCCGGAAAAATGGCGCAAAACGCCCGATTTTGACGGCTTTCGGCCGGATCCGCGGCTTGCGCCGCCTTCGATCTGAATTACCGTATCGCAATCGCCCGTAATCGCAATCGCATCGCATATTGCATCATGAAGGGGACAGGAATGAACAAGACGCCGACCCGGCTGGCCATGGCGCTGGCCGTTTCGTTGACGCTCGCCGCTTCCGCCGCTCAGGCCGCCGGCCCGATGGCGCAGTCGCCGCACCAGCCGACCTCCGACGTCATCCGCGTGGCGGTGCCATCCAAGCAGGTGGCGCCGGCCTTCAAGCGCAAGAAGGTGCGCCTGGTGACCGACGAGGCCGCCGGCACGATCATCATCGATACCAACAACAAGTATCTCTATTATGTCGAGGGTGAAAACCGCGCCACCCGTTATGGCGTCGGCGTCGGCCGCGATGGCTTCGGCTGGTCGGGCGTCGTCAAGATCGGCCGCAAGTCGGAATGGCCGGACTGGCGTCCGCCGAAGGAAATGATCGCCCGCGAAGCGCGCAAGGGCCACAAGATTCCGGCTTTCCAGGAAGGCGGCGTCGATAACCCGCTCGGCGCCCGCGCCATGTATCTCTACAAGGGCGGCCAGGACACCATCTTCCGCATCCACGGCACCAACCAGCCCTGGACCATCGGCCTCAACATGTCCTCGGGCTGCATCCGCATGATGAATGCCGATGTCGAGCATCTCTATGCCCGCGCCCCCGTCGGCACCAAGGTCATCGTCGTCGGCCCCGGCAACCGCCAGGGCAAGGTCGCCTTCGAGGATCGCGGCGTCGATATCCTGCGCAACCTGTTCGGCGGCGGCTGATCGGGCGCGCCTCGCCTCGCCTTAATTGGCCAAGGCCAATTGGCGGGGCGAGCAGGCAATGGTCGCCGTTGCGGTGGCAAGGATCTGCGGCGTTGTATCGCCACGGCCAGCCGGCGGCACGCGGAAGGCGGTCAGGCGATATTGGCCGCGATAGTGATTGGCGTCGCCGGGCTGCAGAACGGCGGCGATTTCCACCGCATCCATGCCGAGATCGCCATAGGCGCGGTTGAGGAAGCGGATTTTCAGCGTGTGATCGTCAGTCCAGTATTGCGACAGCATCTGCGACGTCAGTTCCAGATGCCGAAGCGCGTCCGGCACATTGGCCTGGCGGATGTCGATCTTGCCGTGGATATGCTCCAGTCGACCGCCCTCCTGGTCGTTGAACTGCAGCTCGAATGCGGCCGAGAGCGCCGCATCGTCGGCGGCGCAACTCAGCCGGTCGCCGGCCAGCGCCGGCGTCAGGCTGGCGGCGAACAAGCCAGCGCCAAGAGAAAAGGCTTTCCAGATGCGCATGACGACCTCCAGGCCTTGTCGGTCGCATTTCAGGGCAGAGAACGACTTCACCTTGCCGGGAAATGCTCCAGGGTTCACTCCGGCCTGGAGTATAACAGCGACTTTCCTCTCTTCGATTAAGTAGATCGTTCGGATCTGATTAAGTTGTTAGCGATTTTTCCGGCAGTGTTGCCGGGCGCGGGCCGCCATAGGCCCAATCGAGAAGCTGCACAGTGTGAACGATGGGCGTCGCAGTTGCCGAGCCGATCTGGGTCATGCAGCCGATATTGCCGGCGGCGATCACATCCGGGCGCGTGGCCATGATGTTTTTCACCTTGCGCGCCTTCAGCTGGTCGGAAATCTCCGTCTGCAGGATATTGTAGGTGCCGGCAGAGCCGCAGCACAAATGCCCCTCCGGCGGATCGCGCACCACGAAGCCGGCCGCCTTCAGAAGTTGCTTGGGCAGCATGGTAATCTTCTGTCCATGCTGCATCGAACAGGCGGAATGATAGGCGACCGTCAACCCCTTGGGCGGGCAGACGGGCAGATCGAGCGTCGCCAGATATTCGGTGACGTCCTTCGCCAGCGCAGAGACCCGCGCCGCCTTTTCGGCATAGGCGGGATCGAGGCGCAGCATATGGCCGTAATCCTTGATCGTCGTGCCGCAACCGGAGGCGGTGATGACGATGGCGTCGAGCCCGCCGGTCTCGACCTCGCGAATCCAGGCATCGACATTGCGGCGCGCGAAGGCGAGCGCCTGCTCCTCACGGCCCATGTGATGCACCAGCGCGCCGCAGCAGCCCTCCCCTTGTGGGGCGACCACCTCGACGCCAAGACGGGTGAGCAGCGAAATCGTCGCCGCATTGATCGCGGGGTCGAGGACTGGCTGGGCGCAGCCGGTGAGGATCGCCACCCGGCCGCGCTTTTCGCCCTTGGCGGCATGTTCGCCCGGCTGCGACAACGGCGAGGCCGCCGGCACGCTTGCCGGCGCCAGCCGCAGCATCGCTGCAAAGGGTTTCAGGCCGGCGCGCTCGAACAGGCGCGCAAACGGTCGCCCGAGGCGGGCAAGCCGCAAGGCGGCGCGAAACCGCGCGGGATAGGGCAGCACCATGGCCAGCACATCGCGCACCAGCCGGTCGGCAAACGGCCGCTTGTAGGTCTTTTCAATGTGAATGCGGGCATGATCGACCAGATGCATATAGTCGACGCCCGAGGGACAGGTGGTGGCGCAGGACAGGCAGGAGAGGCAGCGATCGATATGTTTCGTCACCTGCGCATCGGCCGGCCGGTCGTTTTCCAGCATGTCCTTGATGAGGTAGATGCGGCCGCGCGGACTGTCGAGCTCATCGCCCAGCGTCACATAGGTCGGGCATGTCGCGGTGCAGAAACCGCAATGCACGCATTTACGCAGGATCTTTTCCGATTCCGCGACCTGGGGATCGGCAAGCTGGGCGGCGGTGAAATTGGTTTGCATCTTTATCTCGCCCTTCGACTCGTCAGCCCATCTTGCCCGGATTGAAAATGCCCTGCGGATCGAGCGCGGCCTTGACCCGCGCCGACAGCAATGCAACGCCCGGCGCCTGCGGCTCGAAAGCCGGCGTGGCGGCGCGCGCAGCGGGCGTTGCGCGCAACAATTCGGCATGGCCGCCACCCAGCGCCTTCATGTAGCCGCGCAGCAGCGCCGCTTCCGGATCGGCCTCCATGCGCATCCACACCAACCCGCCCTGCCAGTCGTAATAGGCGTCGACACCGGTTTCGAGGCGCAGTGCCGCAACAAGCTGATGGCCGGCGGACGGCGCGACAGAGACGCGCCAGAGCGGCCGCGACGTGCCATCGGCATAGGGGTGGATATCGCGGACCTCCTGCCAAAGGCGGCGGCTGGTTTCGCCATCGAGCCGTGAGGTCGCGCCATAGGCGGCCATGGCGGCCGCCAGCTTTTCCGTGCGCATGGAAACCGAATCCGAAAGCCCCTCGAGCCGCAGGACCGTTGCCGCGCCATCGGCCAAAACACCGCCGGCAAAGCGGCCCTTGACGCTTTCCGGCAGATGCGCGGCGCCCGAGACCTCGACCGGCAGTGCCATGGCGGCGGCCATGGCATGCGCCGCCTCGGCATCGTTGAGGCCGGAAACGACGAGCGTGGCCGAAGCCTTGGCCACCGGCAGCACCCGGAAGGTGACTTCGGTGAGAAAACCCAGCGTGCCATGCGAGCCGGCAAGTAGTTTCACCAGATCAAGGCCGGTGACGTTCTTCATCACCCGTCCCCCGTTCGATATCGCTTCGCCACGACCATTGACGAAGCGGATGCCGAGCAGGCTGTCGCGGGCCGCACCCGAGATGAAACGGCGCGGGCCGGAGACGTTAGCGGCGAAGACGCCGCCGATGGTCGGCTCGCCCCCGGTGCCCATGGCGGCGCGATGGTCTGCCGGCTCGAAGGCGAGCATCTGGCCGTTTTCGCCCAAGGCGGCGAGGACCGCTGCGACCGGCGTGCCGGCCTTTGCCGTCATCACCATTTCCGCCGGATTATAGGCGACGATGCCGGCCATCGCGCGCGAGGAGAGGATGTTCTCCGCGGCAACGGCATTGCCGAAGCCGGCGCGGCTGTTGCCGCCGACGATGGCGAGAGGGCTTGCGCGACCGGCATGGTCGCGGACGATATCGCAGGCTTCCGCCTCGGTTTGCGGACAGAGCATCGCCGTCATGCCGCCGACCGTCCGTCGAGCGGGAAGACTTTCGAGGGATTGAGCAGCCATTGCGGATCGAAGGCGGCGCGCACGGCCATCTGCTGGTCGAGATCGGGTTTCTTGTATTGGTGGGTCATCAGGTCGCGCTTTTCGATGCCGACACCGTGCTCGCCGGTCAGGCAACCGCCGGCATCAACGCAGAGTTTCAGGATCTCGTTGCCGGCCTCTTCGGCGCGGGCGGCGTCTTCGGGGTCGTTGGCGTTGAACAGGATCAGCGGGTGCATATTGCCATCGCCGGCATGGAAGACATTGGCGACTCGCAGGCCGAGGCGATCGACGATCTCCGAGGTCTTCTTCAGCACGTAGGAGAGCTGGCTGAGCGGCACGGTCCCGTCCATACAGATGTAATCGGCGATGCGGCCTGTTGCACCGAAGGCGGATTTGCGGCCTTTCCAGATCGCCGCCGCCTCCGTCGCCGACTGGCATTCGCGCACCGTCTTGACGCCATGGCGACGGGCGATTTCGACGATGCCAGCCAGCATCGTATCCATTTCCGGCTCGGAGCCTTCGACCTCGACGATCAGAAGCGCGCCGACATCCAGGGGATAACCAGCCTTGGCGAAGGCCTCGCAGATCTCGATCGCCGGCTTGTCCATGAATTCGATGGCAACCGGAATGATGCCCGAACCGATGACATCCGCGACGCAGGAGCCGGCTTCCTCCGAAGTCTCGAAACCGAACAGGACCGGCCGCGCGCCCTCCGGCCGGGCAATCAGCCGTACCGTCGCTTCGGTGACGATGCCGAGCTGGCCCTCATGGCCGCAGACGAGGCCGAGGAGATCGTAGCCGGCGCTATCGAGATGCTTGCCGCCAAGTTCGATCACCGTGCCGTCGATCAGCACCAGCGTGACGCCGAGCAGGTTGTTGGTGGTGACGCCGTATTTCAGGCAATGGGCGCCGCCGGAATTCATGCCGATATTGCCGCCGATGGTGCAGGCCAGTTGCGAGCTCGGATCCGGCGCATAGAAGAAACCGTCGGCCATCACCGCTTCGGAAATGTTGAGATTGGTGACGCCGGCCTGGACGGTGGCGCAGCGATTGGCGAAATCGACATCGAGGATGCGGGACATCTTCGACAGGCCGATCACCACCGCATCCTCCTGCGGAATGGCACCGCCGGAAAGCGAGGTCCCGGCCCCGCGCGGTACGACCGGGATCGCATATTTATGACAATAGCGCAGAACCGCCGCCACTTCCGCCGTGGTGCGCGGCAGCGCGACGGCCAGCGGCAGGCGACGATAGGATACGAAGGCATCGGTTTCGAACGGCACGAGTTCGCGCGGCTCGTGGATCAATCCATCTTTCGGCAGAAGTTCGGCGAGGTCTTCGACGATCTGCCGCCGACGCGCCAGAATGGCCGGCTGCGGCTCCAGAAAACGAATGAGATCGGTCATCGAGCCTCCTTGAAAATGCATCCGCGAACCAACTGGTATTTTTCGTTTACCACTTCACCCGGACTGGCGCAAATGCTAAGCACTTTCAACAGAAATGCATAAATGGAAAACCGCCTGTGACGAAATTCGAGGATCTCGATATTTTCGCCCGCGTCGTCTCGCTGGGCAGCATGTCGACGGCGGGGCGCGCGCTCAATCTCTCGCCCGCCGTGGTTTCCAAGCGCATCAAGCGGCTGGAGGACAGGCTCGGCACCCGCCTGCTGCAACGCACGACCCGGCAGATTTCGCTGACCGAGGCCGGCCAGGGATTTTACGAGCGGGTGCTGTCGATTCTGGCCGGTATCGACGAGGCGGAATCCTATGTTTCGGGCCGGTCGGCGCGCATCCAGGGGCCGTTGAAGGTCACCGCGCCGACCTCGTTCGGCCGCATGCATATCGCGCCGCATCTCAAACCGTTTCTCGAAGCGCATCCGGAACTGTCGCTGCATCTGGTTTTGTCGGACGATTTCATCGACATCGTCGGCGGCGGTTACGATCTGGCGATCCGCATCGCCGAGCTTGGCGATTCCAGCCTCGTTGCGCGCAAGCTGGCGCCGGTGCGCCGCGTTCTCTGCGCCACGCCCGATTATGTCGCCGCGCATGGCATGCCGGAAAGCGTCGAGGATCTGCGCCATCATCGCTGCCTGCGCCCGCACAACAACGAGGTATGGAAGCTCGAGGGACCGCAGGGCGCGGTGATCTACCGCCCGCAGGATCGTCTGATCACCAATTCGAGCGAGGTGATCCGCGAGGCGGTGCTGGCCGGCATGGGCATCGCGCTTCGGTCGACCTGGGATATCGGCCCGGAGCTGAAGAGCGGCAGGCTGGTGCGGGTGCTGCCGGAGCTGGAGAGTTCGCGCAATGTCGCGGTCTTCGCCGTCTATCCCAGCCGCCAGTTCCTGCCAGCCAAGGTGCGGCTGTTCATCGATTATCTGGGCGCGCTCTACGGCCCGGTGCCGAACTGGGAACGCTGACACCGGGGATATCGGAGGCGGCTGGACAAGTTATTTGACCAGTGCCCCGCCCGCTTGATAGAAACGGCCAATTGGAGGTAGCCCGGCGTGACGGACGAGACGGAACGGCTTTTTTCCCGCGTCGAGCACAATCGCACGGCCGATGGTGTGGTCTACCAGATCGAGACCCTGATCCTCGACGGCGTGCTGCGCGATGGCGACCGCCTGCCGGGCGAACGCGACCTGGCGCAGCGGCTCGACGTATCCCGCCCGATCCTGCGCGAGGCCTTGAAGGAACTGGAGGCGCGCGGCCTTCTGGTCAGCACCCATGGCGGCGGGACATTCGTCGCCGACATCGTCGGCCAGATCTTTTCGAGGCCGCTTGCCGAACTGATCGCCCGCCACGAGCGCGCGACGCAGGACTATCTCGACTATCGCCGCGAAATGGAGGGGCTGACGGCGGAACTTGCCGCGCGCCGGGCCACCGCCACCGACCGCGCGATCCTGACGGGCATCGTCGAGCGGATGCGCGCCGCCCATGAGAGCGGAAGCTTCGAGGAAGAACTGGCGACCGACATCGAGCTGCACAACGCCATCGGCGAAGCCGCGCACAACATCATGCTGATGCATACCTTGCGCGCCTGCTATCGGCTTTTGACGCAAGGCATCTTCTATCACCGCCAGATGGTGTTCAATACGCCGGGCGCCCGCGACCGGCTGCTTTCCCAGCATGTCGCCATTCACGACGCCATCCTCGCCGGCGATCCGGTCGATGCGCGCCGGGCGGCGGAAGCCCATATCGACTATATTGTCGAGGCGATGCGCGAGGCGCAGCGCAGCGGCGAATGGGCGCGGGTTTCCCGCCTGCGTCTCCTGCAGCGCGAAGGTCGCAACTGACCGGCACACGCGCCGCCTGTGCCGTTTGCCCGTCATTCGATAAAATTTGTCGCAAAAAGAACATTTCCTGGCGAGGTCGCATTGTCGCCGGACATTTACGCTCTATAGAGATAAACTGGTGCAAAATCAAAATTGGCGGCACCCTGACCGAGGCGTCAGCTTGACGCAAATTTGCCATTAGATCATTACAGAGGATCAACCCGACCCTTCGACCGAAAGGTATGAGCTGAATTGACCATTTTGACCCGCATCGCTTCCGATGTTCGACTGATGTTTCGGCGCCCGCCGAGGCAGCAGTATGGCGCCTTGTGCTATCGCACCAATCCGGAAACGAATGCGGTCGAAATCCTGTTGCTGACAAGCCGCGACACCGGTCGGTGGGTCATCCCCAAGGGATGGCCGATGGTCGACAAGGCTGCCTATGAGGTTGCGGCCCAGGAAGCGCTTGAGGAAGCGGGCGTTCTCGGAACGGTCAGCCACGATACGCTGGGTTTCTTCGACTACAGCAAGGGTATGAAGGACGGTTTCGCGGTCGATTGCCGCGTCCAGGTCTATCCGCTGGCTTTCGAGGATTTCGCCAAGAAATACAAGGAAAAGGGCCAGCGCAAGCGCGAGTGGTTTCCTTTCGAATCCGCAGCCGGCAAGGTCAACGAACCGATGCTGAGCTCGCTGATCCTGAAGTTCGGCCGGCAGTTGATGCCCGGACCGGCCTGATATACCCTCCCTGCCCGCCGGCTAACGGCGCCTTTGCCCCAAGCGACGCAGCGAGCCGCCGCTTCTCAAAAGAACAAGAACATCATGACCGGACGGCGCGTCCTTCACGCGCCCACGTCGCCGGAGGGGCGAACGGATGTCACCAAAACCCGTGGAGCGCACCAAGCGTACGCTGGACAAGGATCTCGACAAGCTGACCTTCGTCGATGACGCCGCGCGATTCGCGCTGCGCCGATTCGGGCCGCTCGGCGCTGCCGTGCTGTTCACCGCCGTCGCCATGCTGATCGCCGGCATCTTCGTCTTCCATCAGCCCTCGGCGGTCATCGTCATCGCGGCATCGGCGGTCTGCGCCTACATGGCGATGAACATCGGCGCAAACGACGTCACCAACAATGTCGGCGCCGCCGTCGGCGCGCGGGCGATCTCCATGGCCGCAGCGCTCGTCATGGCCGCCGTGTTCGAGATTCTCGGCGCGACGCTGGCCGGCAGCCGCGTGGTGGAAACCATTTCCGGCGGCATTGTTTCGCATGCCTCGGTCATGGATGCGAAAACGCTGACGTGGATCATGATGGCGGCGCTGACGGCGGCGGCGCTGTGGATCAACCTCGCGACATGGCTGAATGCGCCGGTCTCGACCACCCACTCCATCGTCGGGGCGGTGCTTGGCGCGGGCGTTGCCGCCGGCGGGGTCGATTTCATCAATTGGGACGGCATGGCGATGATCTTCGTCAGCTGGATCGTCTCGCCGCTGATCGGCGGCGTGATCGCCATGGCGTTTCTGTTCCTGATCAAGGAAACGATCATCTACCGCGACGACAAGATCGGCGCGGCCTGTCACTGGGTGCCGATCCTCACCGGCGGCATGGCCGGCAGCTTCACCACCTTTCTCGCGGTGCAGACGCAATCCATGCATGGCCTTTCGGTGACCGGCGCCACCGTCACCGGCATGGCCGTCGGCCTGCTGGGCTGGATCCTGGCGCGGCCCTTCGTGCGCCGCCAGGCGATCGGCCTCGAAAACCGCAACTCCTCCCTGCGCGTCCTGTTTCGCCTGCCGCTGATCGGGGCTGCGTCGCTGCTTTCCTTTGCGCACGGCGCAAACGACGTATCCAACGCCATCGGGCCATTGTCGGCGCTGGTGCATGTGACCATCGAATCGCGCGACATTTCCTCTTCCGTCGGCGTTCCCGCCTGGGTGATGGCAATCGGCGCGCTCGGCATTTCCGTCGGCCTGCTGCTGTTCGGCCCGCGCCTCATCCATCTGGTCGGCGAGCAGATCACCAAGCTCAATCCCGCCCGCGGCTATTGCGTCGCCATGTCCTCGGCGGTCACGGTCATCGTCGCCTCCTGGTTCGGTCTGCCGGTCAGCTCGACGCATATCGCCGTCGGCGGCGTATTCGGCGTCGGCCTGTTTCGCGAGTGGTATACCCGTCACTCCCGCCGGCGGCTGAACTATCTGCGCTCCAAGGCGGGCGCGGTGGAACTGGTCGAGCGCGAGGAGCGCAACCCGGATGAAATGCGCCGCCGCCGGCTGGTGCGCCGCTCCTATATTGTCGGCATTCTCGCCGCCTGGGTCATCACCGTGCCGCTCTCTGCCGCGCTTGCGGCACTGCTATATTGGATTATGGTGGCGCTGTTTACCTGACGTTGTTTTGACCTTGAGTGCCGGAAACCGATAGATGCGTGCCAATTTCAGAATGCAACGGCTCCATGTCGAAGCATCGCTCCACCAAAATGTCCCCGTTGAGGCCGGCAAGGAGCAATTTCATTACCTCGCCAATGTCCTGCGCGCCGAACCCGGCCAGGATGTCCTGCTGTTCAACGGCCGCGACGGCGAATGGATCGCCAAGCTCTCCTTCCCGACCCGCAAACGCATCGAGATGACGCCGCACGAACTGGCGCGCCCGCAGCCGGAGCCGTCCGATCTGCATTATCTCTTCGCGCCGCTGAAAGTCGGGCGGCTCGATTACCTCGTTCAGAAAGCCGTGGAAATGGGCGCCGGCCTGCTGCAGCCGGTCATGACCCAGCATGTGCAGGGCAAGATCACGAGCATCGAGCGGCTGGAGGCGAATGTCATCGAGGCGGCCGAACAATGCGGCATCCTCTCCATCCCCTCCGTCGCCGCTCCCGTGAAGCTGCGCGATCTCCTGGACACATGGCCGCGCGACCGCCGCATCATCTATTGCGACGAGGGCGATGTCGGGCAGAACCCGCTGCCCGTGCTGGCGGGCGTGAAGGAGCGCAAGCTGGCGCTTCTGGTCGGCCCGGAAGGCGGTTTTTCCGATGAGGAGCGGCAATTGCTGCGCAGCCTCGATTTCGTCACCGCCATCCCGCTCGGGCCGCGCATCCTGCGCGCCGATACGGCCGCGGTCGCGGCCATGGCGGTCCTGCAGGCGGCGATCGGAGATTGGCATTAGGCGATTGAGTTATGACCCCGGCGTTCCTATCTAGACGCGGGACCAACTCTTCGCCCGCCCGGTTCCGAGCCATCGCTTTTTTTGAACATCGGTTGAAGGAATTTCACTTGCGCCGCCTGTCGATCCGGTCCAATCACCGTCACGATCTCTTCCTGCGGGAAGCGATGAAGCTGCTCCGTTAAGGTTCTTCCCATGGCCCGCGATACCACCGACGACACCCCGATCAGCACGACCAGCGAACTTGCCGCCTATCTGGCCTCGGGCGCAAAACCGGAAACGCAATTTCGCCTCGGCACCGAGCACGAGAAATTCGCCTTCTTCAAGGCAGACAACAGCCCGGTTCCCTATTTCGGCGACGCCAGCATTTCCGCGCTTCTGAACGGCATGCAGGAAAAGCTCGGTTGGGAGCCGATCATGGATGCCGGCCATATTATCGGGCTGGCCGCGCGGTCGGGCGGCGGCGCCATTTCGCTGGAGCCGGGCGGCCAGTTCGAACTCTCGGGCGCGCCGCTGGAAACCCTGCACGAGACGGGAAGCGAGACCGTCGAGCATCTGGACGCGTTGCGCGCCGTTGCCGAGCCGCTCGGCATCCGTTTCCTCGGCATCGGCGGCAGCCCGAAATGGACGCTGGCCGAAACCCCGCGCATGCCGAAATCGCGTTACGACATCATGACCCGCTATATGCCAAAGGTCGGCAGCCACGGGCTCGACATGATGTACCGCACCTGCACCATCCAGGTGAACCTCGACTTTTCTTCCGAAGCCGACATGGCGAAGAAGATGCAGGTCGGCATGAAGCTGCAGTCTCTGGCGACCGCGCTGTTCGCCGCCTCGCCCTTTACCGAAAACAAGCTCAACGGCTACCGCTCGTGGCGCGGCGAAATCTGGCGCGACACCGACAATCAGCGCGCCGGCCTGCTGCGCTTCGCCGTCGAGGATGGCTTCAGGTTCGAGCATTATGTCGAATGGGCGCTTGACGTGCCGATGTATTTCATCGTCCGCGACAACAAGTATCACGACTGTACCCACGTCACCTTCCGCCAGTTCATGAACGGCGCGCTGAAGGGCGAGGTCACCGACTGGCAGCCGACGCTCGGCGACTGGACCAATCATCTTTCGACGCTGTTCCCCGATGTTCGCCTCAAGCGTTTCCTCGAAATGCGCGGCGCCGATGGCGGCCCCCTCTCCCATATCAGCGCGCTGCCCGCCTTCTGGGTCGGGCTGCTTTACGATGGCGCGGCGCTCGATGCGGCGCGCGAGCTGACCAAGGACTGGGGCTACGCGGCCGTTTCCGCCTTGCGCGACGCCGTTCCGACGCAGGGGCTTTCGGCGACAATCGGCGGCCGGGCGCTGCATGACGTCGCGAAGGACGTGCTGGAGATCGCCCATGCCGGCCTCAAGGCCCGCAATCGTCGCGATGCACAGGGCAATGACGAGACCATCCATCTCGCTCCCCTCGACGAGATCGTCGCCGCCAAGGCAAGCCTTGCCGATACGCTTGTCGCCCGCTTCGAAGGCGACTGGAACGGCTCCGTCGATCCGGTCTTCGCCAGCTGCCAGTATTGAGCGTCGACGATCTGCCCATCGATAGATGACGCGGCCCCGCGTCTCGAAATCGCTTCGTTGGCGGAAAATTGCTGTGCCCCGATCATAAAAACCGGGGCAAGGGCATTTCCGCCGATCTCTTTCCCGCTATAGTCGTCAGCACACACCGACAATGCGGGAAGGACACTGCGATGCTGCCTCTATTCGACCTGATGATGCGTGCTCAGAACGGCGCCGCGACGGACGCGATGGCACGGCAGTTCAATCTGGCGCAGGAACAGGCGGCCAAGGCGATGGCGGCGCTGATGCCGGCCTTCTCCTCCGGCCTGAAGCGCTCCGCGACGACGCCCTATGATTTCGGCGCCCTGCTCAAGACCTTCGCCTCTGGCGATTACACCCAATATTTCGAAGACATGAGCCGCGCCTTTACCCCGCAGGGGATCGCCGCCGGCAATTCGATCCTCGAACAGATTTTCGGCTCCAAGGACGTGTCGCGGGCCATCGCCGCCCAGGCCGCCCAGATCACCGGCGTCGGCCAGGAAATCCTCAAACAGATGCTGCCGGTCATGGCCGACATGCTGATGGGCGGCTTGCAGAAGCAGACCACGGGACAGATGAGCGCCGCCAATCCCTTCGGCGAGGCCATGCAGCAGGCGACGCAGCAATGGCTGGAGGCGACCGGCTTCGTCCCCAAGAAAGCCCAGCCGCAGCCGACGATCTTCGACAATCCCTTCACGCAATCCATGCAGGCGATGTTTTCCGCCGCCAGTGGCGGCCAGCCGCAACAACCGGCAGCGCCCGCCAATCCATTCGCCGACAATCCCTTCGCCAAAGCCTTCCAGGACTGGATGACCCCGCCCGCCAGCGCTGCCGCCAAGCCGGCTGCCGCCGCCGCGCCGGAAACTCCCAACCAGTTTTCCGATCTCGTCAACGCCATGTTCGACAGCGGCCTGGAAGTGCAGAAGAACTACCAGAAAAGCCTGGAATCGATTTTCGATACCTACCGCGCGAAGGCGGATGGCGAAGAGAAGTAAGCGCCGCACACAGGACATAAAAAACCCGGTGAAAGCGGGATACCTTCACCGGGAAGAAGCAGGGCTTATTGGCTGTCACCCTGCGGGGAAACGGCGGGCGGCCCTGGGGGCTGCCGGAATGTCAGCTCAGCGCGGGCGTTCCATGCGGCGGGCACGCGCCCGCGCCGAGCATGCGAGGTCCGTGATCGGATCCTCGAAGAAGGTGGACGTGCTGGCCCGCACCAGATCCTGCCGGGTCAGGCCAATGTCCAGAAGCTG
Organism: uncultured Rhizobium sp.; assembly: GCA_945952045.1. Lineage (GTDB taxonomy): Bacteria > Pseudomonadota > Alphaproteobacteria > Rhizobiales > Rhizobiaceae > Metarhizobium. Next base: position 22,760 of record CAMFHE010000043.1, read on the forward strand.
GTAATCGTCGAGCTCGTGAAGGCGATTGAGCTGCAGGCGGGCTTTCACGGCGCGGACGACGACATTTACCAAAGCCCAGGGCCCCTGCTGGCGAACGGTCGTCGCCGTCCGGGTCAAGGCGGGAGAGAGGGTCCGTTGTGTCGTGCGCATCGCAAACATCCTTTCGTCAAGGCACGAGGGGTCGGCCTCCCCGAACGGCTTATGTCCGGGAAGTTCAGGCCGGGGGCGACGGACTAAGGTTTCCGTCGCAACTGTCCTGCTGATTTGATCCGATCCTCTCAAAAAGCCATTGATCAGTCCAACGAATGTTTCTAATATCAACTATCAACCGTTCTGATAGGTAATCCCGATGTCCGCCCCGCTCGATATCGACCAGTTGCAAACTTTTATCGCCATCGTCGACACCGGCAGCTTCACCAAGGCTGCGGACCGGGTGTTCAAGACGCAATCGGCGGTCTCGATGCAGATGCGACGGCTGGAAGAGCGGGTCGGTAAGCAGCTTTTCACCAAGGACGGGCGTGGGGTGCGCCTTTCCGGCGAAGGCGAGAAGCTTCTCAACTATGCCCGCAAGATGATCCGGCTGAACAACGAGGCGATCGCCGCCTTCGACGACAACCGGCTGGAAGGCACGCTGCGCATTGGCACGCCCGACGATTATGCCGACCGCTATATGCCCGAAATCATCGGCCGCTTCGCCAAGACGCATCCCAATGTCGAGCTCTACATCGTCTGCGAGCCCTCGGTCGATCTGGCCGAGAAGATGAGCCGCGGCGAACTCGACATCGCGCTGGTGACTCACAATCCGCGCGAACGCATTTCCGAGGTGGTGCGTACCGAACCCTTGTGCTGGGTCAGCTCCGCCAATCACCCTCTCAGTGAGGATGCGCCCGTCCCGCTCGCCGTTGGACGGCGCGATTGCCAGTGGCGGCAGCTTTCCTGTTCGGCGCTGGATGGGGTCGGGCGCGATTACCAGGTGTTGTTCACCAGCTGGTCCTCGACCGTCGTCGCCGCCGCCGTGCTGGCCGGCATGGCCGTCTCGGTGCTGCCGGAATCGGCGCTGCGGCCGGGCATGCGGGTGCTGAGCCAGTCGGACGGTTTTCCGCCGCTGCCGCCGGTGCAGATCGGCATCATGAAGCGGCCGGGCTTTTCCTCGTCGCTGATGGCGGCGATCACCAATCACATCACCGCCTGCCTCGACAACATCACGCCGGCATCGGTCAGCGACGACCTCGACGGCGGATTGCGGGTGCGCATGCGCGCCGGGCAGTTGATGCCGGGCTGGTAAGGAGCCTTTCATGGCCGACAGCATGATCTATCGCGGCGGCTGCCTGTGCGGCGCCGTGCGCTTCGAGGCGACGGGGCCGGCGGAGAAGCCGCATAGCTGTGCCTGCGAATTCTGCCGCCGCCATACCGGTGGACCGGCGGCCTACTGGGTCGAATTTCCAAGCGAACGCGTCGCCTGGGTGGGACGGGCCGGCAAGCCGGCGACATGGCGTTCCTCGGAGCTTTCAAGCCGCGCCTTTTGCGGCGTCTGCGGCAGTTCGCTCGGCGCCATCGACGACGCGCCTGTCGTCGCCTTGCTCATCGGCGCCTTCGACGATGCTTCACGGCCGGAGTTCCTGCCGGAATATCTTGCCTTCGAGGATGGCCGCCCGGAATGGTATGCGGTCGGCAAGCATCTCGGTTGAGGTCATTCCAGCATCTGATGCTTTAGAGGATTTTGTTTTTGCCGCATTGTCCGACGCCAAAGCGATCCCGCTTTGGCTGGAAATGCTTTAGCTGAAGGCGATCCACACCAGGAGCCACAGCCACATCAGGCCGAGCGTGGCGTAGCCGAAGAGGAAGGCCGGCATGCGCCAGCGCAAGCGGTTGCTTGTCACATGCACATAGGCATGCACGTAACGGCTGATGACGAACAGCCAGGCGAGGATGAGCGCGACCTCGTTATCGGCTTCGGCGATGAACAGCGCCAGGCAACCGACATGAAACAGGATCGGCAGCTCGAACTGGTTGGCGATGCTGTTGCGCACCAGCAGGCTCTTTGTCGGCTCGTCGCGTAGCTCGCGGAAGGCGGAAGCCTGCGCCTCGCCTGTCTTCACCAGCGCCATCCGGCGGCGCACCAGCAGGAAATAAAGGCCGTAGACCAGCGCCACATGGGCGATCATCGGCGCGAAAATTGCCGTGGTGTATGTCAAGAAAGCCTCCGGAATCATGCGGGCAAAACGGAATTCCCGGCGATCCTTAGCGAAAATCGCGCCTCGGGGAAACCGCCCCGCCATGTCCTGCGGCGATATGCCGGCAGAAGAGGCGCGCTTGCGTGCGCCCCTGTCCCGAAAACCCGGCTTTTCCCGCGATATGCGCGGGAAAAGCCGTCTTCATTTCTGCTTGAGAGGCAGCCGCAGCTTACTTCTCTTCCGTCAGGGTCTCGGAACCGCTGCCGTCCTTGCCGGTCAGCGTCCAGCTGCCTTCGAGAACGCCATCGCCCTTGACCTTGTAGACGATCAGGCCGATCGAGTCCTGAAGCATATAGGCGGCGGCGAAAGCGTCTTCATGCAGCATGCAGACGCCCTGCGAGGTCGTGCCGCCGGTCTTCCATTCGATGACGCAGGTGGTCTCGCTGGCCAGCGTGATCGTCGCCGTGCCTTCATAGCTCGAACCGTCGAGGTTGGTGCCCTTGACGGTGTACGTGCCCGCGTTCACCGTCTGCGCAGCGGCCGGTGCGGCCGCACTCACGGCGAGAAGCGCCGCGATCAAAAACTTCTTCATGGATTTCCCCTTCAAAGCCCGCGCGACGCGCGCGAGCGCCCGGATGCTAGCGGGTTTACGGCGGTTTGAAAGGAACAAATTTGGATCTGATCGGAATTTCGCGTCGAGCGCTTCTTATGGCTAAAGCGCGTCGCGATCTTTCAGATTCGCTTCTTGCGCTTTAGGTCTTTGATTTTCGCATGTCGTTCTCGCAAAACCGCTGCACACTTTTGCGCGACATGCTTTAACGACGTGCTTCCGGCCGGGTGACGCCAAGCCGGTTCAAGATCACGAAACGCATGACCAGAATGGCGGTCACGCTGAAAAACGCCATCTTGAAGCTGGCGATCCAGGGCAGCGCCACCGGCGCATTTTCCATCACCCAGGCAGGCGGCTGGGCAATGCAGAAATAGGCGAGGCTCAAGCCGTTCTCGACATAATCGGCAAGCGCATAGACCAATGGAACAGCCACAAGCGCCCGCATGTTGGCGGGCGTGATCGGCCGGCGGAACAGGGTGCCACCGGGCGCAAAGCGCTTCAGCAGCAGCATGCCGAGGCCGGCCAGCGCCACCGGCAGGATCAGGTCCGGCCCGGCATACATCCAGAACAGGAACACGGCGGCCTGCGTACGATCCGGCTGCAACAGCAGGTCCTTCAGCACATGCAGGTCGACGGGCGATACATTGCCAAACGGAACCAGCCAGATCGGATAACCGCCCGACGCCTGATAGAACCGCCATCCGAGCCAGATGCACCCGGCGAGGCAGGCAAGCGCCAGGCCGGCAAGCAGAAGGAGCTTGCCGGCGAAGGATCCGTCGCTGCCGCCGCGTGCGTCCATCTTACATGCCGCCCGGATAGTTCGGGCTTTCGCGGGTGATGGTCACGTCGTGGGCATGGCTTTCGCGCAGGCCAGCGCCGGAGATGCGAACGAAGGTTGCCTTTTCCTGGAAATCCTTCAGCGTCGCGCCGCCGACATACCCCATGGCGGCGCGCAGGCCACCGGCCAGCTGATGCAGCACGCCCGAGACCGGGCCCTTGTACGGCACCTGTCCCTCGATGCCTTCCGGCACCAGCTTCAGCGTGTCGCGCACTTCCGCCTGGAAGTAGCGATCGGCCGAGCCGCGCGCCATGGCGCCCACCGAGCCCATGCCGCGATAGGATTTGAACGAACGGCCCTGGTAGAGATAGACCTCACCTGGGCTCTCGTCGGTGCCGGCCAGCAGCGAGCCGATCATGGCGGCCGACGCGCCGGCGGCGATCGCCTTGGCCAGGTCGCCGGAATATTTGATGCCGCCATCGGCGATGATCGGGATGCCAGCGGCCTGAGCGGCGTCGACGGCGGACATGATTGCCGCGAGCTGCGGCACGCCGACACCGGCGACGATTCGCGTGGTGCAGATCGAGCCCGGACCGATACCGACCTTGACGGCATCGGCGCCGGCATCGATCAGCGCGCGAGTGCCATCGGCAGTGGCGACGTTGCCGGCCATGATGCGCACCGAGTTCGACAGCTTCTTGACGCGGGAGACGGCGTCGAGAACGCGTTGCGAATGGCCATGGGCGGTATCGACGACGAGCAGGTCGACGCCGGCGTCGATCAGACGCTCGGCGCGCTCGAAGCCATCATCGCCGACGCTGATGGCAGCGGCGGCGCGCAGGCGACCCTGCGCATCCTTCGAGGCGTTGGGGTTCAGCTGCGACTTCTCGATATCCTTGACGGTGATCAGGCCAACGCAACGCCCGTCGCCATCGATCACCAGCAGCTTTTCGATGCGGTGGGCGTGCAGCAGGCGCTTGGCTTCCTGCTGGTCGACGCTTTCCTTGACGGTGATCAGGTTTTCCCGGGTCATCAGCTCATAGATGCGCTGGTCGGGATTGGAGGCGAAACGGACGTCGCGGTTGGTGAGGATACCGACCAGACGGCCGGGACGGCCGCTGGCGCCGTTTTCGACGACCGGAATGCCGGAAATGCCATGCGCCTTCATCAGGCCCAGCGCTTCGGCCAGCGTCGCATCCGGGCCGATGGTCACCGGATTGACGACCATGCCGCTTTCGAACTTCTTGACCTGACGAACTTCCTCGGCCTGTTCGACGGGCGTGAGATTGCGGTGGATGACGCCGATGCCGCCGGCCTGGGCCATGGCGATCGCCAGGCGGCTTTGGGTGACGGTGTCCATCGCGGCCGACAGGATCGGCAGGTTCAGCTCGATATCCTGGGCGATGCGGGTGGAAATGTTCGTCTGGCCGGGCATGACCTCGGAGTGTCCCGGCTGCAGGAGGACATCGTCAAAAGTCAGGGCTTCGAGCCCGGTTGCCGTTTCGATGATGCGTGCCATCGCCAAAATCCTTCATGGAAAAAGCAGATACACCGGAGCGACACCGCGACCGGCGATCAACAATCGTTGCTTGGAAGTTGGCGAGGGCAGGTAACACGACTATGACAGGAAGGGAATAGCAAATCGGCTTTCTTCTTCGCAATTGCACCAAAGCGCCGGCCGGGCCGGCATGGCACAACTTTTTTGGCTGAAATTGCGCCCCATCAAGTCCAGAGGCGAGTCTTCCAAAATATTTACCGTCCTGATTGTGAGCTTTTTTAAGTGGTGACTTGTACAAAAGCCCCCGAAGGCCACGAAGGACATGGCCGGGACAAGAAACGGACAGAACGGGGATAATGAAGATGAACGCTCTCAAGCAACGCGCTCGCGCACTCGAAGATAAATTCGCTCACGACGAAGAATTCATGTTCCGCGCTCGCGCCCGGCGCAATGCACTGATCGGTCTTTGGGCCGCCGCCGTGCTGCACGACAAGGACCCGGAGGCTTATGCCCGCGCAGTTGCTGCCGCCGATGTCGATGCGGCCGATGGCGCATTTGCCCGCCTGCGCCAGGATTTCGACGCCGCCGGCATCGAACTTGTCGACGACGAGTTGCGCGGACGCATGACCAGCATGCTGCGCGATGTCGCACGCGAAATGTACGAATACGCCTGACAACCCGAACGAAAACGAAATGGCGCGCTCATAAAAGCGCGCCATCTTTTATTTTCAGAGATCGAACTGGTAGGTCTTCGGCACGAAGCGATAGCCGGTTTCCATCTTCTCGACGAAGCCGACGGCCGGGAACGGCATGTGATAGCCGAGAAAGGCGACCTTCTCGCTTGCGATCATATCGAAGACGCGCTTGCGCGTGGCGGCGGCCTTGGCCTTGTCCATGTCGAAACGCACTTCCCAATCGGGCCGTTGCAGGGACAGGACGTAGTGATTGGCCGTATCGCCGGTCATCACCAGATGCCGGCCTTCCGATTCCAGACGGAAGATCATGTGGCCGGGCGTATGGCCGACCGCCAGCATGGCGGTGATTCCCGGCACAACGGTCGCGCCGTCATCGATGAAGGTCGTCTTTTCCGCCAGCGGGACGACGTTCGACAGCACCATCTTGTGGTTGCCTTCGGCCGGCGTCCCCTCGCGGGCCTTGTCCTTCCAGAAATCATATTCGATCTGCCCGGCGACATAGCGCGCCTTCGGGAAAGCAGGCGCGTTGTTTTCCATCAGGCCGCCGATATGGTCGCCATGCATATGGGTCAGCACGACGAGCGAAATATCGTCAGGCTTGTATCCCGCTTCCGCCAACCCTTCGAGCAAGCGGCCACCCCCTTGGGCGCGAGCGCCGGCACCGAGACCGGTGTCGAACAGCACGACCTCCTTGCCCGTATCGACGACGGTCGGCGAGAACGTGTTGACGAAGCGATCCCCCGGCAGGAAATTTTCCTTCAGCAGCGCGGCGACCTCGGCCGGCTCCTGTTTCAGGCCATAGGTTTCCTGCGGCTTGTCGGAAGGCCGGGCGCCGTCCTTGACGACGGTGACGGTGAAACCGCCGAGCTTGAAGCGGTTGATATCGGGCGGGGGGCTCATGGCCTTGCCTTTCTCGTCGGCGGCCATGGCCGCTGGGTTCAGAAATCCGTTCGAAACGAAGGGAGCGGCCAACAGGCCAGCGCCTACGGTGCCGAACAAAGTGCGGCGCTTCATCGGCTGCGAGAGGGGCATGGTCGATCTCCTACGGGGCAAATGTGCGGCTTTGTCTCCACGCATTTCCGGACGGAAAACCGCTTCGCACTTTTTCTGGAAATGCTCTGGCGGCAGGGTTATGCGCTTGACCAAACGCAAGATAGCGTTATGGCCACCGCCGTAAACCGGCTCACGCAGACGTGATCGTTGCGTGTGCCGCCCGATTTGTCATGGCGCGTTTAAAGGAATACAGCGGGCGGCGGGCGCGTCGTGCCGCCCACCCGCATCGAAACAGTTCCAAGCCGATGAATCGTATCGTTCCGCTGATCCTTGCCGTCGCCCTGTTCATGGAACAGATGGATTCGACGGTCATTTCCACCGCCCTGCCCGCAATCGCCGCCGATCTCGGCGTCGGGCCGATCACGCTGAAACTGGCGCTGACCGCCTATATGGTGGCGCTCGCCATTTTCATTCCGATCAGCGGCTGGATGGCGGACCGGTTCGGGGCGAAACGCGTCTTTCGCCTCGCCATCATCGTCTTCATGGTCGGTTCGATCCTCTGCGCCATTTCTTCCAGCCTGCTCGGCTTCGTGCTGGCGCGCTTCCTGCAGGGCATGGGCGGGGCGATGATGACGCCTGTCGGCCGCCTTGTGCTGTTGCGCACCACCAAGCGCAGCGAACTCGTCAACGCCATGGCGCTGCTGACCATTCCGGCGCTGGTCGGGCCGCTGGCGGGCCCGCCGCTTGGCGGCTTCATCACCACCTTCTTCACCTGGCACTGGATTTTCCTGATCAACATCCCGGTCGGGATCGTCGGGCTTTGGCTGACCGGCATCTATCTGCCGGAGGTTCCCGCCTCCTCGCCGCCGCCGCTGGATATCGGCGGCCTTATCCTGACGGCGCTTGCAGCGGCCGGCATCGTCTTCGGCCTGTCGGTGATCAGCCTGCCGGCGCTGCCGCCGGCAGTCGGCATCGTCTCGACGCTCATTGGTTTCGGCTGCGCCATCGCCTATGTGCTCCACTGGAAGCGGCATCCGGCTGCCATCGTCGATCTCGGCCTGTTCCGCAACGCCACGTTCCGCGTGGCGACGCTTGGCGGCTCGATCTTCCGCATATCGATCGGCGCTATCCCCTTCCTGATGCCGCTGATGCTGCAGCTCGGCTTCGGCCTCAACCCGTTCGAATCGGGCATGATCACCTTTGCCGGGGCAATCGGGGCGATCACCACCAAGTTCATCGCGCCGCGCGTCTTCGCAAGCCTCGGGTTCCGCACGACTCTGCTCTCGGCTGCCGGCATCACCTGCCTCGCCACCGCCGTCAACGGCTTCTTCACGCCGCAGACACCGCATCTGATCATCATCGGTTTCCTGCTGGTCGCCGGCTTCACCCGGTCGTTCTTCTTCACCGGCGTCAACGCTTTGTCCTATGCCGATATCGACGATGAGAAGGCAAGCCAGGCAACATCCCTGGGCTCCGTGCTGCAGCAGATCAGCCTTGCGCTCGGCGTCGCCTTTGCCGCGCTGGTGCTGGATGCCGCAACCGTCATCAATGGCACGACGCTGCAGCTGGCCGATTTCCACATCGCCTTCTGGGTGATCGCCATCGTGGCGCTGCTCGGCGCCATTCCCTTCATAACAATGGATCGTCAGGCAGGCGCCGCCGTGTCCGGCCATCGTCGCGCCATCGTCGCCGAGCCGGAAAAAGTCGCCGGCGAGTAAAGCTATTCCGGCGTCTCGCAGACCGCCGACAGCTTGTTGCCATCGGGATCGCGCAGATAGGCGGCGTAAAAATGCGCGTGAAACGGCCTGAGCCCAGGCGCACCCTCATCCGTGCCGCCATGGGCAAGACCAGCGTGGTAAAACGCATCGACCGCCGCGCGGCTGGATGCGACCAGCGCCACCATCGAACCGTTGCCGATGGTGGCCGGATTGCGGTTGAAGGGTTTCGTCACCCAGAGCCGGCAGCGCGCGTCGTCGGCGTCGGCATAGCCAATTTCGGTATCGTCCGCACGCCGGCAGGCATAGCCGAGCGGCGCAAGCACCGCATCGTAGAACGGCCGGGCGCGCGTGAGATCGTTGGTGCCGAGCGTGATATACAGCAACATGAGGACGCCTCTCCCCGTTCGTTCGACCGGGTCTTACTCTTCCGTGTCCAGTTCCGGCTCGTGCTGATCATGCGCCTCGCCGATCGCGCGCTCGGCTCCATCGGCCATCTGCGCATCGCGACCCTTGAAGCCCTTGGCCAGCAGGAACATCTCCACCGATTCCGCCCGCGACGAGGCCGGCTTGATGTGGATGACCTGACGGAAATTCTTCTTCAGCATGTCGAGCAGATCGCGCTCAGTGCCGCCCTGGAAGGTCTTGGCCAGGAAATGACCGCCCTTGACCAGCACGTCGACGGCGAAATAGGCCGCGACTTCGCACAGATGCATGGTGCGGATGTGGTCGGTCTTCTGGTGGCCGGTCGTCGGGGCCGCCATGTCGGAGAGCACCACATCCGGCGCGCCGCCAAGCGCCGCCATGACAGCGGCGGGCGCTGCGTCCTCCAGGAAGTCCATCTGCAGGAAGGTGACGCCCGGCAGCGGTGCGACTTCGAGAAAGTCGATGCCGGCGACGCGCACGTCGTCGGCCGTCGAGCCGGTGACCTTGGCGGCGATCTGCGACCAGCTTCCAGGTGCCGCGCCCAGATCGATGATGCGACGCGCGCCTTTGAGGATCTGATGCTTCTCGTCGATCTCCAGCAGCTTGAAGGCCGCGCGTGCGCGATAGCCTTCCAGCTGGGCGCGCTGCACATAGGGATCGTTGATATGGCGCTCGAGCCAGCGGCGCGACGAAGCCTTCAGCTTGCCCTTCTTGACCTTCTGGCCAAGTTTGCGGCCGGTGCGGTTTCCGCCGATCGGGGGTTTGGTCATGTATTCCTCAACTCCCTGCCGCTGCGCTGGCGGCGCTGGCGATTGCGACGCCAGATACCGTCATCCGCCATCATGTCGGTCAAAAGGCCTTCCCTCAAGCCCCTGTCGGCAACGCGCATGCGCTTCGACGGCCAGCGGCGGCGAATGGCTTCCAGAATGGCGCAGCCGGCGAGCACCAGATCGGCGCGATCCGGCCCGATGCAGGGATTGGCGGCGCGGCCGGCGAAATCCCAGGAAAGAAGCCGCGCCTGCATTTCGTTGACCTCGGCATTGCTCAGCCAAAGCCCATCCACCCGGCGACGATCGTAACGCGGCAGGTCGAGATGCACGCCGGCCAGCGTCGTCACCGTGCCGGACGTGCCGATCAGGTAGAAATCGTCCGCTGCCGTGACGCTATCGAGAGACGGGCAATCGAAACCAGAGAGCATGCCCTCGACTTCCGAGACCATCGCCTCGAAGATATCCGGCGACACATCGCGGCCACCATGACGCTCAGACAGCGTCACGACGCCAACCGGCAACGAGGTCCAGTGGGTGATATGGTTGGCCAGACGCGGCGACCGGTTTTCACCAATGCGCAGCACCGCGATTTCCGAGGAGCCGCCGCCGATATCGAACAGCACCACCGAACGGGCATCGCGCCCGACCAGCGACGAGCAGCCGGATACGGCCAGCCGCGCCTCGGTCTCGCGATTGATGATTTCCAGCTGCAACCCGGTTTCGCTGATCACCCGGCTCAGAAATTCCTCGCCATTTTCGGCGGCGCGGCAGGCTTCGGTGGCGATCAGGCGCATGCGCCTGATCTGGCGCGCCTTCAGCTTGACGGCGCAGACGCGCAATGCTTCGACCGCGCGCTCCATGGCCGCATCCGAAAGCCGGCCGCTGGCCCCCAACCCCTCCCCCAGCCGCACGATGCGCGAGAAGGCATCGACGACGCGGAATTGGCCGGGACGTGTCGGCTGGGCGATCAGCAGGCGGCAATTGTTGGTGCCGAGGTCGAGCGCGGCATAGAGGTCGTCGGACACCGCATCGCCATCGCGATGATGGGTACGGGCATCCTGTGCATCGCGATCCGGCCGCTGGGCCGCATCAGCTCGTCCGAATTTCGGGCGCACCGAGGCCGGCGTCGGCTGCTGGGGCATATGCACCGGCGCCAGCGGGCGGGCATGCTGCGCCTTCTTGCCGCGCGCGCGCCGCTTGTGACGGCGTTCGCCATCCGGCTTGGCCTGTTCCGGCGCTTTCTGTTCCACGGGTCTGGGATTGGCCTGCGCGACCTGTCCGGGCTCGCCACCCTTGGACCGGCGGCGGCGCTTGCGCTTGCGGACCGGCTCTGCCGGCTCCGCGCCTGTTGGGCGTGCTGCCTCCTCGGTTGCGCCGAGAGGGCTCGCTTTGGCCACAGCAGAAGCGTCACGGGAAGCCCCATGACGTTTCTTCTTGCCGCGCCGGGAGCTTTTGCTGCCCTTGCGGCCTGTCGCCGACGCCCCGTTATCCAGCGGCGCAGGGCCGCGTTCGGGGTCTGTCACGTTTTTGATCCAAGTCGCCGCGCAAGACCCTTGCGGGTATGCTGCTGGCGCGCTTCAAGAGTTTCGTTGGCGCGACAATATCAGCAGGGCTGCGTTTCGACAATTTGTTTTTACATTGGCGACGATGCAAACCCGGCCGAAAGCCAGCGACAATCTTCCCTCATACGGGAAAAGCGCGAAAGAAAGGGCGCCTGCGCGCCAGGAGATTGGAAGGCTGGTCAGCGCTCGGATGTCGTCAGGACCTGGGCAAGAGAAATCAGCTTTTCGCGGTCGCGCACGCCTTTTTGAAGCGAGTGAACCAGAATAACCGCCAAGGCTTCGCCGTCAGGACTATCCTTGCGGATGCCATGTTCGGCACAGGCTGCGTCGAAGACGTCACGAAGCAGGGTCAGTTGATCCCCGCTGATCGGCGTTCGAACGGTCTGCATGCGCATGATCCACCTCCAAGGAGATACGCAACCGGTGAAAACCCCAAGACACCAATAGTGCGATATAAAGCGTCGCGCGAGTTGCCTTGATCCTCCGCAGGCCGCAACACAATCCGGCCATGGACGGGATGGACATAGGAATTTATGGCAAATTTATCGCCAAGCGTCAAATTTCTATGGAAAAGAGGCCAAGCATGGGTAGTCCCACCCCTTTGAACCACATTTCGGCCCCCAAAGGGAGTAGGACACGCTAAAGGCGAGCGGCGCGAAGTGACAAATGCATTAGCATTGCCCCGCGATTCCAGCGAATCACGGGGCTGCGCCATTCGATGTGCGTTATCAGTTGAGAACACGCACCACCGTATTGGTTTCCGGATCGACGATGATGCGCTGTTCGTTGACGACCGTATAGGCGTAGCGCGGCTCGTCCGGGATCGGCGTCAGCACGACTTCCCGAGAAATCGCCTTGCCGACCACGACGGGTTGCTCCACAACGATGGAGCCCGTCACCGGCTGCTGTTCGACATAGGTCACGACCTTCTGAGGCGGCGGATCGATGGCCGTTCCCACGATCGCGCCGGCGACACCGCCGACTGCCGCGCCGACCGGCCCGCCGACAACCGCGCCGGTGACCGCACCACCGGCTGCGCCAGTCAACGCGCCGTCTTCCGCATAGGCGGCGCCCGCCAAACCAAGGGCCGCCACAGCAGCCCCGATAATCATGATGTTACGCATGTCCGATCTCCTCGTTTGATCAACTCATGTTCACGAGGATGGAAACGCCCTTCCCCCGGAAGGGTTCCAGACATCGGTATGCATCTCGCTTGCGCAGATCGATTGCAACGACTCCAGCCTGCCGGCAAAATAGTTAGCAAGAGGCTTTTTGAAGGAGGTGCGAGATGGAGCGTTTTACAGGTGGATGCCTGTGCGGCAAGGTCAGCATCGCGGCCCTGGGCCAGCCTTACCGCGTCGGTATCTGCCACTGCCTCGATTGCCGCAAGCATCACGGCGCCCTCTTCCACGCTTCGGCAATCTTCCCCGAAAGGGCCGTGACGGTCTCGGGAGAAACACGCGATTATGCCGGCCGCTTCTTCTGCCCTGGCTGCGGATCACCGGTGTTTTCGCGCAGCGCCGACGAGATCGAGATCAACCTCGGCTCACTCGACACCCCGAACCAACTGCGCCCCACCTACGAACTCTGGACCATCCGCCGCGAATCCTGGCTCCCGCCCTTTCCCCTCAAGACGCGTTACGAACGCAACCGGGAGAATGACGGCCGGATTGAAGATTAGCGCAGGGATTACCCGTTTGATTTGCGTGCGATATTTCTTGGAGACGATCGAAGAAATTTGGCTGGGGAACCTGGATTCGAACCAAGATCGACGGAGTCAGAGTCCGCTGTTCTACCATTGAACTATTCCCCAGCAGGGCCGAGGCGGTTGGCTCGGCTGGTGTGGGGCGGCTTATAAACAAAAGGGTGGGGCTTGCAAATACCCTTTTTCAAAAAAAGTGCGAAATTTGCAATTGGCGGGAGGTTGACCGTTCGAGACGGCGGGAAGGCGTTGAAAGGGCGGGATAAAATCGGCTTGGGGCGAAATTCGTTTGCACCGGCGCCACGGGCGCAGCATGTTCCCTATCGGGATTGCGGGAATTTCCGTCCGATTTTGAAGAATTGAACGTTCCGCGTCGTTTGGTTTCGGGGCGAAGCGAAGCAGATCGCTTCAGGGTTGGCGGGATCGGGTTGAGATCATGGGTAGCGACGTCGTCGTTCTCGGTGCGGGCATCATCGGCGTTTCGAGCGCCATCCATCTGGCGCGGCGCGGGCGCAGCGTGGTGCTGGTCGACCGGCGCGGACCGGGTGAAGAAACGTCCTTCGGCAATTCCGGTCTGATCCAACGCGAAGGCGTCGTACCCTACGGCTTTCCGCAAAAGCTCGGCCTGCTGATGCGCTATGCGCTCAACAACCGCGTCGATGCGTCCTATCACTGGCGCTCCCTGCCCTCGCAGTTCGGTTTCCTGGCGCGCTACTGGTGGCACTCCAATGCGTCTCGCCACGACCGCATCTCCCGCGCCTATGCGCCGCTTATCGAACATTCCATCAGCGAGCATAGCGAGCTGATCACGGCGGCCGGCGCCGACCGGTTGATCGCGCGCAATGGCTGGCAGGAGCTCTTTCGCACCGCCAAGGTGATGGATGCCGAATTATGCGAGGCAGAACGGCTCGGCCGCGAATATGGCGTGCGCTACCGGGCGCTATCGGCCGACGAACTGCGCCGCGAGGAACCTTTCGTCACCGGTCCGTTCCTCGGCGCGCTGCGCTGGGACGATCCCTGGTCGGTGCGCGATCCGCATGCGCTTGTGATGGCCTATGTCGATCATTTCGAAAAGCTCGGCGGTCGCGTGGTGCGTGGCGATGCGTTGAGCCTCTCTGCCGACGGCAAAGGCTGGCGGGTGACGACGCAGGATGGCCCGATCTCGGCCCGCGAAGCGGTCGTGGCGCTCGGGCCATGGTCGGAGATGCTGACGACCCGGCTCGGCTATCGCTTCCCGCTCGGCGTCAAGCGCGGCTACCATATGCATTATGCACCCAAGGATGGCGCGACGCTGAACAACTGGACCATCGACCGCGAGGGCGGCTATTTCCTGGCGCCCATGAATCGCGGCATCCGGCTGACGACAGGTGCGGAGTTCGCGACGCGTGACGCGCCGAAAACGCCGGTGCAGCTCGAGCGCGCCGAAGCGGTGGCGCGCCGCGCCTTTCCGCTCGGCGAGCGGCGCGATGCGGAGCCGTGGATGGGCGCCCGCCCCTGCACGCCGGACATGATGCCGATCATCGGCCGCGCCCCGCGCCACGACACGCTCTGGTTCAGCTTCGGCCATGCCCATCACGGCCTGACGCTCGGGCCGGTCAGCGGCCGGTTGCTGGCCGAGGCCATGACCGGCGAGCGGTCGCTGATCGACATCGCCGCCTATCGCCCGGAGCGGTTTCGCCCCTGAGGCCTATCTGCCTTGAACGGCAGCCTCGGCCTCGACTTCGAGAAAACGGGTACGGCCGAGATGGCCGGCGCCGTCCTGGATATCGGCGACGATCGCCTGTCGCAATGCGTCGACATCCTGCGCGCGGATCGCGGCCATGGCCTCGGCGTGACGATCGACGCGGTAGCTTTCATGCAGGTTCTCTGTCGCTTCGCGCATGAAGGGCCCAAGGCGCAGCCAGAGGCTTTCGATCAGCGGCAGAAGCACCGCCGATGCATGCCCTTCATAGAGACAGCGATGGAAGGCGAAGTTGCGCTCGATGCCGAGTTCGATATTGCCGGCCTGATAGGCCGCGTCGATTTCCGTATCGAGCTTTTCCAGCCGGGCCAGCCGCAGATAGTCTATAAACGGCATGCAGCGCTCCGCCGCAACCGTTTCCAGCGCAATGCGCGCGGTGATGATCTCGTCGAATTTTTCCGGATCCATATCCGGCACCCGCACCCGGCGGTTGTCGAGATGCTCCAGTGCGCCATCGGCCACGAGCCGATGGATCGCCTCGCGCACCGGCATGGCGCTGACGGACAAATTTTGTGCGATTCCATGGATCGTTACCGGTTGACCCGGCGGGAACCGACCTGACATGATGGCTTGCCGCAGATTGCGATAAACCCATTGCTTGACGGATTCCAATGCCTGCCTGTCATCGCAAGCCCACATCGCCTCGCTCCTTCCGGCAGCCGCCCCCCGGCCTGCCCGCACTCGATGTCGCTCCCCGCTGTCAATAGCCCTTTGGGCGTGCTTGCCAGTGGCAAAACGAAATGCAACGTTCCGATCGGCATGTCGCTTTCACGAAAGTTCCCCTTCCCAATTTGATCAAATCGTGTTTTGATATGATCAAATTCAAGGTCAGTGTAGAGCGACGCGACAATCTGTCAACAGAGATTGGCCGCTCGAGACAACCGATCGGAGAAGGGCACGATCTCTTCCCGCAACAATAGGGGGAATGAATGCATCAACAGCCTGCTGGGACGACCCGGGGCGGCGATATCGATATGCAGAACGTCGTCAAGGATTTCGGCCATTTCCGCGCCGTCAACGACGTTTCGCTCAAGATCGCTTCAAATGAATTCTTCACGCTGCTGGGACCGTCCGGCTGCGGAAAGACCACGCTTCTGCGGATGCTCGCAGGCTTCGAGATGCCGACAGGCGGCAAGATCCTTCTGGACAAGGCCGACATCTCGCTTCTGCCGCCCAACCAGCGGCCCATCAACACCGTCTTCCAGAACTACGCCCTCTTCCCGCATATGACGGTTGCCGAAAACATCGGCTTCGGCCTGAAGATGCTCGGCCGTCCGAAGGCCGAGATCGAGAAGGTGACGCAGGACATGCTGCGCCTCGTCCAGCTGGAGGCGCGTGGCAAGCATCTCGTCACGCAATTGTCCGGCGGCCAGCAGCAGCGCGTGGCGCTGGCGCGCGCTCTGGCGCCGCAGCCGAAGGTTCTGCTGCTCGACGAACCGTTGTCCGCCCTCGACCTCAAGCTGCGCAAGTCGATGCAGATCGAACTCAAGCGCCTTCAGATGGAAACCGGCATCACCTTCGTGTTCGTGACCCACGACCAGGAAGAGGCGCTGACCATGTC
>CAMFHE010000044.1 GCA_945952045.1 uncultured Rhizobium sp.
AAGGTATCGTGCTGCGCTTTGTCATTCTGGGCCTCTGCTGGCTTGCATGCGTCGGCTACGTCATGCGCTATGCCGGTCGGGTACAGCGCGATCCGAGCCATTCGCTGGTTTATGATCTGAAGGCTGATCACGAAGCACATTTCCTCTCCGCCCATCAGGGAGAGAAGGCCGAGTTCACCACGCTTCACAAGGTCGTGCTCGCCATCTTCGGCATCACCTTCGTCGTGATGATCTGGGGCGTGCTGAAGGGCGGCTGGTGGATGGGCGAGATGAGCGGCCTGTTCCTCGGCTCGGCGATCCTGATCGGATTGATCGTCCGCCCCGGCGAGAAGGAATTCGTCGAATCCTTCGTAAACGGCGCGCGCGACCTGCTTGGCGTGGCGCTGATCATCGGGCTTGCACGTGGCATCGTCGTCATCATGGACGCCGGCAAGATCACCGACACTATCCTTCACTGGGCGGAGCTCTCGGTTGCCGGATTGTCGGAGATCGCCTTCATCAACGTCATCTACTGGCTCGAAGTGCTGATGTCCTTCTTCGTGCCGTCGTCTTCCGGCCTCGCCGTCCTGTCGATGCCGATCATGGCGCCGGTGGCGGACTTCGCCGGCGTCGGGCGCGAACTTGTCGTTACCGCCTACCAGTCGGCCAACGGCCTGGTGAACCTCATCAACCCGACCTTCGCGGTTGTGATGGGTGCGCTTGCCATCGGTCGAGTGCCCTATGAGCGCTGGTTGCGCTTCATGTGGCCGCTGCTTCTCATTCTCACTGTCATCATCATGGTGTCGCTGAGCGTCGCCACCCTGATCGCCTGAAGGAGGCCGACATGACGATCACCTACGGGGTCCACTCCGAAGTGGGCAAGCTGCGTCGCGTCCTCGTGGACCGCCCCGGCGCGGCTCTGACGCGGCTCACCCCCTCCAATTGTCACGAACTGCTGTTCGATGACGTGATCTGGGTGAAACAGGCCCGCGTCGAACATATGACCTTCGTCGATGCGATCCGCTATCGCGGCGCCGAGGTTGTGTTCCTGCGCGAGGCGCTGGCGGAAACGATGCGTGACCTCGAAGCTCGACGGTGGTTGTTGGAACGGCGGGTCAACGACAATACGGTCGGCGTCGGACTGGCCGACGATCTCAAGGCGCATTTGATGGAAATCGACGCGGACGAGCTTTCCCTCATCCTGATGGGCGGTCTAAGTCGCGCCGAACTGCGGGTTCCCGCGAAAGGCGTGCTCGCATCGATTTTGCGGCCGGCGGATTTCATCTTGCCGCCGCTACCCAACCACCTCTTCACCCGCGATACGACCTGCTGGATCTACGGCGGGGTGACGCTCAACCCGATGCGCTGGAACGCCCGCAGGCTGGAGACGGTCAACATCGCTGCCGTCTACCGCTTCCATCCCGATTTCCGTGACGCCGGCTTTCCGGTGTGGTGGGGTGATCCCGACAGCGACTATGGGCTTGCCACTGCCGAAGGCGGCGACATCATGCCGCTCGGCAACGGTCTGGTGCTGATCGGCATGGGCGAGCGCACCACGCCGCAGGCAGTCGGGCAGATCGCCCGCGCGCTGTTCACGCAGGGAGGCGCGGAGCGCGTCATCGCCTGCAGGTTGCCGATCGAACGGTCCTCCATGCATCTCGACACCGTCTTCACCTTTTGCGACCGCGACCTGGTGACGCTGTTCGCGGATGTCGTCGACAGCATCACCGCCTATTCACTCCGGCCCGGTGAAAAGGACTGGCAGATCGACGTGCGGCAGGAAGATAGGCATCTGACCGAAGTCGTCGCCGAGGCGCTCGGACTGCCGAAGCTGCGCGTCGTCCAGACCGGCGGGGACGCCTATGTCGCCGAGCGGGAGCAATGGGACGACGGCAA
Organism: uncultured Rhizobium sp.; assembly: GCA_945952045.1. GTDB lineage: Bacteria > Pseudomonadota > Alphaproteobacteria > Rhizobiales > Rhizobiaceae > Metarhizobium. The sequence continues at coordinate 1,876 of CAMFHE010000044.1, forward strand.
CAACGTCATCGCGCTCGAGCCCGGCGTCGTCGTCGGCTACGATCGTAACACCTACACCAACACGCAGCTTCGCAAGGCCGGCGTCGAGGTCATCACCGTGCCCGGAGCCGAGCTCGGCAGGGGACGCGGTGGTGGCCATTGCATGACCTGCCCGCTGATCCGCGATCCGATTTGAGGAGGGAAACCCATGCCAGTAAACCTGCGCGGCCGCAGCGTGCTGAAGCTCACCGACTTCTCGCCGGACGACATCCGTTTCCTGTTGCGCCTTTCCGCCTCCCTGAAGCAGGCCAAGTATGGTGGCTACGAGGAGCAGCGGCTGAAGGGCAAGAACATCGCCCTGATCTTCGAGAAGGATTCGACTCGAACCCGGACCGGCTTCGAGGTGGCGGCCTATGATCAGGGCGCGCATGTAACCTATCTCGGGCCGACGGGCACGCAAATCGGCAAGAAAGAGTCGATGAAGGATACCGCCCGCGTGCTCGGCCGCATGTATGACGGCATCGAATATCGCGGTTTCGGGCAGGAGCAAGCCGAGACCCTGGCCGATCATGCCGGCGTACCGGTCTATAACGGCCTGACGGACGAGTTCCATCCGACCCAGATCCTCGCCGATTTCCTGACCATGCGTGAATGTACCCGAAAGCACCTTTCGCAGCTCTCCTTCTGCTTCCTCGGAGATGCCGGCAACAACATGGGCAACTCGCTGCTGACGGGTGCCGCGCTGATTGGCATGGACGTCAGGCTCGGCGCGCCGAAGTCCTGCTGGCCGGAGGCGTCGCTGGTCGATCAATGCCGAGATATAGCGGCAAGGACCGGCGCGAGGATCACGCTCACCGAGGACCCGCACGAAGCGGCGAACGGTTGTGATTTCGTCTACACCGACGTCTGGGTATCGATGGGCGAGCCGGATTCGGTCTGGGCCGAGCGCATCAAGCTGCTCACGCCCTATCGCGTGACAGCCGGGATAATGGCCGCGACCGGTAATCCGCATGCCAAGTTCATGCATTGCCTGCCGGCCTTCCACAACCGAGACACCGAGATCGGCGAGAAGATCTTCGGGCAGTTTGGCATCGACTGCATGGAGGTGGCCGAGGACGTGTTCGAATCCGAAGCGTCGGTCGTCTTCGATCAGGCCGAGAACCGGATGCACACCATCAAGGCCATGCTCGTGGCCACGCTGGGGGCCTGAGATGCGGATTGTCGTGGCGCTCGGCGGCAATGCGCTGCTGAAACGGGGCGAGCCGATGACGGCCGAGGTGCAGCGCGCCAATGTGCGCAAGGCGGCCTGCGCGCTCGCCGATCTCGTGGCACTCGGCCACCAGATCGTCGTCGCGCATGGCAACGGCCCGCAGGTCGGGCTGCTCGCCCTCCAGGCGTCCGCCTACAAGGAGGTCGCGCCCTATCCGCTCGACATTCTCGGCGCAGAGAGCGTCGGCATGATCGGATATCTGGTAGAGCAGGAACTGGCCAACGCCCTCCCGCCGGACACACGACTCGCCACGGTGTTGACCCAGATCGAAGTCGATCCCGGCGATCCGGCCTTCTCCCGTCCGGAAAAGCCGATCGGACCGGTCTACGACGCGGTCGAGAAGCGCCGGGCGCAGGAGGCCCGGGATTGGACGATGGTGGAGGAGAAACCGGGCCGTTGGCGGCGGGCCGTGCCGTCGCCACTGCCGCGTCGGATCACCCAGATCGGCGCGATCCGGCTGCTCGTCAACGCCGGTGTCATCACCATCTGTGCCGGCGGCGGCGGCATTCCGGTCGTCCGTTCGGAGGATGGGCGTCTCGAAGGCGTCGAGGCGGTCATCGACAAGGACCGCGCCGCCGGCCTGCTGGCCGAGGAGTTGTCGGCGGACGTATATCTGATGCTGACCGATGTGGATGCGGTCTACGAGGCCTGGGGCACCGAGCGCCAACGACGGATCGATCGCGTCCGCCCGGGCGAGATCAAAACATCAGACTTTCCGCCTGGTTCGATGGGGCCGAAAGTCGAAGCCGCGGCGGCCTTCGCCTCTGTCGAAGGACGGCTTGCTGGGATCGGCAGGTTGGAGGATGCCCGAGCCATCCTGGAAGGACGCGCGGGAACGACATTTTCCCAAGATGAAAGAAAAAGGACATGACGCGATGTACAGCCATATTCTGATTGCAACTGACGGTTCGGAACTTGCCCAGAGTGGGGTCGACCACGGCCTCGGGCTAGCAAAGAGCCTCAACGCCAAAGTCACGGCGGTGACGGTGACCGAGCCGTTCCCGAACTATGGCGGAGAAGGCTGGGCGCTCGGACCGGAAGACTATGATCGATACGACGCAGACCAGATAAAATTCGCGCTGAAGCTTCTGGAGCCAATCAAGGCAAACGCCGACAAGCTCGGCGTGGCGTGTGAGACGCGCCACATGCCCGGCCGCCGGCCCGCGGAAGCAATCCTCGATATCGCCAAGCAGGAAGGCTGCTCGCTCATCGTCATGACCTCTCATGGCCGCCGTGGGCTGGGGCGGCTGCTGCTGGGAAGCCAGACGCAGGAAGTCGTGAGCCACTCATCCGTTCCCGTCCTGGTCGTGCGATAGGTCACCTTGGCAAGGCCCCTCGTCACCGGCGAGCGATGTCTCGTGTGCGATCATGCTCAAGTTCAGATTTTAACCTGGGTTAAGGATTGCGGGACGCAAAAAAACGACCCTTTGAGCTGAACAGCACTCCTGCCCAATACTTGCGCTTGCCGAACAGCCACCGATCGTCGCTACGCCAGCGCGACTAGGATTCCAACGAGGAAGATTCTGATGAGTTCACCGCATTCCCACCACGACCATCAGAGCCACGAACATGCATCTGGGCAAGAGGGTGGCAAGAGCGGCCACGGCGACTATAAGATCATATCGGCCGCAGGCTCCAGTCATTCAGAACACGCCGGTCATGGTGGTCACGATCATGCAGCGATGGTCGCGGACTTTCGCCGCCGTTTCTGGGTGACTCTCGTCCTCACGCCTCCAGTCCTCCTTCTCTCACCGATGATCCGACACTGGCTAGGTCTGACGGAAATCTTGTCCTTCCCAGGTGACGGTCTCTTACTCTTTGCGCTTTCGAGCATCGCCTATCTCTATGGCGGCTGGCCATTCCTGGTCGGCTTTTTCTCAGAACTGCGCAAGCTTCAGCCGGGCATGATGACGCTGATCGCGTTGGCGATCTCCGCTGCGTACTTTTTCTCAGCGGCAGTTACATTCGGCTTCCCCGGTGAAGCTTTCTACTGGGAACTGGTGACGCTGATCGCCATCATGTTGCTCGGCCATTGGGTCGAGATGCGCTCTGTGATGGGCGCCTCGCGCGCATTGGAAGAGTTGGTCAGGCTGTTGCCGGACTCCGCGACTCGTATCAAGGCGGATGGGTCGTCCGAGGAAGTGTCGATCTCGGCACTGCAGCCGGGCGATCAAGTTCTCGTCCGTCCCGGCGCAAAAGTGCCGGTCGATGGTGAGATCGTCGAGGGCTCCTCTGGATTCAATGAAGCGATGTTGACGGGCGAGTCCCGGCCGGTGTCGAAGGGGGTCGGCGCGACGGCAATCGGCGGCGCGATCAACGGCGCCAATGCCGTCACGATAAAGGTCACCGCGATTGGGGATTCCACCTATCTTGCCCAGGTCATCGATCTGGTCAAGAAGGCTCAGGCGACCCGTTCCCACACTCAGGATGTCGCCAACAGGGCCGCCGCCTGGTTGACCTATATTGCGCTTGTCGTCGGTTTCGGCACGCTCTTTGTCTGGTGGCAGCTGCTTGGCGCTCCGCTTGAGTTTGCGCTTGAGCGCATGGTGACTGTGATGGTCGTCGCCTGCCCGCACGCACTTGGTCTCGCAGTTCCGCTCGTGGTGGCCGTCAGCACGTCGCTAAGCGCCAGCAATGGTCTGCTTATCCGCGACCGCGCAGCCTTCGAACGTGCCCGAAATCTTGACGCCGTCGTTTTCGACAAGACAGGCACCTTGACCGAAGGCCGTTTCGGAGTGAGCGACATCGTCTTGCTCGCTGGAGGCGACGCGAACGAGGAACTTGCGATCGCGGCTGCGGCCGAGAGCCAGTCCGAACATCCGATTGCCCACGGCATCGTCGCGGAGGCGAAGGAAAGGAACCTTAGTGTTCCCAGGGCCATCGACGTGAGCAATATCACAGGTGAGGGCATAGTCGCCAAGGTTGACGGTCAGGATGTGCGCATCGTCAGCCCAGGTCATCTTGCGCGTCAGGGGAAGCCGATCACCGATGAAAAGCTCAAACAGCTGGAAGCAGACGGGAAGACCGTTGTCGCGCTGGTGCGAGACGGGGAGACACGAGCTCTCTTCGCGCTCGCCGATATCGTGCGTCCGGAATCAAGGGAAGCGATTGCCGAGCTGACGCGGCTTGGCATCAACTCCGTTATGCTGACCGGTGATGCCAAGGGCGTTGCCGAGAGTGTATCGCGAGAGCTCAAGATCACGGAATACATTGCCGAGGTGCTGCCCAGCCAGAAATCCGACAAGATCAAGGAGCTTCAGGCGCGTGGGCTTTCGGTCGCCATGGTCGGAGATGGCGTCAACGATGCACCGGCGCTGGTGCAGGCCGATCTCGGTGTTGCAATTGGCGCGGGGACCGATGTGGCCGTGGAATCCGCGGATGTCGTTCTGGTCAAGAGCGATCCGCGCGATGTCGCGGCGATCTTGGGCCTTTCGCGCGCCACTTACCAGAAGATGGTGCAAAACCTCATTTGGGCAACGGGCTACAATGCGGTCGCGATCCCGATGGCTGCCGGCATCACGTTTGGCACCGGCTTTCTGATGACACCAGCCGTCGCCGCTGTCTTCATGTCGGCCAGCACGATCATCGTGGCGATCAACGCGCAGTTCCTGCGCCGATATCGGAGGCATATTTGAAGCGGACTGATGAAAGATGCCATCTGTGCGATGATCGGTCACGAATCTGCGATGCCAATGCCTGACCAGGAACGACTTAGCTGGAGCGCCCTGGCGGCTGTACTGGTTGCGATGTTCGCAATCACGGTTGGATATGGTGTCGCCTTACCAATTCTGCCCTTTTTGATCGAGCAGATCGCCGGAAATCCGGCTCCTGAAACCTTGTCGTGGCATACCGGTTTGCTCACGGCAACCTACGTCGTTGCAATCTTCCTCGGGGCACCATTCTGGGGAAAAATCTCCGATCGCCACGGTCGCAAGCCCATCATCTTGGCGGGCCTGTTGGGCTTTGCCGCCGCGAGCGGGCTTTTTTCCGTTACCGGCAGCCTTCCACTCCTCTATATCGTTCGGTTTTTTGCCGGCCTGTTTGCCGCCGCCATCACCCCTGTCGCCTACGCGCTCATTGGAGATCATGCACCATCGAAAGAATGGCGCGCTCACCGGTTTGCGCTCATCAACATCGCCGGCACTGCAGGTTTCTTCTTCGGTCCTTTGCTGGGGGGGATTGCGGTTAAGATTGCAGGAAGATTGTGGTCTCTGTCGCCTGAACGCGCGCTGTCGATGCCGTTGTTTGCGGCGGTAATCCTGGCTGTTTTCGCTGTGATTCTTGCCACATTGCTTCTCCCCGGCCATGTGAAACGCAAGATCGAGGATACGCCGGCCGAGGCCTTGCAAGCGAAGCCCGATGCTGTTCTGCGGCTCCTGGCCATCGCGTTTGTTACCGCGCTTGCGATCGGCGCCTTCGAGGTGAGCCTGTCGTTGCGTGGCAAGGTCTTGGGGCTTGATGCGGCACATATCGGAGCCATGTTCGCCGAGTGCAGCCTCATCATGGCCGTTGTTCAGGCCCTGATCTTCTCGCCTCTCGTCAAACCGGAGACAACACGCTGGATGCTCGCACCGGGCCTTGCAGCGTTATCCGTGGGCCTTATCACCGTCTCGATCGTGACGACATCGATCCCCATGTCGATTGCGGTTGCGGTGGTTGCTGCGAGCGCGGGCATCCTGTCGCCCATCGCGACATATTGGGCTTCGTTTGGCGTCACCGCAAGCGAGGGAGCAAATCTCGGCCGCATGACCGCTGCGGCTAGTCTAGGCCAAGCGGTCGGGTCGGCCGCTGGAGGATTGCTGTTCGACGTGCCGCAGTTCCCCGAAGCCAGTTTCGTCCTGGCGGCTTTCCTGGTCGTCGCAACCTTGCTGGTAAGTCTGCGGCTGCCCAATCTCTTGATGCCGGAGACGGCAGAGGGCAAATCGGCGTAGCCGTGAGATACAACTTGACGTACGTCGAGTTTGGCAAACCGCTCAGCGCTGCTTTTTTCCGCAACGCCAATGGTCCGGCGATCCTCTTGACTGATGGCGCGGGTCGACCGAAGTGTCCGTCACGACTGGCGCGCGAGCATGACTTTGAAGCGATAGAGCGCGAGCGTGACAAACGCCGAGCCGAGCCCGATCATCACCAGAAGGTCGCGCCAGACCACGCCGATGCCCGCGCCACGGTAAAGGACCGCCTGTGCAAAGCGCACGAAATGGGTCGACGGCGATACGTCCATGATCATTTGCAGGGCCTGCGGCATGCTCTCAAACGGGGTGAAGGAGCCCGACAACAGGAACATCAGAACAAAAACGGGGATCGAAAGCAGCGCGAATTGCGGCATGGAATTGGCGACAGTGGCCAGCAATATGCCGAGCGACGTGACCGCAAAAAGATAAATGGCGGTTCCGGCGAGGAATAGCTCGATCGATCCGACGATCGATGCGCCGAGGACTACCTCGACGATCACGTGAAGCGAGAACGCCGCGGCAAGAAGGATCACGAGTCCGTTGGCCCATACCTTTCCGGCAATGATCTCACTGGCGGACACCGGCATTACGAGAAGATGTTCGATCGTGCCGTGCTCTCTTTCGCGCATGACGGCTGCTCCGACAAGAATGATCGCAAGTATGGTGACATTGTTGATCACGCCCATGCTCGCCGTAAAGCTGATCGCTTCGAGATTGGGGTTGAACAGGGCGCGCACGACGGGGATGACGGGCAAGAGCATCTCGACATTGTCGCTCTTCAGGAATCTGGCCGTCTCCTGCGAGATGATTTCCTGAATATAGGCCGTGCCGACACCTGCCTGGGAAACGCTTGTTGCGTCGACATTGACCTGGATGGCTGGGTTGCGACCGGTCAGGACGTCAGCTTCCAGCCCATGCGGTATGTCCAGGACGAACGTATAGACACCCTTGTCCATCAGACCGTCGAGCTCGGACCGATCGATTTCGACGGCAGCGCGGAAGTAAGGCGGCTGCAAGGCATCCTTGATGCGCCCCGACAGGGTCGAGTGATCGTTGTCGATGATCGCCACCTTCGCGTCGTTGACATCCGTTCTCATCGCCGTTGCTTCGGTATAGACTGCAAAAGTGAACACATATGCGATCAGCGCGAGCATTACCCCGTCGCGTGCGAGGCTCGCGAACTCCTTGATCCCCAACCGAAAGGCGTTCTTCATCCATCGCCGCATATTCAGGCCACCTGCTTGCGGATCAGTAGTCTTGCGAGGACGAGGAACACCAGTGCGAAGCCGACGAGCGCGAAGATCTCGGTTTTGAATGCCCACAGGTCGAGCCCCTTGGCGAAGACGCCAAGACTGATCGTTTGAAACCACAATGCCGGAAACGACAGCCCCATTATGCGCCCCGGCCCCTCCAGCGACGATGCGGGGATCAGGAAGCCGGAGTAGTGAGCCGCCGTCATCGCGGTGACGATGGCGGTTCCGAAGATAGCGGCGACCTGGGTCGATACGAATGCCGAAACCAGCAGGCCAAAGGCAGTGGCGGCGACGACATAGACGAAGGCAGCGACCGAGAGAGCCAGCAACGATCCCTTCGGCACAACACCAAGAATTCCGGCGGCCAACGACAAGAGGCTGATGTAGCTTAGCATCCCGATTGCGACATAGGGGAGTTGCTTGCCGAGCAGGTACTCGCTCACAGCGGCCGGAGAGGCATACACGTTCGCAATGGAGCCCATCTCCTTCTCACGTACCACACCGAGCGCGGTCAGCATGGCCGGAAACACAATGAGAAGAAGCATCATGGCCCCTGGCGTGATCGCGAAAACGCTGCGGAAATCCTGATTGTAGCGAAAGCGAGGTTCTACACTTATTGCCTCTGGGGCGAGTGAATTGACCGAACCAGTTGCGCCGGCGAGCTCGGCCGCATAGCTGCGGACCGTCCCGAGGATATAGGCACGGGCGGTCTCGGCCGGGAACGTGTTGCCGCCGTCGAGCCAGAACGCCACCTCGGGTTGGCGGGCGCGCAACAAATCGCGACCAAAGCCAGAGGGGACATCGATTACGAACTTGAGCTCGCCGGCGCGCAAGCGCCGCTCGATCTCGGACTCATCCTTCAGCGGCGACCGTTCGGCAAAGTAGCGGGAGTTTGCGAACTGGTCGACAAACAACCGGCTCTCCGGCGATCGATCCCGGTCCAGCACCGCGTAACGCAGCCCCGTGATGTCGAAAGATATCCCGTACCCGATGGTAGCCATGAGAAGGAGTGGACCCAAGAGAGCGAATGCGAGGCGGATACGGTCCCGACTGACCTCGAGCGCCTCGCGTCGCGCGAAAGTCCAGATGCGCCTTAGCGGCGTGAGTGGGGACCTGTTCGACGCCACTGGCTTGTCTGTGACATCGGCCTGAGCAAGATCCGCGTCACGGACGGCATCGTCGGGGTCGGCAGTATCCGGTTGCAGACCGGCGGCGTCTTGCAGATAGGCGACAAAGGCGTCTTCGAGATTGTCGGCGCCCCGTTCGACCTGGAGGTCGCGCGGAGCCCCAACGGCCAGTACCCGGCCGGCGTGCATGAGCGAGATCCTGTCGCAGCGTTCCGCTTCGTTCATGAAGTGGGTGGAAATGAAGATCGTGACGCCGTCCCGTCGCGACATCTCCAAGAGAAAACTCCAGAAGCGATCACGCGCAGCCGGGTCGACCCCGGAGGTGGGTTCGTCCAGAATGAGAACGTCCGGACTATGAAGGCACGCCGCCGCCAGCTGAAGCCGCTGACGTACCCCCAGCGGCAATGCGTCGGGATGCATGTCGGCAACGTTCACCAGGTCGAACCGGGAGAGAGCAAGCTCGACGCGGGAATCAAGCGCCGCGCCCGCGATATCGCACAACCGGCCATGCAGTTCGAGATTTCCACGCACGGAGAGTTCTTCGTAGAGCGAGAACGACTGCGACACGTAGCCGATCCGCGTCCGGGTGGAAATGTCGCGCGCGTCCACGGGCTTTCCCAGGAGAGTTGCATGGCCCTCCGTCGCGGGCAACAAGCCGGTCAGCATCTTCATCGTCGTGGTCTTGCCGCAGCCGTTTGAGCCGAGGAATCCGAAGATCTCGCCTTTTTCGATCCTGAAGCTCACATGGTCGACCGCAGTGAAATCGCCGAAGCGCATCGTCAGACCTTCGGCGACGATCGCCGGCGGCTCGCCGTCTGGCCGACGGCGTGTAGCCGCCGTGGAAATCTCAGTCCCACGGCGCTCTGGTCGCTGCAATCGTACGAAGGCTTCTTCGAGGGAACTGGCGCTTGTTCGGCCAAGCAGGTCAACCTTGTTGCCATCGGCGATGATCTGGCCATCATCCATCGCCACGATTCGCTCGAATTGGCCCGCTTCCTCCATATAGGCGGTGGCCACAATCACCGTCATGGACGGTCGCTCGGCCCCGATGCGGGCGATCAAGGTCCAGAATTGGCGCCGCGACAGTGGATCGACGCCTGTGGTGGGCTCGTCAAGGATAAGAAGATCAGGGTCGTGAACCAATGCGCAGCAGAGGCCAAGCTTCTGTTTCATTCCTCCCGAAAGCTTGCCGGCCGGCCTTTCGGAAAAAGGAGCAAGGGCGGTCACCTGCAAGAGACGATCGATAAGTTTGCGCCGACGCTCCGCCGGCTGGCCGTAGAGGTCAGCGAAAAACTCTATGTTCTCGATCACCGACAGGGTCGGGTAGAGGTTTCGTCCGAGGCCCTGCGGCATATAGGCGATCCGGGGCGCAGCTTTGGCCCGTTGAGAACTCAGCGCCATATCGCCGCCGAGAACGCTGACAGAGCCATGCTGGATGCGACGGACGCCTGCAATGAGGCCTAGCAGCGTCGACTTGCCGACGCCGTCAGGCCCGACGATGGCTAGTCGGGAGCCGGAGGCAATGGAGAGGCTTACATCGCCAAGAGCAACCGTCTTTCCGTAAGTATGACGGACACCGGTCAGGCTGACCGCATTTTGAGGGTCAATCGGCATCCGGAAGCCTCGGTGCGAGGTCTGCAGGCCAGGCAGCGCCACCTGCGATCTCGACATAGGCGTTACCCGTCATTCCTGATTTCACATACCCGCGTTCCGATGCGACAAGTTGCGGGTCGATATGCAGCTTGACGCGATACATGAGCTTCTCGCGCTCGGTTTCGGTCTCGACGAACTTCGGGGTGAACTGGGCGTCGGCAGAGACAAACGAGATGGTCGCCGGTAGAACATAGTTGCCCGCGCCATCCAGCACGATACGCGCTTGCGAACCGATTGCGACGCGCCCTGCAGATGCAGTCGGAAGGTAGATTGTCATGTGCGCATCCGAGAGGTTGAACAAGGTCAAAACCCTGCCACCGGCGCCGACGACCTCTCCCGCTTGGGCAAGCCGATACTCGATGCGTCCTGACACTGGGGCCCTCAACGTCATGTCGTCGATCGTGGCTTCGATCTGGCTGACCTGTGCCTCGGCAACTTCCACCGACGCATTTGCATCCTCGACGGCAGCCTTCGCAGCCTGCAGAGACGCGGCTGCGATATCTCGCTGTGCTGTCCGACGGTCCAAATCCGATTGGGCGGTTGCGTTCGACCGCATGAGTTCCGTAGCGCGCTGAAGTTCGATTTGCGCGAGATTCAGCTCCGATTCCCGGAGCATCACAGTTGCCTGCGCACCGGCAACACTCTGGTGGCTGCGATGGACGGCGGCTTTCGCAGCGGATAGTTGTGCCCGGAGTTCGCTCGTGTCGAGTCGGGCGAGAACATCACCCTTGGCAACCTCCGCACCTTCATCGACCAATACCTCAGCCAACCGGCCGGCGTACTTGCTCGTGATGTCGACGCGCTCAACCTCGATTCTCCCGTTCGCCCGGGCCAAGCCGGGCGGCACGCGATCCTGTTGCTGAAGCCAATAAATATAGCCGCTTGCCCCGACGATGGTGGCAACGATAGCGATCAATGTAAACACTATGCGCAATTCTCGTTCCTCGCACGAAATCAGGACCAGATTCGTTTTGAAATGACGTCTTGCTTGTCACCGTTGGTCGGTGGCCAGGATTGGCCGGGAGAGGGGAACATGTCGATCGAGTTGACCGGTGAGCTTTGCGATATCGTCGGGTCCAAGTGTTTCATGGGCAAGAAGCTCGTGCGCGCTCGACTCCAGGACGGAGCGATTGCGCTCGAGGATCGAATGCGCCGTCTCGAATGCCCTTTCAATCAACTGCCTGACTTGGTGATCAATCGCTTCTGCCGTTCCGTCTCCATAGGTGCGGGGTCTCCAGACCGGCGTCGCGCCCGCCAGGAAACTTCCGGTTTCCGGTTCGTAGGCAACCTGGCCAAGCTCGTCTGTCATCCCGAAACGAACGACCATGTTTCTCGCGATGTCGGTCGCCTTGACGAGATCGTCTGCAGCACCCGTTGAAACGTCCTCGAAGATCAGGCTTTCGGCAGCACGTCCGCCGAGCAGCACGGCCATCCGATTGTTGAGTTCGGACCGGCTCATCAGAAAACGGTCTTCGGTCGGACGCTGCAAGGTGTATCCAAGTGCGGCGATGCCGCGAGGAATGATAGAAACCTTCTGCACGACATCGGTCTGGGGCAGCGCGAGCGCGACCAGCGCATGACCCATTTCATGGTGGGCCACGATCTCTCGCTCGCGAGCGCCCAGAATCCGGCTTTTCTTCTCCAGACCGGCAACGAGACGTTCGACGGCTTGCGTGAAGTCATCGAGCGTCGTGGCATTGGCGCCTCGACGCGTCGCGACGAGTGCTGCCTCGTTGACAAGGTTTGCGAGGTCTGCGCCAGTGAACCCCGGAGTCAGCGCTGCGACTGCCTCAATGTCGAGGTCGGCCACCGCGCTGATCTTCTTGAGATGGACATTCAGGATGTCGATCCGCCCCTTGCGATCGGGACGATCGACGAGCACCTGGCGATCGAAACGCCCGGCGCGCAAGAGCGCAGGGTCGAGGATCTCGGGTCGATTTGTTGCTGCCAGCACGATGATACCGACACTCGGGTCGAAGCCGTCCATCTCGGCCAAGAGCTGGTTCAGCGTCTGCGCCTTTTCGTCGTGTCCAGCCCCAGGCATATCGACGCCGCGTGCTCGGCCCAGCGCATCGAGTTCGTCGATAAATATGATCGCGGGCGGTTCTTCACGCGCCTGCTGGAAGAGATCGCGAACCCGCGAGGCTCCGACGCCCACGAACATTTCCACGAACTCCGATCCCGTGATTGAAAGAAACCGGACGCCGGACTCACCTGCGACCGCGCGCGCCAGGAGGGTCTTCCGGTTCCCGGTGGCCCAACGAGGAGAATGCCCTTAGGAATGCGAGCGCCCAGTCGTCCATACTTGGTTGGATCTTTGAGGAACCCGACGACTTCCGCCAGTTCCTGCTTGGCTTCGTCGACACCAGCCACATCGGCAAAGCTCACCTTGATGTCGCTTTCCGCGTAAACCTTGGCACGGCTCTTGCCAATTCCCATCAGCCCACCGTGACCGCCGGCCATCATCGGGCGCAGCATGAACATCCAAAGCAGGATGAACAAAGCGGTCGGTGCGATCCACGAGAGCAGGCGTTGCAAGACGCCGGGCTCCGGTTCGCCGGAGAAAGAGATATTCCGCCGGGTGAGCTCGGTGGCGATCTGCTGGTCGACCCGCACCGTTGCGAAATGCTCCGCCCCACCGTTATCGGCGGGTTGTTTGTAGGTTCCTGTAATCCTGGTGGGACCGACGACGAGATCGGAGGCGCCATCCTTGTCGATGAGACTTTGGAATTCGCTATACGGGATCGTCTTGAGATGGTCCCGGCCAACGAAAAAGTCCTGTATCAGGAGGATCGCAAAGAAAGCGGCGATAAAATAAACCACGTCAAACTTGAAAGTCTGCTTGGCGGAAGCCTTCTTCTCGTCGTGCATGCTCGTGATCACCTGCTGGTTTCTGTACTGGCGAGAGAGTTTTGCGATTGGAAGTTGCGTCACAGATGGCGGTGCTACGAGCAGACCTTCGCCTTCCCGGCATCACGAGGACTATTCAGCCTTAGACGCGGAAAAAACTTTAACCCAGATCAAGGTTGTACCTGCCAGAGGTCCGTTTTCGACCCGAGCTCGGCGACGCCTCCGGCCGACCAGCGAGATATGCTGGTGCGCTCGATCCAGGAGCGGCGCAAAGCGAGAACTTAATCTCGATCAAAGAATCGAACTGCAGCGCAACGCTATGACAAAGGCAATTTCGGTTTTCGCAAGAAAATCTTCAGGCCAGCCGAGCGTCGTCTCACGACTCGGCAAGACGAGGTTGCCACACAACAATGTCCTCCCCGCCCCCCCAAATGCAAGTTCAACCCCAACGGCTGCTATTTGCCGTTCCCGGCAACGAAGCCCTGGCGCGGGATCTATCCTACGCGGGTGCGGGCGATCTGGGCTCCATCGAAACACGCAACTTCCCCGATGGCGAAACCTACGCGCGCTTCGTCGATGATGTGATGGGAAAAGCGGTTCTACTAGTTTCAACGCTGGCTCGCCCCGACGCGGGTTTCCTGCGTCTCATCTTTCTTGCGGACGCGGCACGGTCGCTTGGAGCCGCTTCAGTGACGCTGGTGGCCCCCTATCTCGCGTATATGCGGCAGGATCGTCGTTTCCGGCCGGGAGAAGCCGTCACCTCGCAAACCTTCGCGCGTCTGATATCCTCCAGCTTCGACCGGCTCGTCACGGTCGATCCGCACCTGCACCGGTATCCGGCACTATCCGCACTTTATGATATCCCTGCATTGACGCTGCATGCGGCGCCGCTTCTGGCGGACTGGATAGCCGCTTCGGTCGACAAGCCGCTGATCATCGGCCCGGACGAAGAAAGCGAACAGTGGGTTTCGGCAATTGCGTCGCGGATCAGCGCGCCGCATACGGTGCTTCGCAAGGTCCGGCACGGCGACCGCGATGTCGAAATCTCGCTTCCGGACCTCTCGCAGTGGGCTGGTCTACAGCCGGTGCTGGTCGACGATATCGCTTCCTCCGGAACCACGCTCATCGAGGCGGCGCGCAAGTTGCCGCTACAGGGGTTCTCTCGGCCCGACGTTGCTGTCGTTCATGGCATCTTTGCCAGCGATTCGTATGCGCGGCTGACACCGCTCTGTGGCAGGATCGCTTCTTCCGATTCCGTCAGCCACCCGACCAACGCAATCGCGCTTTCGCAGATGATTGCGGATGCGATTGCGGCCGCTGATGCGCCGGATACCGAACTGATCCGTCATCGGCGGCCACCCGAGTTTGTCGACGAGGTCACGCAGGCCGGCATCGATTCATTCCCGGCAAGTGATCCGCCGCCCTGGACCGGTGGGGCCGCGTGAACTGGCAGAAAACCAAAAAGGTAGACAAATCCAGGAAAGGCACCACCGCATGGCAGCGACGACGTCCTCAGCTTCAGTCTTCGAACATTGGCGTGCCGGCTACGGGCCGATCACGCATAGGGACGAGACGGTCGAGCGCATTCACATGCTTGCGCAATCGCACAATCTGAACCCGAGCCGGCTATTTCGTCTGCTCGCAGCAGCCGACCGGCTGACGGCGGCGGCGATGTGGACCGTTGTCCATATGACCTATGCCAAGCGCGTCGACGTGTCCGGGGCGGCACTGCCGGCCGAGGCCTTCAAGACTGCTCCGGAAGGACACACCGGCGGATCGCTGAACATGGTCCCCGCCTTTGTCGGCTATCTCACCGCGAACGCGCTTTCGGCGACCACCCGCTCCTGGATGATGGGTCAGGGCCATTGCGTCGCCGCGATCGAGGCGGTCAATGCGCTGACCGGCGACGTCTCCGAGGCGCAAAAGGGCCGTTACGACCGCAGCGAGAAAGGCTTGTCCCAACTGGTCGCCGATTTCTACTCCTACGCGATCGACGCCGAAGGCCGCTCGGCGGTCCCGATCGGCAGCCACGCCGGACCGAACACGGCCGGCGCCATCTCTGAGGGTGGATATCTTGGCTTCGCCGAGGTGCAGTATGTCCATGCACCGCTCCCGGGAGAGAGCCTGGTCGCCTTCCTCAGCGACGGTGCCTTCGAGGAGCAGCGCGGCTCGGACTGGACGGCACGGTGGTGGCGTGCTGAGGATTGCGGCCTTGTCGTTCCGATGATGATCCTCAATGGCCGACGTATCGAGGAGCGGGCGCAGATTGCGCAGCAGGGTGGCGCTGACTGGCTCGCCGATCATCTGAGGCTCAACGGCTTCGATCCCTTCCGCATTGACGGCCGTGATCCAGCTGCCTTCGTGTGGGCGATCCTGACGGCTGAGGAACGCCTCAGCCGTTTTGCCGCCGATCCTGCTCGGGTTTATCCCGCAGCCATTCCCTATGCGATTGCGGAAACCGTGAAAGGCTTCGGTTTTCCAGGCGCAGGAACCAATGCTGCCCACAACCTGCCGCTTGCCGCGAATCCCTCACGTGATGAGGCCGCCCGCGTCGCGTTCAACGAAGCGGCGCAGGCTCTGTTCGTTCCATCCGACGAGATCGAGGCGGCCTTGTCCGCTATCGCCGTCCATCAGCAACAGAACCGACCTGCCGAGAGCAGTCACCCGCTCGCCGTCCGCCGTCCGCCGACGCCTCACCTGCCTGCGCCTGGCTGGATTGACACAGCCGCGTCCGCTGATTGTGCCATGCATGCGCTCGATCGCTGGTTCGTGCGTTTCGTCGACACCAATCCCTCATTGCGGGTGCGCGTCGGCAATCCCGACGAGCTGAGCTCCAATCATATGGGCGCCACACTCGAGAGGCTGCGCCATCGTGTGAACGCGCCGGAGACGGGCGTCGCCGAAGCACGTGACGGCGGCGTAATCACGGCACTGAACGAGGAAGCGGTCGCCGGAGCGGCGCTTGCGAACAAGGGGGGGATCAACCTCATCGTCAGCTATGAAGCCTTCGCGATGAAGATGCTCGGTGGCTTGCGGCAGGAAATCGTGTTCGCCCGCCGCCAGCGCGAAGATGGCAAGGAACCAGGCTGGATTTCGGTCCCGCTCGTGGTCACCTCGCACACCTGGGAGAATTCAAAGAACGAGCAGTCGCATCAGGATCCGACGCTCGGCGAAGCGCTTCTCGGTGAAATGTCAGATACTGCGCGCGTGCTGTTTCCCGTTGACGCCAACAGCGCTGTCGCCACCATGGCCTCGGTCTTCAGCGGACGCGGGCAGATCGCGGGCGTGATCGTCTCCAAGCGAGATATGCCGCATCGGTTCGACGGTGAGGTTGCGACCCGTTTCGTTGCCGATGGCGCCGCACCGATCGACGGGCAGGCAGAGGATGCCGAGCTCCAGATCGTCTCGGTCGGCGCCTACCAGCTCGAGGAGGCGCTCAAGGCTGCGCACCGACTGAAGGAGCACGGACGGCGGATCCTGGTGACGGCGATCAATGAGCCCGGCCGCTTCCGAATCCCACGCGATCCGATCGAGGCGCGTTTTGTCGCAAAGGATGACGCACTTGCGCGCCTTTTCCCCGTCGGACTCCCCCGTCTGATCGTCTCCCATACGCGGCCCGAGCTGATGCTCGGCCTGCTGCGGCGGCTTGACGGCGGGCCGAAGCACACTGCAGCACGCGGTTACATCAGCCGTGGCGGCACACTCGACGTTGCGGGTATGCTGTTTGCCAATCGCTGCTCTTGGGCGCATCTGGTCGAGGCGGCTTCGGCTTTGGCCGGCTGGTCGCGCGACGACTTTCTTACTGTCGCCGAACGCAACGCCATCGATGGCAAAGGCACGCCCGCCGATCTCGTCACCCAGAGGTATTAGAGGACGACATGCTTACACTCACCTCCCTCGGCGGCGCAGGCACCGTCACCGGCTCGAAACATCTCCTCGCCAGTGGCGACAAGCGCATCCTGATCGACTGCGGCCTTTTTCAGGGCCTCAAGAATCTCCGCGAACTGAATTGGGAGCCGTTGCCGATAGCGCCGTCCGACATAGACGCCGTCATTCTGACACATGCCCACCTTGATCACTCCGGGTACCTTCCCAAGCTCGTGCGCGACGGATTCCGTGGAAAAATCTATGCAACCGAAGCAACCCGTGATGTTGCAGAACTCATCCTCAAGGATAGCGGGCACCTGCAGGAAAAGGACGCCGAGTATGCCAATCGGAAAGGCTTCTCCAAGCATAACCCGGCACTCGCGCTCTACGGGATCCGAGATGCGGAGCGTAGCCTCGAGTTCTTCTCGACCGTCCCCTTTGACACGCCCATTGAGCTGCCTTTCGGCGCCACACTGATCTTCCGCCACGCCGGGCACATTCTAGGCGCGGCAACAGCAGAGGTCGAATGGGGTGGACGCCGGATTGCATTTTCCGGCGATCTCGGCCGCTACGGTGATCCGGTCCTTCCCGATCCGGCCCCGGTTCCGGTGGCGGATTACGTCCTGATCGAGTCAACCTATGGCAACCGCATTCACGATCCGGCGGATCCGACCGAGGCACTTGGCGCGGTCGTCGAGCGGACGATCGCGCGCGGCGGGACGGTGGTTGTGCCGGCCTTCGCCGTTGGCCGGGTCCAGTCGCTGCTTTACCATCTTTGGAGGCTCAAGACGGCGGGTCGCCTTTCGAGAGTCCCGATCTATCTCGACAGTCCCATGGCGATCAATGCCACCGATCTCTTGCACGCCCATCGCCATGATCATCGCCTGACGCCTGAGCAATGCGACGCAATTTGCTCGATTGCCACCTACACCCGCGAAGTCGAGGAATCGAAGGCTGTTACGGCAAGCGCCTATCCGAAGGTTGTGATTTCCGCGAGCGGCATGGCGACGGGCGGTCGTGTCCTCCATCACCTGAAGGCCTTTGCGCCCCACGCCCGCAATACGATCCTGTTTTCAGGCTTCCAGGCGGCGGGAACGCGCGGCCGCGCCATGCTGCAAGGTGCCGAGGAAATCAAGATCCACGGGCAGTGGGTCCCTGTGCGTGCGACAGTCGAGGAATTGTCGATGCTGTCGGCCCATGCCGACGCCAATGAGCTGATGCGATGGCTGTCGGGCTTCCAGCGTCCGCCGGCCCGCGTGTTCATTGTCCATGGTGAGGATGACGCCTCCGAAGCCTTGCGAATTCGCATTGACCGCGAGCTCGGATGGAATGCTACGGTCTCGCGTCAGGGTCAGGCGTTCAAGCTATGACCCGTAACGACGTCCACAATCTCGCTCAACCGACACTACGGGTGCGGCGCATCCGGCTGCATACGCAACATCAGGCGGTTGTCGTCATGCGCTCCGATTGCCATGTCTGTCGCTCCGAGGGTCTGTCGGCACGTTCCCAGGTGCTCGTCTCGAACGGCGATGCATCGGTCCAGGCGGCATTGTTTCAGATCGATGGCGACGGTTTGATCGGCGTCGACGAGGTGGGTCTTTCCGAGACCGCATGGGAACGGCTCGGGCTCGAAGATGGTGATGCGGTCGGGGTGAGCCACGCGCCCGCGATCGATTCCCTCGCCAGTGTACGCCAACGCATCTACGGTCACCGCCTGGATCAGCGCGCTTTTGACGAGATTCTTCGCGACGTCGCTAGAGGTCGCTACTCCGAAGTGCATCTCTCGGCCTTCCTGACTGCTAGCGCGGCCCTGCCTCTCGACGAGAACGAGACCGCTGACCTGACCAAAGCCATGATCGATGTTGGTGAAAAGATGCGATGGGACGCACCAACTGTCGTAGACAAACATTGTGTCGGCGGCCTACCTGGCAACAGGACCACGCCGATTGTGGTTGCAATCGTCGCCGCAAACGGGCTTGTCATGCCCAAGACATCCTCTCGTGCCATCACCTCGCCTGCCGGAACGGCCGACACGATGGAAACGCTGGCGCCCGTCGATCTCGATATCGCCGCCTTGAAACGCGTGGTCGAAAGGGAGGGGGGCTGCATCGCATGGGGCGGAGCCGTGCACCTCAGCCCTGCTGACGATATCTTTGTGCGGGTCGAGCGCGAACTCGATATCGACACCGAGGGCCAGCTCGTCGCCTCCGTTCTGTCCAAGAAAATCGCGGCGGGTTCGACCCACGTCGTCGTCGACATTCCGGTCGGCGCGACGGCCAAACTGCGCAGCGAGGACGCGGCCGGCCGTTTGGCAGCACGCCTCGCCGCCGTCGCGGCTCGTTTCGGTCTCGCGACGACCTGTGTTCAGACAGACGGTTCCCAGCCGGTCGGTCGTGGCATTGGACCGGCTTTGGAAGCGCTGGATGTCGTTGCCGTGCTCAACAACGCACCGGGAGCCCCGGACGATCTGCGTCGTCGCGCCGCCGCACTCGCAGGAGCCGCGCTGGAGATCGGCGGCAAGGCGGCAAAAGGAGACGGCTTCGCTCTTGCGCTCGCAACGCTCTCAAGCGGTCGGGCCTCGGCAAAATTCGACGCGATCTGTGAGGCACAGGGCGGGCGACGCAGCCCACCCAGGGCTTCGCATATCCACTCTCTGGCCGCGCCGCATGCTGGTCGGGTGGTTCATATCAACAACCGCAAGCTTTCCCGACTCGCCAAGCTCGCCGGTGCTCCGGAAGCAAAAGCCGCGGGAATTCTCATGGCGGTGCGGCTCGGTGACGAGATCGATCGTGGCCAGCCGCTGCTGCATGTTCATGCTGAGACGAGTGGCGAACTTGCTTATGCCCTGGACTATGCGGCGCGGGCCGGCGACATTATCGGGATCGAAGCTTGAAGGCGCGCCCACAAACATCGCAACCATCGGCTGGTAGGCCCGTCGGGTTGCCGCTCGCCCATCGCCTGATGCACTGGACAGTCCTTGTACTATGCCTGGTTCAGGTGCCAACGGCCTGGGCGATCCAGAGAACTCACATGGCCCACCTCCTGTTGAAGCCGCGTCCCTTCGATCTGTTTCTACATCAGGTACACGCGTGGAGCGGTTGGACTATTCTCGTGCTCGTGCTGGCCCAGTTGGTTCTGCGATTTGCCTGCGGTCGGCCGAGTCCTGTCGAGGGTATGTCGAAGTTCGAGCGATTTCTTGCGGCCGTAATGCACCTTGCACTATATGCTATCCTGATCGTTCTCCCGCTTACGGGGACGATTGCCATGTATGTGACCTTTCGGATTGCGCCGCTTCACAGTCTCCTGAGCTGGACGCTGCTTGCGCTCGTTGTTCTCCACGTTGCCGCAGCACTCTGGCACCATGTCTGGCGTCGTGACGATGTTCTTTTGCGCATGATCCGCGGTCGCGGATAAAGCGGTTTGCATGGAATTGATTCCCGGCGCTGAGGTTGGAATTGGATCCGGCGATACGAGCTTCAGATTGGCGACCGGAGCTCGTGCTGTCGGACACCGTGGCATAGCAGCAGTCCCCCGAACCCACCCGTTTCCGGCTTCGAAACACAATCGCGCTTGTCTTAGCGGGAGCGGTCGCAATCATCATGCTACCGCATTTTGCGTGGTATGCTTGATCCGGATCAAGTCGACTTGGTCGATGCCAGGATATTGGTTCGCCATTGGCATCCGAGGCAGAATGAAACCGCTTGTCACGATCATCGGGTATGTAAGAACGGTGCTTGTCGCCGCGCTTGTGCTTGCGTTTGCCGGCGTAGGCATCTCAAGCGCTCATTCGATGCCGTGCCACGATATGCTTCCCACATCGAGCGATGTCATGAGTAGCACGTCGAACCTTTCACGGGCTTCTACAAGCCACCCAGAGACTGCCCAGGTGAGTGAGCCAGGTGATGCGCATCCGGATCGCTGCTGCGTGGCCAAGTGCGCCATTTGCCTGGCCGCCTTCCCCAAGAGCGCAGACCACGAGCCGCCGCCGCTCACTGCAAATCACGGCACGGAGTCTCGCGAGCATCTTGCCGGCATCACTCTCAGCCCGCGTCACGGACCTCCTCGAAGCTGATCCCCGAACATCCGGTCGCTGACCGATTTTCGATGTGCGTCGTCTCGGCGCTTGATCAGGACGCCTGCGGAACGCAGGCACAATGAGGAATACAATCATGAACAGACGTAGTTTTCTTACGACAATGATGACAGGTGCAGCGACAGTCGGCGCTGCGGCAATTGTTCGCCCGGCAATCGGTTGGGCACAGGTGTCCGGCGCTTCATCGATCAAGCTCGCGGTTGCGAGCCGGACGATCGAAGTAAACGGTCGCGCCGCGCGCGTCTTCGGGCTGTTGCAGCCCAATGGCGTGCATGGGCTGGCCATGGATGCCGGCAAACAATTCGATGTCGATCTGGTGAACGAACTCGACGAACCGACGATGATTCACTGGCACGGTCTTACGCCGCCCTGGGAGTCGGATGGGGTCCCGGACAATCCGGTTCCCTTGATCGCCCCCAAGGCTGCCAAGCGTTACAGCTTTCCGGTCGGCCGTGGTGGCACGCACTGGATGCATGCCCATACCTTGCAGGAACAGAACCTCCTGGCGGCCCCGCTGATTGTCCGCTCCGAAACGGCCGCATCGCGCGACGAGCAGGAGGTGGTTATCCTGCTGCATGATTTCTCCTTCACCCCGGCCGCGGAATTGCTGGCGAAGCTCAAGGAAGGCCAGGGGCATGACGCGCCAATGGACCAATCAACGATGGGAGCCGGCGACATGTCGAAAATGCCCATGATGGATCACTCCGCTATGGGCAAAATGCCGATGGCCGGAATGACCGACATGCAAATGGGCGGAATGGATCTCAACGATATCGACTACGACGCCTACCTCGCAAATGATCGGACGCTGGACGATCCGGAAGTTGTGCGGGTGGAGAAATCTGGCCGCATTCGGCTTCGCATCATCAACGGGGCGACAGCAACGGGCTTTACCATTGATACCGGTGTTGTCCAGGGCACGCTTGTCGCCGTTGACGGCCAGGACGTGGAGCCGATCGAAGCTGCCAGGTTCCCCATCAGCATGGGGCAGCGGCTTGATATCGTTCTTTCCCTTCCAAATGGGGAGGGCGCTTATCCGGTTCTTGCCTTGCGCGAGGGTGCGGCCGAGCGCACGGGCGTTCTCCTTGCAACGGCGGGAGCGACCGTACGACGGATCGCCAATATCGGCGACATACCAGGACCTCTGGTAGATTTCTCGCTCGAGGAGCGCCTTCGTGCCCGACAAGCCCTTGCCGAAAGGCCGGCAGACCGGCGTTTCACGCTCAACCTGACAGGACAAATGCAGGGATATGCCTGGGGTTTTGATGGCGATACCGACTTACGTGCCCGCAGAGGCGAGCGGATCGAAATTGCTATTCGAAACACATCGATGATGTCGCATCCGATGCACCTCCATGGCCATCACTTCCAGGTGACGGAAATCAATGGTGCCAAACTGGCTGGGGCTGTTCGCGATACTGTTCTAATCCCACCGGGTGGGGCGGCAACGATCGCCTTCGATGCCGAAAATCCGGGAATATGGCCGCTCCATTGCCATCACCTCTACCACATGGCCACGGGTATGATGGCCTACGTTACCTATGAGGACCGTGGCTAGGGTGCCGGCAGTTCCCGCTGCGCGACAGGGCACTTGCCCAAAGTGAATCGTTCCCGGCGTCTTTACAGACGCCGGGTTGCTCTTTCGGACAATCGCTGCACTGCGCACCGACCGAAGGGATTGGAATTGCACCCTTCAGGGCCTTCCCCTTCGAAAGTCGACGCTGTGACGTATGAACCTGCGAATTTGTCGAACACCTCCAGACGAACATTCTGCAAACCATGTCCTTCAGGTGATGAATTGCGAGATGGCCGTCATGGCGCCCTCGCGACGACCATTCGAAGCACATGTGCTTCTTAACCTGGATCAAGGATGCCCTGTCGAGCCCACGCCTAGACTGAACCCATACGAACAAGAGGCCGACGCTGCCGTTGGTTTTCGGCGAGATCTTCAGGAAGGCATTTCAATGGCACAGACTGGTCCCACCCGGGTGGCGGTGAACGGATACGGCGTGATCGGCAAGCGCGTGGCCGATGCCGTGCGCCTGCAGGATGACATGGAGTTGATCGGTGTCTGCGATGTCGCCAGCGATTGGCGCCTGCGCTCTCTGGACCAGAAGGAAATCGCGCTCTACGCAGCGTCCGACGAGACGCTGCGCACGATGACAGAAGCCGGTCTCGCAGTCGCCGGCACCCTCGATAAGCTGCTCCAGAATGTCGACGTCATCGTTGACTGCACGCCCAAGCGCGTCGGTGCAACCAATGTCCAGCGCTATCGCTCGCACGGTATAAAGTTCATCGTGCATGGCGGGGAAAAGCACGCCGTGACGGGACATTCATTCGTCGCGGACAGTTCCTTTGCCACCGCGATCGGCAGGGAGTCTACGCGGGTCGTATCCTGCAACACGACTTCCATCGTTCGCACGCTTTCGGCGCTGAAGCGTGCAGGACTTCTGAAGCGCGCGCGGGGTACTCTCCTCAGACGCGCCACCGATCCCTGGGAGAGCCATGCAAGCGGGATCATGAATACGCTCGTGCCCGAGCCGGAAATCCCCAGTCATCAGGGACCGGACGCGCGAAGCGTCGATCCGGAGCTTGACGTGGTTACCATGGCCGTGAAGGTGCCCGAGACGCTCGCGCATCTCCACTACTGGTCGGTCCAACTGACCCGCCCGGCCGAGAAAGAAGAGGTGCTTCAGGCCTTTCGGGCATCGTCGCGCATTGCGCTGATCCGAACCACGGACGGTCTCACCGCCATCAATACCGTCAAGGAACTGATGGCCGATCTCGACCGGCCGCGCGACAATCTCTACGAGGTGGCGCTTTGGGAGGATATGATGCGAACGGAAGACGATGAGTTGTTCTACGCCTATATGGTCGACAACCAGGCGATCGTCATTCCCGAGACGATCGACGCGATCCGTGCGCTGACCGGCCTCGCATCCGATGCAAACGACTCGATTGCGCGCACAAACGGCTCTCTCGGCGTCCGGCAGCGGTTCTTCTAAGGCAATGCGTGGCGTTCGAAGCAAGTCGAGGCCGAGTTGGTGACATCGCGGTTCTTGCAGATTACCAGCGCTGCATCGGCGTTGGTCCTGCTCTATCTCACTGAGCGACGCCGCGGTGTCGCTGTCGATCAATCGGCGTTGCCGGCGCGGCTGCGCCAGACGCTCGATAATCTCGGCGGCACCTTCATCAAGATCGGGCAGGCCCTCAGCATGAGGCCGGACCTATTTCCCGAGGCCTATCTCTCGGAGCTTCGCTACCTGCGCGAACACGCCCGTCCATTTTCCGCTCAAGAGGCCAGAGCGGAAGTGGAGCGCGCGATGCAGCGTCCGCTCGAAGAGATCTTCAAGACATTCGACAGCGAGCCGTTTGCTGCTGCCTCGATCGCTCAAGTCCACCGCGCTACCTTAGCCAATGGGCAGGAAGTCATCGTGAAGATCAGGCGCCCACATATGCGCGAGCGCGTTGACGGCGACATGCGCATTCTCACAGTCGTCGCCCGACTCGTCAGTGGGGTCGTGCCCGGGCTTCGCCGCCTTCAGCTAGAGCGCCTCGCCCGCGAAATATGGGACAATCTCAGGCGCGAGACTGATCTTTTGCAAGAAGCCCGCAATATCCGCCGCTTCAGTGATGCCTACAAGCAGCGTGCCGACGTCTACGTGCCGGCGGCATTCGAAGCTCTCTGTAGTGAATCTATCCTGGTCCAGGTCATGAGCCACGGCCGATCGATCGAGGATCCCGCCGTGCTGCAGGACGGTCCCCGCATCGCTGGGATACTCGTCGATTTCTATCTCGAGCAGTTGCTGAAGATCGGGCTCTTTCACGGCGATCCCCATCCCGGCAACCTGTTCGTCATGGAAGACGGGCGAATCTGCTTCCATGATTTTGGACTCGTCGGCTATCTCGACCGAACGACACGACGCGATCTCGGAACATTCCTTCAGGCCTTCGTTCACCAGGACTCCGGATGGATGCTCGACGCGGCGACCGAGCTCTCACTGATCGACCGTAGCGCCGCTCGAACGCTTTTCGTGCCCGGCATCGAGGAGATTCTAAGCGACTATTCATCGCTCCCACTCAAGGACTGGTCGATTGCAGACGCTTTTCTCAGGATGATGCGGCTAGGCGATGGCACGAATGTCGCGGTGCCCTACAATCTCGTGGTTCTCGTGCGCGCTCTTTTTCTGATCGAGGGCTGCCTGCGCCGGCTCGACCCAGACTTCAATGTCCTGGACAATCTGATAGTTAAGGGTGAAGCAGCAATCGCTCAAACACTGGGCGGCGGGCCCGATCAGGCGGCGATAGCGCGCCTCAAGACCGAGCTGGCGCTCTCGGCCCAGGACCTGCCTGCGCTGCTGGCCTCCTGGCTGCATCGCGCGCATCAGGCGGGACGAGAGCCGGCTTTCGGGTTGAGCATCCGGAATTCAGAGGAGACCGAGAGGAGGCTTGATCGCCGGGCGGGGCTTATTGCGCTCGCGCTCCTGTCGGCCAGTCTCCTGGTCGCGTCCGCGCTGCTCGCGCAGGCGAGCATAGGTCCCGTGGTACTGGGGTTGCCCATAGCGGCTCTGATCGGTTTCGCCATCGCGACCTGGCTTTGCGTCCACGTCGCGCGCTTGGCGCGCTCGCTTTGGCGAGGGTGAGTGGTCGGGCGCAGCTACGCGAGGGCTGGTCCGGCCCGCTTCCGCCACATCAGCGCCAGGAGATATGTGGAGACCAGCGCACCGCCGAAGCAGAACACCGAGATATATGCATAGGAGAAGAACCCGTAGGTGACAATGAGGACGCCGGCGACGAGCAGGCCAAAGATCTTGATCTCCCAGCTGCGCACCAGCAGGAACGGCACAATGACGACGGTGACGTAGATCGCGTAGATGGCGGTCCGCGAGATGAGCCCGTCGAGCAGATTGATGTCCTGGTAGCGGATCGCCCAACGCAGGAACGTCGTCGTCAGCCAGCCGTCGTGAACAAAGTACGGAATGAATTGCAGGCCGCCCAGCATCGCGCCGGCGATGACGAACAGGAGGATGATGTTGCGGCGCGCGCCGCGCTCGATAAAGTACGCCGAAACCGGAACCCAGATCGGCCAGGCAATCCAGGTAAAAAACATGTAGAGCAGCGAATACTGAGCGACATGGTGGGCATTGCCGGCGCGGCCTTCGATCCACACCAGGCCCTCCACCAATTGCTGCAGCCCGAACAGGAAGGGCAGTGTTGCTATCATCAGGTAGCGGCGATCCCGCTGCAAGGCCGATCTGGCAGCGACGGCACCTGCAGGGATGAGGACGGCTGCGGCGCCGAGACTGACCTCTGCGGACAAGCACATCTCAAGCGGCCTCGACCAGATTGACGGGGCGTCCGGCCGTAAAGCCTTCGATGTTGGCGATCGTGGTTTCCATAATGCGCGCCAGCGCCGCGTCGGTGTTGTAAGCATTGTGCGGCGTGACCAGGACATTCGGGAAACGCAACAATACGTGATTGGCGACCAGCGCCTTGAGATCGGACGCACCGACTGCCTTGTCCTGGCGAAAGATTTCGGCTTCCTCGCGGATCAGCGGCTCCTGCGGGAGCACATCGAGACCGGCCGCGCGCAGCTTGCCATTTGCCAGCGCCCGCACCAGCGCTTCGGTGTCGACCACGTTGCCACGCGCGGTGTTGATGAGAATGGCGTGATCCTTCATCGCTGCGAACTGTCGCTCGCCGAGCAGCCCCACCGTCGTTGGCGTTGACGGCACATGCAACGTCACCACATCGGCGCGCGCCAGGACTTCGTCGAGCGGCCCATAGGTGAACCCCAGCCGTGTCGCGGCGGCCGCGTCCTCGACATGGTCGAAGGCGACGACATGCATTCCGAAGCCGCGCGCAATCTCGATCGTGCGGCGCCCGATGCGTCCAGTCCCGATAACTGCGATGATCTTGTCGCGCAATTCGAAGCCGCGCACGCCGGCCATCGAGAATCCGCCGCGCCGCGTGATAGCGACGCTTTCGACGATGTTGCGCGCAAGCGCCAGCAGCAGCGCGAAAGCATGCTCGGCGACCGTTGCATCCCCGTAGTCGGGCACATTGGCAATGGCGATGCCGCGCTCGCGGCAAACGCCCAGGTCGATATGATCATATCCTGCCGAACGGGTCGCGATGAGTTGCAACTGAGGCAATCGATCGATGATACCTGCGTCAAGACGGGATGCCACGAAGGGGCTGATTACCTCGGCATCCTTGAAATCGTCCACCGTGGCAATGCTCAGTGGAACAGTCGTGCAACGAACATTGTGATGGCGCATCAATCTAGCGCAAGCTGCCTTCTCCCAATCTTCGGCCTCGAACAGAACAACCCTCATTCACGCTCCTCTGATGCCATTAGCGCTACGCCATTGATGCCGATATCCATGCACCATTCCTAACGCAGATATGCTTCGGTCGCGTAGCGCCGCATCATACGATGGCTGTTGAAGGACGGAGCAATCTTGGAGATCGACTGCTTCATCATCCAAATCCAGCGCTTTCGGTCACCGTTATAGAGCGGAAGAACGACATTCCGCAGCTTGTCGTAAAGCGCGCCCGCATCATTCGCGTCGGCACCGTTGCTGGGGATCGACCACCCCGTCACGCCATCGACGCAGCCCTCGATCCACCAGCCATCGAGCACGCTGAGATTGAGCACGCCGTTCAGGGCGGCTTTCATCCCGCTGGTGCCGGAGGCCTCGAGCGGCGGAAGCGGTGTGTTCAGCCAGACGTCGCAGCCGGCCACCAGCGCCGCGGCGATGTCGAGATTGTAGCCGGGAACGAATGCAGCCAGGACCGTGCCGTCGAGCGCGTCGATATGTGCGCCGATCGCGCGGATCGCCTCCTGCCCGCCGTCGTCGCTCGGATGCGCAAGGCCGGCCAGCACTATCTGAAACGGTTGTTCTTTCGCGATCTCGCGCAACCGGCCGATGTCGGAAAAGATCAGTTCGGGGCGCTTGTAGGCGGTCATGCGCCGCGCATATCCGATCAGCGGCAAATCGGGACGCAACTGCTTGCCGGTCGCCTGGGCGATGCGCGCCAGCAGATCGCTCTTGGCGTTCTCGTGCGCCGACCAGAGCGCGCCGTCTTCAATCTGGTCAGCGAAGGTGAGAACTTCGGGCTCGTGCGCCCAGTTCGAGAATTGCTGCTCGAAGAGCGCAGCGACGGCGCCATGCGTCCATCGATGAACATGGACGCCATTGGTAATCGAGGCGATTGTATAGCCTGGAAAGAGCTTGCGCGTCGTCTCCGCATGCTGGCGCGCGACGCCATTGACATAGCCGCTGAGATTCAGCGCCAGCCGCGTCATGTTGAGCTGATCGGTGCCGGCAAGGTGCGTTAGGACATCGCGTTCGATGTAGTCGCCGAGCACCTGCTGGACGAGGTCGTAGTCGAACTTGTCAAATCCGGCCTCGACGGGCGTGTGAGTCGTGAACACGCAGCGCTCGCGAACCGCTAAGGAGTCGTAGCCTTGCATTGGATCCAACACGCGATTGCCGTTCGACCGCTGCGTCTCCCGCAGCAAGGGCAGCGTCAGCAGCGCTGCATGACCCTCATTGAGATGATATTTCTCGATGCGGAAGCCGAGCGCGCGCAGTATGCTCTGGCCGCCTATCCCGAGCACGATCTCCTGCTTCAGCCTATCGGCCCGATCGCCGCCGTAGAGATGATCGGTGATCCGGCGATCCTCGACGGCGTTTTGCTCGAGATCGGTATCGAGCAGCAGGACCGGAACAACATGCCCTAGCGGGCATTCCAGTGCATAGAGCCAGGGGCGAACCCACACGTCGCGCCCCTCGATCGACACGGCCACCATCTGGGGTAGAGCTCTCGCAAAGTCCTGCGGCGCCCACGGGTCAGGCTGGTTAACCTGCGCATGACGGTGATCGATTGCTTGCCGCACATAACCCTGGCGACTCACGAGCGTGACGAACACCATCGGTAGATCGAGATCCGCTACGGAACGTGCCAAATCGCCTGCAAGAACGCCGAGGCCTCCGCTATAGGTGTGCATCTCGGTGCGCAAAGCAATTTCCATAGAGAAATAGGCAAAGCGCGCCCGGTGTATCGATCTGTCGAGAAGATTCAAGGTTCTACCTCTGATCCAGCAGTTGTCGGTTGGAGGGCGCCGATGAGGTGGTCCTCGAAGTGAACCCGGCAGATCACCAAGCATCCGACCGACGACTGTTGGCGTTTGTCCGTGGTCAGGCAGCGCGCTCCCTCTTCGTTTTGCCTGCTGGCGGCGGTACTCCCTTGTGCTCCGACTGCGCATGCTGCGAAGCGACCTCGGCTTCCGCTTGGAACCAATGGTCGAGGTCATGCCCGTCGGGGCATCCCTCATGAAGCCAGATCTCGTAAGCCCGCAATTCTACTGTGAGGCGAGAAGAAACCTGATTGGGGTCGGTGTGCGCATCGGACATGGTTCTCGTACTCCTGATGGTTTCTGTGTTCGCGAATGCGTCGGTATGGTGACCCCGATAGCGAAGCCAACGTTGATCGAGGTTAAAGATCAGCGCAGCTCTGTCGGAGAAAAAAGCTAAGGCTCGCACCAACTAAGCCCTAGTGTACTGGAGCAACAATATGAATGCAGAAAGACCCTCTCGCTTCGAGAGGATTGCGCTCGAGGTGCAGGAAGCAAAAGACGTCCAAGAGTCGCTTCAGATTTTTCGGCCGGCATACGGGGTGGATTTCGCGACCTATCACCTCGCTCGCACGATCGTGGATATTGTGGACACCCCGTTTGTGCGCACGACCTACCGCGATGCCTGGGTTTCGAGGTATCTCCTCCGCGACTATGTCAAGATCGACCCTGTTCTGCGAGAAGGTCTCGTGCGGCAATTGCCCTTTGACTGGCGGGAAGTCGAGATCCCCCTGGCCGCCCACGAGTTTCTGTTGGATGCACAAGACCATGGCATCGGCGCGAATGGCTATTCGATCCCGATCATCGACAAATCTCGACGGGCGCTACTCTCGCTGAATTCGCGGAAAGCAGGCGATGACTGGAGTACAATTGTCGCGCAGTATCGGGAGGAGTGGCTGGAACTTGCTTTTCTGATTCACCACAAGGCGATCTTTGAACTTTTTGGCAAGCACGATCCGGTCCCGCATCTTTCGGCTCGCGAGCTTGAATGCCTGCACTGGAGCGCCCTTGGCAACGACAGTGTCGACATCGCTGCCATTCTGAAACTGTCCGAGCATACCACTCGGGCATATATCAAGTCGGCCCGCAACAAGCTTGGCGGAGGTTCGATCACATATACGATCGCCCGAGCGATGCAGCTGCGCCTGATTCATCCGTTTGGCAATACCCCCAGCTGAGGGTATCCACTTGGGGAATAGATCGCACGTCCTACGGTCGGCATGATCGCCTTCATCAACCTATGGAGGCGCAGATGTATATCCTTGTTCAAGGCCACGACTACCACAAGCATCGCGATCTGCTCGACCAGTCGTTCAGGCTGAGAAAGAAGGTCTTCGCGGATAAACTCGGCTGGGAGGTTTCCGTGTCAGGCCCGCGCGAGCGGGATCGGTATGACGACCTGCATCCGGCCTATCTGTTGTGGTGCAACGAAGAGAAGAAGCGGCTCTTCGGCTCCGTTCGTCTCATGCCGACCACGGGCCCGACCCTGCTCTATGACGTATTCAGGAACACGTTCCCTGGCGCCTGCGATCTTGTCGCACCTGGCATATGGGAAGGTACGAGGATGTGCATCGACGAAGACGCGGTCGCGTCCGACATGCGTCCGGATCGCGCGTTTTGCCTTTTGCTTTTGGCACTCTGCGAAGTCGCGCTCGATAGCGGCATCCATACGATGATCTCGAATTACGAGCCGCATATGAAGCGCGTCTACAGACAAGCAGGGGCAGAACTCGACGAGCTCGGCCGGTCCGATGGATATGGTCGCTTCCCGGTCTGCTGCGGTGCATTCGAAGTTTCGAGCCGCGTGCTTGCCGCCATGCGCGAAAAGCTCAGGGTCAGTGACCAACTCTACCGCCGGCCTGCTTTCCCGATCCGCGCCATTTCCGAGCACGCGCGGATATCGGCATGAGGGAAACGGTTCCGGCCGAGGCGAAGCTCCCTCCGGCCGGAATGCTTCGAAATCCTGGAGTAGTAGCCATGTACAAACACGTCGCCGAGGCATTCGTGCCGGTTGCGCATGCCCGATGCGTTGCCGAACAGTTGTGCTCGAAATGCTGCGGCTATTGCCTTTCGATCGACGTTGCCGGCGCGGACAAGCTCCTCACGTTCGAGGACGCCCGCGCCATCCTCCGACCAGCCGCAACCGGCCTTCGGATGCGGGTCGAAGGACAGAACCTGGTCGTTTTCTGCGGAGTTCGAACGCTCCTGCAGGGCCAGCTCTCGACGGTGGCCACCATCCAGGTCAAGGCGGTCGAATGGGAACCGGCCGGACATGAGCCTTTTAGCGCGGATGGGGCGACGCCATAAGTCCGCCCGAACTGCTCAGTGACCGGCAGGCGTGACCTGCCGGTCACTGCATCAACGGCGGATCCCTATTTGGCTTCCACGGGCGAGCTCGCGGTTCTGGCGGAGGCTTCTCTCCTGCAGAGCGTGTGCCTGCTCATGGACCTGTCGTAGTGATGCGGCCTGGTCGCGGGTAACGCCAAGCGATGAAGCGAGCCGAGCGACATTGCCGTCCTTCAGATCGGCTTTGTCACCGGGCGTCAGCCGCCTGTTGATTGCCAGCGTGATCGTCTCAAACTCGCGACGAAGGGATGGTTCGCTGCTCAAGCGACGAACCTGATCGTGACCTTCACTTTTCAAGACTCCGGCGAGTTCCGGCGACGGGGCGCGAATCTCTACCCGCTGCCGTGCCTGCTCGTCACGATGCTGCGACACGACCTGATGCCGCTCGAAATCCACTGCATGCCCGTAATCGGCCAACGCCGCCGCCAGCTGCGGTGCATGGGCTTCGGCGGCCTGCCGCGCGGGGCTGGGCCCTCGCAACCATCCTTTCCCCTCCCCAGCCATTTCGCCAAGCCGCCCCTCGCGAACATCGTCGCCGGCAGCTGCGCCGGTCGGAGCATCGCGGACACTCGCCACCGACGCAGCCACCGCCTGGCTGTTTCCAAAGACGAGTCGCGAAAGGTTTTCGATCTCGCCACGTTTGTCGGCGAGGCGGGTGGAAGCGTGTAGCCGGTCGGCAATTTCCTTCTCGGTCAGGTCCGGGACATCCCGCGCCGGTACGAGGGCGTCGGCCCGTTTGGTGCGACGATCTACAATCCGGCCGGCACCAAGGCTGCGCTCGTTATCGGCTATGCCACGCGCAAATTCCTCGGCCGCGCGCCGCCGCTCGGCGTCGAGCCGTTCATGTCGCGCGGTCTCCGTCAGGATCTCCTCCATCATGGCCTTCGCCCGCGCCCGATTTTCGAGATCGCCCGTTCGCAGCCGCAGGTCGTCCGGCATCCCGCGAAATGGCTCGCCGCGCTGATCGACGATCGCGGTGGCGATTGCTGTTCGCTCGGCGAGCGCCATGTTCCGTTCCAGCCGTTGGCGGGTATGGGCGACCGCCGCCGCGTAGCCCGGTTCCAAGATATCCGACATGGCGGCGCTCGCTGACATTCGTCCGGATGCGACGGCGTTTGCTGCCCGCGCCAAGGTCTTTCGCATCCCCGCTGCCTCCAGCCAGGAATCGACGACGTTGGCCAATCGGGACAGGCGGTCGGTCCGGCCAAACACGTCGCGGTCGACCGCGACCCGGTTGAGCTCCACATCAAGATGTTCGGTCAGCCGTCGGCGCTCCCCGTCCGGCGACTCGACCGCGAGATCGGCCGGCAGGCGATGCGCCGCGGGAAACTCCTTGCTCCCCCGCTTGTCCTGGACCATCGCCCTCGTTGCGAGGATCGTGCCGCCATCGGGCAGGAGGCCAAGATCACGTACGGCTTCCACCAGCTTCAATGCCATGTAACTCTGCGCGAGCCGTCCGCCCGCATGGGCCTCGATGTTCCCGATCGGGCGGCGCTCGGCGTCGCGCAGCGCATTGTCGTAGAGCTCGACGAACATGCCCAGCGCATCGGCCCGCGTCTGGAAGATCGATCGCCCGCGCCGTGATCTATCATCGCCGTCCGCCTCGCGACGTTGCGCAAGCAGATGGCTGACGTCCTCGGCGGCTCGCGCTCTCACGGCTGCGATTCGGTCCTCACGCGCGTTCCGGACTTCCATGCGGCCAAGAACGTGGCTCCAGTCATCCGCGAAGCGCTGAAGCTCTCCGCGCGTCATCGGGCGCGTCTGCTCGCGCTCGAGTGCGGCCCCCACCTGCGGCGGCCGCGACCAGCCATTCGAACCCCGCTCATTATCATAGAGGACGGTCCCGCCCCGTGTGCGCAATTGGACGCGGTCGGCGAGGTCTTCCGTCTCGATCCTCTCGAGGCTGACGCGTAGACCAGCGACGGCCGCATCATGGACATGCTGGGGCGGAATGCGCGCCGCATCGCCGGCATGCAGCATCTCCTCGAAGCGATAATGATTTCCCTGCCAGCTGAGCCGCGGATTGACGGCAATCGCCCGCGCCTCGATATCGTAGCCCCCGGCGCGCGCCATGCCGATGACGCGAGCGACGTTCTCCGGCGTGCGCATCGTCGTCTCGAACACGATGTTGGCTTTCCTCTCCACGGCCGCCGCCAGCAGTTTTTCCGTCCATCGCCCTGCATCGAGCTGCGTGAACTGCGACGCGGTTTCCGGATCCTGTTGCTGGAAGGCGCGGAACTGCGGATGATAGGATCGAAGGTCGTCGCCAACGATGCGGATCGTCGGTCCCGCTTGATCGAGCTCCGCATGGCTTGCGATCAGAACCGCGGTCTTGCCGGCGCCCGGCTGGCCGCCGAGCAGGATCATCCGCGGCCGCTCCGCCTGCCGCATCGTCTCCGGCAGATAGTCGGGCAGGATATCGTTGCGGAAAATGCCCTCGTTCATTTCCGGCGAAAGCGGGCCGGATGCCTGGTCCTCCGCCATGATCAGAACTCCGCCCAGAAGCGGGCCTCGTCCTTCACCCTCGGCCCCCAAAGGCTGATCACGGTCTCCACCGCCTCCGGATCGGCTGTGGTGATGCTGTGCTGCAGGGCGATCAGTTCACGCCGACGGGCGCGTAGCGCTTCGGCGGCATCGGGATTGCTGCCTTCGAGCTCATAGATGCGGGCCGTCACGATCGCGCGCGCCTGGTTGACGATCTCGATCGCGATCTCCGTGCGGACGATCGCGTCGTAGGAGGTTTCCTGTTCAGCCATGCTTGGCTCCTTTCTGATTCCTCAAAATACTCAACGGATGACACCGCGGCCGCGGTCGATGGTGCGACGCTGGCGCTCCGCCACGATCTTCTGGGCGCTTCCCATGCGAACGGTCTGCTGCAGAACCTTCAGGCGATCCTGCATCGCCTCGAAGGCCCGGCGCTGGATGGGCGACACGCTGTTGATGACGTTCTTCTCACCGCGCAGGATCGCATCGCGGCCGAACCGCAGGTCAAGCGCCCGGCTGACCTGCGCGAACTCATTCCAGATGCTGCTATCGATCGAACCGGCGGCAGCGTCGAGCTTGGCGCCCTTCTTCTTCATCGCCGCCGCGAGCTCGCGCAAGGCGTCTTCGGCCGGCGGCGACATGCCCGGAATGGCGATGCCCATGCGCCGGCGCTCCTCGCCGATCGCCTTGGTCTCGCTATCAAGGGCTGTGGCATAGGATGCGCCCAACGAGCGGACGCGGCTTTCCGCTTCCGGCACGGCCTGAAGGGCATCCTTGCGCTCGCGGCCGACCGCCAGCAATCTGTCCATGATGCGATCGGAGCCCCGCAACGCCCCATAGGCTGAGGGTTCATTGGCAACGGCCGCCGCGATCCGCTCTCCCGCGAAGCCCTTCAGGATCAGCGCTTCGATCCTATCGACGGCGCCAGCAGGATCACGCCAGATGCGCGCCGCCGTTTCGACAAGGGCCGCCCGGTTGTGACCATAGTGGGCAACGTCGCGCGCCCGCCCCCGCGCCTCGTCCTCGACCGAGGTCTTGAACTCCGTGACGGCGGCAAGCATCGGCAACACGGCACTGGACTCCTTCCCCGGTTCGACACTGGCGCCGGCAACCACCTTCGTTCTGTCCTTGCGTTCGGCAAGATGCTGTTCCTCGGCAAAGCGGCGCACAACGACGAACAGCCGCGCCAGTTTCTCGCGCCGATCCGTTGCGAGATCGTCCGGCATACGTTCGACCATGTTGCGCTCGGCGACGGCGTCGGCCTTTTCCGTGAAAGCGGACCAGCCGAACCGGGCCGTCAGCGCTTCGTTGACCGCCTTCACTTCCTGGACCAGCATGCGATCCTCGACCGCATAGGCGAAGGCGGTCTTGTAAGCGTCCGGTCCGCCGCGCTCGCGGACGGCCTCGATCTCGACAAGACGCGCCATCGCGGGTTTCGAGAGAGCAGGGATGGACAGAGCCATGTGGCCTCGCCGCTGCTCCTCGCGGATACCGAAGCGTTCGGCCTGGCGGCGGAATTCCGTCGCATGGGCACGCGCCAGCGGCACAAGTTCCGCCAAAGCGCCCAGCGCCGCCTTGCGTTCATCGCGGGCTGCACGGCCGTCGACTAGAAGATCCGATCCGCGCAGGCGGCCGAGCCGCTGCGGCCGATCCGCAAGCTCATCGGCAAGACGGCGCGGCTCCATTGCGGCATCCGACGCCAGCACATTCAGCCTGGCTAGCGCACGGTCGGGATCGCGGTAGATTTTCTCCAGCACAGGACGAAGAATGGCCTCCCGCTCCTTCCAGCGGTCCGAGGCGAGTTGCGCCCGGCGAGCATCCTCCTCGATGCTGCAGGCGAACCGGGTTGTCGGCGGGATTAGGAATTTTCGATCTGGAGGAATCTGTGCCGCGAGGTTTTCGGAGCGCTCCTCGACATAGGAAACGCTCTTCTCGCGGTCGATCGCAATGCCGAGCGCCACGCTCGCCCGCTCCCACAACTTCGCCACCTGCCCACGCTTTTCCGCAAGCCATGCCAGCCGCCGGGAAGCTGCCTCCTCCATCCCGGCCGCGACCTCGGCGAACGTGTCGATACCCCGCCGGCGGGCGAAGTCGCGCGCGTGCGTCTGGTAACCACCTTCGCTCTCGAAATCGAGTGTCGTCGTCTTTGCACCGGAACGGCCGAGACGCTCGACCATCTGCTTGAACAGTTCGGGCCGATGGCTCTCACGCTCGATGCGATCCTGGCGGACATCTGCCGCTTCCTTTAGCTCTGCGGTCCAGACATTTCGCTCGACCTCGCGCTTCTCTGTCCGCTTTTCGCCTG
>CAMFHE010000045.1 GCA_945952045.1 uncultured Rhizobium sp.
TGGATGGAGCCGAAGGAACAGCGCAAGGTCGATCCCTTCATCGTCTATGGCATGGCCGCCGCCGATATGGCGCTCGCCGATGCCAACTGGCACCCTGAGACCGACGAAGACCAGATCGCCACCGGCGTGCTGATCGGCTCGGGCATCGGCGGCCTCGAAGGCATCGTCGATGCCGGTTACACGCTGCGCGACAAGGGTCCGCGCCGCATTTCGCCTTTCTTTATTCCTGGCCGGCTGATCAACCTCGTCTCCGGCCAGGTTTCGATCCGCCACAAGCTGCGCGGCCCCAATCATTCGGTCGTCACTGCCTGTTCGACCGGCGCGCACGCCATCGGTGACGCCGCCCGACTGATTGCGCTGGGCGATGCCGACGTCATGGTCGCCGGCGGCGCTGAATCGCCGATCTGCCGCATTTCGCTGGCCGGTTTCGCCGCCTGCAAGGCGCTGTCGACCCAGCACAACGACGACCCGCAAAAAGCTTCGCGCCCCTATGACAAGGACCGCGACGGTTTCGTCATGGGTGAGGGCGCCGGCATCGTCGTTCTCGAAGAGCTGGAACACGCGCTGGCGCGCGGCGCGAAGATTTATGCTGAAGTGGTCGGCTACGGCCTTTCGGGCGATGCTTTCCATATCACCGCACCATCCGAGGACGGCGACGGCGCTTACCGTTGCATGGCCATGGCGCTGAAGCGCGCAGGCCTGACGGCCGGCGATATCGACTATGTAAATGCGCATGGCACCTCGACCATGGCCGACACGATCGAGCTTGGCGCCGTCGAACGCCTGGTCGGCGATGCGGCCTCGCGCATCTCCATGTCCTCGACCAAGTCCGCCACCGGCCACCTGCTGGGTGCTGCGGGCGCGATCGAGGCCATCTTCGCAACGCTTGCCATCCGCGACAATATCGTGCCGCCGACCCTCAACCTCGACAATCCCGAGCGCGAGACGGCCATCGATCTCGTTCCGCACAAGGCGCGCGAACGCGAAGTGAATGTTGCCGTATCGAACTCCTTCGGCTTCGGCGGCACCAACGCATCGCTGGTGCTCCGCCGCTATCAGAACTGACGGCCAGCCCCGCAAAGATTGACCGGCAGAACCGTAAAACGGTTTTGCCGGAATTGCTTTTCGAAAGAGGGCAGGCCGTTTTGGTCAAGATTGCCTGGAGCGGCACGGTCGCTTCCTGAACCTGTTTTTGCCGCATTGGTTGGGCTTAACGCATGTTGCGCAAAAGTGTATTGCGGTTTTGCGATAACAACATGCGTAAACTGAGCGAAGTCCGCCGATGCGAAATGAAGAGGATTGCCGGTGAGCGATACGAACCAGAATGGCGACACGGGCTTTGGACGGGATGGCGCATCCGGCGCCAAGGGCCCGATCATTCCCAAATCCGCCAATGAGGCGCTGCGACCGGAGCGGGTTCCCGATCCGCCGCGTCGCTCGCGCAAGGCGCGCAGCCAGCTGGTGATTTTCCTGAACTTCCTGATGACGCTGGTTGTGTTCGTCTGCGCGGCCGCCGTCTTCGTTTTCTATTATGCCGTTTCGACCTATCAGGCGTCCGGCCCGCTGGAAACCAACACCAATTTCATCGTGCGCAATGGCGCCGGCCTCGCCGAGATCGCCTCCAGCCTCGAGCGCAACGACATCGTCTCGGATGGCCGTATCTTCCGTTATATGACGGCGACCTATCTCGACGGCAACGAATCCCTGAAGGCCGGCGAATACGAGATCAAGGCGGGCGCTTCCATGAAGGAAATCATGGAATTGCTGAAATCCGGCAAGTCTATCCTCTATTCGGTTGCCTTCCCCGAGGGCCTGACGGTGCGCCAGATGTATCGACGCCTTGTTGACGATCCCGTTCTGGAAGGCGAAGTGCCGGCCGAAATGCCGGCCGAAGGCACCCTGCGTCCCGACACCTACAAGTTTTCGCGCGGCACCAAGCGCGCCGAGATCGTCGAGCAGATGCTGGCGGCGCAGGAAAAGCTCATCGACCAGATCTGGGAAAAGCGCGACGCCAGCATCCCGATCAAGTCGAAGGCGGATTTCGTGACGCTGGCCTCCATCGTCGAAAAGGAAACCGGCAAGGCCGACGAACGCGCCCATGTCGCGTCCGTCTTCATCAACCGTATGGAACGCGGCATGCGCCTGCAGTCGGATCCGACTGTGATCTACGGTATCTTCGGCGGCGAGGGTAAACCGGCCGACCGGCCGATCTACCAGTCCGACCTGCAGAAGGACACGCCGTTCAACACCTACAAGATCAAGGGCTTGCCGCCGGGGCCGATCGCCAATCCTGGCCGCGCGGCGCTGGAAGCGGTCGCCAATCCCTGGCGCACGCAGGACCTCTATTTCGTCGCCGATGGCACGGGCGGCCATGTGTTTGCGGCAACGCTGGACGAGCACAACGCCAATGTCCGCCGCTGGCGCAAGCTGGAGGCGGATCGCGGTGGCGATCCGAACGTCGCGGTCGATGGCCAGCCGGCCGATCAGAACGATCCGACGGCGACGCCGACCTCGACCAAGAAGAAATCGACCAACTAAGCCAGTCCGACCAACGCCTTGCATCCTCAAATGCGGCGAAACGAGCACCAGGGGTTTCCATGTCTTTGCAGTCCATGACCGGCTTTGCGCGGCGCGAAGGAACGGTCGGCCGTTATCGCTGGGTATGGGAACTGCGCTCGGTCAACGGCAAGGGGCTGGATTCGCGCCTGCGCCTGCCACCCGGTTTCGAGCGGCTGGAAGCCGATGTCCGTCGGTTGCTGTCAGACGCCTTTTCACGCGGCAACATGCAGGTGTCGCTCAATGTTTCCGCCGGCGATGCGCCGCTGGCCGCTGTCGTCAACCGTGACGCGCTGGCGGCGCTGGTTGCGCTGCGCGGCGAACTCGGCGACCTCATCGATCCCGCGCCGCTGCGCCTCGACAGCCTGCTGTCGATTCGCGGCATCGTCGATTTCCGCGAGGTCGAGGAAGACGCGACCGAAACCGAAAGCCGCGATGCGGTCGTTCTTGACGGATTTTCGGCTGCCATTGCCGATCTCGGTGACATGCGCCGCCGCGAAGGCGTGGCGCTGGCCGGCCTTCTGGAGGGCCAGATTACAAAAATTGCCGAACTGACGGCAGTCGTCGAGAAAGATCCGTCGCGCAGCCCTGAGGAGATCGCCAAGCGGCTTGCCGCCCAGGTCGCTGCGCTGCTCGATGCCGCCCCATCGCTGGATCGCGACCGGTTGCATCAGGAAGCGGCGGTGCTCGCCACCAAGGCCGATCTGCGTGAGGAAATCGACCGGCTGACCGCCCATGTCGCCGCCGCTCGCGAACTGATCGCCAAGGGTGGGCCGATCGGCCGCAAGCTGGATTTCCTGGCACAGGAATTTAACCGGGAATCGAATACCATCTGCTCGAAGTCGAATTCGGCGGCTGTGACCGCGGCCGGCATCGAACTGAAAGTGGTCATCGATCAATTCCGCGAACAGGTCCAGAATCTGGAGTAAACGATGAGTGCCGCGACAAGCGCCAATTTAGTACCGATTGCCCGCCGTGGCCTGATGCTGGTGATTTCCTCGCCTTCGGGCGCCGGCAAGTCGACGATTGCGCGCACGCTTCTGGAAACCGACAAGGGCATTGGCCTGTCCGTCAGCGTCACCACGCGCCAGCGCCGTCCGAGCGAGATCGCCGGCGTGCATTATCATTTCGTCTCGGCTCGCGAATTCGAGCGCCTGCGCGATTCCAATTCGCTGCTGGAGTGGGCCGAGGTGCATGGCAATTTCTACGGCACGCCACGCGAGCCCGTCGAGGCCGCTATGGCGGAGGGCCGCGACATGCTGTTCGACATCGATTGGCAGGGCGCCCAGCAGCTTCAGGAAAAGATGGCCGCCGACGTGGTCTCGATCTTCGTGTTGCCGCCGACCATGACTGAGCTGCAATCGCGCCTGCATCGCCGCGCCGAGGATTCCGAAGAAGTCATCCGCACGCGGTTGATCAATTCCCGCGCCGAAATCGCCCATTGGGAAGAGTACGACTACGTCATCGTCAATGACGACCTGAATGCCGCTTTCGAAGCCGTGCAGTCCATCGTCAGGGCCGAACGCCTGAAGCGCACGCGCCGCCATGGCATGGGCGGCTTTGTCCAGAAGCTTCTGGAAGAAGAGCCGGATCTGAAGTAGGGGGCTGTGCCCCCGACCTATTTTATAGGCAATTCGCCAGCGTGACGAATTCCTCGACCGACAGCGTCTCGGCCCGCCGTTGCGGGTCGATGCCGGCTTTGGCGAGCAGGGCTTCGCCACCGAGCGACTTGACGCTCTGGCGCAGCATCTTGCGGCGTTGGCCGAATGCGGCCTGGGTCACGCGTTCCAGCTTCTCGACGTCGCAGGGCAGCGGCTGCGGGTTCGGCGTCAAATGCACGACCGAGGACGTGACCTTGGGCGGTGGCGTGAAGGCCTGCGGCGGCACGTCGAACGCCATATGCGCGCTCGTGCGCCAGCCGCAGAGCACGCCGAGCCGGCCGTAATGATTGTCATCCTCGCGCGCGACGATGCGCTGGCCAACCTCCTTCTGGAACATCAGCGTCAGCGATTCCCAGAAAGGCGGCCACTGTTTCGGCAGCAGCCAGTTGACCAGCAATTGCGTGCCGACATTGTAGGGCAGATTGGCGATGATCCGCACCGGTCCTTCAGGGGCAAGCGCCTCGAAATCGGTCTTCAGCGCGTCGCCCTCGATGACCTCCAGCCGGCCCGGATAATGGTCGGCGACTTCGGCAAGCGCCGGCAGGCAGCGCGCGTCACGCTCGACGGCGATCACCTTCTTTGCGCCGAGCGCCAGAATGGCGCGGGTAAGCCCCCCCGGTCCCGGACCGACCTCGAACACCGTCACACCCTCCAGCGGGCCGGCTGTGCGGGCGATCTTCTGGGTGAGGTTGAGGTCGAGCAAAAAGTTCTGGCCGAGGGCCTTGCGCGCATCGAGCCCGTGCCGCTGGATGACATCCCTCAGCGGCGGCAATCCGTCCAAAGCGGCCATCAGCCTTCCTTTTTCGATGTGGTGGCCAACGTGCCGGCGAGCTTGAGCGCGGCGATCAGGCTGTCCGGCTTCGCCTGGCCGGTGCCGGCCAGCGAGAAGGCGGTGCCATGGTCAGGCGAGGTGCGGATGAAGGGCAGGCCAAGCGTGGCATTGACCGAATCGTCGAAACCGAGCGCCTTGGCCGGTATCAGCGCCTGGTCGTGATACATGCAGATGGCGACGTCATAAGTGGCGCGCGCCGCCTCGTGGAACATGGTGTCAGCCGGCAGCGGCCCGCGCGCATCGATGCCCTCCGCCTGAAGGGCTGCGATTGCCGGGCGAATGATGTCGTCATCCTCGCGCCCCATCGTGCCGTTCTCGCCGGCATGCGGATTGAGGCCTGAGACGGCGAGCCTCGGCGCGGCAATGCCGAAACGGTCGCGCAGGTCGGCATGGGTGATGCGGCAGGTGTCGATGATCAGTTCGCTCGTCAGCGCCGCCGGCACGGCGCTGAGCGCAATATGGATGGTGACCGGCACCGCGCGCAGTTTCGGCCCGGCCAGCAGCATGACCGGAAGCACCGGCCTGCCGGTGGCGCGCTGCGCGAGATCGGCAAGGAATTCGGTATGGCCGGGAAATGCAAAACCGGCTTCGTAGAGCACCGACTTGGCAATGGGATTGGTGACGACGGCAGCGGTTTCCCCGCGCATCGTCAGGGCGACCGCCGTCTCGATGGCTCCGATCGTGCCGCGCGCCGTTTGCGAATCCGCTTGCCCGGCCGTTACAGTAGCGCCGGCCGCAATCGGAAGCACGGGCAGGGCATCGGCAAAAATGGTGGCGGCACGCGTGGGGTCGGCTTCGCGCAACGCTACATCGCGCCCAAGCATTTTTGCGCGCGCGGCGAGGACGTCGATATCGCCGATATAGAGGAAGGGTGCCAGATTGAGCGCAGCCCGGTTTTCCCAGGCTGCCAAGGTAATGTCAGGGCCGACCCCGGCAGGGTCGCCCTGGGTCAAGGCGAGGGGTGGCATCGTCATATCGGCTCAATAGGTGACGATGCGGGCCTTCTTGCGCAGGTCCTCGAGGTATTTTTCTTCGCGCGGGTTCTTGCCGTCCTTCTCCTTGCCGAGATCCTCGGCGCGGAACACGACTTCAGCGGCATAGTCGTCGTTGACCTGACGCTTGGTGCAGATCGCCAGATATTCGACGCCGCGCTCGGTGACGCGCGTGCCGGTGGTCACGCCATTGGCTTTCTCGATCAACGGTTTCCAGTCTGTCGGCAGTTCCGGCTCGAGAACGCGGCCGAGACTGCGGATCGAGACGTCCTTCATCGTCGCGGCAAACACCTTCGATTGGTCGCAGCCGGGGAATTTCGCGCGCGATGCTTCGGCTTCGGCCTGGCGCTTGCCGGTGATGCCCTTCTTTGAAGCGGGAACGACGAAGATCACCTGCTGCAGCACATACTCGTTGGTGACCGGCTTTTCCTTGTTTTGCAACATGCGGGTCACCGCTTCCTGGCTCGACGTGCCGCTGCCCGAGGTCTTGTTGACAACGCGCGGCCAGCTCATCGAGATGGCGATATAGGCCTTGAAGTGCTCGACGCCGACGCCGGCCTTTTCGATGATCTGCGACATCTGCGGGACGGACAGCTTGTTGCTCGCCGAGAAGCGAGCAAAGGCGGCGTCGACATCCTGCGTCGAGACCGACATGCCCTGGCGGGCGATTTCCTGGCGCTTGAGGGATTCGTCGATCA
This sequence comes from uncultured Rhizobium sp., assembly GCA_945952045.1. Taxonomy (GTDB): domain Bacteria; phylum Pseudomonadota; class Alphaproteobacteria; order Rhizobiales; family Rhizobiaceae; genus Metarhizobium. Next base: position 6,740 of record CAMFHE010000045.1, read on the forward strand.
GCTGCGAGCGTGCCTGCTTGTTGAGATCGCCCTTCTGGCGTTGCAGGCGCAGGAAGGCCACGCGCCGTGCGATATCGCCGCTGGTGATGACCGCCTTGTTCACGGTGATGCTGATCTGGCTGGCGGCGAAAGCTGCGCGCGGCGCCGGATCGGCGACCAGCGCGAACGCCAGAGCCGCCGCGCCGAACATCAGAGCACGCATCGGTTTGCTTGCGGATACCATGAATTTTCCTCGCTGCTGCCGGTGGACAGATGCTGTCGCAGCCCCCCGAAATTTTGCCGGGACCTTACAATAGACGGGGTCACATGCGCAATCCTCGCGGCGAAACAATGACCGGCAGGCATTTTTACGTCCAAAATGCAAACGGGCTCCCTTGGGAGCCCGCAAGCAAACTTGAAATCGTCGCCACATCAATCGCCGAGACGGATGTCGCCAAGCGTCCGGAAGCTGAGACGCGCCGCTACCGTCCAGTCGTTGGCGGCGGTATTGGCGATGTCGCGCTTGTCGGTGAAGGCAAGCGAGAAGATCGTGCACTCGTCTTCATAGGTGAAGCCGACGCTGCGGCGGCTGAAGACGTCGTTGTTCAGATCCCAGGTCAGCGAGCCATAGACCGAGACATACTGGGTCAGCTTGACCTTGCCGGAGGTCTGCAGTTCCGAGTTGACTTCCGTCGAACCGTATTTCGGTTGCGGCTCGATATGGGTGTAGGTCAGGCTCGTCTGGAACCGGTCGTTGCCGTAGCCGACAGTCGTTCCGGTGCGCATCGGCTCGAACGTGTCCTTGTCGAACCGGCTGGTGGCGGCAATGGAGAGGCCGAAAGGCGTCGTGGCGCCGACCATGCCGACGAAGTCGGAGACATCGTTTTCCAACCCGGAATTGGCGCCGGCATAAACCATGTCGGCAGTCGCAAACGAGTTCTGGCCGGCGAGCTGGTAGGACTGCCCGAAGATGCCGTTCAGCGTATAGCCGTTGTCGAAGCTGCCGGTATAGCGAATGCCGATATTGGCGCGCGTACCGCCTTCGATGCGGTCGAAGCCGGAGAACTTGTCGCGCTCGAACAGGTTTGTTGCGTCGAAGACGAAGCTCTGCGCGTCCTCGTTCGGCAGCATCCCGGCCAGCGGCTCGTCCGGACGCATGAAGATCTGGGCAATGGGCTCGATCACATGCGTGCTGTTGTTGGTCGAGATCAGGAAGGGATACCGCGCCTCCAGACCGGCGGTCGCCATGGCGCGGGTATTGGCGTCGGTGCCTTCGAAACCGCCGGTATAGACGTAGTTGGCAGGGTCGATCAGGTTCGGCGCCGTCATATCGACGTTGAGAATGTCGCCGCGCAGCGCCAGGATCGGCGTCAGCAGCAGGCCGCCCGGCGTCACGAAGGTGCGCTTCCACTCCGCTTCCGTCGACATGCGCGCCATGCGCCCGTCGAGACCGCGGAAGCGGTCGAAGCCGTCGACCGAATAGACGTCGGCGCGGTTGCGGTAGATGTTGGTGAAGTTCATGTTGACCGACAGCTCGCCGCCGGCGATCGGCTGCGGCGCATAATAGCTGTAGTCGATGACGGGGGCTGCGATCGCCTGCTTTTCTTCATCCGCGCTCGTCAATGACGCATCCTGGATGTCGAAGTAGAAGGCGCGCATGTCGAAGCTGTTGCGCTTGCCGAGACCCGTCAGATAGGCGGTGCTGGTGTGGACGTATTCGTCGCCGTTGATCTCGTAGGTGCGCGAAAAATTGTTGTCGGTCTGGGCCATGACATCCCAGCCGAAAGACCAGCGGGGATTGATCTGGAATGCACCCTTCGACTGGATCAGGCCGCGGCTGCGGACTTCCGCATCCGATGTGCCGGGATCGAATGTCTCGGGGTTCATCTGGCTGATGCCGGCGGCGCGCACGGAGAAGGTGCCGTTTTCCAGCCGCTGGCGGTACTCGGCGTCGAGCAGGAAACCCTGCTTGGTATAGCCGGTGCCGCTGACCGTCAGGTCCTGGCTGTTGGAAATGACATAATAATACGGAACCGTCAGGCCGAAACCGAGATTCTGCGCCTGCGACATGCGCGGGAACAGGAAGCCGGATTTGCGCTTTACCGTCTGGTCCGGCACTTCGAGCACCGGAATCCAGGCGATGGAATGACCGAACAGTTCGAAACGGGCGTTTTCAAGCCGGATCGTGTGCTTTTCGCCGTTCTGCACCATGCGCTCGGCCTTGACCTGCCAGAAAGGCGGGCGCTCGGGATGCTGGCTGCAGGGAAGGCAGGCGGTGTAGACGCCGTTGTTCAGCACCATGTCGCGGCCGTCGATACGCTCGGCGCTTTCGGCGGCCAGGCGCGTATTGTCGGTCGTCTCGATGCGCAGCGCATTGAGGAAGCCGTTGGCGAAATTGTCGGTGACGTCGAGCGTCTCGGCATAGAGCCGCGTGCCGTTCGGCTCGATCAGTTCGATATTGCCGATCGCCGTCATGCGGCCGGTCTTCTGATTGTACTCGACGCGCTGCGAGACCATCTTGTAGCCGGCATAATTGATCTGCACGCCGCCGACGGCGGAAATGCGTTCCGCATCCTTGTCGTAGACGAGCTCGTTGGCCGACAGCATCAGCTTGGAGTCGGCGGGAATGTTGGGTTCAAGTGACTGAAGACGCGACTGGGCATAGGCCGAGTATGCCGTCGTGCTGAGATAGGCACAGACGGACACGCCGGTCAGCAGGATCGCCGTAAGGCGCCTGATCGTTTTGCGGTTGCTTACCGCCACTAGCCATCCTCCTGATGCAGCAGAATCGTTGCCCCAAGTGCCAACGCCACGACGACCGGAATCCAGGCCGCGATGAACGGTGGCACCACGCCGCTGCTTCCGAAAGCTTTCACAAGCACGGTCACAACATAAAGCACGAAGCCTGAAATGATTCCACCCAGTATCACCGAACGCGACTGTGCAAAACGGCTGAACTTGAGCGAAACGGTTGCAGCGATCATTGTCATCGCCACCAGAAGCAGCGGCATCGACAAGAGCGAATGAAATTGGGTTTCGAGCGCCTTGGTGGAAACGCCAAAGGCGCGCGCAATCGAGATTTTGTTAGAAAGTTCATAAAAAGCAACGGTTTCCGGCTGCGTCAAACGCTGCTGCACGAATTCCGGCTTGAGGTTGGTTCGAACCTGGGCAGTGCTGTGCCGGGTTGAGATCTCCCCCGGCCGCGTCTCCACGACGTCCTTAAGCAACCAGTAACCATCTTGCAATTTTGCCGAGCTTGCGTCCTGTCGCGAGACGATCCGGCCGTCCCCGCCGAAGTGTAAAACCACGGCATCGACGAGCAGCGTACCGTCTTCGAGAATGACGCGTCCGCCGATGACCGTATCGTCGCCGTCGCTGATCTGGCGAATCCAGGGCAGGGCGGAGGCAGCCGGCGAGCCGGAGCGCGTGCGCCAGTCCGCTTCCAGCGTCAGTGCCTGTTTCTGGCCCCAGGCGGCGAGCGGATTGAGCGCGAAGGTCGTTGCAAGCCCCGTCAGCAGCGCGCCGACCACGAAGGGCGACATGAACTGCCATACGGACGCGCCGGCTGCGCGCGTCACCACCAGTTCGTAGCGGCGGTTGAGGCTGATCAGCACGGTCATGCCGACGAACAGGGTGATAAAGGGGATCGTCTGCTGCATGATGAGCGGCAAACGCAGCAGGGTCATAACGAAAACGCCGAGCAGGCTATAGCCGGTCAGGCCCGACATGCGGCCCGATGTTTCGGAGAAGTCGATCAGGAAGACGATCGAGGCGACGCCGATCAGGAACCAGAACATGGTCAGCAGGTAGCGCTTCAGGAAATAGCGCCCGAGGGTCGAGAGGATCACGGCTGGCCTCCCTTGGCGGCATCGTCCTTGCGCAGTTTCAGCGCCTGTTGCCAGGCTTCGGAACTGAGGCGAGTGACGGTGGCCGGCATCTTCAGCTTGCGATGCGCCATCAGCAGGTAGATGAGACAGCCGCCGGCGATCAACGGCACCGCATACATGACGAGAATGAAGAAGGGGCGGCTTTCCGCCTGGTTGGCGCTATAGAAGGACGCCCAGCGCAACAGGAAACTGATGCTCAACGCCGAAATCAGCGGATGCAGCCGCGCATCGCGATGCGAGCGCGCGTCGCCGGCAATCACCAGCGCCACGAGGCTGAACAGCAGCGGGAAGCACCATTCCGTCAGGCGACGGTGCAGTTCCGCCCGATAGGCGCCGGGATCTTCCTGCACGTTCTTGTCGGTGGGATCCGGGTTGAACAGATAGCCGAGACCGCGATCGCCGGGCCGCAACGTCATCTGGCCACGGCTCTGCGTCAGGTCGGAAAGATCGAAGGAATAGGAATCGAAACGGATCACCGAGACGTTGCCGCCGGGAATTTTCCGGTGAACTTCGCCGTCATGCATGATCAGCGCCGTGCCTTCGGCATTCACCGCGCCTTCGCGCGCATAATACATCAGGTCGAAGGCCGGGTCGCGCGAATCGGCAACCAGCAGGCCCTTGAGCACGCGGCCGGAATGGCGCTCGGAAATCTGGATGTAGAGCCCGTCCTCGACGCGGCGGAACGTCTTTTCCTCGATGACCGAAGAGAGCAGGTCGGCATAGGTCGCCGCGACCATTTCGCGGGCGGCGACACGCACCTTCGGCTCGATCAGGTTGTCGATGGTGAAGGAGAAGATGCTGAGCGCGCCGGCCAGGATGATCACCGGACGGATGATCGTCCAGCGCGATGCGCCGGCGGCTTCGATGACCGTCAGCTCGGAATCGTTGTTCATCGAGGTCAGCGTCTGGCTGACGCCGATGACGGCGGCGAAGGGCAGGACGATGGGGATGATGGTCGGCAGAATCAGCGTGGCGAGCTTCATGAACGAACCGACCGACTGACCGTTGTCGGTCACCAGGTTGATTCGGTTGAGCACCTGCGTCGTCCAGATGATCGCCAGCACCGGCAGCAAAGCCACCAGGAACATCTGGATCACCCGACGCATTATATAGGACTCGAGAAGCTTCATGCCTGTCTTTATACGTTTGTCCAAGTCATCCAAATAGGCGCTTTCGCGACGCCCTCTCTCTACGCGTTTCGTGACGGAATGGCGACAGGGCCGCAGTCAATTTTCCGTCACGGCCCACGATATTTTGACGGTGTGCCAATTCGGTCATGCTCGTATGAGGCTTGCCTTGTGCCGGCATTGTCCGCAAAGATCGAGCAACAGCCTTCTGGCCCATCCCGGTGGAGAATCGATGTCCGTGAATTTCGAAGTGAGTTTTGCCCCGTCCGCCGCCTCGAACGGGGCGACGGCGATTGCCCTGAAACTGTCCGACGGGTCTGCGCCCGCCGGTGCGGCAGCCATCGATCCGGCCGGCGTTTACGCCAAGGCGGCGGAGATCGCGGGGTTCAAGGCGAAATCCATGGGCGTGCTCGATGTCATCGCGCCACAGGGTTCGCCGGTGGACCGGCTGCTGGTCATCGGCCTTGGCAAGGCGGAGGACCTGTCCGCCTATGACTGGCTGCGCGCCGGCGGCACCGCCGCATCGAAGCTTTCCAAGGCGAAGACGGCGGTCGTCTTCCTCGATGCGCCGGGTCTCACCGTCACGGCCGAACAGGCCGCCGATTTCGCGCTTGGCCTGCATCTGCGCGGCTATGCCTTCGATGCCTACAAGACAAAAAAGAAAGACGAGGACGACAAGCCGGCTGATAAGGCCGTGAAAGTCACCATTGTCACGGCCGCAGCAGAGGCCGCGACTGCGGCCTATGCGGCGGCGAAGGCGGTGGCGGAAGGCGTCTGCCTCGCCCGCGACCTCGTCAACGAGCCTGCCAATATCCTCGGCCCGGTCGAATTCGCCGACCGCGCCAAGGCGCTCGAATCGCTTGGCGTCGAAGTCGAGATCCTCACCGAGAAGGAGATGGGCGAACTTGGCATGGGTGCGCTGCTCGGCGTCGCACAAGGCTCCGTACGGCCGCCGCGTCTGGCCATCATGCGCTGGAACGGTGGCAAGAATGAAAAGCCGCTCGCCTTCATCGGCAAGGGCGTCGTCTTCGATACCGGTGGCATCTCGATCAAGCCGGCCGCCGGCATGGAAGAGATGAAGGGCGACATGGGTGGCGCGGCTGCCGTCACCGGGCTCATGCATGTGCTGGCGGCGCGCAAGGCGAAAGCCAATGTCATCGGCATCATCGGCCTCGTCGAAAACATGCCGGACGGAAACGCCCAGCGCCCCGGCGACATCGTCACCTCCATGTCCGGCCAGACCATCGAAGTCATCAACACCGATGCCGAGGGACGCCTCGTGCTCTGCGATGCGCTTTGGTATTGCAAGGAGCGCTTCAAGCCGGAATTCATGGTCAATCTGGCGACACTCACCGGTGCGATCATGGTGGCGCTCGGCAGCGTCCATGCCGGCCTGTTTTCCAATGACGACGCGCTGTCGGCGCGTTTGACCGAGGCAGGGCTTGAGACCGACGAAAAGCTGTGGCGCATGCCGCTCGGCAAGGACTACGACAAGATGATCGACAGCAAGTTCGCCGACATGAAGAACACCGGCGGGCGTTATGCCGGCTCGATCACGGCGGCGCATTTCCTCAAGCGTTTCGTCGGCGATACGCCCTGGGCGCATCTCGATATCGCCGGCACGGCCATGTCCTCGCCATCGAACGAGATCAATCAGTCCTGGGCCTCGGGTTTTGGCGTGCGGCTGCTGGATCAGCTTGTACGGGCGAACTACGAAAGCTGATCGTGACCGAAATTCTCTTCTACCACCTGACCGAAAGCCGGCTGGAAGACGCCCTGCCGCCCCTGCTCGAGCGCAGCCTCGACCGGGGATGGCGGGTGGCGGTGCAGATGCGCGAAGCGGCGATGAAGGAGAAGCTGGACCAGCATCTCTGGACGTTTCGCGAGGACAGCTTTTTGCCGCATGGCGCCGAAGACGGCCCGATGCCGGAGGAGCAGCCGGTGCTGTTGACCACCGGCGCCGACAATGCCAACGGCGCGACGGTGCGTTTCCTCATCGAAGCCGCCGAGCCGCCGCCGCTCGATGCCTATGAGCGTGTCGTCTTCATGTTCGACGGCTACGACCAGCCGCAGCTCGAAGCCGCGCGCGCCCAGTGGAAAAGCCTGAAGGCGGAAGGGCACACGCTGACCTATTGGCAGCAGAACGCCGAGGGGCGGTGGGAGAAGAAGGCGTAGAGCATTTCCAGGAAAAGTGTGAAGCGGTTTTCCGTCCGGAAATGCTCCAGACAGGCGGATCATCCGCCGCGCTCGCCGTCATCCTTGGAATCGCCACGCGGAAACGCTTCCTTGAAATGCAGCTTCAGGCCGGCCAGCGCCTCCGGCGTCCAGCCAGTGACATCGGTCACCGCCACCCAGGCATCGACGTAATCCTCCGGCGCATAGACATGGCCGTGACCCATCGGCGTCGTGGTGGCGACGGCCATGTCGAGGGCGATCTGCAGCATGGTGACGACGGGATACCAGCGCAGGTCGGGCGAAACATCCGGCCCGCGTGGCTGTTGCAGCCAGTCCGGCCGGCGGTAGAGATCGCGATAGCTGAAGAAGACGATGGGGTCGCTGGCATATTGCAGGTAGACGATCCGCATCGGCCCCCATGGCTGCCCGGCAGGCACGGGCGATCCCTGCTGGTTCATGAAACGCACGATGCTGCCGTCGCGGAATTGCGGCAGCCATTCCGGCGTGCCGGTATTGCGGCTGTCGGTGATCGCACGCCAGTTGCGGCTTTCGAAGGGCGGGCCGCTCCACAGGGCGCCGGCGATGGGATCGCCGATCATCGTGTACATGTCCGCTGAACGTTCCGAATTCATTGCACCCAGGCTGAGGCCATGCAGATATAGCTTTGGCCGGCGGTCCTTCGGCAGACTGGTCCAGTAGCCATAGATTTCCGCAAACAGCGCCTTCGCCGCCTCCGCGCCGTATTCCGGCTGCGCCAGCAGCGATAGGGGACTGCTGAGATAGGAATATTGCAGGGCGACGCTGGCGACGTCGCCACCATGCAAAACCTCGACGCTATCCATCGCGGCGGGATCGACCCAGCCTGTGCCGGTCGGCGTGATGACGATCAGCATCGAACGCTCAAAACCGCCTTCGCGCTTCAACTCCTCCAGCGCCAGCTTTGCGCGCGCCGCAGCCGTCTCGGCGGCGCGCAGGCCGACATAGACGCGGATCGGCTCCTTCGCCGGCCGCCCGTTCAACGCCGCGATCCGCTGTGCATCCGGCCCGGTCGCGACGAATTCGCGACCGGCGCGGCCGAGTTCGTCCCATTTGACCAGCGAGGCCGGGCTGCCTGCCTTTCCGGGCGCTATCGGCTGCGGCCGTTCCGGCTCGATCAGCGCGTCATACTCGCGGTAGGAGGCATCGAGCATGCCGAAGACATGGCGAATGACGAGGTCGTTTGCGAGCGTCCAGAACAGGAGGACGGCGAGCCCCACCCCGATCGCATTGGCGATGCGCCTCGGCAGGAAACGGCGTACGAAGGCCCCGATCCGCCCGGCAACCAAGGCGAAGAGACGGCCGAGCAGCAATAGGACAACGAAGGTGGCGAGCGCGATGGCGCAGAGCTTGAGCGGATGCGCCGTCTCGACCGGCGACAGCCCCATCACCGCGCGAATGGAATCCTGCCATGCCGCCGCATGCCAGAGAAAGACGACGGCGATGGCAGCGGCCAGCGCCATGACGCCCGCGTTGGTGCGTAGCCGCAGCCGAAGCGGCGGCTCGGGCAATTCCAGATAACGCCAGAACCAACGGAAAAGCACGCCCGCGCCATAGCCGATGGCAAAACAGGTCCCGGCCAGCGCCCCTTGCGTCAAGGCGGTGCGCGGCACCAGAGTCGGCGTCAACGCCGCCGCGAAAAACAGCGTTCCAAGCGTGATGCCGACGCCGGACAGTGATGAAGAATGCTCACGGATTCTGGAGATCAGGCCGTCGAACGCGCGCAAAGAATTCCTCCCGGCCTGGCTGTCCGCATGTCATGCTGCAATCATAACGATACGCATACGGCGGGCCAAGGCCGGGATGGCCATTCTCAATCGAAGAAGGAATCGACGAACTTGCGCCGGCCCAGCATGAAGGCATCGGCGACATGGGTCAGCGGCGCGAGGTCGACATCCGAGGTGCCGGCGGCGACGATCTCGGCAAAGCGCTTGTAAAGCTCGAAATATTCCTTCTCCGGCTCGGAGAAGGCCGGGCCGCCGTCGATGGACAGCTTTGCGCCGCCTTCGGAAAGCACCATCTGCCCCGCATCGGTCTCGGCGATGATGTCCCAGCTCTGCTTGCCGGTCTGGCGCCAGTCGAATTCGGCATGGACGTCGAGGCCGTGGACATCGCTGAAACGCAGATCGGCGGCAATCGGCGCGTCGCGGTTTTCAGGGAATTCCAGGCTTGCCTTGGTCAGGAAGATGGCGTTCGGCAGGATATGGGTGACGATCGACAGGGCGTTGATGCCGGGATCGAAGATGCCGAGGCCGCCGGCCTGCCAGATCCAGTCCTGGTTCGGATGCCAGTGGCGAACGTCTTCCTTCCAGATCACCTGCATGCTGTTGATGCGGGTCGAGGCGAGGAATTTCTTCGCCGCTTCGACGGCCGGCGCGTAACGCGAATGCCAGCTGGCGAATAGCGACACCTTCTTCTCATTGGCGAGGCGGACGAGATCCTGCACTTCGCTCAAGGTTGCGCCCGGCGGCTTTTCGAGGAAGACATGCTTGCCGGCGTTCAACGCCGCATGCGCGGCCTCATAGCGGAACTGCGGCGGCATGCACAGCGACACGGCGGTGATTTCCGGCACGGCCTCCAGCATTGCCTGAATGGTGGTGAAGGCCGGTACGCCCTCGACCGTGCCATGCCGGCTTGCCGTGGCGACGAGCTCGTAATCGGCAATCTTGGCGATGGAGGGAAGATGCTGGTCGCGGACGATCTTGCCGACGCCGACGATTGCGAGCTTGATGGGGGCCATGGTCGATGATGCTCTGTTCACAATGGGTATTGGTGGCGTGAGGTTGTAACAGAATGTCGCCGGCCGACAAGTCCGCCATCGGCCCCGGCGGTTCGCATGGGCGCGGCTTTATTCCGCAGAGGCGATCATCTGCTCCGGCATGCGGCTGCGCTTGTAGCGAAGCGCCACGACCTTGTAGCCCTGTGCCCTCAGCTCGTTCAGCATCGCCGGCAGCATGGTTGCGGTGCGCTTGTGGATGTCGTGCATCAGGATGATGCCGCGTCCGCGCCTGTTGAGCGCCGCCATGGTGCGCTCGGCGACTTTTGCCGGACCGTCCTTGAAGTAGTCCTTCGAATCGACGTCGACATCCATGATGACTTCGCCGCGGGCGGTCAGCGCCGAGCGCAGCCGACGCGTGTCGGAGAGATAGGGGAAGCGGAAGAAGGCGGCATCGGTGGCAGTCGCCTTTTGCACAGCCTTTTCGCCGCGCTGGATTTCCGAGAGCGCGCTGTCGAAGCTCATCGCGGCCAGATTGCGATGGCGATAGGTATGGCTGCCGATGGAATGGCCGCGCGCCACGACGCTGCGGGCGATGGACGGATAGGTCTCGGCCATCTGGCCGACCATCAGGAAGGTCGCCTTGACGCCGAAGGCATCGAGCGTGTCGAGCACCTTTTCCGTCTTGCCCGGCATCGGGCCGTCGTCGAAGGAGAGAACCACTTCGCGGTCGCGCAGGCGGATGTCGTGCAGCGAGCCGACCGCCAGTGTGCGCCCTGCAAGACTGTTCGGATGCACCGTACGCATCCAGGCGACGGTGTCTTCCTTCGCCGGCTCGCTTGCGGGCAACGGTTGGTCACCCTCCGTGCCATAGGCATAGGCGGTCTTGATGGAGCCGGTATGAATGGCTTGGCGGTTTGCGCAGCCGGAAAGGGCAGCAAGGCAAAGGCCGGCGACGAGCAGCGAACGGAACGACATGAAAATCACTCAAGAAATCGATAATGCGAGTGATTTTTGTCGATTATGGTTAATGAATCCTTTCGCCGGATGCACAAGAGTTAATGTGTGCGGCGAAATTGCAGGCAGGCATCACCCCGCCATCGCGTCCTCGTATTCGGTGGAAAGCTCCAGCCACTGCTCCTCGGCCTCGCTGAGCTTCGCCAGCGCGCCGGCGCGTTCCTTGGCCTTGGTCACGGCCTTGTCAGGCGATTTTTCGTAGAGTGCGGGGTCTTCAAGTTCCTTGTCCAGGGCCTGAATCTGTTTCTGCAGTTTCCCGGTCAAGGATTCGAGATCGTTGATCTTTTTCTTCAGCGGCGCGAGTGACGCGCGCTTGTCGGCGGCGAGCTTGCGCTGGTCGGCCTTGTTCTTGCTGTCCTCGATCGGTGTTTTCGCCTGCTGCTTGCCCTTCGGGCTCGCGACGATCAGGCTGCGATAGTCCTCGAGGTCGCCGTCATAGGCGGTCACCGTGCCGTCGCGCACCAGCCAGAGACGGTCGACAGTCGCCTCGATCAGGTGGCGGTCATGCGAGATCAGGATCACGGCGCCGGGATAATCGTTCAGCGCCTGGATCAGCGCATTGCGGCTGTCGATGTCGAGATGGTTGGTAGGTTCGTCGAGGATCAGCAGGTTTGGCGCCTCGAAGGCGGCCATGCCCATCAAGAGGCGCGCCTTTTCGCCGCCGGAAAGATCCTTGGCGGGCGTATCCATCTTTTCCGTCGCCAGGCCCATCTGGGCGACGCGGGCGCGCACCTTGGCCTCCGGCGCTTCCGGCATCAGCCGGCGCACATGCTCCACCGCACTGTCCTTCGGAACGAGATCGTCGAGCTGATGCTGGGCGAAGAAGCCGATGGAAAGGTTCGGCGCGGTCTTGATCTCGCCGGACTGCGCCTGCAGCCGGCCGGAGATGAATTTTGCGAAGGTTGACTTGCCGTTGCCGTTCGAGCCGAGCAGGGCGATGCGGTCGTCATTGTCGATGCGAAGATTGATGCGCGACAGGATCGACTTGCCCGGCTCGTAGCCGACCGAGCCGCCCTGGATGGCGACGATGGGCGAGGCGGGCTGCTTTTCCGGCTCGGGGAAGGAGAAGCCCTGCACATGGTCTTCGATGACGGCGGCGACGGTGCCCATGCGCTCCAGCGCCTTGATGCGGCTCTGGGCCTGACGAGCCTTTGTCGCCTTGGCGCGGAAACGGTCGATGAAGCTTTGCAAGTGCTTGCGCGCCGCATCGTTCTTGGCCTTGGCCTTCATCTGCAATTCGTCGGCTTCCGCCTTCTGGCGCTCGAACTGGTCGTAGGAGCCGCGATAGAAGGTCAGCTTCTTCTGGTCGAGATGGACGATGGCGTTGACGGCGGTGTTCAGCAGGTCGCGGTCGTGGCTGATGATGATGACGGTGTGCGGATAGCGGCGGATATAATCCTCCAGCCACAGCGTTCCTTCGAGGTCGAGATAGTTGGTCGGTTCATCGAGCAGCAGCAGATCCGGCTCGGAAAACAGCACGGCGGCCAGCGCCACGCGCATCCGCCAGCCGCCGGAAAAGCTCGATGCCGGGCGCAATTGCGCCTCGTGGTCGAAGCCGAGACCGGAGAGGATGCTGGCGGCGCGCGCTTCGGCAGAATGCGCCAGGATATCGGCGAGACGCGTCTGGATTTCGGCGATGCGGTGCGGATCGGTGGCGGTCGCGGCTTCCGCCATCAGCGCCTCACGCTCCTTGTCGGCCTTCAGCACGATCTCGATCAGCGGCTCCTCGGTGCCCGGCGCTTCCTGCGCCACCTGGCCGATACGCGCATTGCGCGGCAACGAAACGGAGCCGCTTTCGCTCTCCATGTCGCCGGTGATGATGCGGAACAGGGTGGATTTGCCGGCACCGTTGCGCCCCACCAGACCCGCCTTCGTGCCTTCCGGCAGGGAGAGGTTGGCGTTTTCGATAAGCAGCCGGCCGGCGATGCGCGCCGAGAGATTGGTGAGCGTGATCATGCCGGCGTTTTGGCCGAATCCGGCGGCGAAGGCAAGAGAGAGCCGCCTGCGCCGGGCGCCTCAGCCCAAGGAAACCTGGATCGGCTGGCGCGTATCCGCCTTTGCGGCGGCAAGTGCCGCCTGCGCCCGCGCCTGCAACTCGGCTGCACTGGCGACACGGCCGGTGAGAACGATGCCGATGGAGACGCTGAGGTGGTCGCTTTCGCCCGGCTCGGAGGTTGCGAAGGCCAGTTGTTCGGCGATGCCGCTGCGCAGGCGACCGGCAATTGCCACCGCATCCGGCTGGTCGATATCGTCGAACAGGAAGGCGAAATCATCGCCACCGATGCGGGCGACGAAATCGCTCTTCTTGATCGACTTACGCAGATAGGTGGCGAGCCGCTTCAACAGCCGATCGCCGGCGCGCTCGCCGAATGTCTGGTTGATGCGGCCGAAATCGTCGATGTCAATGACGAGCAACGCGCCGCGCGGCCGTGTCGCCTCCGGCCGGTACATGTCTTCCAGCCTGCCCAGGAAGGCGAGGCGATTGGGCAGATGGGTCAGCTTGTCCCGAAGGGCTGCGGCATCGAGGGCGTCGAGGCCGCGATCGAGCCGCTCCAGCCGGGATGCACCCTGATCCAGCGTGCTGGCGATGGCCGTTTCAGTGACGATCAGCTCGGCAATACCGGCCTGCAGCACGTCGACGGCGCGAAGACTGTCGGCAAGGCTGGTGCCGGTGGCGTTCAGCGACCGGATCGACGCATCGAGCGAGCGGACAAAGGCTTGCTTGCCGGCCAGGCCAAGCGCAAGCTGTTCCTTCAAGCCGCGCAACAGGCGCGTGGCTTCCGATTGGCCACGGCTGGCGGCGAGGCCACAATGGCCTGCGAGGCGATAATGCAGGCCGAGATCGTCCAGATCCACCTGGCGCGGGCGATGCCCGAGACCGGCGAAATCGCGCTGCAGGTCGGCATTTCCGCCTTTCAGCACCTCATGCAGCAATTCGTAATTGCGCGGCAGCGGTTCGATGGAAAATTTCGCCATCGCCTCGGCAATCATCTGGATCGTTTCCGGCAGAACGGGCTGGCCATTCGGCCTGGTTGCCGTCAGAGCCATAATCTGAGATTGTCGCACGCGCCCTCGCTTTCCCGCGCCTTTGCTGCGCGGCGTGCTTCTCCCTTAAGCGCGTAAGGGTTTAACCCCGGTTGAAAACCCGTGCGGAGCAGGGCTTTCTTGGCGTTTGCAGTTAATGGGCGATTGCCGACGCCATCCAGCGGCTCCCCTCACTGCGCAGGAAGTAAACCAGGTCCAGCGTCAGGCTTGGCCTGCCCAGTGCCGTCAGGATCATGTGGCATTGGCCGCGATGATGGGTCTGGTGGTTGAAGACATGCGCGAGCGTCGGGCCAAGCGGATGGCTGATCGGCTGCGGATTGGTGATCGGCGTATAGGAGATGATGCGGTCGAGATCGGAGTCGGTCAGGCCGGCGAGCCAGGAGATGATGCGGGCATCCTCGATCCTTCGGGCGTCGCGCAGGCTGGCAAGGTCTTCGTGCAAGACCTGGTCGAGACTCGACATCGGCTCGCCATCGCCGGTGAATCGCCGCATCCAGACGCGGTCGGCGACCAGCAGATGGTTCAGCGTGCCGTGCAGCGAGCCGAAGAAAGCGCCCTTATGCGTGCGGTAGTCCGCATCCGACAGTTCGGCTGCAGCGGTGTAGACGCGCTCGTTTGCCCAGCGATTGTAATCGGCGAACATCCGGTAATGGTCGATCATGGCGTGAGCCCTCCCGTGTCTTGCCCACCTTACGCCGTCAATGCTTCAAACGGCATGATGAAAATCATGAAATTTCCTGATTTGATTTGGACCGCGTTCGCGGCTTTGATGCGAGCCAAACGAGGAGAACGCCATGACCATCATCCTGCATTCGCTCTGCGGCGTCGATCCGGCGCGCCCCTTTTCGCCGCATTGCTGGAAGACGGTGATGGCGCTGGCGCACAAGGGGCTGGATTTCGTCGAGCGGCCGGTGCCGTTCACCGAGATCCCGGCATTGGAAAACGGCTTTTCCCGCACGGTGCCGATCCTCAACGATAACGGTCATCTGGTCAGCGACAGTTTTGCCATCGCGCTTTATCTGGAAGAGACCTATCCGGATCGCCCCTCGCTGTTCAAGGGCGAAGGCGGCAAGGCGCTGGCGCGCTTCGTCGAGGGCTATTCCCAGACCGTACTGCACACTGCGCTGATGCCGATCGTGTTGATGAGCATTCACGATATCCTGCCGGAAAAGGATAAGGCATATTTTCGTCAAAGCCGCGAGGCGCGTCTTGGCAAGCCGCTGGAAGAGGCGGCAACTCGCGCCGATGCGGAGAGGGCTGCCTTTCCGGCGAAACTGGAGCCGCTGCGCCATACGCTGAAGTTCCAGCCGTTCTTCGGTGGAGAAAGCCCGCTGTTTGCCGATTACATCGTCTTCGGCGCGCTGCAATGGGCGCGTGTGACAGCCGGCAGCCTGCCAATCGCCAGCGATGATCCGGTCATGGAGTGGTTCGGGCGTTGCCTCGATCTGTTCGACGGGCGCGGTCGGCATGTGACAGCGGCGTGAAACTTCGCCATCCCCCTTGTTTTCGGGCGATGAGGCGGGTAAACACCGCCCACTTTCCCCGATTTTCAAGAGGATATGAACATGGCGATTGAACGCACGTTTTCGATGATCAAGCCGGACGCCACCAAGCGCAACCTGACCGGCGCCATCACCAAGATGCTCGAAGAAGCCGGCCTGTCGGTCGTCGCTTCCAAGCGCGTCTGGATGAGCAAGCGCGAAGCCGAAGGCTTCTACGCCGTTCACAAGGAGCGTCCCTTCTTCGGCGAACTCGTCGAGACCATGACCTCCGGCCCGACCATCGTTCAGGTTCTCGAAGGCGAAAACGCCATCCTGAAGAACCGCGAAATCATGGGCGCCACCAACCCGGCCCAGGCTGCTGACGGCACCATCCGCAAGACGCACGCCCTGTCGATCGGCGAAAATTCCGTTCACGGCTCGGACGCCCCGGAAACCGCTGCCCAGGAAATCAAGTACTGGTTCTCGGACACCGAAATCGTCGGCTGATCCCAGCCTTCTCCGTCAGGAGACAGACGAATCCTTGAAAAAAGCCGGGGCGCACACGCGTCCCGGCTTTTTTCATGCCGTGCAGCCGGTTTCCGGCGAATAATCCGTGGTGCCGTCCGGCTTCTTCAAATCGGGATTCGGGGTATAGGCCGGGCCGACCACCAGCGGCTTGGCGGCCAGGATGCTCTGGTCGATATCGGAAACAACCGTCGTTTCCAGCGATTGCAGCAGTTTCTTGTCGGCGTCGAGAATGCGGATCTTCACGCCATAATGCTTGTCCTTGACGACGCAATGCACCGGCGGGCTTTCCAGCACGATCTTTTCCCAGAAGGGATAGATTTTCGATACCTCGACGATCGGCGCGCCGCCGGCCGGGTTTTCATATTCGGTCTCGACGCTGCCGTTTTCCGGCAGCGGCGCCTTGCGCGCCAGCGTCAGCATGTAGGTGGCGGTGGAGATGCGGTAATTGAAGACGAACATCTTTCCTGAGATTTCGGTGATGCCGTCCTTGGCCTCCCGCTGGCAGGCGCCAAGCAGCAGCGCCGATGCAAGAAGCGGGGCGGTAAGCAGAAGGCGTTTCATGCGTCGGCTCCTTTTGTCTTGCGACGGTAATGACGGCTGGCCTTGGCGCGGTTGCCGCAGACGGCCATGTCACACCAGGCGCGGCTCCTGTTCTTGCTGCGATCCAGAAACAACCAGCCGCAATTGCCGCAGATCTTCATCCGCCCGTCATCGGGAAGGGCGACGAGCCGCAGCGCCGAACGCGCCGTCTGCGCCCCCAGATCGTCCTCCGATACCGCTCCCCGCAGGCAGGTGGCTGCCGAGGTGAGCAACGCCGCGAGCAAGGTGCGGCTGTCATCACCTTCGACCCGGGCGCGAAAATAGCGGTCGATGGCGTCGCGCAACGCCAGGAAATCCGCTTCGTCCGCATGGCCCGGCGGCGTCATCGCCGCCGGCAGTCCCGGCTCGCCGCTGAGGCGCGCCGCAGCTAACGGAAAAGCATCCAGCTGCTCGCGCAAGGCAAAACGGTCGATGCGCCGCGCCGGGTCGAAGCGCAGCACGACGCTGTTGGCGACATCCAGCGCCAATGCGCCACCGGAAAATCGATGCGGGGTCCAGGCAAAGCTCATGGGTAAATTATAACTGGCAAAATGAATTTTACCAGTTATTCTTGAGCCGAGAAGGACGCCGTTTCATGCTCTATCTGTCGCAACAGATCGCCAATGCCCTGCCGCTGGCGGCGCTTTACGCGCTGCTGGCCTTCGGCTACGCGATTGCCTTTGCGGTAACGAAGCGGGCGGACCTGACCTATGGCGCGCTGTTTGCCTTTTCCGGGCAGATGTATGTGCTGTTCGTCGATGTCGGCTGGAACCGGCTCTGGCTGGTGCTGCCGGCGGCGCTCGGGTTCGGGATCGTTGCAGCGCTCGCCTATAGCGCGCTCGCCGCCGCCGTTATCGGGCGCGGGATCATGGCGCGCTTCGCTTTTTCGGCCCCGAATACGGTGATCGTCGCCGGCCTCGGTTGTCTGATCGTGCTGATGGAAGCGGCGCGGCTGGCCTCGGACACCCGCAGCCTGTGGCTGCCGCCCTTTCTCAACCAGACGGTGGCGCTCTGGCATGTCGGCGGCGTGCCGGTCATTCTAACGGCGATCCAGCTCGTCAATGTCGCGGTCATGATCGGCCTGATCGCACTCGGCGCGCTGGTGTTGACGCGCACCCGCGCCGGGCGGGTCTGGCGAGCGGTGGCGGACGATGCCCGCGCCGCCGAATTCTGCGGCGTCGACGCCGACCGCGTCTTTCTCGTCGCCTATCTTGCGGCGGCGATGATTGCGGCGGTCGCCGGGCTGATGGCTACCTCCTATTACGGCACCATGGATTTCGGCGCCGGCCTGATCTTCAGCCTCAAGGTGGTGATGATCGCCTCCATCGGCGGCGTCAGCGATCCCTTGCGCTCGGCGCTGGGTGCGGCGCTGCTGGGCTTGACCGAAACCGTCTGGAGTTCCTTCGCGCCCATCGTCTGGCGCGATCTCTTCCTGTTTTCCCTACTGGTGGTGATCGTGGTCATGACCCGGCGGGAGAAGGTCGTTCCCTGATTCAGGATTTCCACTTGTCGCGCGCCGCATCGTCGGCGTCGCGGGCGGCGATCCAGTCGCCGGCCTGGCCGCTGGCCCCGTGTTCCTTCTTCCAGAAGGGAGCGGCGGTCTTCAGAAAATCCATCATGAAATTGGCGCCGTCGAAGGCAGCCTGCCGGTGCGAGGCGGTGGCGATGACCAGCACGATGTTTTCGCCGACGCCGATGCGACCATGGCGGTGGATGGTAGTCATGCCGTTCAGGGAAAAACGCTCGACGGCCGCTTGCGCGATGCGGGTCATTTCCGCCTCGGCCATGCCGGGATAATGCTCCAGTTCCAGCGCCTCCAACCGCCCGCCTTCATCGCGGCAGAGGCCGGTGAAGGTGACGACCGCGCCGATCTCGCCGCGCCCCGCGGTCAACAGGTCGATCTCGCTTTGGAGATCGAAATCCTCCGCTTGCACGCGGATGGTGACCGGGGCGACGGACATGGGTATCAGCCGCCGGTCATCGGCGGGAACAGGCCGATTTCGCGCGCGCCGGCAAGCGGCTCGTCATGCTCGACATGTTCCTGGTCGATGGCGACGCGGATGACCTCGGGAAACTGCAGCGCCGCCTCGTATTCCTCGCCGAGCGAGGTGAGGTGGGTCAACAGCTCGGAGACGGTGCGCACGCTTGGCGGAAGGACGATGTCCTCCTCGGCCTTGCCGATCCGTTCCCGCACCCAGGCGAAATAGACAAGCCGCGTCATCTCATTCCTCGTCGATGATGTGCTTGGCGCCGGCGCGGAAATAATCGTAGCCGGTATACATGGTCAGAAGTGCTGCGATCCAAAGCAGGCCGATACCCATTTCGGTGGTGTAGGGCAGAACCTTGTCGCCGGCGGGGCCGGCGAGCAGGAAAGCGATCGCGACCATCTGCACGGTCGTCTTCCACTTGGCGATGCGCGTCACCGGCACGCTGACCTTCAGTTCGGCCAGATATTCGCGCAGGCCGGAGACGAGAATTTCGCGGCAGAGAATGATGATCGCCGCCCAGAGCGACCAGCCGGCAATGGTGCCGTCGGCGGCGACCAGCAGCAGGATGGAGGCGATCAGCAGCTTGTCGGCGATCGGATCGAGCATGCGCCCGATATTCGAGGTCTGGTTCCAGATGCGCGCCAGATAACCATCGAAGAAGTCGGTCACCGAAGCGATGACGAAGATCCAGACGGCGGCCCAGCGGGCAAAATCCGAGCTTTGCAGGCGGCCTTCGACGAAGAAGCACACCACGATGAGCGGCACGCAGAGAATGCGCCCATAGGTGAGAATGTTCGGGATGTTGTACGCACGCGAAGCCATGTCGTCCTGCCTTTGAATTCCTGCCGTTAATTGACGGCCTCGGATCGGGGCCGTCAATTGTCAAACCTCGCAATCCACGCCGTTTGTGCGCATTTTGCGGCAAATTCGATCATTTTCCCGTATCGCGTGAAGAGTGCGGCGCGATACCTTAAGAAGAAGGCCTAATGCCTTCATTTGATTCCGGTTGTCTCCTCAGGCCGTATCATGAAAGTGATCGTAAACCAGTTTCGCGACCGCCTCGGAAATGCCTTCCACCGCCATCAGATCGGAAATGCCGGCGCGCGAGACGGCCTTCGCGGTGCCGAAATGCTGCAACAGCGCCCGCTTGCGCGTCGGGCCGATGCCGGCGATCTCGTCCAGCGGGTTCTTCACCATTTCCTTCTTGCGCCGCGCCCGGTGCGAGCCGATGGCGAAGCGGTGGGCCTCGTCGCGCATGCGCTGGATGAAATAAAGCACGGGATCGCGTGGCGGCAGGGTGAAGCCGTCGCGGCCCGTCGGGAAGAAGCGCTCGCGCCCGGCCTCACGGTCGGCGCCCTTGGCGACGCCGATGGCGACGACGCTGTCGGTGATGCCGAGATCTTCGAGAATGGCGCGCACCGCCGTCATCTGCCCCTGGCCGCCGTCGATCAGGATGACATCGGGCCAGGCGGGGAAGGGCGCATCGGCCAGATCTTCCAGCGCCACCGGCGTCGAGCGATCCGGAATGCCTTCCTCCTTGATCAGCCGGCTGAAGCGTCGGGTCATCACCTCGCGCATCATGCCGAAATCGTCGCCGGGCGTGATGTCGGTCGATTTGATGTTGAACTTGCGATACTGGTTCTTCACGAAGCCTTCCGGCCCCGCCACCACCATGCCGCCAACGGCATTGGTGCCCATGATATGCGAGTTGTCGTAGATCTCGATGCGGCGCGGCACGAAGGGAAGCGCGAAGGTTTCGGCAAAGCCCTGCAGCAGTCGCGCCTGCGACGAGGTTTCGGCCAGCTTGCGGCCATGCGCCTCGCGGGCATTGGCGAGAACATGGTCGACCACGTCCTTCTTGTCGCCGCGCTGCGGCACCAGCACCTGCACCTTGTGACCCGCCTTTTCGGTAAAGGCGGCGGCCAGCAGGTCCAGTTCCTCGACCGTCTCCGACAGGAGGATATGCCTCGGCACCGGCTTGTCGTCGTAGAACTGCGCCAGGAAGGCGCTCAACACCTCGGCGCTGGTCAGCGACGGATCGGCCTTTGGGAAATAGGCGCGGTTGCCCCAGTTCTGCCCGGTGCGGAAGAAGAAGACCTGGATGCAGGAAATGCCGCCCTCGTGATGGATGGCGAAGACATCTGCCTCCTCGACGCTGGCCGGGTTGATGCCCTGATGGCTCTGCACATGGGAGAGCGCCGCCAGCCGGTCGCGATAGATCGCGGCGCGCTCGAAATCCAGCTCCTCGGCAGCCTCCGCCATCGCGCCAGCGATGGACGCCTTGACGTTCTGGCTTTTGCCGGAGAGGAAGTCCTTGGCCTCGGTGACGAGTTCCGCATAGCCGCTATCGCTGACCTCATGCGTGCAAGGGCCGGAACAGCGCTTGATCTGGTAGAGCAGACAGGGCCGGGTGCGCGTCTCGAAGGCGCTGTCGGTACAGGTGCGGATCAGGAAGGCGCGTTGCAGCGAATTGATGGTGCGGCCGACGGCGCTGGCGGAAGCGAAGGGGCCGAAATAATCGCCCTTGCGCGAGCGCGCGCCACGATGCTTGAGGATGGCCGGCGCCCGGTGATCGCCGGTGATCAGGATATAGGGAAACGACTTGTCGTCGCGCAGAAGCACGTTGAACCGCGGGCGCAGCCGCTTGATGAGGTTGGCTTCGAGCAGCAGCGCCTCGACCTCGGTGCGGGTGGTGACGAACTCCATGTTCGCCGTCTCGCGCACCATGCGGGCGATGCGGTTCGAGTGAAAGCGCCCTTGCGCGTAATTGCCGACGCGTTTCTTCAGGCTGCGGGCCTTGCCGACATAGAGCACGTCGCCCGCCTCGTTGAACATGCGGTAGACGCCGGGGCTGCCCGGCAGATGCTTGACGAACTCGCCGATCAGGTCCTGGCCCTTGAGGCCGGTTTCGTTTTTCCAGCCTTCGTTCCAGTCGATAGACGTGGAAAGGTCGCGGCCGCTTTCGCTGCCCTCGACGACCTCGTCTTCGTCGTCCTCGTTTTCATCGTAAAGGACGCCGCCTTCCGGCAGCTTTTGTCCGTTCATTCGGCTATCTCCGCGACATCGGGCGTTTGCCAGGCAAGATGCTGGCCGCCGTCGAGCGCGATCATCTGCCCCGTAATCGACGGCGTGTCGAACAGAAAGCGGATCGTCCTCCCGAATTCGGCGGGCTGCGGCCCGGCTTTGAGAATCAGCCCGTCAATCTGCGCCTGAAAATCGGCCATTGTTTGCCGCGGGCTCGGCATGGTCGGGCCGGGGCCGATCGCATTGACGCGGATGCGCGGGCCAAAGCTTTGCGCCATGGTCTGCGTCGCCGTCCACAGCGCCGATTTCGACAATGTATAGGAATAGAAGCGCGGATTGAGCGCCAGCACCCGCTGGTCGATGATATTGACGATCAGGCCACCTGCCTCTGCCGGCACTTGCCGGGCGAATTCCGCCGCGAGAATCGACGGCGCGCGTACATGAACGGTAAAATGGGCATCCCAGACCGCGGCGTCGAAGGCCTCGGCCGAATCGTGGCGAAACACGGACGCATTGTTGACCAGAAGTCCGACCGGCCCGAGCGCGGCGTTGACCTTGCCGATCAGCGCCGCCGTTTCAGCCGTTTCGAAGAGATCGGCCTTAAATGCTTGCGCGGTATGGCCTTTCTTGCGCAAGGTCGCGGCAAGATCTTCCGCCTCACCAAGTGATGCATTGGCATGAATGGCGACAGCGAAGCCTTTTTCGGCCAGATCCTCGGCAATTGCCCGGCCAATTCTTTTCGCCGCGCCGGTCACCAGCGCCGTCTTTGTCGGTTGATACTTCAAGGCAGTCCTTATTTGCGATCCGCGATCCGTCGTTACCATATAGGCCCGTCCGCGCCGGGGTTAAATAGTCAGGTTTTAAACGATTTCGATTTTTTGTTCTTAAGTATTAGTTGATTTTTAACCATGTATATTCGGAAATTTCTATAGTAACCATTCGTTATGGTTAATAAATATCCTGTTGCCATTAAGCAACGTCAAAAAGAGGGCGCTGTTTTGCCACAATGATTTCACATTTTGGCTCTTTCAATTCCTCAATTACAGATCAATTTCTACCCAACCGAACAGGGAAAAGTTAGCATTTCCGTTTCGCAAAACCCGGCGGACACCGGCGCGGAACGGCTGAAAGGAGAAAGACATGCGTACCCTCATCAAGACCCTCATCGCCACTTCCATGGCTTCCACCGCGCTCCTCGGCTTCACCGTTGCCCAGGCTGCCGACGCCGTCGATCAGATCCCGGAAGCGCCTGCTGCTGTTGAAATGGCTCAGCCGGCCGGCGACTGGTCGGGCGCTTATGTCGGTGGCGCTGCTACCTACAACTTCGGCCGCTTCGGCGACGGCGACCGCGATGCACGCGCTCTCGGTGGCCAGGTTTACAGCGGCTACAACATGCAGAACGGCCAGATCGTATACGGCGCCGAAGCCGATATCGGCTACTCCGGTGCTGACGATGTCGTCGGCGGCATCCGCAGCAAGCAGGGCGTCAACGGCTCGGTTCGTGGCCGCGTCGGTTACGACCTGAACCCGGTCCTGATCTACGGCACCGCCGGTGTCGCCGTTCAGCAGAGCAAGGCTTCGGACGCCACCTCGTCCGACAAGCGCACCGCCGCCGGCCTGACCGTTGGCGCCGGCGCCGAAACCATGGTGACCAACAACATCACCGCGCGCGTCGAATATCGCTACACCGACTATCAGGACAAGAACTTTGCCCTGAACAGCGGCCTCGTAAACCGCGACTACGACGAGCATTCCGTCAAGGTCGGTCTCGGCGTCAAGTTCTGATCCGCGTCAGACAAATGCCTCGTGAAAAAGCCGGGTTCAGCCCGGCTTTTTTGCGTTCCGGCCATGGAAAAATAGACAATCAGCTGGCGGCGTGCGGCGCCAGCTTGCCATAGGGCTTGAATGCCTTGCTGAACCGGGCAGGCCAGGCGGCGAGCTTCGGAAAATCCGCTTCCCAGCGGCCTTCGAAGCGAAGCGCGAGGTAGCCGATCATCGCCGCGAGCGCGAAGATGCCGCCATGCAAGGCATCGTCCGGGTCCGGCAGATTGGCTTCGAGATGGGTGAGGCCGCGCGCGACCTTGTCCCAATGACGATCGATCCAGGGCTGGTAGACCATTTCGGCCGGGCGGAAGCGCCGCTCGTAAACGATCAGCAGCAGACTGTCGGTGATCCCGTCGCACAAGGCTTCCAGCACATGCGCCTGCGTGCCGGCTTCGCCCTTCGGATACAGTTTCTTGCCCGATTCGCGGTGCAGGAACAGCATGATCGCCCGGCTGTCGAAGATGGCGTCGTGGTTTTTGCGCAGCAGGACCGGAATGCGGCCGAGCGGATTGGGGTCGGTCAATTCCGGCGGTGCGGCATTGGTATCGACGACCTTTTCCTTGAGCGCGATGCCGAGATGGCGCGCAGCCATTCGCACTTTTGCGGAGTAGGGCGAGGCGGGTGCGTAAAGCAATTTCATGGAGCGTTCTCCTCGATCAGGGAGCGGCGGGCAGGACGAGGCGATCGCGGCGGCAGACGCGGCGATTTTCGCCGCTGCATTCGCGATAGCTCAGATCCTTGTTCATGCAGATGCGGATTTCGTCGAGCCGCTGGCCGTCGCAGGTGACATCGATGGCTGTGGTGGTCAGGCCCGGATTGGCGGACGTCAGTTCGGAAACGATCTGGTCGGTGCTCAGCGTCTTATGACGGCTGGAATCGGCCAAGTCGGCGGGCAGCCGGAGCTGGGTCCAGGCCGCGCGCAGCTTGGCAAAATAGTCGCGCTGCGACAGGCTGGAGCAGGTGCCATGCTTGCGCCATTGATGGCCGATGAGCCCGACCGACGGCAGAAGGTCGAGCTGACGGCGAGCAAGCTCGTCCGGCACGCGGTCCGGTTCGCTGCTGCCGCAGAATTGCGGGTAGCCATCGACAAATTGCGGCCAGAAACCATGGACGACCAGCGACAGGTCGCGATTGCCGCCGCATTGCTGGCGATTGCCGGCGCCCTCATTGCTCAGGCAATAGCTCGGCGACCAGGAAAGCGACAGAACATAATAATCGAAGCCGGTTTCCGTTGCCGGAACGGATGCCTTCTGCACCGGCTTTTCCGCCGGGCGGGAATCGGGTTTCGGCTGTGCGGTCGGCACCGGTGGGGGCGCTTGCTGTTGTTGCGTGGCCGGTGGCGCAGCAGGGTGCTTCTGCCCTTTTTCCCCGAGGCTGAGCCACAGAGAAAGCACCATCATCACGGCAAAAGCGATGAAGCCGACATAGCGGCGCATGGGGCAGCCGTCCTATTCTTCGCCGCGCAGCCAGAAGGCGCGCTGCGAGGCATAACGATCCTGCGCCAGCTTTTCCTTCAAAACCGGCAGCAGCGCATGCAACTCGTCCTTCAGCACATAGGGCGGATTGACGATGACCAGGCCGGAACCGTTGAGGCCGGTGGTTTCGCGGTCGCTCTTCACCGTCAGCTCGGCACAGAGCATTTTCGGGATCTCCAGCGCCTTCAAAGCCTCGTGGAAATCCGTGATCGGCGCGCCCTTCTTCATCGGATACCACAGGCAGTAGGTGCCGCCGGAAAAGCGGCGATAGGCACGGGCAAGACTGTCCACCATGCGCTCGTAATCGTTGCCCGCCTCGAAGGGCGGATCGACGAGAACGATGCCGCGCTTCTCCTTCGGCGGCAGATGCGCGCCGAGCGCCAGCCAGCCGTCGAGCAGGGTGACGCGCACCTGGTAATCGCCTTCGAACAGGCGTTGCAGCGCGCCACAATCGTCCGGGTGCAGCTCCATGGCCGAGAGCCGGTCCTGCGGGCGAAACAGCATGCGCGCGAGCTTCGGCGAGCCGGGATAAAGGCGCATGCCGCCTTCCGGATTAAGCGCCCGTACCGCATCGAGATAGGGCGCGAGCAGCTCGGCCACCTTCGGCGGCAGATCCGTGTCGATCAGCTTGCCGATCCCCTCCTGCCATTCGCCGGTTTTTTGCGCCTCTTCCGAGCCGAGATCGTAGAGCCCGATGCCGGCATGGGTGTCGAGCAGGCGGAATGCGGCCTCCTTGTTCTGCGCATAGCGGACGAGGCGGGCCAGCACCGCATGCTTGAGAACGTCGGCGAAATTGCCCGCGTGGTAGATATGCCGATAGTTCATGGGAGGACCGCGATCATGTTTTGGAGCTTTTGAGATTATGCCGTTTGGCATATAGAAATGCCATGAACATTGCGACCCCCATTTCCGCCAAATCCCGTATCGGCCATTCGGCCTGTCCGCACGACTGTCCTTCGACCTGCGCGCTGGATATCGATATCGACGCGACGGGCCGGCTCGGCCGGGTGCGGGGCAGCGACGCCAATTCCTATACTGCCGGCGTCATCTGCGCCAAGGTGGCGCGTTATGCCGAGCGCGTCTATCACCCCGACCGGCTGCTGACGCCGAAGCGCCGCAAGGGCGCGAAAGGCGGCGGCTCTTGGCAGGAAATCGGCTGGGACGACGCGCTGGACGAGATCGCCGAGGCCTTCCTCAAGGCGGAAGCGACGCATGGCAGCGAAGCGATCTGGCCCTATTTCTATGCCGGCACCATGGGTTTGGTGCAGCGCGATTCGATCGAGCGGCTGCGGCATGTGAAGAAATATTCCGGCTTCTTCGACACGATCTGCGTCAACATGGCCTGGACCGGCTACATGATGGGCACCGGCGCGTTGCGCGGGCCGGACCCGCGCGAGATGGCGGTTTCGGACTGCATCGTCATCTGGGGCACCAATGCGGTCGTCACCCAGGTCAATGTCATGACCCATGCGATCAAGGCCCGCAAGGAGCGCGGCGCGAAGATCGTCGTCATCGACGTCTACGACAATGCGACGATGAAACAGGCCGATCTCGCCCTGGTGGTGCGGCCGGGCACGGATGCGGCGCTCGCCTGCGCTGTCATGCATGTCGCCTTTCGCGACGGCTATGCGGACCGCGCCTATATGGCCCGTTTCGCCGACGATCCTGAAGGACTTGAGGCGCATCTGAAGACACGCACGCCGCAATGGGCGTCGGCCATCACCGGCCTGACGGTGGAGGAAATCGAAGCCTTCGCCCGGCTGGTCGGCCAGACCAAAAAGACCTTCTTCCGCCTCGGCTACGGTTTCACCCGCCAGCGCAACGGCTCGGTCGCCATGCATGCGGCGGCCTCCATCGCCACCGTGCTCGGCTCCTGGCAATATGAGGGTGGCGGCGCGTTCCATTCCAACAGCGGCGTGTTCCGCATGGACAAGTCCGAACTGATGGGCACCGCCTTCGTCGACCCAGATATCCGTGTGCTCGACCAGTCGCAGATCGGCCGCATCCTCACTGGTGACAGCGAGGCCCTGCGCGGACGCGGGCCTGTTACGGCAATGCTGATCCAGAATACCAACCCGATGACGGTGATGCCGGAGCAGCGGCTGGTGCGAAAGGGCTTTGCCCGGGAAGATCTGTTCGTGGCGGTGCATGAGCACTTCATGACCGATACCGCCGACATGGCCGATATCGTGCTGCCGGCCACCATGTTCGTCGAGCATGACGACATCTATCGCGGCGGCGGCCAGAGTCATATCCTGCTCGGGCCGAAAGTGATCGAGCCGCCGGAAACCGTCCGCACCAATCTCTTCGTGATCGAGGAACTGGCAAAGCGTCTCGGCGTCGCCGACCGTCCCGGTTTCGGCCTGACGGAGCGCGAGGCCATCGACCGGATGATGGCCGCCAGTGGCCGGCCCGGTTTCGACTACCTGCTCGAACACAAATGGATCGACGCCGCCCCCGCTTTCGAGGATGCGCATTACCTCTCAGGCTTCGGTTTCGCCGATGGAAAGTTCCGCTTCAAGCCGGACTGGACCGGCACACCGGCCCTGACGCGCCCGCCGGAATCGCTGGGCGCGCTCGGCCCGCATCAGGCTCTGCCGGCTTTTCCCGATCATGTCGACCTGATCGAGACGGCGGATGCCGAGCATCCCTTCCGCCTCGCCACCTCGCCGGCGCGCAATTTCCTGAATTCGAGCTTTACGGAAACGAAAACCTCGCTGCAGAAGGAAAACCGGCCCGAAGTGCTGGTCAATCCGAAGGACGCTGAAGCGGCCGGCCTTGCCGGGGGCGAGATTGTCGTGCTCGGCAATGCGCGCGGCAGCGTGCGCCTGCATGCCAAGGTGACGGAGACGGTGAAAGCAGGCGTGCTGATTGCTGAGGGCATCTGGCCGAACAAGGCGCATCTCGACGGCGAGGGCATCAATGTGCTGACTGGCGCCGACCAGGTCGCACCCTATGGCGGCGCTGCGGTGCATGACACCAAGGTCTGGCTGCGCAGGGATATCGCATGAGCAAGTTCGACAAGGCCCGCATCGACATCGTCAAGGACGAGACGCTGTCGAAGAATTGGTATCACCTGCGCAACGTCACCTTCGACTATACCGGCTCGAGCGGCGAGACCGTGCGGCTGAAGCGCGAGGTCTACGATCGCGGCAACGGCGCGACCATCCTGCTGTTCGACCCGAGGCGGCAGACCGTCGTGCTGGTGCGCCAGTTCCGCATGCCGGCGCATCTGAACCACCATAGCGGATGGATGATCGAGACGCCCGCCGGCCTGCTCGACGGCGACCACCCGGCCGAGGCCATCCGCCGCGAGGTGATGGAAGAGACCGGCTATGTCGTCCACGATATCAGGCCGATCTTTCGCAGCTTCATGTCGCCGGGCGCGGTGACGGAAATCATCCATTTCTTCGTGGCGCTGATCGATGCCGGAGAACGGGTCTCCGATGGCGGCGGGCTGGAGAGCGAGCATGAGGATATCGAGGTGCTGGAAATCGGCCTCGACCGGGCATCCGAAATGATCGACAGCGGCGAGATCTGTGACGCCAAGACGATCATGCTGATCCAGTGGGCGCTGATCCACCGTGCGGAACTGACGGTGGGGTGACAGGCAGGGCCCAAACCCCTGCCAAGCCTCAGAACGACCCGCGCACGCCTGTTCCGATGTAACCGGTGGTGAAGCCGCCGCCGCCAGTGTCATTGTAATAGGTGGGATCGCCTGTCGTCGTATCGGAATAGACCGCGTTGCCGCGCCGGAACTTGGTCGCCTCGAAAGAACCGTCGAGATAGAGCGCGATATTCTGCGTCAAGGCATATTCTATTCCCGCTTTCGCGCCGAACATCGGAGACAGTTTGAAACTGTCTTCGATCTGCAGGTTGCGAAGCCAATGATCGTCGTCGCTTTTGTGGCGGATGACGGCGCCCGCTTCCAGCGCGCCGGTGAGCCGGAAGCGGCCGAAGGTCTGCTCGCCGTTCAGCGTCGCATAGAGAACCGGGATTTTTTGCTGGTAGCTGACGGCGTTCAAGCCATCGGTAATAGTGCCGACCGTGTCGCGGAAACCGTTGACGCTATAGACGAAATCGCCGCCTCTTGCGGTCCATTTCACATCGGTATAGCGCGCGCCGATGCCGATATTGAGCTTTTGCAAACTGTCGCCGAACAACATCCGGTTAATCTCGACGCTGCCGCTGTAATAGTGATCGAGGCCGGTATCGTCATGCTCGGAACGATGCGTCCAGTCGGCGCCCGGCACGAGCCAGTCATAGTCGACCATATGGCCGTTGCCATTGATTCCGGTCTTGCCCTCGAGCTTCACCGACCAGCCGGAGCCGACATTGACATCGAGGCTGCCGCGCAAGACCTGCACGCCCTTCGATGCCCATTCGAGCTGGCTGAGTTTGTGGTCGCCGGAATACACCGTCTCATGTGCGCCGATATTGGCAAGACCGACGCCGATGGAGGCTGCCACCCGTTCGTCACCGGCAAACGCCATGCCGCAGGAAAAGGCGAGAAGCCCGGCCGTCAAAGGCAGGCAAGCATGTCTCGTGGCGGTCATGGGTTCAACTCCGGATGTTAAAGACCGGCCGTCAAGGGCCAGTTTCAACAATCGCGAAGTTTGGTAAATTATTGGTTGAAATCGTTCAGTTGCCGTTCGCTTCGCGTGCGGCTGCTTCGTCAGCAAAGCGCGTGCGGCCCTCGACCATGGCGACGCGGCCTTCGGCCAGCAGCTTCAGCGCCAGCGGATAGGCCTTGTGCTCCACTGTCAGCACGCGGGCGGCCAGCGTCTCGGCGGTATCGCCAGCCTCGACCGGCACCGTCATCTGCACGATCACGGGGCCTTCGTCCATGCCTTCGGTGACGAAATGCACGGTGCAGCCGGCTTGCGCATGACCGGCCTCCAGCGCTCGCTGATGGGTATGCAGGCCGGGGAAATTCGGAAGCAGGGACGGGTGGATATTGATCATCCGGCCCTCATAGGGGCGGATGAAATCGGCGCTGACGAGACGCATATAGCCGGCAAGGCAGATGATATCAGGCTTGATGTCGGCAAGGGCTGCGAGGATAGCCGCCTCGTGCCCGGCCTTCGAGCCATAGGCGCGACGTTCGAAGGCAAGCGCGTCGATCCCGAGCGCTCTCGCCTTGGCAAGCCCGCCCGCATCGGGCTTGTCGGAAATGACGGCCACGATCTCGGCCGGAAAATCGCCCGCCTCGCAGGCCTTCGCCAGCGACAGCATGTTCGAGCCGCCGCCGGAGATGAAGACCGCGACGCGCTTGCGCGGGGCAGGTGTCATAGGGCGAGCGTGCCGGTATAGACGGTGCCGGCGGCCCCTTCGGCGCGGGCCACCATGCGGCCGAGCGTCACGACCTGTTCGCCCTCGGCGGCGAGCGCTTCACCCACGGTCTCGGCATTTTCGGCCGAAACAACAGCGATCATGCCGATGCCGCAATTGAAGGTGCGCAGCATTTCCTTGGCCTCGACGCCACCGGTCTGGGCGAGCCAGGAGAAGACGGCCGGAACGGCGAAGGCGGAGAGATCGATTTCAGCCGCAAGATGCTTGGGCAGCACGCGCGGAATGTTTTCCGGGAAGCCGCCGCCGGTGATATGCGCCAGCGCCTTGATCGCGCCGGTCTTGCGAATGGCGGCGAGCAGTGGCTTGACGTAGATGCGGGTCGGTTCCAGCAGCGCTTCGCCGAGCGTCTTGCCTTCGGCGAAGGGGGCGGGGGCATCCCAGGCAAGGCCGGAAATGCCGACGATCTTGCGCACCAGCGAATAGCCGTTCGAATGCACGCCCGATGAGGCCAGGCCGAGGATGACATCGCCTTCGGCAACATCGCCGGAGGGCAGAAGCTTGCCGCGTTCGGCGGCACCAACGGCAAAGCCGGCGAGGTCGTAATCGCCGCCGGCATACATGCCGGGCATTTCGGCAGTTTCGCCGCCGATCAGCGCGCAGCCGGCCTGGCGGCAGCCATCGGCGATGCCGC
>CAMFHE010000046.1 GCA_945952045.1 uncultured Rhizobium sp.
ATGACTGGCCGGGCAATATCCGCCAGCTGCGCAACAATATCGAGCGGCTGATGATTCTCGCCCGCACCGACGGCCCGGATTCGCCGATCACCGCCGAAATGCTGCCGACCGACCTGGGCGACATGCTGCCGAAAACCACCACCGGCGGCGATTACCAGATCATGACCCTGCCGCTGCGCGAAGCGCGCGAAATGTTCGAGCGCGACTACCTGATCGCCCAGATCAACCGCTTCGGCGGCAACATTTCGCGCACGGCCGAGTTCGTTGGCATGGAGCGTTCGGCCCTGCACCGCAAGCTGAAATCATTGGGCGTTTGAGGGCGGCCGGGCGGGTGTCACAGAAAGTTCGTGAAGCCTTTTTCGACGTTGCGGAAAAGACAGCGATTTGATACCAAGACTCCCGGACAGGGCACGGGTTTCCGCTCGCTGCCTGAGGGAGACTATCGATTATTTTCACCGGCCGCGACGGCCGGCAAGAACGAAAGAAAGAAGCGGCGCGATGGCGGAACGTTCTCAAAACCTGCAGGATTTGTTTCTCAATACTGTACGCAAGCAAAAGATTTCCCTGACGATATTTCTGATCAACGGTGTCAAGCTCACCGGCGTCGTCACTTCCTTCGACAATTTCTGCGTTCTGCTGCGCCGTGACGGACATTCGCAGCTTGTTTACAAACACGCGATCTCGACCATCATGCCGGGCCAGCCCCTGCAGATGTTCGAAAGCGAAGAAGCAGCATCCTGACGGGATAACAGCGATTACAAACCGCGATACATCCAACGAATCGATCGTTCCGGAAACCAAGAAACTCCGGAACGACATGCGAGCGATCGTGCTCGTGCCTGTTCTGAAGGCCGACAAGCGCGCGGCCCGCAATGCCCAGGGGGATGCCTCAGCACCGGCGCCCACCCGCTCCAGCGAAAGCCGTCTGGAAGAAGCCAAGGGTCTGGCGCGGGCCATCGATCTTGAAATCGCCGAAGGCCTGATCGTCACAGTGGCGCAGCCGCGCCCGGCGACGCTGCTCGGCACCGGCAAGATCGAGGAAATCACCGCGGCGCTCGATGCGCAGGATGCCGGTCTCGTCATCGTCGACCATCCGCTCACGCCGGTGCAGCAACGCAATCTCGAAAAGGAATGGAACGCCAAGGTCATCGACCGCACGGGCCTCATTCTCGAGATTTTCGGGCGTCGTGCTTCCACCAAGGAAGGCACGCTGCAGGTCGATCTGGCGCATCTCAACTACCAGAAGGGCCGACTGGTCCGCTCCTGGACCCACCTCGAACGCCAGCGCGGCGGCGCCGGCTTCATGGGCGGTCCGGGTGAAACCCAGATCGAAGCCGACCGGCGTTTGTTGCAGGACCGCATCGTCAAGCTGGAGCGCGAGTTGGAGCAGGTGGTGCGAACGCGCCAGCTTCACCGCGCCAAGCGCCGCAAGGTGCCGCACCCGATCGTCGCCCTTGTCGGCTACACCAATGCCGGCAAGTCGACGCTGTTCAATCGCATCACCGGCGCAGGCGTTCTGGCCGAGGACATGCTGTTCGCCACGCTCGACCCGACTCTGCGCCGCATGAAGTTGCCGCATGGCCGGACGGTCATCCTGTCGGATACGGTCGGTTTCATCTCCGACCTGCCGACGCATCTGGTCGCAGCCTTCCGCGCCACGCTGGAAGAGGTGCTGGAGGCCGATATCATCCTGCATGTGCGCGATATGTCCGATCCGGACAATCCGGCGCAGGCGGCGGATGTGATGCGCATCCTCGGCGACCTCGGCATCGGCGAAAAGGAATGCCAGGAACGGATGATCGAGGTCTGGAACAAGATCGATCGACTGGAGGACGAGGCCCAGGACGCCTTGCTGCAGAAGGCGCGCAGCATGCCCAATTCGGCTGCGCTTTCTGCCGTGACCGGCGAGGGTGTCGACGCGCTTCTGGACGAACTCGCCGAACGCCTTTCCGGCGTCATGACCGAGACGACCGTCGTCCTGCCGGTCGACAAGCTCGCGATCCTCCCATGGCTTTATGAGCACGCTATCGTCGATGGTCGCGAAGATATGGAAGACGGTTCCGTCAGCCTCGACGTCCGCCTCTCCGAATCCCAGGCGCTCGAACTCGAGCGTCGACTCGGCAGGGGTCCAAAGCCGGTACAGGATTGGTAAGGCACGCTCGCTGACGAAATGTGAATTGCAAGAGCAGGCCGCTCTCGCAATGCATTTCCGAATTTGACCGCAAGCCGATCGAGCGGCTGGCCGCTGCGATTTAAGTCACTGATGATGCAGTCGGGGAGCAAGGCCTAGCGCCTTTCGCGTCGTTACGCCCGTCCGTTACGTAGCGCGATGCCGGCGCTCGGCTGCGCGAAAACCGGCTGTCGAATTGAGGCCGGCATCGTAACAAGAAGGCCGCCATGCGGCGGCCCTCGTCATCAAACGGATCGATTGAGGTCATTGAAACTCGGCGGCGGTGCGAATGATTGCCTCCTTCAGCACACCGATCATCTCGTCTATCTCTGGCTTGCTGATCACCAGTGGCGGCGACAAAACGCACATATTGCCAAGCGGCCTGACGATCAGGCCGAGTTCGAATGCGATCTCATCGATACGCGCGCCGATCCGCCTGTCGAGATCGGTCACCTCGGTAGCATTTTTGTCGGCGAGGCATTCGACACAGGCGACCAGTCCCGTGCCGCGGACATTGGCGACCAGCGGCAATTGCTCCAGCGCGCGGATCGACGACTGGAAATAGGGTGCGATTTCCCGGACATGCTCCAGCAAACCGTCATTCTCGAAGATCTCAATGTTCTTCAGCGCCGCCGCACAGCTGACGGGATGGCCGGAATAGGTATAGCCATTGCCGAAGAAACTGCCCTTCGCGGCCTCGCCGCTGATCCTTTCGATCAGCCTGTCGGAGATCGCCAGTCCGCCGAGCGGCACATAGCCCGAAGTGACGCCTTTCGCGAAAGTGATGATATCCGGCACGACGCCGAACACTTTTTCCGAGGCGAACCATTCGCCGCAACGCCCGAAGGCCGTCACCACTTCGTCCGAGATATAGAGGATGTCATGCCTGTCGCAGACAGCCTTGAAGCGGGCGTGATAGCCTGCAGGTGGAATGATCACGCCGCCGGAGGCGAGAAGCGGTTCGGCAAGGAAGACGGCGACGTTTTCAGGCCCGAGTTCGGCGATCTTGTCTTCGAATTCCGCCACCAGCTTTTCAAGAAGCTCGGCTTCCGAAAGCGCCGGGTTCAGGCGGGGATTGGGGCTGGAGATGAAGGCGATTCTGTCGCTGGCAATATCGAAATTCTTCCAGTTGCCTTCGCGTCCCGAGCAGGCGGCGGTCAGGCTCGTGCTTCCATGATAGCCGTCCTTGCGCACGATGATCTTCTTCTTCGACGGGCGGCCGAGAACATTGTTGTAGAACTCGACGAAGCGCAGCGCGGTATCGACAGCGGTCGATCCGCCTGTCGTCAGGAAGATACGGTTAAGGTCGCCGGGGGTCAGCGATGCGATCTTCTCAGACAGTTCCACGGCCGGCGAATTCGTCGTGTACCACGGCGAATTATAGGAGAGCGCCATGGTCTGCGCGGCAATCGCTTCAGCCATTTCCTGGCGTTGGTAACCGATCTGGGTGCACCACATACCTGCCGGTCCGTCCATCAATCGGCGGCCGTTTTCGTCATAGACATAGATGCCGCCCGAGCGTTCGAGTCGCGGCAGGGTCTCGACGCCGATCTTCTCCATGTTTGCGGCCGGCACGAAGAGATGGCGCTTTGCCGATGCGGTAAAATCCTGGACCTTGCCCAAAATTGGTTCCTCCTGATGTGTTTTCGGTTGTTCGTTCAGAAAGCCTGCGTTTCGTTGCGGTAGACCTCGCGTCCGGCGACATAGGTCGCCAGAACCTGGGTCGCGCCGATAGCGTAGGGGTCGCAGGCAGTGATATCACGGTCGATGACGATGAAGTCGGCAGCGCATAGGTTCCCGAGGCGGCCGGTATGCGGACGCCAGGCGGCCATGGCGGCATTGAGCGTGTAGCCCAGAATTGCCTCCTCGCGCGTCAGGCGCTGCTCGGGCAGGAATGGCGGATGATCGCTCCTGCCCGGCGGCTGGCGGGTGATGGCGGTTTCCATGATCTGGAACGGATTGAGCGTCGAGACGCCCCAGTCGCTGGAAAGCGTCCACAATGCTCCGGCATCGAGGATCGCGCGAAACGGATAGATTGTCTGCGCAAGCGCCAGGCCTGCCATCGGAATGGCGACATCGGTGACCGATGGCGCATTGCGCGCCCACAGTGTCTGGATATTGGCGACGCAGCCGAGCTGGCCAAGCCTTTCGATATCCGCCTGACGCACGCATTGAAGATGCGCCAACTGGTGATGTCCCGGCCAATAGCCATTGACGGCGCGGGCATGCTCCAGTCCGTCGAGAGCGGCGCGAGCCGCGAGATCGCCGATCACATGCACATGGATCTGGTAGCGCTCGGCATCGAAAGCGGCAAACATCTCCCGGATCGTCTCGGGCGAGAACATCAGGGGCGCGTTGCCACCGATGGCGTCGGCATAGTCGTCGATCATCGCCGCCGTGCGATTTTCCATGACGCCATCGAGGAAGAACTTTGCCGAATGGACGTTGAACATCGCAAACCGGTTGTCGCTGCGCAGCGCATTCAGCCGCGCGACGGCCTCTGGTACAGTCTCGGAGGGATCGACCTTGGCGCTGCCGGAAACCCGGATCGAAAGCGTACCCTCGCGCGCCATTCTCGCATAGACCCGGCAATGGCGTTCGGATACCCAGGCATCGATGACGCCAGTCAGGCCGTTCGCATGGGCATGGCGCTGGCCGTAGGCGACGCCACGCGCATAATCTTCGTCGGTTGCGGGCGGCAGGCGGTCGCGCACCCAGCCGATCGCCTCCTCATGCACCATGCCGGTCGGCCGTCCCGCCGCATCCAGAGAAAAGCGGCCGTTCATCGGAGGCTCGATTCCGGGTCTCAGACCAACGGCTTCGCAACCTGCACTATTGAGGCAGGCGCTGTGCAGGTCGGTCGCATAGATGAAACATGGCCGCCTACCGACCGCTTCGTCCAGCACGGTCCTGTCGAGATTGTCCTCGGAGAACACGCCCGTATAGAAACCGACTCCAAAGACCCAGCCTTCGGGGTTCGCCCGCGCATGCGCCTGCAGACGGCCGATCAGTTCGGCGCGCGTCTCCACACCGGTCAGATCGGCCATGGAGCCATTGTAATAGCCGCTGTCCTGAAGATGCAGATGCGTATCCTGCAAGCCCGGTAGCACGGTGCGCCCGGCGAGATCGAGCCGCCGGGTCGTTGCGCCGGCCATTGTAAGTATGCGGTCGTCGGTACCGACCGCAACGATGCGCCCGTTGGATACGGCAATCGCCTGCGCACGCGGCGTCAGCGCATCCATCGTCACGATATTGGCGTTGTGAATGATCAGATCGACGCTCACGCCGCACTCCATTGGTTGGCTCCGTACACTTCACGCACGGCCTCTTCGGGATCGCGCAGGTACAAAATCTCGTCGATTGCGCGTCGCGGCTGGCGATCGACCGTCGCCGGATCGAGCGCCACCCGACCACGGATCATATCAGCCGCCTTTTCCGCGATCATGATGACCGTCGCATTCAAATTTGCCCCGACCACATCCGGCATGACGGAGGCATCGACGACGCGAAGATTTCGAACCCCGCGCACCCGCAATTCCGGATCGACGACGGAATGCCCATCCACACCCATGCGGCAGGTGCAACTCGGATGGAATTCGGTGGCGATGCTCTCGCGAATGGCGCGATCGATGTCTTGGTCGCTCCGCAACCCCTCGCCAGGGAAGGTCTCCAGCGAGCCAAGGCGCTTGAACTCGGGTCGCTCGACGATATCGCGCGTCGCCCTTATGCCTTGGCGAATCTCAATGATATCCTTCGGATCGGACAGGAAGCGAAAATCGATGATCGGCGCCTCGCCCGGAGATGCCGAGCGCAGGCTCAAGCGGCCGGTGCTGCGTTGGCGAAGCTGGGCCATGGTCAGGGTAAAGCCGTTCGACAGGCGGATCCGGCCGCTCTTGGACGCCATTTTCATCGGGCCGAGGTGATATTGCACCGAAGGCAGCGCGGTTTCGGGGAAGGAGCGCGCAAAGCCGCCAACCTCCCAGATATTCGAGGCACCCGGGCCGCTTTCGAACATCAACCATTGCGAACCGACGCGGGCCTTGCCGAGCGTGCTGCCCATCCAGGCATGCGAGACGGGGTCGCGCAGGCTGAACGAGAAGCAGAAATCGAGGTGATCCTGCAGGTTTCCACCGACAAGCGGGCTGTCGGCAAGGACAGGAATTCCGAGGCTGCGCAGATGATCGGCCGGCCCGATGCCGGACAGCATCAGCAATTGCGGGCTGTTGATCGCGCCGCCGCACAACAGGACTTCACGCACCGCATGCACAGTCCTCACCGCACCGTCATGGGCATAGTCGACACCGGTTGCCCGGTCGCCGTCGAAAAGGACACGCATGGCAGCGGCGCCGGTGAGCACCGCAAGATTCGGCCGCGAACGCACCGGATGCAGATAGGCGACGGCGGTGCTGCAACGCCGCCCGCCCTTCTTGGTGGCGTCCATCCGGCCGATGCCGACCGCATCCGGCCCGTTGAGATCATCGGGCGTCGCATGGCCCGCCTTCGCCGCCGCCGCGATGAAGGTGTCGAAAATGGCGGACGGCAGCGTGCCGCGCTGGACATGCAAGGGACCATCCCCGCCGCGATAGAGCGAGGAACCACGATCGCTGGTCTCGGACTTGCGGAAATAGGGCAGGCAATGGGCGAAACTCCAGGCATCGAGCCCGCGCGCCGCCCAGGAATCGTAATCCGCCGGATGCCCCCGCAAATAGACCATCGAATTGATCGACGAGGAACCGCCCAGCGTCTTGCCGCGCGGCACCGGGATTTTCCGCCCGTTCAGCGCCGGTTGCGGCGTGCTCTCATAGTTCCAGTTGAAGCGCGGATCGTGCCAGACCTTGTAGACACCCGCCGGAATCGTCATCATCAGCGTGCCGTCGGGCCGGCCGGCCTCCAAAAGAAGCACCCGGCTCTCCGGGTCTTCCGAAAGACGGTTTGCCAGCACGCACCCGGCCGAGCCGCCACCGACGATCACGTAGTCAAAATCCTCGCGCTTGCTCATGGGTTCACCGGATCGACACGATGTTTCGGGAACGCAGGGATGCGCGGTCATCGTTCTTCTGCGCCACCAATCTGTCCAGCCAGCCGATCGCCATCTCGGGAACGGCGGCGAGCAAACGGCGGGTGTAATCCTGAGCGGGCCGGTCGATCACGTCGGGGCGCGAACCCTGTTCGACGATCCGCCCGGCATTCATGACGATGACGCGATCGGAAATCGCCTTCACGATCTCAAGGTCGTGGGTCACGAACAGATAGGAAACGCCGAGCCGCGCCTGGAGTTCGTCGAGCATTTTCAGGATGCCGGCCTGCACGACCTGATCGAGCGCCGAGGTAATCTCGTCGCAGATGATGAGTTCCGGTTCGGCCGCAAGCGCTCGCGCTATGGCGACCCTCTGCTTCTGGCCACCCGACATCTGCGCCGGCATCCGATCCAGAAAGCTCTCGTCAAGCTCGACCATCTTCAGCAATTCGACGATGCGGGCATTTTTCTTTGCTCCGTGAAGACCGTGGTAAAAGGTCAGCGGCCGGCCGACGATCTTCCTGACACGCTGGCGCGGATTGAGCGCTGTATCCGCCGATTGATAGATCAGCTGTACGCGCCGCAGCATTTCGCGACTGCGCTTGCCCGCCTCGGCAGGCAGGGGCTCACCACAGAGCATGACGGTCCCCGCATCGGGTTTCAAAAGTCCGGCGATAACCCGACCAAGCGTCGACTTGCCGGAACCGGATTCGCCGACCAGCGCGACCGTCTGCCCCTTCTCGATGGAAAAGCCGACCTCATGCAGCACCTTGAAGGCGCCGTAGGAAGCATCGATCCCCGAGACTTCGAGCAGGCGCCCCTTGGACGGATGCGCGCCGCCGGAGAGCTTTCGCACCGCCCACAATGTCCTTGTGTAGGGGTGCTGCGGGCTTTCGAGCATGCGGTCGACGGAGGCTTCCTCAACGACCTCGCCATATCGCAGCACCGCGACGCGGTCGGCGATCTGGGCGACGACCGCGAGATCGTGCGAAATATAAAGCGCGGAAACGCCGCGCTCCCGTATCGCCTGTTTCATGGCCAGCAGGACTTCGACCTGCGTTGTCACATCCAACGCCGTCGTCGGCTCGTCGAAAACGATGAGATCGGGATCGCACATCAGCGCCATCGCCGTCATGGCCCGTTGCAACTGTCCACCGGAAACCTGATGCGGATACTTGCGGCCGAATGCGTCGGGCTCGGGCAAGCGCAGCGCGCGAAACAGCTCGACAGCCCGCTTTTCCGCCTCGGCCCGGGACATGTCGCCACGCGAGACGGCCGCTTCCACGACCTGGTCCATCAACCGTTTCGCCGGATTGAACGATGCCGCCGCACTTTGCGCCACATAGGCGGCCTTGACGCCGCGCAGCTTGCGCCGGCCGGCCTCCGGGCCTGTCAGCACCGGTTCGCCGGCGAAGGTGATCGCCCCACCGCTGGCGCGACATCCCGGCTTGAAATAGCCAAGTGCTGCCAGACCGATGGTGGACTTGCCGGCGCCGGATTCGCCAACGAGGCCTAGCACTTCGCCGCGTTTGACCTGCAGGCTCACACCTCTGACGATGTCGGTGACATCGCCGCGCGGGGAAACGGCTTCGACGAAGAGATCGCGAATATCGAGGACAGTTTTCGCATCAGACATTGGCAGCGCCTCCATTGCTTCGGCTCAGCAGCCAGTCGGCCACGAAATTCACCCCGATCGTCAGCAGTGCGATCGCGGCCGCCGGGATGAGCGGCGTGACATCGCCGGCATTGATCAGGGGCGCGTTGTCGCGCACCATGCTGCCCCATTCGGCAGTCGGCGGTTGAAGACCGACGCCGAGAAAAGACAGCGCCGCGATCGTCAGGAAGACGAAGCAGAAGCGCATCCCGAATTCCGAGATCAGGATCGGCAAAATGTTGGGTAGGATTTCATGACGCACCTTCCACACGACACCCTCGCCGCGAACCGCCGCCGCCTCGACGTATTCCAGCGTCGAGACATTGAGCGCGGCCGCACGGGAAATGCGGAAAACGCGGTTTGAATCGAGCACCGCGATGATCAGGACCAGGTTCCAGACCGAAGCTCCGAAGATGGCCAGCAGCATGAGCGTGAAGACGAGATCGGGGATCGACATCACCGAATCCACCAGCCGGCAAATCACCTGGTCGAACCAGCCGCGCAGCGTTGCCGCCATGATGCCGGCGAAACCGCCGAGCAGGAAAGCGATCATCGTGGTCACGAAAGCGATCCCCATCGAATTCCGGGCGCCATAGATCAGACGGCTGAGGAAATCGCGGCCAAGCTGGTCCGTGCCAAGCAGGTGCTGCTCGCTCCACGGCCCGAAGGGAACGTCGGATACGATCTGGTACTCGCCGTAGGGCGCGATCCACGGCGCAAAGAGCGCACAGGTGACATACGCCCCGACGATGCCAAGGCCGATGACGGCGGTGCCTGGAAGGCGCATGCGGCGCCTGGAGGCCGAGCGCGTTGCGGGAAGGCTGGTTGCGTCGGACACCATGATCACCTCGCATGCATCAGGCGCGGATTGGACACGATGGCGATCAGGTCCGCGACAAGGTTGAGCAGAATATAGGCTGCGGAGAAGATCAGCGCGCAGGCCTGGACGACCGGAATATCCCGGTTGCTGACCGCGCCGACCATGGTCTCGCCGATGCCGGGATAGACGAACACCGCCTCCACGACGACGACGCCGGCAATGAGATAGGCCAGATTGAGAGCGACGACGCTGGCGATGGAGCCGATGGCATTCGGCAGCGCATGCCGCACGATGATCGTCATTTCCGGCTCGCCCTTTAGCCGCGCCATTTCGATATAGGGCTGGGACATCACGTTCAGCAGGGCCGCCCGCGTCGCGCGCATCATGTGTGCAAGCGTCACGAAGACCAGCGTCATCACCGGCAGAATCATGCGGATGATCTGATCCTTCATGCCCATCGTGCCGCGGATGGTCGACAGCGACGGAAGGAGTTGCAGTTTGGCGGCCAGAACGAGAATGAGCAGATAGGCGATAAAGAATTCCGGCAGGGAAATCGTCGACAGCGTCGCCGCACTCAGCGCCCTGTCCGGCAGCCGGTTGACATAGCGAACGCAGATCACGCCGAGCAGGATTGCCAGCGGTACGGCGATGCAGGCGGTGGCGAGCGCAAGCTTCAGCGAGTTGATCAGCCGTGGCCCGATCATCACCGCCACGGGGCGGCTGGTAAACGAGGTGCCGAAATCGCCGGCCAAAGCCGAGGCCAGCCAGCCGAAATAGCGGCTGATCATTGGCTGATCGAGCCCGAGCTGGTGGTTAAATGCGGCAACCGCCTCAGGGGTCGCCGACTGGCCGAGAACCGCCGAGGCGAACGTGCCCGGCAGGCTGTTGACCGCCAGGAAGATGATCAGCGACACGATCAGCATGCTCAGAAGTCCGAGCGCCAATCGTTGCGCGACCAGACGGGCGACGACATTGGAATGGAGTGCTTTCATCATGATGTCCGCCTGAACGATGAATCGGTTGACGGGAAGCCGAGGATGAGCCGCCGGCGTCCCGCCGTTCAAGCGGCTCAGGCCGTCATCCACCAGCGTTCCGCCATGCGAAGATTGTCGCAGGGAAGCGCGCCGCCGATCTCGCCGGTGCCGACCTTGCTCGACATGGCATAGGTCCAGTTGGCGAAGGCGACGGTGATGGCGCCGCCATCGTCATGCACGAGCTGCTGCATTTCGGCATATTGCTTGG
Organism: uncultured Rhizobium sp.; assembly: GCA_945952045.1. Lineage (GTDB taxonomy): Bacteria > Pseudomonadota > Alphaproteobacteria > Rhizobiales > Rhizobiaceae > Metarhizobium. Next base: position 10,904 of record CAMFHE010000046.1, read on the forward strand.
CGCGCTTGGCCTGATCGGTTTCGGCGCGCGCCTCGATCAGCAATTCGTTGAAGCGGTCGTTCTTCCAATGCGTATTGTTCCAGGCCGCGTCCGCCGCATAGCCGACGGAGAAAACCCAGTCGCAGGTCGGGCGGCCATACCAGTCACTGGCGTTGAACGGCTTCTTGAGCCAGACATTGTCCCAGTAGCCGTCTTCGGCCTCGCGCACGATATTGATGACGATGCCGGCCTTTGCGGCCTGCTCCTTGTAAAGGGCAGCGGCCTCCATCGCACCGGGGAACGCGCCGTCGGAGCAGGACAGGTTGGCGGTCACGGTCTCCAGGCCCGCCTTCTTCAGATAGGCCTTGGCCTTTTCGATATCGTAATCGTGCCGGGGCGTCGGGTCGTTGAAGAAGGGGACGATATCGGCGACCGGCGTGTCGTTGCCCTTCTTGGCTTCGCCAAGGAACACCTTCTTGATGATCTCGTCGCGGTCCATGGCGTATTTGAGCGCCATGCGTACATTGGGATCATTGTAGGGCGCGACCGACGTATCCATGTCGAACGTCCAGTGCCGAAGGCCGGGAACGCGCGCGAGCTTCATGTTCGCGTTGCGCTCGATCAATCCGGTATTGCGCAGATCGACATCGATGATCGCATCGACTTCTCCTGTGGTCAGCGCGTTCAAACGCGCCGTCCAGTCGTTAATGCCGATGAATTCGACCTCGTCGAAATAGGGCTTGTTGTTCTTGTGATAGTTCGGATTGCGCTTCATCTTGGTCGAGACGCCGGGCTCGAAGTTTTCCATGACGAAGGCGCCGGTGCCCACCATCTTTTGCCAGTCGATGCCGCCGCCTTCCTTGGCCTGCATGATCGACAGGTGGTAGTCGGCGGTCAGGAACGGGAAGTCGGCGGAGCCGGACTTGAGATTGAAGACGATGGTATCGGGGCCATCGGCTTTGATCGAGTCGATCTGGGCCAGCACGGAGCGTGCGCCCGATGTGGAGCCCGGCGCCAGATGGTACTGGAACGACTGTATGATATCGTCCGTCGTCAGCGACTTGCCGTCATGGAAGGTGATGCCCTTGCGGATCTTGAAGATCCACTTCCTGGCGCCATCGGCCGGCTCGAAGGATTCGGCGATGTCGCCGGCAATCGAACCATCGGGCAGGATCTCGGTCAGATTGTTGCACATCGAGCCGCTGAACACCGTCTGCGCATAGGAAGCCGGCCAGGTGGCGGGGTTTGCGGTATCCTGCTGCGACGGATCGGACATGCCGAAGCGGGCAAATCCACCTTTTTGCGGCTCGGCGGCAAAGGCGATGGCTGGCATCAAGCCGCCCAAAGCGGTGGCAGCCGAGAGTGCAAGCGTGCGGCCGAGAAACTCGCGACGCGAAATGCGCCCCTTGGAGAGTTGTTCGGCCCAGTACAGCGTCTCGTTATTCTTGTCGGACATGTCTTGTTCCCCTTTTTGTTGCCGTTTCGGCTTCTTTCGATCGGTATTGGGCAGGCGCAGGCGTGTCTGATTTCCTTGGTTGAACCGGTTCTATTTCGACTCCAGCCTGTCGAGCAGGCGGTAGTATTGGCTGGCGACGATGACGCCGATCTTCCGGAAGGCGTGCATCGGGAAGGGATCGGGCGCGGTCACCGGAAGCGCGAGCTCGTCCGGCTTTGCGCCGCCGACGAATTCCGACATGATCTTGCCGATCGTGGTGCAGGCGGCGACGCCACGCCCGTTGCAGCCGAGCGCCGCATATAGCCCTTCGTCGAGAAGATGGATGTGCGGCAGCGAATCCTTGGTCAGTGCGACCTTGCCGCTCCACAGGAACTGGATCGGCGCATCCGCAGCCTGCGGAAAGGTCTTGCCGATGGTTCTGACCAGCGTCGCCGTATCGACCATCGTCGGATTGTCGTCGACCGGAGAGCGGCCGCCCATCACCAGACGCCCTTCGTGATCGAGGCGGAAATAATGCAGGAGCCGGCGCGTATCGGTGACGCCCTGGCCGCCGGGAATGATGCTGTCGCGAACTTTCGGCGGCAGCGGATAGGTGGCGATCTGGAAACTGGTGACCGGAACGACCGTTTGTCTCAGGCCCGGCCAGAGATCGTCCGTATAGGCATTGGTGGCCAGCACGACCTTGTTCGCCTTGACGGTGCCATGGCCGAGATCGAGTTCCCAGGATCCGGCCGTCTTGCGGATGGATCGCACCGGCGTATAGGCATGAATGGTCGCGCCCTCGGCAATGGCGGCCTTGGCCAAGCCGCGCGCATAGCTCAGCGGCTGGAGGACGCCGCCGCGCGGATCGACCCAGCCGCCGGCATACAGGCCTTCGGGCGTACCGACCATGCGGGCGATGCCGGCCCTGTCGAGAATGCGGGTTTCGACGCCGCGCGCTTTCCACTGCGTCGCGCGCGGCGCGACCAGATCGCGCATCGGCTTCGCGCCATGGGCGGCATGGATCCAGCCGTCGAAGCGGGCATGACATTCGATCTGGTAGGCTTCGATCAGCGAACGCACGAGTTCGCCGCCGGCTCCCATGCGCTGCACCATGGCCGTCCCCAGCCGGGCGCCGAACTCCCTTTCCAGCTGGTCCGGTTCGAATTTGAGGCCGGAAATGATCTGGCCGCCATTGCGGCCTGAAGCGCCCCAGCCGGGTTCAGACGCCTCGATCACCGTCACCCGCGCCCCGGAACGGGCCAGATGCAAGGCCGTGCTGAGGCCGGTATAGCCGCCGCCGACGATGGCGACATCCGTCGTGGTTTGCGCAGGCACCGCCGCATAGGCGGGCGCCGCCATCGCCGTCGCAGCCCAGAGGCTGGCCGGCATCACCGATTGCGCGATCACGGTCATCGGCCCATGCCTTTCGAAATCGGCATGCGGTCGTGGCGGGTTTCCCGACCATCTTTGCAGTCTGTGTTCCAGCGCTTAACTGTCATCGCGAATTGCTTCCCCGGATCTCGTCGATGGCTGCACCCCGTCTCCTGTCGACGATCGGCGGCTTCGATGGTCATGAGTCTTATGACGGGGATTGCGCCGGAAAAAGCCTCAAAATAGTCGGTTGCGCATGACTACAAGTCATGACCCGGCGTGAGACAACGGCGAAGCCGGCAACGTATACGCGCTGCGGGCGCAGGCAATCAGGACGCCAGACGCTTCTGCATCTGGCGCATTTCTTCGATGATCCAATCCTTGACGACGACCGAAACGTCCCGCAACGGCCGGCTGGTCGTGGCGACAATATCGTAGGTGAAACCTGTTTCCAGCGCCGTCGAGCTTGCCCTGATGAGGCCTTCCTCCAGGATTTCATCGCCCAGAACGTGCAGCCAGCCCAAGGCGAGCGCCCGACCCTTCAGCGCCGCCTGTACGGCCAGCGCATAATCCGAGAAGGTCAGGTAGCGTTCCCCTTCGGGCTTCGATGTCCCGGTTCTCTCAAGATAGACCGGCCAGGGAACGCGCATCGGTCCCGATTGCTTGGCAAGCACATGTCCAGTCAAACTCTCCCGAAGCGTACCATGCTGGGCAGCATAGCCGGCGCTGCAGACGGGAACGATGATTTCGTCGGCCAGTTTCCAGCTGTGCTGCTCGGCATTGGCCGGATGATTGTAGCGTATCGCCAGATCGACATCGTCGAACGGCCCCACTGGTTCGCCTTTGACCAGTTGAAACCGCAGGTCGATACCGGGAAACTCCTCCTGAAACCGGTCCATGCGCGGAACGAACCAGTGCATGGCGAAGGCCGACGAGATCGAGATCGTCACGCGCTTGGCATTGCCCTGGCGCGAGCGTAGGTCTTCGAGACCGGCCTCGATGGTCTTGAAACCCATGCCGACCGATTTGAACAGCGCCAAGCCATCCTGGGTCAGTTCCAGCCCCGTGGGATTGCGGTCGAAAAGCTGCGTCCCCAGATGCACTTCCAGCCGCTTGATCATTCGGCTGACGGCGGATTGGGTCACGTTGAATTCGGCGCCGGCCCTTGTGAAGCTCAAATGCTTTGCGGCCGCCTCGAACATGAAGAGCGCGACCGGGGATGGGAGAAGTTTTCTGAGCGACATCGGAAAATACCTTGAAAACCGGCAGCGCGAACGCGCAGCGCCATGATCTGAGATCATGAGCCTATTCCTATTTTGCCCTTTCTTTCAAGGGTTCGAAATGCTTCCTGTTCATGAGCCCTCACAATCGTGGAGGCTTGGCTGCGCAGGGGAGACGACCGTGGACGCCCGGTTTAAAACGCTTTTCGAACCGGTGAAGATCGGTCCCGTGGTTGCGCCGAACCGCTTCTATCAGGTGCCGCACTGTACCGGCATGGGGTATGCGCTGCCGCAGACGCTGGCGGCGATGCGTGAGGTAAAGGCCGAAGGCGGATGGGGCGTGGTCAACACGGAATACTGTTCCATCCACCCCAGTTCCGACGACATGCCCTATCCCTTCGCGAGCCTTTGGGATGAGGCCGACGTCCGCAACCAGGCGAGGATGACCGACGGCGTCCACCGCCACGGTGCGCTTGCCGGCGTCGAGCTCTGGCATGGCGGCGCGCGCTCCTCCAACCTGCATTCGCGGGAAACGCCGATTTCCGCCGACAGCATCCCGGTTTCCAATTCCCCATGGCAGACGCGGCGCATGGATCGCGACGACCTCAAGAATCTCAGGCGCTGGCATCGTGATGCCGCACTCAGGGCCAAACGCGCGCAATTCGACATCGTCTACGCCTATGCCACCCACAATTACCTGCTCGCCCAGTTTCTCGATCCCGCGATCAACCGGCGCGACGACGAATACGGCCTGCCCGAAGGCGGCGCCCGCCTGCTGTTCGAACTGCTGGACGATCTGAAGGATGCGGTCGGCGATCAATGCGCGATCGCCTTGCGCATCGATATCGGCAGGCCGGAACACCGCCAGGAGCGCGACGCGCTTCTGACATCGCTTGCACCCCTCGTTGATCTCTTCGATGTGACAGTGCCGGACTATTCGCACGAAATGGGCTCGTCACGGTTTTTCAAGGAAGGCGCGCTCGAAGAGCGTGTCGGCCATATCCGCACGCTCACCGGCAAACCGGTGGTTTCTGTCGGCCGGTTCACCAGCCCCGAAAGCATGCTTTCGCAGGTGAAGCGCGGTGTGATGGATTTCGTCGGCGCGGCACGGCCTTCCATCGCCGATCCCTTCCTGCCGGCAAAGATCCGCGAAGGACGGTTCGACGATATCCGCGAATGCATCGGCTGCAACATATGCTATGCGCATGACGGTCTCGGCGTGCCGATCCGCTGTACGCAAAACCCGACGATGGGCGAGGAATGGCGGCGCGGCTGGCATCCGGAACGGGTATCAAAAGCCAGTGACGAAGGCCCGGTCCTCATCGTTGGCGGCGGCCCCGCCGGTCTCGAGGCGGCATTGACGCTCGGCAAGCGCGGCGTCGACGTCATCCTGGCCGAAGCAACGCGCCATCTCGGCGGTCGCATCAATTTCGAAAGCCGGCTGCCGGGATTGAGCGAATGGGCGCGGGTGCGCGACTGGCGCGTTGGCCAGTTGGCAAAGCTCGACAATGTCCAGATCTTTCGCGAAAGCGTGATGGATGCGCCGTCGGTGGCGGACCTCGGCGTCGAACATGTTCTGATCGCAACCGGCAGCGCCTGGCGAACCGACGGGCGCGGTCGCTCCTTTCCGGAAGGGGTGGCTTCCTATTCGAGCGCGATGACCCTCTCGGTGGAAGCCGCCGGCCGTCTGACGCAGGCGCTCGGCAGCGTCGTCATCTTCGATGACGATCACTATTACATCGGTTCGGTTTTGGCGGAATCTCTGGTGCGGGCAGGCAATAAAGTGCTTCTGGTGACCTCACAGGGGCGCGCATCGAACTGGTCGGGTTACACGGCCGAGCAAACCAGCGTTCACACGCGGCTCCTGTCGCTCGGCGTCGGCATCCGCACAAATGCCCGGATTGCGGGGGTTGGCGATGGCTGCGTCGAGATCGAATGCATCTATTCCGGCAAGCGGGAAACGGTCGCTTGCGATGCTTTCGTGCCGGTCACCTCGCGCGAACCCCAAGACGGGCTTTGGCATGATCTGGCCGGTTTGGGCCTGCGCACCCTGATGCGTATCGGCGACTGCAACGCGCCCGGCATCATTGCACAGGCCGTCTATGACGGGCATCGCAGCGCCCAGGGTTTCGGCCGCAATAGCGAGGACAAGGCAAAGCGCGAACGCGCCTATGTTTGACGCCGGCGCATACGACCAAGTGATAAAAAGGACATCGCCCGGAGCCTTTCGGTTCCGGGCGATGTCGTTTGGTTTGGGCAGATCAGGCTATCAGCCTTGGATATAGACGACCTTCGTCACGGTGAATTCGTAGAGGCCATGGTTTCCATAGCCGTCGCCGATACCGGATTCGCGGCGGCCTATCATCATTTCGGCAGAAGGCCTTCGCATCGCAGTTGTGATTTTCCTGCCTCATACCTGCGGCGATTTCCTGCCTGCATATCCAAATGACGAGGGCAGGCGCCGTTCGCCTTGTGGGGCTTGCACATAAGGCAGCCGGCACGGCGGTTCTTAGGGCGTTTTCGCTTGTGGTGCATCTTGTTCTCCGTTTCCCGGCGCGGTCTCTAGCCGCCCGGGTTTCTTCGGAGAATCGAAATCAGTTTTGCTCGTCATCTTGTTCGGTCTCGTTGCCACCGCGCGCAGCCGCCGGGGCAGGGTGGTGCGGGCGTAGAGGCACCGTTTGTTTGCATGGAGTATAGATAATTCCGTCGCGGTTTTCCATGCTTTGGTTTCACTGATGGTGTCGCCTTGTACATGACGTTTGACCGATCCGGGCGGGCGAGCGCCCTTGAAGTCTGGTATTCACCGCGATTCTTGTGGTGCCTAAATACTTATTGGCCGTTTCTGGGTCGGACTTCGCTAGTGATTCCGGTTTGCAGTCCAGTTCCATCAGAGCCTGACGGTAGCCCCACATGACCTTGATGGCGTCAACGACGGCCGGCAAGCTTTCATTCTGGATGAAATATCGGAGGCATTTGGGTTTCGATCCACCTTCGACCGAGTAACGGGATGATCAATGTCAATGCCGGCTTCTTCAGAGAACAAATTTCCGAAAGTCTTGTCCGTCGCGTCCCAAATAACCTTAATGAAGGCGAATCGGGGTCATCCCAAGGGAAGGCCAGTAACGCTCCACGGCTCACCGCACCCTAGGGCGGGGTCCCGCCAATGCGGCAACCGCGGCGGCATGTAGGCTCGGTAGCTCAATGGTGTCGACCTCCCTGGCTTCGGCCAATTCACGGTGGAAACCGGGACACCGAATTTGAACCCGGGAGCGAAGTATATTTTTCGCCGTACAAAGGACATCTGCAGTGTTTCAATAACGGCGAATCCGGCTACGGCCTCGGTGCTTCCGGCGCCGTCGAATAGAGGCCTACCTTGGGTTCCCTCTGAACAATCTTCTACAGACGGGCGGTGGCGATCATCGCCACGCGTCCGTCAGACCTCTTCGCCCGGATTGCTCGACCTCTATACGCCCAGCCCTATCGTGGTAATATCGGTGCCCACCGCGAATGGTGTGCCGATGATCCTGATGAGACCGTCGTTCGAGGCGGCGGTGACTTCACTGCCGCTGATCTCCTTGTAGATATAGGTGTCGTGGTCCCAGATGAAAACCGTGACGCCGCCGGACGTGGTGTTGGCGGCTGCGGCAGCATTCAGTGCAGCTGTGAGCGTGGAAGCGGCTGAGCGGTCTGTGATCGTGATGCTGCTTGTCCGTACGCCGCCGAAATTGATGATGGTATCGTTGCCCGAGGCTCGATAGTCGGTGATGGTATCCATGGATGAGACCGTGGAGAGGCTCATGCTGAACAGGTCGGCACCGCCGCCGCCAGTCAGGGTGTCGGCACCCGCGCCTCCTGCCAGAACATCGCTGCCCGAGCCGCCTTTGGCAACCAGATTGCCGACGCCATATTGCGCACCGACGATGTACACGCCGGAGGCCGTGACGGCCGAGGCGTCGACAGTGAGGGTCTTGCCATCGGGCATGCTGCTGTTGCCCACAGTAAAGATGTTGGTCCCGGCATTGGCCAGCTTCACGGTCATGTCGCCGCCGAACACCAGGGATTCCGAGGTGCTGCCATCGATTCCGTTGGTGAGCGTCACGGTATTCAGGTTGCTCGCAGTGATGGTGTCGGCTTGGATGGCGGCCAGTGCGGCCTGGATCTCAGCCGCCGTGCCGGTGATGCCGGTGACCGCGTTGGCGGTCACCGCAGTCTGCACCACGGCATCGATGGCGATCAGGTCGCTGGCGAGCGCGCTCGTGCCAGTCACGGTGGTGGCCACGGAGGTGCTGATGCCGATCTTGTCGCCGCTGGAGCCATTGTCGGTCACCAGCAACTGCTTCAGGTCGGCGGCGCTCCCGTCGAGGGACGTGATCGCAAAGGCGTCCACGAAGCCGGTTGTGTGGGTTTCGACGCCCAAAAGCTGCGTGGCACTGGCGCTGCCGGCTACCAAAGTGATGGCGACATCGCTCTTTAGCGCGATCTGGCTGCCCAGGTCGGTGCTCAACAGCTGAAAGGCATCCGCTGCGCTGGCGCTGGTGATAGTGGCCACGTCGGTGGCGGTGACAAGGCCCGTGGTGGCATTGTTTATCTTTACCAGCTGATCGGCCGTGGCTGTCGTGATGCCCGAGAGTGTGACGGCTTGGCTACCGCTCCACTTGACCGCATTGCCCGCGCTGTCGGCGTTGGTCACCAGCAACTGGGTGAGATCCGCAAGCGAGGTCCCGGTGATGCTTGTAACGCTGGAGGCATCCACCAGACCGGTGGTGGCGTTGTCCACGGCGACCAGCGCGGACGTATCTGAGAGCGAGGTATCCGAGAGCGTGACGGCAATCGCACCGCTGAGATTGATCTTGTCGCCGCTGGTGCCGTGATCGGTGACCAGCAATTGCTTGGCGTCGGCGACGCTGGCGGCGGTGATGCCGTTGATGCCGGTCGCGGTGACAAGGCCGGTGGTGGAGGCCGCGATGGCCCTGAGGTCGGCCGCCGTGGCGCTGCCGGTGTCGATGATGGTGACGGTCACATCGGACTTGTGGCTCACTTGGCTGTTGGTGACACCATCCACCAGGAGCTGCTTGGCCTGGGCCACTGTGGCGCCTGTCATTGCGGCGACGGCCGTGGCATCGACCAGCCCGGTGGTCCTGCCGTCGAGTGTCACGATGTCAGACGCCGCCATGCTGGTGGTCGCGAACAAGCTGATGACGAGCTTGAGGTCGCCGGGCAGGTTGATGCCGTTGCCCGTGGTGGTGTTGTTCGCGTAGAGGGCATTGAAGTCGTCCATGGAGCCGGGGACGGTGAGGCCGGTGTTCGCGAAGCTGATCAAGCCCGTGGTCAGGTCATCCCGCGTTCTCAGGCCGGCGGCGGTCATGGCGCCGCTGGTGGTCTGGGCCGCGGTGTCGGTGATGACGAGATTGGCGGCGCCAAGGTTAATGCCATTGCCGCTGGTGCGGTTGCCCCCGTAGAGGCTGACGATGTCGATATGCAGCCCTGTGATGGTGGCGTCGCTGGCCGAGAGACTGATCAGGCCCGAGGTCTTTCCGTTGAGGATGGCCAGGTCTGAGGGCACGAAATCACTGTCGCTCAGGACGATGTTGAGAGTGGGGTTGATGTCATTGATGATGCTGCCGCCCAGGTTGACGCCATCGTTGCCTGCGTCGGCTCGATGGCTGAGCAAGGTGTTGACCTCCGTCAGGGTGCCGGTGACCGTATTGCCGTTGGTGGAGAAGTTCACCGTGCCGGTGGTCTTGCTGTCCAGCGTGTTCAGGTCGGCGGCGGCCAGACTGGTGTCGCTCAGGGTGATCCGCACTGAGCCGGCGGTCGTGATGCCGTTGCCACCGGTAGCGACCTGGGCGCCGAGCGCCGTGTTTACGTTGGCCAGTGTGCCCACGATCGTGTTGTCGGCGCCGGAGAAGTCTACTGTGCCGCTGGTCTTGGCATTGAGCGTGTTGAGGTCCGTGGCGTTGGCGCTGCCGGCATCCAGGGTCAGGTTCACATTGGCGGCGGTCTTGATGCCGGGAGCCATGCTGGACTGGTGTGAGAACAGCGTGGCCATGTCGGCGGCCGAGCCGGTGATGGTGGTAGCGCTTGAGACGTCCACCAGCCCCGTTGTCTGCCCCTGCAGCGAGTTCAGTTCTGCAGCTGTCAGGCTGGCGTCGCTTAGCGTGATGTTGAGGTTGCCCGCCAGCGCTACCCCATTGTTTCCCAAGGCCACCTTGTGGCTGAGCAGGGTTTGCAAATCGGCCAACGTGCCGGTGATTGTGTTGCCACTGGCGGAAAAATCCACCGTCCCGCCGGTCTTGGCGTCGAGCGTGATCAGGTCGGCGGCGGCAGCGGCGGTGCCGTTCACCGTCAACGGAATGTTGGCGCCGATCTTGACGCCGGAGGCGCTACTGGCCTGATGGGCATAAAGCGCCATCAGATCCGCCGCCGTGCCGCCGATGCTCGTGGCATTGCCCGTTGTGTCGATGAGCCCCGTGGTTTGGGTAGCCAGAATGTTCAATGCGGCGGCGGCGAGAGTGCCGTCGCGCAGAACGATGTTGACGCTGTCGGCGAGATTGACGCCGTTGTCGCCCGCACTGACCTTGTGACTGAGAAGCGTATTTACCTCCGCCAGCGTGCCGGTGACCGAGTTGTTCGCGCTGGAGAAATCCACCGTGCTGGTGGTCAGGCTATCGAGCGTATTCAGGTCGCTGGCCGAAAGGCTGGTGTCGGTGAGCGAAAGGGAGAGATTGGCGGCAAGGTTGATGTGGTCTCCGCTTGTACCCATCTTGCCAACGAGCTGCTGAATGTCGGCGAGGCTGCCGGTTATGCTCGTCAAACCGGTCGCAGTCACCAGGTCGCTTGTAGCCGTTTTGATGGCGAGAAGATCGGCGGCGGCTGCTTCGCCGGTATCGCTCAGGATGATCTTAGCGAGAGCAGGCATGTCGATGGCGTCGCCGCTCGCTGCATTATGGGAGTAGAGCGCCTTCACCTGCGCGAGCGTGCCCGTTACCGTGACGCCGCTTCCCGCCTCCTGGAAGCTGACCAAGCCCGACGTCGCGGCCTCGACGGTGCTGAGGTCAGCGGCATTGAAGGTCGTCCCCGACAATTTCAGCGCCACGTTGTCAGCCAGCGTCACCGTGCCCGCGCGGGTGACCAGTGCCAGCTCGGCCGTGGCCATGGAGATGCCATTGATTGTGGTGATGAAGGAGGCGTCGATCGCTCCGGTCGTGCCGTCAAGGATTGCCGCGAGCACAGCACCGGTCGTGGTGGTCGTACCGGCGTCGATGGTCACTGCAACATCAGATGCGAAGTGGATCGCGTCACCCGAACTGCCACGCTTGTCAGAGAGCAGCGTCTGTGCTTGGGCGGCGGTCGCGCCCGTGATCGCGGTGAGGCTGGACGCGTCTACGAAGCCCGTTGTCGCCGCCTCGACATTCACCAGCGCGGTGGCGTTCCCGGTTGTGTCGGTGAGCGTGATCGCAACGCTGCCGGAAAGGTTGACCCCGTCGCCAGTCGTGGTCTTCTTGCTGATCAGGAAAGCCGCGTCGATCAGACTCGCATCGGTGATGGCGGTTATGCTCTGAGCATCGACCAGGCCTGCGGTGGCGGCTTCGATGGCCGCGAGGTCGGCGGCACTGGCGCTGGTGTCGGTCAGGGTGACGGCAACATCGGAGGCAAGATTGATCTTGTCGCCGCTGACACCTTTGTCGGTAATGAGCAGCTGTTTGGCATCCGCGACCGATGCGGCGGTGATGGTAACAACACCTGTGGCATCGACAAGCCCGGTTGTGTGGGTCTCGATGGCTTTCAGCGCGGCAGCGTCGGCGGTCGGCTCGCCAAGCGTCAGCGTAACATTGGCGGCCGTCTTGATTTTGTCGCCCGAGCTTCCGTTCCTGGTGATCAGCAGTAGCTGTGCATCGGAAATGCTGGTGGAGCCGGAAATGCTGGTGACGGCAGATGCGTCCAGCAGTCCCGTTGTGGCGGTCTCGATTGCTTTTAGCAGGCTCGCGGAAGCGGCGGTATCGCTCAAGACCACGGTACCCGCGCCGGGAAACGTAATGCTGCCGGCGGTGGCAAGGTCGATGGTAAGTTTTGCGCCCGACGAAACCGTAATACTGCTCACCGTGCCGGTTATCGGCACACTGGTGCCGCCGCTGGCGAATGTATAGGTTCCATTTGCCAAAGCGGCGGCAATGTTCGTGCCGTTGGCGAATGTGACGTCATTGCTGACGGCATCCTTGGTGGCTGTGAATGTCGCCGGGGGAGTACCTCCACCGCCGCCTCCACCACCAGCGCCTCCACCACCCGCGCCTCCGCCAGCCGCAGTGCCGGTCGCATTGCCCACAGCTGCGGCCGCATCGCTCGCCAGATTGGCGATGGAGGCCGGTGAAGCATCCACCTTGGACAGGAATGCGCGGGCAGCTGCCAGCGCATCCGCACCCGTATAGCCGGAAATCTCGGCCGCGGTGTCGATATTGGCTGTGAAGGCATTGGCCGCAGTGACCTTGTTGTTGACGATGGCGGCATCGCTGCCCTGCGCGGCCTGCAGCACCCGAAACGCCATCTGGCTGGCCGAACCGCCGTTAGCCAGGATGCCTGTCCAGTAGGCAAGGCCAGCCGGCTCAGGCGCGCGGCCGAAGATATTCTGGTAGATCGCCTTGACCTGATCTTCATACGTGACCGCGCCATAAAGAGCCTGGGATTCCGCCGACGCGGAAAAACCCGACATAACGCCGGCAATGTTGCCTCCAGCCTGATCGACCTGCTGTGCCCAGTACTGCAGGCCGGCGGGGTCGGCGGGACGACCGAAATAAGCAATATAGAGTTGTTGAACTTGATCCAAATATTGCGAATTTGCCACGTTACCACCCCTTGATTGTCGCACCACGGGTCTATCATTGAGGACGCACCCTCCGAAGTATGATTGGCGAAATCTTTTTGGCATGATTTTTATCTTGCGACTGCGGGCAACGCGCTCTGTCGTAGCGCTCCGCCCCGAACATCATCATGAGGGGATGAGCTCAAAGGGACCATGACCCTGGCACTGACAAAACAGGCTCGACTAAATCCCGCAATGAAGGGGCCGAACCATAACAACCTCCTTACTTTTCAGGAGACCGGCCAAGGTATTGATCCCCTTATAGAAAGCAAAATTGCATTATGCCTTTGAAATCATTCGGTGCAGTATTGCGTTGGCAAGTCGCAATAATTGCGACAAGCAAAAAAACCTTTCTGACTGCGGCGGGGAGGGGTTCTCGGGCCAGAGGCCTGTCTTCAGTTTAAGAATGCCGATGGCCAAAAATACATATGATGTGGATACCAACGTGATGGATATCGAGCGGATTAGAGCACCTGCCTTCTAAGCAGATTATCGCAGGTTCGAATCCTGCAGTGGTCGCGTCATGAACGCGTTTTTAGACGTATGTCATAAAATGAAAAATTCGAAAAAAGATTTAAAAACAAGGATATTGGCGGATGGGGTGGGATTCGAACCCACGGTACGGTCTCCCGCATGCCGGTTTTCAAGACCGGTATGAAAACGCTGATTAACTTGCGTTTTTTCGTGTTCTCTGTGATATGTTGCGGCATTGTTGCAGAAAGCAGGAAAACGTCATGGCGAGCATTACGAAGCGCGCGGGGAAATGGACAGTCACAGCTCGGTTGCCGGACACATTCAAGGGGCCTTGCAAGTCTCGCTCGATCTCGAACACCTTCAAGTCGAAACGCGATGCCCAAGTGTGGATTGATGCCACAGAGTCTGCCATGCGGCTCGGAACTTGGAAAGACCCTCGGCTGGATCCGAAGCCCGGCACTTCGAAGGGCTACCTCGATCGCCCGTTCAAGGATGCTCTCGATGATTACCGTGAAAAGATCACACCCGAGAAGAAGGGAGCAGATCAAGAGGTGGCCATGCTGAACATGCTGGCCCGACAAACATTCGCCTCGAAAACGATTCGGGAACTGACGGTCGAAGATTTCACAGACTTCCGTGACGCTCGCGTCGAAGAAGGCCGTGCGAACTCCACGATCCGGAACAATCTGAACACTGTCTCTGCGGTCTACGTGTGGTTGATTCACGAGAGATCTGTACAGACATTGAATCCGATCGATTCCTTGCGAAAGCGAAAGCGCGGCATTCCCCAGCCAGGCGCAGGACGGGAACGTCGTTTGCGTGCGGGTGAAGAGGATCGTCTATGGGCGGCACTCACCGGAGCGACATGGCAAAACAAGCAGTGGCAAGCGCTGTTCCCTGTTCTACTAGATACGGGAATGCGTGTCGGCGAGGCCCGAAAAATTCTGGCTGGCTGGCTGCGACAGGAACACGGCTTCATCGTCATTCCAGATTCGAAGAACAACTCTCGGCGATATGTCGCACTCTCCGATCGAGCCTATGAATGTCTGCTTCAGCAGGCAGAGGGCGAACCGGATGACGGTCGCGTCTTCCGGTTTGACAAATCCTCTTGTGAGCACGAATGGCAGAAAATCCGTGACTTAGCAGGCTGCCCCGATCTCCGGATTCATGACCTGCGTCATGAGGCTCTGAGCCGGATGGCGGCGAATGGCGCAGACTTGAAGACGCTGATGAGGCAATCCGGTCACAAGACTGTTGCTGTCCTCATGCGCTATCTGAATCCTACCAAAGAAGAACAGCGGGCTCGGCTGTTCGGTGGCGCAAGCTCCGTGATGTCGACGTCCGGCCAAATCCACCATGCGCACAGGGATTCGAGGCCAGACAACACGGCTTGACTTTCAGGAGGAAACGGAACATTAAGAGAACATTCGTTATTTTCCTGAAGTTGGCAGCGGGTCGGGTTCACGGTGTCTCGGCTTTGGATAGCCGAAATCACCGTTTGTAGAATCGTGCCTTCGGTCATATAGATTCAACCAGTTGATTTTCAGGTGTGCCATGCGTGACTTTATCTCACTCTTCGCTGGAGCCGGGGGGCTGGACATCGGCCTCGAGGCTGCGGGATGGAACTGCCGGTATGCGTCCGACATAGACGATGCGGCCGTCGCGACGATGCGCGCAAATCAGTCAGCTCGGACCATGATAAACGGGCGTCCGGTGTTCGACGGTACATTTATCGAAAAGGCGGACGTCCGTGCCCTTACAGGCAAGGACATCCTGAGCTCCATTGGGGCGAAACGCGGAGAGATTCCTCTATTGGCTGGCGGTCCGCCATGCCAATCCTGGAGCAGTGCTGGTCATCAGCTTGGCTTCCAGGATCCCCGGGGGCGACTGTGGTCCGACTTCGTGAGGTTGGCAGGTGAGCTCGACGTTCGCTTCATGCTCTTTGAGAACGTTCGGGGTCTACTGACTGCTCGCGGCGAAGACGGGGTGCCGGGTTCGGCGCTGAACACCATAAGATCGAAACTCCTTGACGTTGGATTCCATACCTCTGTTTCTCTTCTGAATGCCGCTGACTATGGTGTCCCTCAACGTCGAGTACGACTTTTCATCATAGGTTACCGTAATGGTGACGAGCCTGTCTTCCCGATGGCGACACATGAGAAGCTATCAGGAGGCGACGGCATCGATCGACGCGCTTGGATATCGATGCGACAGGCGTTGAACGACATCGACCCGGTCAGCGACGCTGAGATCATTCGGCCGAGTGGAAAACTTCGGGGCGAGCTTGAGTTGCTTGAACCGGGGACCGGCGTGAAGAGTATGGGCAAGCCCGAAGCGACACGTCCGGGCGGGCACTGGGGATATAAACAGGGCGCCTTCATGGCTGACCCCTCTCTTCCGGGACGGACGGTCACGGCTGGTGCCCAGCAGGACTGGATCAAGGATTCGGATCATGGTGTACGCCGCCTTTCACCAAGAGAGTGTGCAGCACTACAGACGTTCCCCAAGGACTACATCTGGCCGGAGAAGGTGGCCGACCAGTATCGCGTGATCGGCAACTCCGTTCCTCCCGCACTTGCGGCAGTCGTTGGTGCGAGCCTCCTTGCCCATGCGGCGAAGAAGACCTCTGTGCCCAAAAAGGTCAGCATGGTCTTGTCTCCCCTTGACGGTCGTCTCCAGGCAGCGATTGCATACACTAAGCGAGAGGAAATACGAAACGGTGCATCTCGGCGCGCGGCACCTTCCAAGCGTAAGATGCGGATGGCGGTCGGGTGAACAATGCCGAGTGCCGAAGTAAGTAAGTTAAACGCGCACAATGCGACCGTAGCTCGAGAAATCTACCTAGCCAGCCGAAGTCCTCAAGCCGGGGCGGATGCGTGGAACCACGCCCTGCGTGAAGCTCGTAAAGTTGTCGCATCTGCGCTCAGAGCTTCAAACTACCTGCGCGCGCCAGAACAGGCTCTCGTTCAGTCTGGAATACATATGATGACGTTCCGGCATCTGCTCGCGCCTCCGGTCAGTCAGGATCAGTTCGACCTGCTCTGCCCAAGCTGGTCGAAGCGTACGGAGCATCCGACACGTAGAATGACCCAAGCTGCCGCTGATGACGCTGCGGCCGTCGTTCTGCAATGGCTCCACAAGACGGCAGCACCATGGCTGCAATACGACCGTGCTCCAACAAGAGCTGAGGTCAGGGCCGTATTGAATCGAGCCTCTTTCTTTATGGCTGCACAGCGAATCCAGACGGCACAGCGCGGAAGTCTTTCCGGAGACCAAGAAGGGGCCGTCGTTGCCCTCCTTGAAGAACTGGGTTGGGAACGGCGTCCGTCAAGACTTATTGATACCAGAGCGGCGGTCGATCCGAAGACCTTCATGCACAAGACTCGATTTGCCACAAAGACAACTGCGCCGCAGGAAGTCGATATTGCCTGCGGTCTCCGGGGTACAGTCGTCGCTGCGATCGAGTGCAAGGTTACCAACGATGAGACCAATTCAATCAAGCGAGTCAACGACGTTCTAAAGAAAGCAACCGCTTGGCAGGAGCACTGGGGAAGCTTCGTGGAGACCGTCGCAATCCTTCAGGGAGTGATCGCAGCGAAAGACGTCGACCGGCTCACAGATGCGCGCGTGCATGTGTTTTGGTCGCATGACCTGCCGTCATTCAGGAGTTGGATTTCGGAACGGATATAGAGGGTTCACAGCATGTCTGGGCCATGGGAGGGACGATGCGGCTTGAACAGGTCTCGGTGAAGAACCTTAAAGGGTTGAAGGAGGCAGAGCTCTCTCCCCGATCTTTCTCATGTCTCGTTGGCGAGAACAACGCGGGGAAATCGACGACGCTACAAGCCATCGTCTATGGGCTTAACCGCCCAGCGACGCTTTCGCCTACTTTGCATTACCAGCCTTCAGAACCTATCGAAATAACGCTGGCATTCGCTGACGTGGGGCCAAGAGACCTGTTGAGACTGACGGAGGAGCATCGCGTTAGGATCGAACCTCTGGTCGATGGCGGTGCGCTGTCTATTCGGGTATCATACCCTCCGGGTGACAAGTGCGAGATTGCTGTAGCGAAGCTTTTTCCTAAGGACGAAAGGTACTCGTCAGAGAGCATAGGCGAGTTGCTCAGAGGCAAGACGGGCGCTGCTGTCCGTGCCGCAGTTGTCGGGGCTTTTCCCGAGTTCATAGACGACCTCCCGGAGGCGTTGAACATCACTCAGGCCAAGGCTCATCTTCAGAAAAGAATCTCGCAGCTCGGGGCGGACCAGTTCGAGATGAAATGGGGGCCACTCCCATCGGGCATCAGCAGTTCGATTTCGAAGCTCCTCCCAGAGCCGATCTATATCCCGGCGGTTAAGAACCTGTCGGACGATCTAAAAACCACCCAGTCCACCTCGTTCGGCCGCCTCTTGGGACTTCTGCTTGAAGACCTGACGCCAGACCTTGCAGCGATCAATGAATCGCTCAAGGCACTTGATGCCATGTTGAATCGTGTGACTTCCGGAACAACGATCTCTGACGAAAGGCACCAGAAGGTTCGAGCCCTCGAAAGCGCCGTTGAAGGTTTCCTGGGTGAGAATTTTCCTTCGGTGAAGGTAGAGCTGAATATCCCTCCACCAGAACTAAAGGCGATCCTCAACTCGGCCCAAATCTTCGTTGACGACGGCTCCAAGGACCTGATCGATAACAAGGGGGACGGTATCAAGAGGTCGCTGACATTCGCGCTTCTGCAGGCATATGTATCGCACATAGGAGTCGATGTCGGCGACGAGAACACGCCTTCACCCCGCCCACTCATATTCCTCTTCGAGGAGCCCGAACTCTACCTTCATCCGAAATCCCAGCGCGTCCTGTTCCGAACGCTCGCACGGATCTCCTCCACCTACCAGGTGATCGTAACCACGCATTCTCCTCTGTTCTTCGAGCCGGGAGTCACTGCATCTTTCGTCCGAGTTGCGAAAGAACTGGCAGACCCGAAACCCGTCGGAAAGCTATATCCAGTCGATTTTGCCTTGGACGCGGACAAGTCAGACGTCTTCAAGATGGCACGGTTTGAGAATGCGGATGCGGCATTCTTCAGCCGACGTGTAGTCTTGTTCGAGGGCGAGTCGGACGATGCGTTCTGTAGACATGTCGCCAAGTCCCTTCGCGAGGAATGGGACTTCGAGAGCAGGAACATCGCCATGGTCAGAGTTTCTGGAAAGGGCAATTTTCTGCGCTTCCGTCGTTTCTTCGAAGCGTTCGGGATTGACGTTAAGATCGTTGCTGACCTCGACGCTGTATTCGATGGCTTCCAGCACCTCGGTGCACCTAATGAGGCCACTGGACATCGCGCCAGCGCGTTCCAGGCCATCGATGCTCGCATCGCAGAGCTCGGAACCCCTGCGGAGCCTGCAACGAGGCAGATCAAGGATCGAGTGCAACAGCAGAGCTGGCGCGCGCGATACGATGGTGCAAAGGCTGCGCTCCGGGCGATGCAGCAGAGTGGAATTGTTGATCAACTGGCTCTCCAGCAGATAGACGATCTCTTCGTATGGGAACACGACATCGCCAGGATACGCGCATGCCGTGAGGATCAAGTCGCGCAAGCTGCGCTCCTACCGTTGCTCGACTGTTTGCGAGCGAACGGCATCCACGTTCTCTCGAAGGGTGCCATCGAAGATTATTATCCTGAGGATGCCCCAACCTCCGGCCCAAAGCCGGAGCGAGCGCTGGCAGCATGCCGCCTTGTACTCGATGAAGCCTCGGCTACTGCACTGTCCGCCAGCCTTGCCGACGGTCGGCCATGCGAACTGGCTGAGATATTCGAGAACATCTTTGAAGCATAGGCTGGACGTCGACCGGCTGATTGACACGTTCGATTTTGCATTGAACCATAGAAAAAGCCGCTGTCACTGGGCTGGAACCCTCGGCGGCCTTTTTTGGAGATTGTTCAATAATGATGAACAACGGTGATGAAATTGTAAATACCCCATTGACGGGTAATTGAGCCGGGGGCTGGGACATAACCCAGCCCGATCGACAGAGCTTCCTGACCTACAGCGTCAACAAATTTGGCCGGAAGCCAAGTCTCCAACTGCCAGCCTCTTCTCATTCTCTTCTCTATCCGGCGCATCATCGGGCGAGTTCGCGGGCCTCCTCGATTCAATTTACGCAAGCGTCCCACGTGCTGCGGCCAATACCGCCCAGCAAAGCCGTCAGGCCGCGCAGAGACGGGGCGGAGCGCCGGTCCTCGGGAGTGGAGGAGCTACGGTTCCACGCAGTGGGATCGGAGGGACTTCTCTCCCCCGCCCGAAGGGCTCTTCTTCTGTCGGCAGATGGTCACTGCTCGGCCAGATTCAGAGGCTCTGCCGTCCTGCTGATCCTGGCGAGCGTGGGCCTTCCGTCTGCGGCTGCGGTCGCCCCGGCTATGAAGCTACGTCGGTCAACGTCCATCTCCGGTGCGACGAGACGACCGGAGAATTCAGGGCTGGGGTATCCGGCGTATATCGATGCGGGTCGCCGTGGCTCTGTCCGGTCTGTGCCGTCTGGAAGGCGCTGGAACGAGCAGGCAAGATCGAGGCTGTCGCTAAGGCGACCTTCGCAAGAGGCGGACAGGTTGGCCTGTTGGTTCTGACAGCCTCCCACTCGAAGGGGATGCCTCTTGCCGATGTCAAGAAGCTCATCCAAGATTCGTCCAGCAAGGCCCGGAAAGGTCGGGCATGGATCGATGCGCAGGCCGAGTATGGAATCATGGGCGTCGTCGTCGGACAGGAAGTGACATACAGCCGCGTCAACGGCTGGCACTATCACCAGCACCTGTGCGTTCCCGTGGACGGTCCGACAGACGAAGAAAAGGCCCGCTCCGGCGAGGATGCGGCCCTGCTCGAAACCCTCGTCCGGGAACGGGCAGAAAAGGCCGCACGGTGGCTTGCTGAGGCCTACAAGGGTCAGATTCGTGCGAGGGGCGGAAAGGTCTCCGATCGCCATGGTTGCCGGGTGCGTGTCGCTGACGATTGGGAGGATGCAAGCGGATACACGGCCAAGGGGTCGATGTCTTGGGAAGTGTCCGGTGGGCATAAGGACGAGACGAAGGCCGCGTCGTCCATGACCCCTTGGGATGTCGCGGCCGCCGCCATCGATGGTGATGCCTTCATGATTCAGAGGTGGCGGGAATACGTGGACGTGATGCCCAACACCAGAACCTGCGTCGTGTCCAACGCTCTGGCGAAGAAGCTGGACATCCCGGCTTCGGAGACTGAGGAAGGCGAACAAGAGCTCCACGAGCGCGACGACATCGTCGGCCGTGTGGAGGCCCCCGTCTGGCGGCGCTGGATGCGGTTCGGCCTCGCCGCAACCTTCCTGAGCCGCGTCGAGTATGGCGGTGCCGAGGGCTTCGCCGATGCCGTTGACGCGACCGATCGCGATGCGGACACGATAGTCGCCAGAAGGGCCGATGAAGAGGACATGCTGCAGAGCATCGTCGATGAGGTATTTCATGGGGGCACAGTCGTCCGGTTGGACTGCAAGCGTGCCGATGATCGGATTCCATTCGAGACAGCAGAGCAGGCCACCCGGGAGGCAAAGATGCGGGCCGTCCGGGAGGCCGATCGACGCCAACAATTGGCTCCGAGTGACGGGCGACCGTGGGTCCTTGATTGCCGCAATGCGGCATGAGCGCGGCAACGATCGTCGCCAAAGTCACCGCCCGGTGAACTCGAAGGGCGACGAGCCCCCGGCAGGGTCCCCCGGAAAGGCCCTCGGAGAGCCGACGGCACCTTGGTGTCATTAGTCGGTCTCTAATGACATGGATTCATTCGTCGCCGGTGGGCAAGATTCTCCTGTGAGAGGGAGGGATGCAGTGGCCGGGTTTCAGTTCGCGCACATGCAGAATTTCAGTCGGAAGGGCGACAAGGGAGGCCGCACGGTTTCCTTCGTCCTTGCTGAGGCTCGCCGTGATCCTGCGGCTTCGTTGCATGTGTCGTCGCCGCGGCCTCCGGTGATTGTCTGGGGATGTTCGGTCGAGGAACTGGAGCGTGAACATGATGACCGGGTTGCCGTCGCCCGGAAAGTCATAGCCGGGGGCAAGACGCGATCCGTGGGGAAGGAACAGCACACGCTACGGACGATCGTCGTTTCGCATCCTTACACGGTCGAGGAGATCGAGGCGGACCCGGAGAAGCGGCGGGAGGTCGAGCGCTGGGAAGCGCTGAACCTGGCATGGGCTCGGCGGGAGCTCGGCGACGATCTCCGGGCGATCGTCCGGCATGCCGACGAACGGCAATGGCATCTGCATATTTATGCCCTGCCTGGTGATCCTGAAATGCGGGCGTCTCTTTTCCATCCCGGTCAGGTCGCGAAGTCGGCCGTGCTGGCGGTCGGCCCTGCCAAAGGCGAGGATGACAAGGCCATGCGTCGGCGTTCCGATCGGGCGTACAAGGATGCGATGCGAGAGTGGCAGGACGGATATTTCCGGGCCGTGGGGATGCCTGCCGGGCTGACCAGGCTCGGCCCTGCCCAGCGTCGTCTGTCGCGTTCGGAATGGCACAAGGAGCGACACCAGGCGCAGGCCCTGAAGGTCGTCCAGGAGGAGGCTGCGGCCCTGAAGGCGAAGGCCGACGCATTCGCCCGGCAGGTCGGGGAAAAAGCGGCCTCGATCCGCGCCGACGCGGCGCGGAAGGCCGATGCCGCCCAGGCGGCAATCGTCGCCGCCAAGGCGGCGGAGCGAAGGGCCAACGAACGGGCGGAAACGGCCCGTAGGGCGACAGTGGAAGCTGAGCTGGTCACAAGGGCGGTTCGTCGCCTGATTGGCTTCGGTGGTGCTCTACGGAGCATCTGGGACGGTCTTCGGGAATCCTCGCTCGCGGCGCGTATCCGGGAAGAGCTCCGGCCGACCGTGGAACGGTGGCAGCAGGCGGAGGCAGCGGCAGCAGCGCGGGCCGCTGTGGAGTCCGATCGCCGCGTCAGGGCTGAAACGCGGGCTTCCGCCCTGTCTGTCGCAGTTTCCGAACTCGGCGCGCAGCGCGACGAGCTCCGGGTGCGGCTGTCGCGGCACGAACCTGACGTTGACGTTGCGCCGGTCCTGTCCCGGCCTCATCGTTGAGGCTGGTCCAGATCGGGAAGAGCGGGCATGACGGAGAAGCTGGAGAGACGGCGCAACTGCGTGGACAGGGTAAGAGCGGCGGCGCTGACGAAGAAGATTCATCGCCGGAAAAAGTTCGACCCGGCCATGACGGTTTTCATCAAGTTGCTCGGTCTCGCCAGCTTCCTGATCAAGCTGTTTCCTCCACTCCCTGACTTCCGTCCGGCGGCTCCGGAACCATTGCCGGAGCTACCTCGGCGTGTGCCTGTCCCGGCCTTGTCGCCGGAGCATGCACCTCGATCGTACAGGCATGCCCCTTCGTGGCCGTTGCTCATGAAGGACTTGGCCCGGCCCGTGGCGCATGACATGGCGCGGAAGGAGGTCTATGCGCGCCTTCCTGCCGAATGTCGGCCGTGGCTTGATCAGTTGTTCCGGGAGTCGGATTGGTCTGCGATCCGGCCCTATGCCCGCTCCGGTGCATCTGACGAGGAGGTCGGCGTGGGCGTGCTCTGGGCTTTCCGGGTATGGAAGGCCAGTCAGGATGAAAAAGCCCGGAAGGCGAAGAAGGATGCGACCGGAGGCAAGGCCGCCGGAACGGGCTCGAAGCCGGGCGCCGGAGATGACGATGATGATCCGGTCGATGACAACGACAATGGCAAGGCGGGGCCGAAATGACGGAAACGGGGCGAAATCGCCCCGCCGTCAATATTCTAACCTCTCTGGAAGGCCGTAGAGTGGCCTCTGGGCGCTCGGCTGGCTCTGTACCCATTCCTATCCGTTCATACTGCCCGGAGTCCTCCGGCCCCGAACTGGAGGGCTGCGGCGGTTGCCTCGGCAATACCTTCATCCCTCGACATGGTAAGGCCGAAAATTGCCGGGGGGTCTCGAAGGTCGGGTTAGGGAGATCGACAATCCAGACCCATCGGCCGACTACGCAGTCAGCCACACGGCTGACGTACATACTCAAATCTCCGATGTCGGCGGCTGCCGGAGCGTCCTTGCCCTGTTCGTTGTAGTACCATGTCGCGCTGTCCACTTCGATCTCCTTTCAGGTTTTCATGCTGCTGCGAGTGTTTCCAAGGCTCGAACGCCGCGCTGCTGCACGGCCTTCGCCAGTTCCTTTCAGGAGCCGGGGATGCGGGTGCGTCGAACGAGGCGCTGAACACCAGTCTGGCGGTTTTGGACAAGGATCGTGGCGACGTACCAAAGGACTTCACCGGAAGCCGTCTGATGCATTGTTTCGATGACAAGGACGTCGATCGCTAGGCCGCGAACCGTGGTTGTTGTCGTCTTCACCCGGGAGTCTCCTAAGCACTTGAAAACAAGCAATTTATAGCGGATTTCAGGGGTCGAGCCCAGGTCATGCGGAAATCATTTCCGCATCAGTGATCGGATGGCGATCGGAAGGTTAACTGTGATTCAGAACGGCACGACGGCTAGGCAGGGGTTGACGGCGGGAGGGGCGGCATAGGCTTTTCGCCCGCCTTGCCCAAACGGGGCATGGCGGTGACCGAAGGTCAAGAACAGCCGCCCCTCTCACCGTCACCGATCGCAAAGGTTCCGTGACTATTTTTTCTCCGGTCCGCGTGCGGATCGGGGCGGGGACACGTGGCCCGCCCCTAAGGGAGGAAAAAATCGTCATGGAAAGGCGTGAGGCTACCCCTGCCGGGAGGATTCTAGGGGACGGACGTCTGCAACAAGAATCAAGGCCACTTGCAACAGGAATGCAGTTGCAGCATTGTTGCAGATAATTGTTGACAATGTTGCAGTCCGTCCCAATTTGGGGCGTTTCGCGTCAACAAAAATTGCCAAAGCTTTTCATAGGCTTGTGGCGGATGGGGTGGGATTCGAACCCACGGTACGGTCTCCCGCACGCCGGTTTTCAAGACCGGTTCCTTAAACC
>CAMFHE010000047.1 GCA_945952045.1 uncultured Rhizobium sp.
GCGTCGTTGAGGTACATGCAAGTCAGAACCGCAAAGACGTAAGCCTGGAGGAAGGCGACGAGGAACTCAAGACCGGTCAGGGCGACCGTCATCAGAAGAGGAAGGATGGCACCGCCAACACCCAGCGCACCAAGCGTTCCAAGCGAAGCGACGAAGCCCGCGAACACCTTCAGCGTGATGTGACCAGCCAGCATATTGGCGAAAAGACGAACCGACAGCGAGATCGGACGCGACAGGAACGAGATCACTTCGATCGGAACGACGAGCAACAGCAGGACCGGCGGAACGCCCGAGGGGACGAAGAGCTGGAAGAAATGCAGGCCATGCTTGTAGAAACCGTAAACCAGAACCGTGCCGATGACGAGAAGAGCAAGGGCGAAGGTGACGATGATCTGGCTGGTGATGGTGAAGAAGTAGGGCATCATGCCGAGCAGGTTCGCGGTCAACACGAACATGAACAGCGAGAACACCATCGGGAAGAACTTCATCCCGTGGCTCCCCGCCCCTTCCCGCAGCATCGAGGCCACGAACTCGTAGGACATTTCTGCGACCGACTGGGCGCGGGTCGGGATCAGGCTCCGCGACGAGGTCGCGAAATACAGGAAGCCCGCAGCAACGGCGGCGCTCGCCACCATGAACAGGGAAGCATTGGTGAACGAGAAGTCCATACCACCAATTTCGATCGGAACAATCTTCTGGATCACAAACTGATGGATCGGATCGTTTGACACGGTCTGGTCTCTTTCATGTCTCCCGCCGGTCAGGCGGTGGCCTCTCTTGCAGACGAAAGGCCGATGAAGGACCGTTCCGCCTATTTATGTCCCGACTGCCTGTCGAGGGGATGCGGCTTCGCCACAAGACCCGCCGACCGCAGCACATTCAGTACGCCGGCGCAGAAACCCAAAAGCAGAAGGACGATCATCCCCCAGGGCGCAGAGCCGACAAAGTGGTCGAACAGATAACCCAGAATGGCGCCGACGACGATGGCCGCAATGAACTCGCTGGAAAGCTTCATCGCCATGGCATAGCCCTTTCGGCTTTCCTCGGCGCGGCTCTCGCTTGCCCGCTCATCCGCCGCCTGCTTGCGAACTCCAGCCAATTCGGCTTCGAGCTGCTTGCGGCGCGTCTCCAGACCCTGGTCCCGGTTATCCGTCATGGCGCTTCTCCATCTGCCTTGCCGTCCTTTTCCTGCCGCAATCTGCCGATAGCGAGGAAGGATGGTCCGCAGGTAAATAGCACCTTTCGACCCGTTTTGAAGTCGCCGGCAACATAGTTTTGACGGCCGGCATAGTCAAGGCGGGGACGGCGGTTGTTAAGAGTCTATTTTACTGTAAAGATTCAATCCCTTAGATGAATCAAAGCGCAATCGGGCAAAGAATCTCTCGCGCGCTCCGCGAGGACTTGCCGATTCTCGCATCAGCTCCAGCCGCCGCCATGGGTGCGATAGAAGACGTGCAAGCCGATGCGGCCGACCTTCTCCATGCTGCGCGCCCAGCGGGGCCAGACATAGATCGCATGATAATGCGTGGCCGAGCCCACTTCCGGCAGCCAGATTTTACCGGCCGTTACCGCCATGGCGACATCGCGGGCGATCTTCCAGTGATATTGGGAGTTTACCTTGTCCTTGATACGGTCGCAGGCGAAGGAGAACTGGCAACGGTTGCGCCAGTCCTCGTTCTGATAGACGACGCCGCAGATGGTTTTCGGATAGGCGGGATTGCGCACACGGTTGAGGATGACCTGGGCGACGGCCGCCTGCCCCTTCACCGACTCGCCCCGCGCCTCGAAATAGACGCCTGACGCCAGGCATTGCTGCTCGGCCGGCGAGAAAACGGAGGCCGGCAGCACATTCGCCGCCCAGGCATGGTCTTCCGGGCCGATCTTCGGCACGAAGCGGCCGGTATCGTCGGGCTTGGCCAGAATGGAATCGAACGGCGATTCGCGGGCATAATCGGGGGCGGCCGGCGCATAGGCGGTCGCCAATATGTCGGCCTTGTCGTTGGTGACGAGGTCGGCCAGCAGGGACGGCACCGCGTTATCCTCCGACGGCGCCTTCTTGCGATAGAAGGCGGCGGCGATCTGCAGTTCCTTGCCGCCGATCTTCGGCTTGACGAAGCCGGGCGCCTCCTTGCCGTCGAGCTTGGGCGTGAACAGAGACGAGGTACGCTGCAGCACGGAGCCGGCCGAAAAATCCTTGGGCGGCAGAACCTTCTCGACGGAGACCACCCGGCCCTTCTTGTCATGCCGGTTGATGCGGTCTTCGTCCGGCGTGCCATCGCCTTTCTTGTCGCCGGCAATCGCGACGCGGCGGCCATCGGGAAGCACCAGGCCGGCATCGGCGCCGATCGCACCGGTCACCGTCGGATCGGCAAAGGCAAGCTCGGACTGGTGGATCGAGCCGGCGGGCGAATTGGTCAGCACCATGCGCCAGCTTTCCCCGCCACGGTCGAGACCGGCCAGCAGGCCGGCGAGATCGCCATAGGCGGGCGCCGAGGGGAAACCAAGCCACATGGCCAGGCCGAAGACGGCGGGAGACGCCCAGTTCTCAAGGCGAAAACGAGGCTTCCGGGACGAACGACGCTTCTGACGCAACACGGTACTCCACGGGGGCAAGACGACGCGGGACAACGCATCGGAGAATCGCGCATTAACCTTTATGCTTGGTTAATCGCGGCCCCCTTGCCCGCCGAAGGTGGCCTAAATCGGGCTGCAAATACGAAAATGCCCTGAAACCGGGCGAGGTCTCAGGGCAAAATTTACCAGGAATTTTAACGATTTACGGCGGCGTTTCAGCGCCTCGAAAAAGGTTCCATGCGTCAGATGATCACATGCGAACCGAGTTCGACGACGCGGTTGGCCGGCAGGCGGAAATAGTCCGAGGGATCGGTGGCGCTGTTGGCCAACGCGATGAACAACTGGTCCTGCCAATGCGGCATGCCTGATTTCGCATCCGGCACCAGCTTGCGGCGACCGAGATAGAAGGAGGTCGACATGATGTCGAACTTCAGGCCGCTCTTGCGCAGCTGCGCAAGCGCATAGGTGACGTTTTGCGATTCCATGAAGCCAAAGGTCAGCTTGACGCGCGAGAAACGTTCGCTGATCTGCTCCACTTCATAGCGCTCCTCTGGGCGGACGCGCGGCCGATTGACGGTGCGGATCGTCAGGATGACGTTGCGTTCGTGAAGCACGTGATTGTGCTTGAGATTGTGCAGCAGAGCGGCGGGCGCGCTGTCGGGATCGCTGGTAAGGAAAATCGCCGTTCCCGGCACCGAGGCGGGAGCATGGGCGCTCTTGCGTTCGATCGACGTGATGAAGGCCGAGAGCGGAATGTCGGTATGCTGGGTGCGGGCGGCGAGAATGCGCGTGCCGCGCCGCCAGGTCCACATGATCAGCGTGAAGGTCGCGGCAATCAGCACCGGCACATAGCCGCCCTGCTCGATCTTGAGGATGTTCGAGCCGAGGAAGACCAGTTCCAGGGCGACGAACGGCGCGAGTGTAATCGCCGCCGTGAAACGCGACCAATGCCAGCGCACCGTCAGGAATTCGAAGGCGAGGATGGAGCTGATCAGCATCGCACCGGTCACCGAGATGCCGTAGGCGGTCGCCAGCGAATCGGAGGAACGGAAGGTGATGACCAGCATCAGCACGCCGATCAGCAGGATCGTGTTGACCGCAGGCAGGTAGATTTGCCCGGTATTGGTCTCGGAGGTAAACAGGATCTCCATGCGCGGGAGATAACCGAGATTGATCGCCTGGCGCGTCAGCGAGAAGGCGCCGGTGATGACCGCCTGGCTGGCAATGATCGTCGCCGCCGTCGCCAGGATGACGACCGGCAGCAGCGCCCAATGCGGAAACAGCAGGAAGAAGGGTTCGCCGGCGGCTTCCGGATGCTTCAGCACCAGCGCGCCCTGCCCCAGATAATTCAGCGTCAGCGCCGGGAAGACCAGCGCGAACCAGGCGATCTGGATCGGGCGGCGGCCGAAATGGCCGAGGTCGGCGTAAAGCGCCTCGGCGCCTGTCACCGTCAGGAACACGGAACCCAGCACGATGAGGCCGAGGAAACCTTCCTCATGCATGAAGGTGAAGGCATAGAAAGGATTGAAGGCGGCGAGGATCGAAAAATCGTCGGCGATGTGGGCGACGCCGGCTCCTGCCATGACCAGGAACCAGATCGCGGTGATCGGCCCGAAGAAACGTCCGACCGCGCCGGTGCCGTGCGACTGGATGGCAAAGAGGCCGACAAGGATCGTCACCGAGATCGGCACGATATATTGCGTCATGCCGGGTGCGACGAGTTTCAGACCCTCGACCGCCGAGAGCACCGACAGCGCCGGCGTGATCATCACCTCGCCAAGGAAAAGCGCGGCGCCGATCAGACCGAGCAGCATCAGCAGCGCGGCGTGGCCGTTGGCGGTCTTCATCAACAGCGCCAGCAGCGACAAAGTACCGCCCTCGCCGTCATTGTCAGCGCGCAGCAGGAACAGCACGTATTTGACGGTGACGACGATGGTCAGCGACCAGATCATCATCGAAATCAGGCTGATGATCTCGAACTGGGTCAGCCCGTCGGCGGAAATCGGCTTGAGGGCCTCGCGGAAGGCGTAAAGCGGGCTGGTGCCGATGTCGCCATAGACGACGCCCACGGAGCCGAGCGCCAGGGCGAGCAGGTTGGACAGTTTCTTGTCGCCGTTCGCGGCGTGTCCTTCAGCATGAGACATGAAACGAAACAGGCCTAAAGCCAGCCTTTCCAACGGAAAAAATCGAGGAGAACAAGCATATGCACCGGCGTCACCGTCAACGAACGAGCGCGAGGCCGGCGGGTGCACCGCTGAAACGATAGGCGTTGGTCAAGCAATCACTCCTGCACCGGCAAAGGGTGCCTGTTTTAGCCGTCGCGTGCTTTTCGATGCCTGTCCGCCGGCTTCAGGCCCTGTCGCTCCTGTCGGTGGTTTCCCACCGGCGACCTCGCCATTTCGCCACGCGCGGCACCCCCATGCCCCGTTTCCAAGCGCATCTGACCGAAAGCGGCGAAAGAATCAAGCCCCTCGAACGCATGCCTGCCTTGCAGGCGCCTATTCGAAGACGATGGAAGGCGCGCTGCGCGCCGGCTTGGCGCCGACCTGTTCCCAGACCTTTGCGGCGATATCGCGGTAGATGCGCGCCGAAACGCCATCCGGTTCGGACACCACCACCGGCGTGCCGTCGTCGGAGGTTTCGCGGATGCGCATGGTCAGCGGCACTTCGCCGAGGAAGGGCACGCCGATACGCTCCGCCTCCTTTTTCGCACCGCCATGGCCGAAGATGTCGTAGCGGTTGCCGGTATCGGGGGCGATGAAGTAGCTCATGTTCTCGACGATGCCGAGAACCGGCACCTCGACCTTGCGGAACATGGTCAATCCCTTGCGGGCATCGATCAGCGCCAGATCCTGCGGCGTCGAGACGATGACGGCGCCAGCGAGCGGCACCTGCTGGGCCATGGTCAGCTGCGCATCGCCTGTGCCCGGCGGCATGTCGACGACGAGAACGTCGAGATCGCCCCAGGCGACTTCGCGCAGCATCTGCAACAGCGCCGACTGGACCATGGGCCCGCGCCAGATCATCGCGACCTCTTCATCGACGAGGAAACCCATCGACATGACCTTGAGGCCGTAATTTTCCATCGGCCGGATCAGGCGGCCGTCGATCTGCTGTGGCTTGCCGGAGATTTTCAAAAGGCGCGGCATGGAAGGGCCGTAGATATCGGCATCGAGAACGCCGACACGCAGACCATTGGCAAGCAGGCCGAGCGCAAGGTTGACGGCGGTGGTCGACTTGCCGACGCCGCCCTTGCCCGAGGCAACCGCGATGATCGCGCCGATGCCGGGAACGCCAGCCTTGGCGGGCGGACGCGGCGCGGCCTGACCGCCCGGACCATGCGAATGGCTGTGATTCCCCGGGCCATGCGAATGGCCGTGATTGTTTCCGGGGCCATGCGAATGGCCGTGATGGCCGCCCGGCGCGGCGGCGGGACGCGCGGCGGGTGCGGAAGCCGCCGCCTTCTTGTCGGCGGTCAACGCCACCATGGCGCCCTTGACGCCGGGGATATCCTTGACGGCGCGCTCGGCCGCCTGGCGCATCGGCTCCAGATCCCTGGCGCGCTCGGCGGGAACGGTGATCGAGAAATAGACCTTGCCATCGGCGATGAAGACGTCCGAGACCATGCCGAGATCGACGATATTGTTATCGAGATCGGGGCCGCGCACCGTCTTCAGCTTGGCGATGACCTGTTCCTTGGTGACGTCGCTCATGGCGTCTTCTCCATTTTCTTGTTTGCCATCTAGATAATCGACGCGACCGCCTTCGCCAATGGTCGCGCGACCAAGATTTTGTCGCGCAGGCGCAAAACGGCGAGACGCCGTTTACCGGAATGGACGTTTGGGAGAAGCAGCAGGCTTTGAATACAAGATCGCCGGGCCACGGAAACCGGCGCCTCTCCTCGAGGCTGGCGATTTCCGTGACCCGGCGATCTTGCCGTGCAGCCGTTTTTCGGCGCTATCGGAGCAAGTCCCCTCTGGACCTATCTAAGCAAAGCAGGTTCCGTGCCAGTTTTTATGAGGCATAGAATAATCTGCAATTTCAATTGATTACGATCTTACGCTGGAAATTTGCAGCCGATGGCGCATCGCCGAAATTATGTGCATTGCACAATCCGAGGGCAGGCAGGTGACCCGAAACGCCTATTTGATGATGCCGAGCCGCAGCGCCTTTGCAACCGCCTGGGTGCGGTTGACGGTATCGAGCTTCTTGGTCGCGCGATTGAGATAGTGATTGACGGTATGTTCGGAGAGTTTCAGGATCTCGGCAATCTCGACGCTGGTCTTGCCGGCGGCCGTCCAGTTGAGGCAATCGACCTCTCGGTCGGTGAGCGCGGAGGACGCATCGGCATCGATGCTGCGCATTTCCGCAAGACGGTCGTAAATGCAGGTGCTCAAGAAGGCGAGAGTCATCATCTCGTCGATGCTGAACGTCGGCCGCTCACCGGAAAAGGAGACCGCGCCGCGCAGGCCGGAGGCATCATGGGTCGGGAAATAGGCGCCACGCGGCATGCCGAAACGCTCGAACAGGCCGACGACGAAATCGGCCGAAGCATCCGTGCGGCGCATGTCGCCGGCGGTCAGATCATAGGAAAAAGGAACCGTGCTCCTGCGCATCTGCCGCAACAGCGGGCTGCCGGAAAGCATGCCTTCGCGATCGTAGAGCGTCAGCAGTTCGACAGGCCAATTGGTGATCACCGAATTCGCAGACAGTTCCAGCGAGGTTTTCGACGGCAGGTTCAACACCATGAAGGCGCGCGCACCGAAGGATTCGGCCAACCGGCGCATGAAGCGCAGCATGTCGAACTGCGTCTTCAGGCCGGCAATCTCCTGCAAAAACCGGGCACCTTTGCGGGGCGACGTCTCTTCCATGTCCACGATCATGTCTCGATAATTCATCGGGCGATCCCCTGTCGCCGGCAAGCCGGTCGCTTTTTCTCGGCGAATCCCGCTCCCCCCAGAGCGAATCGCAGCGATATTGGTAAGCCAACTCTATTAATTCAAGTGTAACGAATCGCTTTGCGATCCATTTTGATCAAATTCTCGAAGCCCACTTTTAGTTCCATGCGGGCCGAGGACTCATTCGCACGGCGATCTCGCGGCAGATGGCGCGCCCGGCATCGCGCACGGCCGGCGCCCAGCCGCTCATCCGTGCCATGCCGACGCGGAAGGACGGCGCGGTGACGGAAATTCCGCCGGCAAAAGAGGCATCCGGCGAGACGATCGGCGCGGCGACGCAATGAATGCCGTCTTCATGTTCCTCGCGATCGAAGCCATAGCCGTTTTGGGCGATCGATTCGATGTCTTTCGAAAGCGCCTCGAGATCGGCATGGGTATTAACTGTAAAACGGCGGAAGCTGAGGCCGGCCAAAAGGGTCGCCCGCACATCCACCGCCAGAACCGACAGCGCCGCCTTGCCGATGCCGGTGCAGTAGACCGGCGACGCACGGCCGATCTGCGAATACATGCGGATCGCCTGCCGTCCTTCGACCTTGTCGAGATAGACGATTTCAGCGCCGCGCAGCACGCCGAGATGCACGGTCTCGCCGGTCAGCGCATTGAGCGCCTGGAGATGCGGCTCGGCGAGCCGGCGGATTTCGTTGCGCGACCAGGCGAGCGAAGCGAGGCTGAGCAGGCGCAGGCCCGGCACGTATAGCTGATCCGCGCCGAGATCGAGCAGGCCTTCCGCCACCAGATGCGTCAATTGACGATGCAGCGTGCCGCGTGGCTGGCCGGAGCGCTCCAGCACATCAGTGAAGCGCAGCGGCGTTTCGGCCTCGCAGACCAGCGACAGCGTCGCGATCGCCTTGCCGAGCGTCCCCGTTGCGGCATCGTCTTCCGCCATGGCGGCATCCCTTGTTCACTTGACTTCGGCGAGCCTATATCGATAATTCCACATAGTCAAATCCAGTTCCAAATAATGGAACTAACTGGAGGTCTGCATGAGCAACCCCGCCTATATCGCCGTCGACTGGGGCACGAGCAGCTTCCGCCTGTGGATGCTCGACCGTCATGGCGCCATTCTCGCCGAACGCCGCAGCGGCGAAGGCATGACCACGGCGGCGGCATCCGGTTTTGCCGCCATTCTCGACAGCCATCTCGCCGCCATCGACGCGCCCGCCGGCCTGCCCGTGCTGATCTGCGGCATGGCGGGCGCGCGTCAGGGCTGGGTCGAGGCGGGGTATGTCGATCTTCCAGCCCCGCTCGACGGCATTCTCACCGGCGCAGTTCCGGTCAAAGATCAGGCGCGCGACGTGCGCATCCTGCCCGGCCTTGCAAAGCGGCGCGCCGATGCGCCCGATGTCATGCGCGGCGAGGAAACGCAGCTTCTCGGCGCGCTTGCCGCCTTCGGCGAAGGCGCGCATCATGTCTGCATGCCCGGCACCCATTCGAAATGGGTCGAGGTCGATGGCGACAGCGTCGAGGATTTCTCCACCTACATGACCGGCGAGCTGTTCGACGTCATCACCCGCCATTCGATCCTGTCGCATGCGGTCAATGGCGAAGGCTTTGACGACAACCGCTTTGGCGCCGCGGTGCTGGAGGCCTGGGAAAACCCGGCTTCGATCAGCAACCTGCTGTTTCGCGCACGCGCCGGGCAATTGCTGTACGGATTGCCGGCCGATGCCGCCAAGGCGCAGATCTCCGGCCATCTGATCGGCCTGGAGATCGCCGGCGCGCTGGAGCAGGATGATGAGGGCGTCGTCGTGCGCCTCGTCGCCTCCGGCCGGCTGCAAACGCTCTATGAAGCCGCCTTCGCGACGCTGTCGATCGCCTGCACCACAATCGATGCCGACGAGGCGGTGCGGCGCGGCCTGCATGCCGCCGCCGTCTCGATCTGGCCCCTTTCCCGATAGGAATTTGCTCCCATGACTCGTATCCCCTTCCCCGAAATGAAATATCCGCTGATCGCAATCTTGCGCGGGCTGAAGCCGGAAGAGGCGGAGCCGGTGGTCGGCGCGCTGATCGAGGCCGGGCTGACGGCGATCGAGATCCCGCTCAATTCGCCTGACCCCTTCCGCTCCATCGAAACAGCCGTGAAGATCGCGCCGAAGAACTGCCTGATCGGCGCCGGCACAGTGCTAAGCGTTGAGGATGTGGCGAGGCTCGATGATGTCGGCGGGCGACTGATGGTCAGCCCGAATGTCGATACGGAGGTGATTTCCGCCGCAGCCGGTCGCGGCATGGTGACCATGCCGGGCGTCTTTACGGCGACCGAGGCCTTGCTGGCCGCCAAAGCCGGCGCGACCGGGCTGAAGTTCTTCCCGGCAAGCGCGCTCGGCGCCTCCGGCATCACCGCCATTCGCGCCATCCTGCCTACCGGCCTGCTGATTGCCGCTGTCGGCGGCGTGTCGGATGCAAATTTCCGCGACTATACCAGTGCCGGCATTCTTGTCTTCGGTCTTGGCACCTCGCTCTACAAGCCGGGCATGACGGCGGCCGAGGTTTCCGAGCGCGCCAAGCGCACGCTTGCGGCCTACGACGCCGCGATCGGGGGCTGATCATGGTGGCGACATCGGAATTTGCCGGCCGCATCCTTAGCGATGCGCCCCTGACGCTCGGAGAAGGTCCGGCCTATGACGCCGAGACCGACATCGCCTGGTGGTTCAACATCGTCGGCAAGGAGTTGCACGAACTGCATGTCGGCAGCGGCGCCAAACGCGTCCATGCCCTGCCCTTCATGGGCAGCGTGCTTGCCAGGATCGACGGGGCGCGGCAATTGATCGCCAGCGATGCCGGCCTGTTCCTGCGCGATACGACGAATGGCATGCTGACGCCCTATGTGGCGCTGGAGGCGGACAAGCCCGGCAACCGTTCCAATGACGGGCGGGTGCATCCGTCCGGCGCTTTGTGGATCGGCACGATGGGCCGCAAGGCCGAAGCGGGGGCCGGCGCGATCTATCATGTGGTGGGGACCGTGGTGACGCGGCTCTACGATCAGGTCAGCATTCCCAACGCCATCTGTTTCTCGCCGGATGGCGCAACCGGCTATTTCGTCGACAGCAAGGTCAATGTGATGATGCGTGTGGCGCTGGATGCCGCGACCGGCCTGCCGCTCGGCGCGCCGCAGCCCTTTATCGATGCGGCCGGCGAAAAGGCCGATTTCGACGGTTCGGTCTGCGATGCCGAGGGGTTCATCTGGAATGCGCGCTGGGGCGGCGGCGCGGTCGAGCGTTATTCGCCGGATGGCCGGCTCGTTTCCCGCCATGCGCTGCCGGCGCGGCAGACGACCTGTCCCGCCTTCATCGGCACCGGCCTCGACCGGCTGCTGGTCACTTCCGCCTGGCAGGGAATGGATGAGGAGGCACGCGCCGCCGACCCGCAGGCCGGCTTCACCTTCGATCTCGGCGTCACCGTCAAGGGCGTCGCCGATGCGCAGTTCCGTTTATAGGAAAACGACGCAACGCGAAAAATAATGGCTGCCGGAAGGGAAAACGGCGGCCTCTAACAACGCAAGACCGGGAATGTTCCGAAAATTTTTCCAAAAAACTTATCGGAACCAAACCTTCGCTCATCCAGTTTTTTGTTCGAACCGGCACGGAAACGACCATCGAAGCAAAGGTCGCTTGCGGGCCAGATTGAAAACCGATGACCTGAAAGGCAGATTCCCATGATCAAGAAACTCCTCACCACAGCGGCCGCCGGTGCTCTTCTTTTTGGCGCGACCAGCACGTTTGCACAGACCGCAAGCGATCCGAACACGACAACCGCGCCTGCCATGACGCAGGACACCACGACCACCAAGACGGTCACCACGACAACAGCGTCGAGCGCCGGCTATCTGACGCAGCAGGCGCCCGACCAGATCAGCGCCAATACCTATATCGGCCAGAAGGTGTTTAACGCCAACAACGACAATGTCGGCAGCATCAACGATCTGATCATGAAGAAGGATGGCGGCATCGTCGCAGCCATCGTCGGTGTCGGCGGCTTCCTGGGTATCGGCGAAAAGAATGTCGCCGTGCCGATGGAAAACATTGCGGTGTCGCAGAATGCCGAAGGCTCCGACATGAAGCTGACGACCACCGAAACGGCCGAATCGCTGAAGGCCGCTCCGGAATTCAAGACGCTTGCCATGCAGAGCGCCGAGCGTAACAACGCCAATACCGGCGTCGGTATGACGGACAGCACGACGACCTCGTCGACGACCCCTATGACCCCCGCGGCCCCGGCAGCTCCTGCCCCGGCAACGGCGCCGGCTGAATAAGCCGTATGTCTGGAACGAGGGATGGCTCGTCCGTCCTGAGAGGAACATTTCCCAATGCGGGAATGTTCGACACCTAGCAGGAGGCGGTGCGCAAGCGCCGCCTCCTTTTTCATGGATGGATCAATACCAGGCGTCGGCGATGTCGCGCGTCTTGCGATCGATGAAATCCGTCAGCGCATCGTCGATGGCGACATCGAGCGGCGGCGCTTCGAATTCGGCCAGCGTCTTTTTCCACTGGCGATTGGCGCGCGTCGCCATGTCGGTCGATCCGCCCTCCTCGCTCCACTTCTCGAAGGGTTCGTTGTCCGACAGCGTCGAATCCCAGAACGCCGTCTGGTAATTGCGCATCGTGTGGTCGCAGCCGAGGAAGTGGCTGCCCGGACCGACCTGCAGGAACGCATCCATGGCGAGCGAATTGTCATCGATGGTGACGCCGGCGAGATAGGAATGCAGCGCGCCACAGAGATCGGTGTCCATGACGAATTTTTCATAGGACATGGCCAGCAGCCCATCGAGGAAGCCGGCCGAATGCAGGATGAAGTTTGCGCCGCAATGCACCGCCGACAACATCGACATCAGCCCTTCCTGCATCGCCTGCGCATCCGGCAGTTTCGAATTGGAGAAATTGCCGGCGCAGCGCAGCGGCAGCTTCAGCCGCCGGGCGAGCTGGCCGATGACCATCGAGCCGATGGCCGGCTCCGGCGTGCCGAAGGTCGGCGAGCCTGAGCGCAGCGACATCGACGACAGGAAGTTGCCGAACACGACAGGCGCGCCCTTGCGCTCCAGCTGGGTGAGTGCGCAGCCGGCCAGCGTTTCGGCATAGGATTGCGCAATGGCGCCGGCATTGGTGACCGGTCCCATGGCCCCGCCGAGAATGAACGGCACGATGACCGCCGCCTGATTGGCGCGGGCATAGGCGCGCAGCGACTTGGTCATGGTGCCGTCCCAGACGAGCGGCGAGTTGACGTTGACATTGCCGAGGATGACGCAATTCTTGTCGACGAAATCGGCGCCGAACAGGATGCGGGCCATGTCGATGGAATCCTCGGCCCGGTCCTCCGCCGTAATCGAGCCCATGAACGGCCGGTCGGAATATTTGATATGGCTGTAGACCATATGCAGGTGGCGCTTGTTGACGGCGATATCCACCGGCTCGCAGATCGTGCCGCCGGAATGGTGCAGCCAGGGGCTGGATTGGGCCAGCTTGATCAGGTTGCGGAAGTCCTCGATCGTGCCGTAGCGCCGTCCCTTGTCGAGATCCATGACGAAGGGCGAACCATAGGCCGGCGAGAACACCACCTTGTTGCCGCCGATCTGGACATTGTTGGCCGGATTGCGGGCATATTGGGTGAATTCGGCCGGGGCCGAGGAGACGATTTCGCGCAGCATGCCCGGCTCGAAGCGAACGAGATCGCCATCCACCTTGGCGCCGGCGCGCTTCCAGTAGTCCAGCACGATGGGATCGTCGCGGAACAGGATGCCGACCTCGGCGAGGATCCGGTCGGCGGTCGCTTCGATCTTCTGCAGGTTTTCCTCGGAAAGGATGTCGTAGGTCGGAATTCCGCGCACGATATAGGGCACGCCAAGCGGCTTTGCCGAACCCTCGCGACGATTGCCACGCCCGCCTCTTGCCTTGCGGGGTGTTTCGATTTCAGCGCCTGTTGCCGCAGCCATGTCATATTCCTCCAATTTTGCGCATGCTAACCGCTCGACAATGCCTTGTGATGCTGCAAAAAATCGAGGAATGATATAAGCTCACCTTATTGCAGAGCCTGTTGCCGCCATGTCGAGTTTTCGTCGTCTCCTGCCCTCCGCCACGAGCCTGATCGTCTTCGAGGCGGCCGGGCGGCATGAGAATTTCACCCGCGCCGCGCAGGAACTGGGCATGAGCCAGGCGGCCGTTTCCTATGCGGTGCGCGGGCTGGAGGCGCAGCTCGGGGTGCCGCTCTTCCATCGCCTGCATCGTTCCGTGGAGTTGACGGAGGTCGGCGAGCGCTTCCATGCCGACGTTTCGGCCGGGCTTGCCCGCATCCAGAAATCGGCGGAGGACATTCGCGCCAAGGGACGCGAGGTCAATGTGACGCTTGCCGCCTCGACCGCATTCGCCTCGATGTGGATGCTGCCGCGGCTGGCGCGGCTGCGCGCCGACCTGCCGGAGGTGGATCTGCGCATCCAGACCAGTGTGCGCGATCTCGATCTCGAGGAGGAGCAGATCCCGCTCGGCGTTCGCGGCGGCGATCCCGCCGACTGGCCGCGTTATCACGCAGCGCTTCTATCGCCCGAGATCGTCGGCGCGGTCGCGAGTCCCGCCTTCATCGAAGCGCATGGATTTCCGGAAACGCCGGAAGAGGTTGCCCGCCACCGGTTGATCTGGCTCGAGGAGCCGGTGCGCGTCGCCTGCGACTGGCCGGACTGGTTCGCCAGCGCCGGCGTCACCTATGCGCCGCAGGGACGGCGGCTGACGATCAACGATTACGTGCTGGTCATCCAGGCGGTGCTGGCCGGCGAAGGCATCGGACTTGGCTGGAAACACCTGACCGGCCTGCCGATCCGTTCCGGCGCATTGGTTCCGGTCGGCAATCACATGCTCGATACCGGCAAGGCCTTTTACGTCGTCTGGCCACGCGGGCGCGAGCTCAATGCCCATGCGGCGCGGGTGCGCGACTGGCTGCTGAAGGAAGAGCGGCGAAATTCCGACGATATCGCTGATTTGGAAAGCGGCCTGCCCGCCGCCTGACGGGGATCACCTCAGGTATAGGGGCGATCAGAGCGCGACGCGCATTTCCAGATCGGCGCCGGTATCCTGGTAGAAACGGCGGGCGCAGACAACGGTGGCGGCGGCATCGGCCGGCTTGCCGTAGAAATAGCCCTGCCCCATGCCGCAGCCGAGTTCCTTGAGTTTTACCGCCTCGCGCATGGTCTCGATGCCTTCGGCGACGACCTCCAGGCCGAGACCGTCGCACATGGAAATGATCGCCTTGACGATCTGCTCGCTGGTGCGGTCGGTGGTAATGCGCGAGACGAAGGCGCGGTCGATCTTGACCTTGTCGAAGGTGAAATCGCGCAGGCGCCCGAGGCTTGACTGGCCGGTGCCGAAATCGTCGAGCGCGATATGAATGCCGGCCTGCCGCAATTCGCCGATGATGCGCTGGGCGGTCTCTGCATTGCCCATCACGGCGGTTTCGGTGATTTCCAGCTCCAGTCGTTTCGGATCGAAGCCGACGAGATTGAGGATCGACAGAACGTTGTTGGCGGTCGCCGGATCCATCAACTGGGCCGAAGACAGGTTGAAGGACAGGAACAGGTCGCGCGGCCAGGAGAGCGCCGCCTCCGCCGCCTTGCGCAGCAGCGCTTCCGACAGCGCGTCGATGAAACCGCGCTCTTCGGCCAGCGGCACGAAGACGGCGGGCGAGACGAAGCCGAGATCGGGATCGTTCCAGCGCGCCAAGGCTTCGAAACCCAGCACCGTGTCGTTCTGCAGATTGACGATCGGCTGGAAATAGACCTCGACCTGATCGTTGATGATGGCGTTGCGCAGCGCCTGTTCCAGCTGTGTCGCCCGTTTCATCTCTTCGGCGATCTCGCGCGAATAGACGGTGATCTGGCCGCGGCCGCGTCGCTTGGAGCGGTAGAGCGCGGTTTCCGCGCTTTTCACCAGGTCCTCGAAGCGCTCGCCGGCGAAGGGATAGATGGCAAAACCGAAGGAGGCGGAAAGACGTACATTACGATCACCGAGATCGTAGGGCGCGGAAAGCACGTCGCGGATGGTCTGACCGAGCCGCTCGGCGCCGGAACGCTCGAAGATCAGCGGCAGCACGAAGGCGAATTCATCGCCGTCATGTCGGGTGACATAGGCGCCGCCGGGCACGCAGGCCTTCAGCCGATGCGCCACCTGGCAGAGGATTTCATCGCCGGCATCGGCGCCGAACAGGTCGTTGATCGGCTTGAACCCATCGAGATTGACGATGCCGATGGCAAAGGGCGCGGGATCCTCGGCGCGTTCGGCCGCCAGAAGCCGCACCTTGTCGCGCATCCGGTAACGATTGCCGAGCCCGGTCAACGGGTCGGTATAGGCCATCGCCTGCAATTCGTTCTGGCTGACCTGCGGCAAGCCAGTCTCGATGGCTTTCATGGGCACTTCGGCACGTCCTGTCTCTTCCTCCACACTGCAACAATGATTGAGGAATGTTAAAAAGTACCTTAGCGCGGATGCCCATCGATCCGCGTTCATATCCCTTATTTTTGGGAGTTGACTCTTTTCAGGCGAAAGAAGCCAGCGCGCGCTGCAAAATATGCCGCTGGAAGACCGCTTCGAGCACATCCGGGCTGATCGGCTTCAGAATCGTGTCGTCCATGCCCGCATCCAGGCAGCGCTGGCGGTCGAGATCGAAGGCCTGGGCAAGAACGCCGACGATCGGCGTGTGCGTTCCGGTGATCGTTTCCTGCGTGCGGATGGCGCGGGCGGCCTCGAAGCCGTTCATGCCCGGAAGGGTCGTGTCCATCAGCACGATGGACGGCCGATGCAAGGCCCAGAAATCGACCGCCTCGGCGCCGTCGGTCGCCACGACATAGCTATAGCCGAGACTGTCGAGGATCTGCGAGAAGACGATGCGATTGATGTCGTTGTCCTCGGCGACCAGCACGTCGATACCGGAAACAGCGGTCGGCGCGGTCGGTATTTCACGCCTGGGCGGCGATGCCGTCAGCGGTTCGCGGCGGTTGAAATGGCGAAGCGCGAGATAGCTGAGCCGCTCGGCAAACTGCGCCTCCTCCAGGCCGACCGCTTCATGGCCGCGCCGCCTTGCCGTTTCCAGCGGGCGCGCACCCAGTCGCTGATCGACGGCGACGAGATCGACCGAGACGCCGGCCATGGCGGCGGCGTCGAGAAAGGCGGCAAGCTCGGCCTCGTCGCGCACAACGCAAGCATCGACGCCGAGCCGCTTGAGGGCAGGCAGGGCCGAGGTCGCAAGCGTCGCATCGGCGCTGACGACCAGCACGCGCCCGCCAAGCAGG
The DNA here is from genome assembly GCA_945952045.1 of uncultured Rhizobium sp. Lineage (GTDB taxonomy): Bacteria > Pseudomonadota > Alphaproteobacteria > Rhizobiales > Rhizobiaceae > Metarhizobium. The sequence goes on from CAMFHE010000047.1 coordinate 16,795, forward strand.
CGATCCGGGAACCAGGTCTCGGCAGCCGCGTCCGGCGTTTCGCCGGCAACCGAGAGCACCGTTTCCGGCACGACGACCTCATCCCCGAACGTATCGAAATCCGAGGAATCGGCGACCGTGCTGACCAGGAAATAATGGCCCGGCCGGCCGAGCCGCCATTTGCGGGTCAGCACCGACAGCTCGCGGCCATCGGGATGGAAAAGATTTTCGGTGACGGTGGCCGCGAGGCCCGAATTCATCACCTGCCGGTCGACGGCATCGAAACGCGCGGCGAGCGCCGCCGGCATGGTGTCGAACAGCGACTTGCCGAGCAGATCCTCGGGCGTCATGCCGCGCAGCGTGCAATAGGCCTTGTTGACGGCGACATAGGTGAGGTTGCGATCCTTGACGAACAGCGGATAGGGCAACGAGTCGAGGATCTCCTCGGTCAGCTGCACCCGCTCCAGATCGTTGCGCCACTGCTCCTCGCGGCGCTTGGCCTCGCTCGGATCGGTGATGACAAGCAGGCCGGTGCCATCGGGCAGACGGCGGCGCACGAGGCGCAGCCAGCGGTCCATGCCCTGTTTTTCGGTAACGTCGGCGCGTTCGCGCCAGAAGAGCGCCAGCCGGTCGGCGATCCAGTCGGTGCGCGCACCGGCGCCGCGCTGCGCGGTGCCGCCGAAGATCGAGCGCAGGCCGACATCATAGGCCGCGCCGAGGAAATCCTGCAGGCTGGTGCCGGGCACGACGAAATGCGGGCTGACGGGGAAATAGACGAGCAATTGCCGGCTGACGGCCAGGATGCGGTCATCGCGGTCGAAGAGAATGAAGGCAGCGGTCAGCGCGTCGCCGGCCGCATCCAGCCATTGCCCGTCAAATCCCGCTTCGAATGACGCTAAGTCATTCATTCCACTCTCCACGCCACATGTCATCGGGCCGGGATCATCGCCATCTCGACAGCGCTATCAAGGCTTGCGCGTCAAAGGGCGGTTTTCAATTGCACCGAGGAAAACGACGATCCAAACGACCGCTGCCGACGCCAGGCACACTTCCCCGCACAATGCCGTCCCGCCTCATCGACAATTGCCATGCTTCAATTAAGGCTAGATTAAAATCAGCCGTTCCGCGCGGGAATTCCGGACGTCGTGCACAACCGGTCGCCGGCGCAGCTTTTCCGGGATTGGCCGGCCACGCACATTTCCATCACCGGCGATTTCGGATAGAAGCGCAGGCATGCCCATCAGACAGCTTTCCGAAACCGTCATCAACCAGATCGCCGCCGGCGAGGTGATCGAGCGGCCGGCCAGCGCCGCCAAGGAGCTGATCGAAAACGCCATCGATGCCGGCGCGACGCGCATCGAGATCGCCACCGCCGGCGGCGGCAAGAGCCTGCTGCGTGTCAGCGACAACGGCGCCGGCATGAGCCCCGCCGACCTCGAACTGGCGGTAAAGCGCCATTGCACCTCGAAGATCGAGGAAACGCTGACCGATATCCGCACCCTCGGCTTTCGCGGCGAAGCGCTGCCTTCCATCGGCTCGGTGGCGCGGCTGACGATTCTCAGCCGCCAGCCGGGCGCATCCGAGGGCGCGGAGATTTCCGTCCATGGCGGCAGGCTGACGCCGCCGCGCCCGGCAGCCGTCAATCCCGGCACCGTCGTCGAAGTCCGCGACCTGTTCTTCGCAACACCGGCGCGCCTGAAATTTTTGAAGACCGAAAAGGCCGAGGCCGGCGCGATCACCGAGATCGTCAAGCGCATGGCGATTGCCTTTCCGAAGGTACGTTTCGTTCTCTCCGGCGCCGACCGGACGACGCTGGAATTTCCGGCGACCGGCGACGACCATCTCGCCCGCATGGCGCAGGTGCTCGGCAAGGAATTCCGTGACAATGCCATCGAACTCGACGCCATGCGCGAGGATGTGGGCCTGACCGGCTTTGCCGGCGTGCCGACCTTCAATCGCGGCAATTCGGCCCATCAATATGCCTTCGTCAACGGCCGGCCGGTGCAGGACAAGCTGATCCTCTCGGCCATTCGCGGCGCCTATGCCGAAACCATTCCGCATGGGCGTTATCCGATTGCGGTCCTGTCGCTGTCGATCGATCCGGCGCTGGTCGACGTCAACGTGCATCCGGCGAAATCCGACGTGCGTTTTCGCGATCCCGGGCTGGTGCGCGGGCTGATCGTCGGCGCGATCCGCGAGGCGCTGGCGCAACAGGGCGACCGGGCGGCGACGACGGGCGCGGACGGCATGATGCGCGCCTTCCGCCCCGGCTTTTCTGGATTTTCACAGGCTGCGCCAGTGCAACCCTGGTCGGCGCAAAGCTCGCCGTCGCGACCGCTTGGGCTGGATTTTTCGACCCCCTTTTCCGGCGGTGTCGTGCGCGAACCGGCGCAGCAGCCGTTTGCCGCCTTCTCGCAGCCTTCGGCGCGGGCGGAAGAGCCGCTGGCAACTGCCGCCCCTACCGTCGACGTCGACCACCGTCTCGGTGCCGCCCGGGCGCAGATTCATGAAAACTACATCGTCGCCCAGACCGGTGACGGTCTTGTGATCGTCGACCAGCACGCGGCGCATGAGCGGCTGGTGTTCGAAGCCTTGCGAAAAGGCATGAAAGACAAGCGGCTGGCCTCGCAGGCTTTGCTCATCCCTGAAATCATCGACCTGCCGGAAGAGGATTGCGACCGGCTGATGGTGCATACGCAAGAATTCGACCGGCTCGGGCTCGCCATCGAGCGCTTCGGCCCCGGGGCGATTGCGGTGCGCGAAACGCCGGCCATGCTCGGCGAGGTCGATGCGCCCGGCCTTATCCGCCAGCTTGCCGACGAGATCGCCGAATGGGATACCGCCTCCGGCTTGGCCGCCAAGCTCGACTACGTCGCCGCCACCATGGCCTGCCACGGCTCGGTGCGCTCCGGCCGGCGGCTCCGGGTCGAGGAAATGAACGCGCTGCTGCGGCAGATGGAAGCGACGCCCGGCTCCGGCCAGTGCAATCATGGCCGGCCGACCTATATCGAACTCAAGCTTTCCGATATCGAACGACTGTTCGGGCGAAGCTGAAAAAACTGGAAATCGGGCGAGGCTCGGAGTAATACCAACCTGCGGGGATATTGACCGATTGCGCCGGGGCGATTTTTGCCGCCGGCAAGGCGAAAACCGCAGTCGGACCAGCAGGTCCGGCGAGGATTTTCAACGCGGCAGGCGACAAAAAGCGCCCGGCCCTCCGGGCGGGCCGTCTGTCGGCCACCGGACGTCGTCGCAATCCTCGACCGATGCCAAGGCATCGCTCTGCGGTATGCTCCTAGCCGGATGACCGCAGACGACCCGCGCAATCGGTCAATATCCCTGCAGGTTGGTATAAGGCAATCCGATGATCCGCGGCAGGAGAGTGCGCATGAACCGTTTCGAAGGCTTCGGCAACACGGAAGCGAAGATCAAATATCTCGATGCCGACTTCCAGATTCTGTCGCCCGGCCATTTCGTGACCTGCGCGATGACCGGCAAGCAGATTCCGCTCGACGAGCTGCGTTACTGGAGCGTCGCCCGGCAGGAGCCTTACGCCGACGCCGCCGCTTCGCTGGAAGCCGACAAGCGCGCCGGGGCCTTGCCGATCCAGCGCAACTGATCGGGGGCGAAAGCGACCCCTTCCGGCTATCCCTAACCAAGACGCGTTGGTCGGCACATCCCCTTGCCCGCTTGCGGGGGAGAGCAACTACGCCGTCTTGCCTTCCGCCAGCATCCGCGTCTTTGCGGCCTTTGCCGCCGCGTCCAGAATCTGGTCGGGCGCGTGTGGATTGTCGAAGGTCATTTCCACGGTGATGACCCGGGAGAGCGCGGCCAGTTCATCGGCCTTGCCGTGATGGCCGGCGAGACGCACGATATCCTTGGCGGTGGTGACCAGAAGCGCATCCTGTCGGGCAGCATCGGCGATCAGCTCGGCGATCTCGTCGTCGGAGAGATGGTGGTGGTCGCCAAAGACGCGTTTTTCGGCGATGACCGCGCCAAGCGCCTCGACGGTGCGGAAGAATTTTTCCGGGTCTGCGATGCCGGCATAGGCGAACACCTTGCGGCCGGCGAGATCGGGTTCGGGATGGATGGCGAGCGCGCCGATGACCACGCCCTTGCCCATGCGCGCCGCCTGACGCACCAGCCTGTCCGCCGCCGAACCGGCGCCGACCACCATCAGCGCCGAGGCATGGCGAAGCTGGGTGCGGATCGGGGCGCGCACCGGGCCGCCCGGCACCACATGGCCATTGCCGATGCCGCGCTGGCTGTCGACGACGATCAGCGCGTAATCGACCGCGAGCCGGGCGCTCTGGAAACCGTCATCCATGATGATGACGTCGACGCCTTCCGCGACCAGCCGTTTTGCCCCCTCCACGCGTCTCCGGCAGACGACGGTCGTCGCCTCCTGCGCCAAAAGCAGGGGTTCGTCACCGACATCGACGGCGCGGTGACGGTTCAGGTCCACAAGCGTCGTGACGTCGAGCGAACCTCCGTAACCGCGGCTGAGGAAGCCGGGTTTCAACCCCTTGCGCTTGGCGGCCTTTGCCAGCGCCATGGCGGTCGGCGTCTTGCCGGCGCCGCCGACGGTGAAATTGCCGACACAGACGACCGGCACGGGGATGGCGGCGCGCTTGCCGTATTTCATGCGATGGCGGGCGACACGGCCATAGAGGAACGAGGCGGGCCAGAGCAGCCGCGCCCACAGGCCGGGTTTCGTCCACCAGAACGGCGGCGCTTCGGAAATCATCCCGTCACGCCGCTTCGAGGGCCGGCAGAACGCTTTCCAGCTCGGTGATATCGTTGAGGCAATGGTCGCTGGCGGCGGAAAGCGAGGCGCGCGAGCCGGTGCCGGTCAGCACCGCCACCGTCATGCCGGCGCCGGCATTGCGGCCCATATGCATGTCGTGATTGTTGTCGCCGACCATGACCACCTCTTCCGGGATAACGCCGACCGTGGCGCAGAAACCGAGCAGCATGCCCGGCTCCGGCTTGACGCCGTAACCGCTGTCGTAACCGGCGACGTAATCGAGATAGCCGGCAAAGCCGAAGCGTTCGGCGGTCGCGCGGATCGAGCGCTCGTTGTCGCTGGAAGCGACGCCGAGGTAATAGCCCCTCGCCTTCAGCGCGGCGAAATAAGGGCCGAGATCGGTAACTGCGACGGCGCGGTCGGCGCCGGCGGCAAACAGGGCATCGAGTTCGCCGATGAGTTCGGCGGCGGCCATCGGCGAGCCGGCGGCGACCAGGCCATGGGCGATCTCGACGGTATTGCCGGCAGCCAGCAGGCTGTCGGGCATCACATGGCCGGTTTCCGGATCCATGCCGCAACCGCGCAGCAGCTGCGCGGCCAGCGCCTCGTCGCCCTGGGCGGCAAAAAGCGCAAGCTCGCGGTTCACCGGCAGCCAGCTCTTGGCATAATCCAACAGGGTTCCGTCCTTGTCGAACAGGATGGCCTTGATGCGGGGCGACGGTGACGACATGGGCTGCTCCTCCTGCGGGTCGGTGTTTGTTTTATCGCATTTCCAAACGGAAAACGGTGTCCTCTTTTCCTGGAAACGCTTTCGGTCAGACCGGAGCGGCGGCGCGCGGGTGCAGCCGCGCCTTCACGGTCAGCGGATTGATATAGGGTTCCAGCCCCTTGACGGTCGAGATTAGGGCGCCGCGCATGTCCTGCACCGTCTCCAGTCCGGCCTGGATCATCGTCTGGCGGGCGGCGTCGTTGGTCAGCAGATAATGCACGGCCTTCACCAGCATCTCGACATCGCGCACCATGCGGGCGCTGCCATTGCGCGCCAGCCGCTGATAGGTGTCGCGGAAATTCTGCACATGGCCGCCAGACAGGACGGCGCAGCCGAGCATGGCCGGCTCCAGCGGGTTCTGGCCGCCTTCGGCAAACATCGAGCGGCCGACGAAGGCGACTTCGGTCAGGCCGAGATAAAGCCCCATCTCGCCGATCGTGTCGCCGAGGAAGATATCGACATCGGAGGTCAGCGCATCGTTGCGGGTGCGGCGCGCCACCTTCAGGCCCTTTTCGACCAGCGCCTTTTCCAGATCGTCGCAGCGTTCGGGATGGCGCGGCACGACGATGGTCAGAAGCCCGTCGCGCTCCTTCAGCGTGCGATGCACGGTGGCGGCGGCCATTTCCTCGCCCTCGAAGGTGGAGATCGCCGCCCAGGTCTTGCGTGTGCCGATCTGGCCGCGATAGCGCGCCAGATCGTCGGGATTGTGCGGCGGCAGGTCGTTATCGACCTTGAGATTGCCGGAAACCATCACCGGCAGGGCGCCGAGATCGCGAAAACGCTCGGCATCGACATCCGACTGGGCGATCACCAGCGCCAGATGCTCGAACAGCGCCTCGGCAATGGCCGGGCGGCGGCGCCAGCGGGCGAAGGAGCGATCCGACATGCGGGCATTGACCAGCACCTGGGGAATATGGCGACGGCCGAGCTCGACGATGGTCGTCGGCCAGATCTCGGATTCGGCGATGATGGCGACGTCCGGCTGCCAGTAATCCAGGAAACGGGACACGGCCGGCTTCAAATCGAGCGGCACGTATTGATGCAGGGCGTCGCTGCCAAGCCGGCTTTCGGCGACCTTGGCGGAGGTGATCGTCCCGGTGGTCAGCACGACGTTGATTTCGCGGCGGCGCATCTCGCGGATCAGCGGCACGACGGCATTGGTCTCGCCCACGCTGGCCGCGTGGAACCAGATCAGCGGCCCCTGCGGACGCGGCAGGCTGGCATGGCCGAAGCGTTCGCTGCGCCGGGCGCGGTCTTCCTTACCCTTGGCGGCGCGCAGCGCCAGATAGGGCCCAATCAGCGGATAGGCGACCATACCTGCCCAGCGGTAGCCGACGAGTGCCGCGCGTGCGAGACCGCTGCTCATCGACCTTCGCTCCGGCCCGCGCCCATCATCACCTTCAAATGCCAACTCCCCGCTATCGGAACGTTTCCGCTTTTCTTCGAATGCGAGCGCGCATGCGCCGCAATCGAGTCATTCTTTTGACCGGCGCATTCCCGCCCGCCCCTCGGGAAAGCGGGAATGCCGCGCGGTCTTGCAGGCCTTATGCCTCGTCCGGATTGAGCAGCTTGTGCATATGGACGATGAAATAGCGCATATGCGCATTGTCGACGGTCTGTTGCGCCTTGGCTTTCCAGGCGGTCAGCGCGGTCGCGTAGTCGGGGAAGATCCCGACGATATCCAGACCCTTGAGATCGCGGAATTCGACCTTGGAGAGATCGTCCAGCTCGCCGCCGAAAACCAGGTGGAGGAGCTGTTTCTTGTCGTTGGTTTGCGTCATTTGCCTTTTCCCGAACTTCACTCCCTCGGGAAGTCATGTGCGAGATTTTTCCCGAAAGGTCAACGTTTCAGATCCGTTGCAGATTGGCGAGCAGGCCGGGAAGCACGGCTTCGGACGCCGCGCAGAGCGTATCGTGGATCACGGTTTCGCGATTATAGGCAAGCGGCTTGCCTTCCAGCCCCACCAGACGCCCGCCGGCTTCGGAAAGAATGAGGTCGGCCGCGGCCAGATCCCAGTCATGCGAGTTCTTCTTGACCAGCGTGCCGTCGATGCGTCCGTCGGCGATCATGGCGAGGCGATAGGCCAGCGATGGCACATGGCGGATGCGCTCGACGCCGGCGCGGAAACCCGGCTCGAAACGCGCAACGATATCCTCGGGCGCGGCCAGTTGCAGGCGAATGTCGGGGTTCGGGGCCGAAACGCGGATGACGCCGCCATTCTTCCATGCGCCCGACCCGGCGCCCGCAAAGAATTCCTCGCCAAGCGCTGGCGCCGCCAGAACGCCGGCCACCGGCGCCATGCGATGCACGACGGCGACGCTGACGCACCAGGTTGTTTCCCCGGCGATGAAAGCGCGGGTGCCGTCGATCGGATCGACGACGAACAGCGTCTCGCAGCCGAGACGCGCGGCATCGTCCTCGGTCTCTTCCGAGAGCCAGCCGTAATTGGGCCGGGCGGCGCGCAAAATCTGCGCCAGCTTTTCATTGGCGGCGAAATCGGCGGCGCTGACCGGCGAGCGGTTCTCGTTCTTGTACCACACCTCCGGCGACTTGCCGAAATAGCCCATGGCCACCTCGGCGGCCGCGCGGGCCGCATCGCGGATGAGAACGAGATCCTCGGCCCAGGGGCCGGCCGCAGCGGTCATCAAAGCCCCGCCAGCGTCATGCCCTCGATGGCAAGCGTCGGGGCCGCGATCGAGAAACTGTAGTCGATATCGTTGGCCGGCGTCACCTTGAGGAACATGTCCTTGAGGTTCGAGGCAATGGTGACCTCGGCGACCGGGAAGGCGATCTCGCCGTTCTCGATCCAGAAACCGGTGGCGCCGCGGCTGTATTCGCCGGTGACCATGTTGACGCCCTGGCCGATCAGTTCGGTGACGTAAAGACCGGTGCCGACGGCGGCGATGAGTTCCTGCGGCGTCTGGTGGCCCGGATCGAGCAGCAGGTTGGTGGAGGCGGGGTTGACGAGATTGCCGCCGCGAACGCCGCGCCCGTTGGTCTTCAGGCCAAGCTGGCGGGCCGTCGAGGTCGACAGGAACCAGTGCTTCAGGATGCCGTTCTCGACCATGGCGAGCTTGCGTCCGGTGACGCCTTCGCCATCGAAGGGGCGCGACGAGGAGCCGCGACGGATCAGCGGATCGTCGGTGAGGCTGAGGCCCGACGCCAGAACCTGCTTGCCCATCATGTCGCGTAGGAAACTCGTCTTGCGGGCGACGGAAGCGCCGTTGATCGCGCCGGCGAGATGGCCGACGAAACCGCGCGCCACGCGCGGATCGAAGACGACGGTGATGTTTTTCGCGGTGGCGACCTGGCGCGGCTTCAGCCGCTTGATCACCCGCTCGCCGGCGCGCTTGCCGATGTCGGCGGCGCTATCGAGGTCGGCATAATAGAGGCGGCTATCGAAATCATAGTCGCGCTCCATGCCGGTGCCCTCGCCGGCGATGACGCTGACCGAGCGGCCGAAACGCGAGCCGGCATAGCTGCCGGAAAAGCCATGCGAGGTGACCAGCACCAGCCCGCCCATGCCGGACGAAGCGGAAGCGCCTGCCGAATTGGAGACGCCGGAGACGGCGAGGGCCGCCGCTTCCGTCGCAAGTGCCGCATCGGTCAGTTCCTCGGTCGAGACCTCTGTCGGGTCGAACAGGTCGAGATCGGGATAGTCCTTCGACAGATCCGCCTCGTCGGCGAGGCAGGCATAGGGGTCCTCGGGCGAAACGCGGGCCATGGCGACGGCGCGTTCGGCAATCGCTTTCAGGTCGGCGCCGGGCGTGGCCGAGACGCTGGCGACCTTGTCGCCGACGAAGACGCGCAGCGAGAAATCGTCGCTCTCGGAGGCATCGACGCCCTCGACCTTGCCGAGACGGACGCTGACCGAGCGGGCGCGGGAACGCACCACCACGGCATCGGCCTTGTCGGCGCCGGCGGCGCGCGCGCGGTCGATCAATTCGGCGGCACGGGAAAGAAGCGGGGCGGGTCCGATTTCAGAAGACATGATTTGGCCTTTCGTTCCGGTTCCATTTATTGTGCGCATCCCGAAGCATCAAGGGCAAGGCGGGCGATTCTCCCGCTCCGGCCCCGTAGATGCCCCATCAGACGAGACGAAACCCATGTCATCCGCCCATCCCGTCTTTTCCGAAGCCCTTGTCCTGCTCGGAGGCGCGGTCGTTTCCGCCCCGCTGTTCAAGAAACTCGGCCTCGGCACCGTGCTCGGCTATCTCGCCGCCGGGGTCGTCATCGGCCCTGTCCTCGGGCTCATTCATGATGGCGAGGATATCTTGAGCGTCGCCGAACTCGGCGTCGTCTTCCTGCTGTTCGTCATCGGGCTGGAGCTGAAGCCCTCGCGGCTGTGGCAATTGCGGCGCGACATCTTCGGGCTCGGGCTGGCGCAGGTGGTCCTGAGCGGCGCGGTGCTGTTTGGGCTTACCGCGTTGCTCGGCATCGACTGGAAGGCAGGGCTGATCGCCGGTTTCGGGCTGGCGCTGTCCTCCACCGCCTTTTCGTTGCAGATCCTCGGCGAGGCCAGCGACCTCAACACCCGCTACGGGCAATTGTCCTTCTGCATCCTGCTGTTCCAGGATCTGGCGATCGTGCCGCTTCTGGCGCTGATCACCATTCTCGACGGCAGCGCCGATAGCAGCGGTTCGCCGCTCCAGAACCTCGCGATCGCGGTCGCAGCGGTTTCGGTGACGGTGTTTGCCGGGCGCTTTCTGCTGACGCCGCTCTTCCAGATCATCGCCCGCACCGGCGCGCGGGAGGTGATGATTGCGGCTGCCCTGCTTGTCGTCATCGGTTTTGCGACGCTGATCCAGGCAGCGGGTCTTTCGATGGCGATGGGCGCCTTCCTGTCCGGCGTCATGCTGGCCGAATCCTCCTATCGCCACGAGCTGGAGGCGGATATCGAGCCGTTTCGCGGCATTCTGCTCGGGCTCTTCTTCATCGGCGTCGGCCTGTCGCTCGATCTGACCGTCATTCTCGACAAGGCGGCGGTGATCCTGATTGCCGTACCCGTGCTCATGCTGATCAAGGGGCTGGTGATCTATGCGGTTTGCCGCGCCGGCGGCTCCAGCCATAACGATGCGGTGCGCATCGCCTGTCTCTTGCCGCAGGGCGGCGAATTCGGCTTCGTGCTGTTCACCACGGCGGCGGCGCATTCGCTGATGTCGAATGCCGACGCCTCGCTGCTCGCCGCCATCGTCACGCTGTCGATGGCGCTGACACCCTTGGCGGCGCGTCTGTCGCGCTATTTTCTCACCGGCGAAACGCGTGAGGAAATGGACGAGGATTTCGAAGGCGCCGGTTCCGACGTGCTGATGATCGGCTTTTCGCGTTTCGGGCAGATTGCCTCGCAGATCCTGCTGGCCGGCGGGCGCGACGTCACCGTCATCGACTTCTCCGCCGACCGCGTACGCCAGGCCTCGAGCTTCGGTTTTCGCATCTATTTCGGCGACGGCACCCGCAAGGACGTGCTGCTGGCCGCCGGCATCGAGAGGGCGAAGCTGATCGCGATCTGCACCCACAAGCCGGAGATCACCGACAGGATCGTCGAGATGATCCGCTCCGACTTTCCCAACGCGCCGCTTTTCGTGCGTTCCTACGACCGCGTCCACACGATTGCGCTGCGCGCCCAGGGTGTCGATTACGAATTGCGCGAAACGCTGGAGTCCGGCCTGCTGTTCGGACGGCGCACGCTGGAAGCGCTCGGCCTCGATGAGGAGCAGGCAATCGCCATCGGCGACGACATTCGCCGCCGCGACGAGGAGCGGCTGGTGCTGCAGGCTGCCGAGGGCTTGCAGGCCGGACGACACATGCTCTATTCGCGCCCGGTCAAGCCGGAGCCGCTCGTCAAGCCCAAGCGGCAGATGGAGGATTACGACGAGATGCCCGATCCGCGCGACGAGGATGTCGTCACCTCGTAAGCCCTCGCCCGGGTGGGTCTCAGGCGCGGACGCGCCGTTCGAATTCGGCGTCGAGCGCCCGCTTCAACTCGTCCTTGATGCCGGCGCTCTCGGACAGGACCTGACGTGCTTTGAGAAAATCCAGCACCCGGAAACGGTTGACGGAAGGGCGCAGGAAGATATGCGGCGGCTCCAGCCTGAGTTTCATGGCAATCGCGGCCTGCATCATCAATTGCCCGGCGCCGAACAGGCTGTCGACGCGGTTCGGCACATGCGTGCCGTCACCCTCCGGCGCGCCGACGACATCGACGCCGATGACGATATCGGCATGCGGCATCAGATGCTCGTAGGGCACGGGATTGAAGACGCCGCCATCGATCATGATGCGCCCGTTGACCGTCACCGGCATGAACAGCGCCGGAATGGCGGCGGAGGCGGCCAGCGCCGGAAACAGATCGCCGGTATCGAGGCAGACTTCGCGCTGCCCGTAATAATCGGTGGCCGACACGTGCAGTGGGATCGGCAAGGCTCCGAAACTGCCGGGTATCTGCGCCGGCAGGAAGACGCGCAGAATGCGTTCCAGATCGAACTGGCCGAGACGAAAGCCGCGCCCCATGGCGGCGCGCATCGAGGGCGGGCGCAGGCTCCACAGGCGATGGGCGACGGCCGCCTTGCGGCCGAGTGTGGAAAACGTGTGTTCGCGGATTTCCTCGCCGCGCATGCCCGCCGCCATGCCAGCCCCGACGATGGCGCCGATGGATGCGCCGGCGATGCGCACCGGTGTCACGCCCAGCTCATCCAGCGCCTCGACGATATGGATATGGGCGAGGCCACGCGCTCCGCCGCCGCCAAAGGCGACGGCAATCGTCGGCGTCGACTTTTTGTCCCGTTGCACTTCCGGATGGAAAACCGCGTCAGGTTTGTCCCGGGCATGCTCCGGCCCGCCGGTCATGTGGCGGCGTAGCGATAGAAATGCATCTTCGTATCGCCGAAGGTGCGGTCTTCGAGGAAGCGGAAGGCATCGCTGAGCGTCGGCACCACATCGGCGCGTTCTTCGAGAATGCACAGCGCCTGCGGCTGCAGCCAGCCGCCGGTATGCGCTGCCTCGAACGCTTTTTCACCGGCGCCCTGTCCATAGGGCGGATCGGCAAACAGGAGGTGGAAAGGTTCGGCCGTGCCGACGCCGCCAAGCTTGGTGGCGTCGCGGCGCAGCATGCGGGCCCGGCCATGCAGGCCGAGCGCCTCGATATTTTCCCAGAGCACCCCTCGCCCCTCGACGCTGCTCTCGACGAACAGCGCCTGACGGCAACCGCGCGACAGGGCTTCGAGCCCGACCGCGCCGGTGCCGGCGAACAGGTCGATCACCCGCGCGCCGTCAAGGCTTTCCGGGTAAGCGTGGGAAAGGATATTGAACAGGCTTTCGCGCGTCCGGTCCGTCGTCGGGCGAATGGCATTCGACTGCGGCGTGGCCAGAGCGCGGCCGCGAAACTCACCGCCGACGATCCGCACCGCGATTCACGCCCTTTCCGCCACCATTGCCTCTGCCACCGCCCGGCTTGCCGCCGAAGGGACGATCGCCGCCCGAAGGCCGATCCGAACGCGGCTTTCCGCCGCCCGGATTTCCACCGCTCGGTTTGCCGCCAAACGATTTTCCACCACCCGGCTTGCCACCGAAGGATTTGCCGCCGCCGGGCTTGCTGCCGAACGGCTTGGCCCCGCCCGCCCCTTCGCGGCTCTTGAACGGCTTGTCGGATCGGAACGGCCGGTCGCCACCCTCGGGCCGGTCGCTGCGGAATGACCGCGCGGGGCGCTCGCCATCGCCGGAAGGACGCTCGCCACGCGGCGGGCGGTCACCGAAGTCGCGCGGCTTGCGGTCGCCGAACGCACGGGGTTTGCGATCCCCGAAATCACCACGCGGCGGACGATCGCCAAAATCGCGGGGCTTGCGGTCGCCGGAATCGCGGCCACGGCGCGGGGCGTCGCCCTCGTCGCGGCTGCGCGGAGCCGGCGCCTCGGCGCGGATCCAGTCGCGATCTTCCTCGGCACGGTTGACCAGAACGCGCGGGCCCGTATCCGTTCCACGCGCTGCCATCGGGCGATTGCCACCGCTCTTGCGGTCGGGATCGTGCTTGGAGGTGGTGCGGGTCGGCTGACCGTCCTTGGTGCGACCGTAACGCTTGGACTCCGGCGCGCCTGCGGGGCGCGCACGCGGCGTGCGCTTCTCGGTGGCGGTGTCGCCACCCTCCTTGGCAACCTTTTCCGCGACGGGACGGGCACCGGGAGCCATCCAGACATTCGAGGTGCGCGGACGCGGCGCCGGGGCGCTGCGCTTTTCGCGATCGCCGCCGAATTTCTGATCGCGGTCGCCGCCGAAACGCTTGTCGCCAAACTTGTCGCCACGCTCTTCGCGACGGGTATCGAGGCGGCCAAGCGCCTTTTCGCGGCGGTCGCCGGGCTTTTCGCGATAGGTTCTTTCGCCGCGCGGGGCATCGTTGCGCGCCTTGTCGCCGCGATCCGCCTGCCAGCCGCTGGGAGCTGCCTCTTCCTTGTCGTCCGCCTTTTCCGTTTCATAGATCGGCGCTTCGAAATTGGCGTTGGAATCGGCGATCAGGCGCGGACCGAGCTGGTCGCGCAGCGTCTTGCCGCGCACTTCCAGCGCTTGCGCCTCCGGAAGATCAGCGAGCTGGAACGGGCCATAGGAAATGCGGATCAGGCGGTTGACCTCGAGACCGATGGCGCCGAGCACGTTCTTGATTTCGCGGTTCTTGCCTTCGCGCAAGCCCATGGTGATCCAGACATTGTGCCCTTGCGTGCGGTCGAGCGTCGCTTCGATGCCGCCATAAAGCACGCCGTCGACGGCGATGCCGTCCTTGAGCTTGTCGAGCGCCGCCTGGTCGATGGCGCCATGGGCGCGCACGCGGTAGCGGCGCAGCCAGCCTGTCGCCGGCAGTTCAAGCACGCGGGCAAGACCGCCGTCATTGGTCAGCAACAGCAGGCCTTCGGTATTGATGTCGAGGCGGCCGACGGACATGACGCGCGGCAAGCCTTCCGGCAGGTTGTCGAAGACGGTCGGGCGACCCTCGGGATCGGCATTGGTGGTCACGAGACCGGCCGGCTTGTGATAGAGCCAGAGGCGGGTGCGCTCGATGCCGCGGATCGGCATGTCGTCGACCTCGATACGGTCGGCGAGCGTGGCGTTGACGACCGGCGTCTCCAGCACCTTGCCGTTCAGCTTGACGCGGCCTTCCATGATCATGCGCTCGACATCGCGGCGCGAGGCGACGCCTGCGCGGGCGATCAGCTTGGAAATGCGTTCCGCCTTGTCGGATGCGGGCGCGGCGCCCTCCGCTTTCGGCTTGGCCGAATAGGCCTTTGCCGGGCGTTCGCCATCGCGCGGGCCGGATTTGAAGCTCCGCTCGCCTTGTTTCTTGTCGCTGCCGGGACGCTTCGCCCCGCCCCGCTGGGGCTTGTCTTTGAAAGTCATTTGCTGTTTGCCTTGGTTTTGGCTGTCGTATCAGGTCGCGCGGCTTCGGTTAAGAGGGAAATAGAGGGATGCCGCCGACAAATCAATTCATGCAGATGGCGCTGGAGGAGGCCAAAGCCGCCGGCGACCGCGGCGAGATCCCCGTCGGCGCCGTCCTCGTGCTCGATGGCAAGGCCCTGGCGCGCGCCGGAAACCGCACGCGCGAACTCAACGACATCACCGCCCACGCCGAGATTCTCGTGCTACGCGAGGCGGCGCAAACACTCGGCAACGAGCGGCTGATCGGCGCCGACCTGCACGTTACCCTCGAACCCTGCACCATGTGCGCCGCCGCCATTTCCTTTGCCCGCATCCGCCGCCTTTATTACGGAGCGGAGGACATCAAGGGCGGCGCGGTCGACAATGGCGTGCGTTTCTATACCCGTCCGACCTGCCATCATGCGCCGGACGTCTATTCCGGTTATCGCGCCGAGGAAGCCTCGACCCTGCTCAGGGACTTCTTCGCGGGACGCCGGACGGAAGAATACTAAAGTCACTCGGCGGCGAAGGCCTTGAGCGCGTCGCCGGCCATGCGGTAGCGCAGCCATTCCGGCTGCGGCTCGGCGCCGATGGCGTCATAGACGCGGATGGCCGGCTCGTTCCAGTCGAGCACGCTCCATTCGAAACGGCCACAGCCGTTTTCGATGGCGATGCGCGCCAGCCGCTTCATCAGCGCCTTGCCGGCGCCCGAGCCTCGCGCATCCGGCGTCACATAGAGGTCTTCGAGATAGAGGCCGTTTTTCGCCAGCCATGTGGAATAGCTGAAGAACCAGACGGCAAAGCCGATCGCGACGCCATCGCGCTCGCAGATCAGCGCCCGGGTGACCGAGGCCGGGCCGAACAGGGATTCGGCCACCGTTTCCTCGGTTGCCGCCACCTCATGCTCGGCTTTTTCGTAGATCGCCAGTTCGCGAACGAAACGCAGGATGGTCGCGGCATCGCCCCGTTCCGCCTCGCGGATATCCAGCCCGCCGGTCGCTGTGTCTACACGCGCATCCATGTTGTCACCCCCGCCTTTCCGTTTTCACGCTTTTCCCGTCATGCCCGAACGAAAAGCGGCGCCGAAGCGCCGCGTGATCTGTGCCAAAGCGTTTCGGCGTCTTACTGGAAGGGAACCCACCAGCTCGAGTCCTGCTTTTCGGCCACGGCCGCCTTCTTGCGGCGCTTTTCCTTGGCCTTTTCCGGCTCACCGAGATCGGTCAGCGCGGCCTGATCGGCAGCGCGATACTGGCTTGGCGGATCGGAAAGGAAGCGACGGTCCTCATAGGTGCCGTTCTGCTCGGCGCGCGCGGCGCGATAGGCGGCCTGCTGCTCCTTGTCGGACAGCGCACGGCCATTGGCGCCGGTGGTGGCCAGCGGCGAGCGGTAATGCGGCTTGTTCTTGTTCTCGTCGGCTTCCGCGACGAGGCGCGAGCGGGTTTCTTCCGGCGATTCCACCCATTGCGGGTTGTCCTTGCCGGCGATCGACTGCTGCGGCGCGACCAGCGATGCGGACTGCTTGTCCTTGGGCAGGACGAGACCCGGGCGCGGGCTATAGGCAATGTTTTTCTTCGGCTTGGAGCTGCCGACGGTGACAGCCGAGCTAAGGTCGTCGACAAGCTGCTCGGCCGCCGTCTTGTCGGTGCCGTAGGTTGGGCTCGACATGCAGCCGGTGAGCGACAGGCAAGCTCCCATCAGCGCCGCGAAGCCGACAGCCACTCGAAACTCATGCTTGATCTTCATGCTTACCCTTCCAGCCATGCCGGTTCGAACAGGTCGTGCCGATTTCCCCATTTTCTGGCGCTTGCCCGAGAAATCCGGCCATTTTCAGGCAGCAATACCGGATGAACCGCCAAAGAGCAATTCACCCGGCATCGATTCCAGAGTCTTTACCGTGCAGACGCCGCCAGTTCGCGCAGCGCCAAAGCGTCGCGGGCAGACACGTCCGGGTAGTCCGGATCGGAGCCGACATCGGCCGTGATCCGCCACGAACGGGCGCATTTGCGCCCTTCCGCCCGCTTCGGCTCGACGCCGACGCCCGGCACTTCGGCCAGACGGAACGCATCGGCCGGCGCTTCGCCTTCGACGATCGTCAGGCCCGACGTGATGCAGATTTCCTCGAAATCCTGGCCTTCCAGCGCCGCCAGCAGGTCCTTGTCGACGATGTGGACGACGGGCGCCGCTTCCAGCGAGGAGCCGATGCGCTTGTCCTTGCGCTCGATTTCCAGCGCGCCGGTGACCACCTTGCGCACGTCGCGGATCTTGTCCCACTTGGCTTCGAGGGCAGCGTCGCTCCATTCGGCGGGAACGGCCGGGAACTGTTCCAGATGCACCGACACCGCATCCGGCTTCAGCGACAGCCAGGCCTCTTCCGTGGTGAAAGGCAGCATCGGCGCAAGCCAGGTGACCAGGCAATTGAACAGCGCGCGGATGACCGCGAGGCTTGCCCTACGGCGCAGGCTCGACGGGGCATCGCAATAGAGCGTGTCCTTGCGGATGTCGAAATAGAAGGCCGAAAGCTCGACGTTGGAGAAGTCGATCAGCGCACGCGCGACACGCTTGAAATCGAAGGCGTCGTAGCCATCGCGCACCAGCCGGTCGAGACCGGCCAGACGGTGCAGCATCAGCCGCTCGAGTTCGGGCATTTCGGCATAGGCGATCTCTTCGCCGGTATCGTGGGCCAGCGTGCCGAGCATCCAGCGGATGGTGTTGCGCAGCTTGCGATAGGCGTCGATATTGGTCTGGATGATCGTCTTGCCGAGGCGCTGGTCTTCCCAGTAATCGGTGGTCATGACCCAGAGGCGCAGGATATCGGCGCCCGATTCCTTCATCACATCCTGCGGCACAACGGTATTGCCGAGCGACTTCGACATCTTGCGGCCATGCTCGTCCATGGTGAAGCCATGGGTGATGACGGCGTCATAGGGCGCACGGCCCCGTGTCGCTGCCGATTCCAGCAGCGAGGAATGGAACCAGCCGCGATGCTGGTCCGAGCCTTCGAGATAGACGTCGGCCGGCCATTTCAGGTCCGGGCGATCTTCCAGCGTGAAGGTATGGGTCGAACCGGAGTCGAACCAGACGTCGAGAATGTCGCGCACCTGCATCCAGTCGTCCTGGTCGGAACGGCCGGCAAGGAAACGCTCCTTGGCGCCATCGGCAAACCAGGCATCGGCGCCTTCGGCCTCGAAGGCTTCGAGGATGCGGACATTGACCGCTTCGTCCTGCAGGATCTCGCCGCTGGCATTGGCGAAGACGCAGATCGGCACGCCCCAGGCGCGCTGGCGCGACAATACCCAGTCCGGGCGGTTTTCGATCATGGCGCGCAGGCGGTTCTGGCCGGCGGCGGGCACGAAGCGGGTCTCGTCGATGGCGTTGAGGGCGCGGGAGCGCAGCGTCGTGCCGTCGCCGAGTTCCTTGTCCATATAGACGAACCATTGCGGCGTGTTGCGGAAGATCACCGGCTTCTTGGA
>CAMFHE010000048.1 GCA_945952045.1 uncultured Rhizobium sp.
GAGGCCGACGCGTTTTTGCGCGGGGCCTTTCTCGACGATGGCGCGCAGCGCATCCAAAAATGTCCCGGACAGGCGATTCATCGTTTTCTCCCCTTGATGTCATGGATTTCGACCACGAGCATCCGCTCGCGCAATCGCCGCGTCAGCGGACATTTGGTCGTGATAATGTATATACATAATGTCATTGACGACAAGCAGAACTTGGCCGAAAAGAAGATCTCGCGCGCCGGGCGTCATGAGGCTTCACGGCTCAACCCCGGTCGGATGATCTGGCAATCGGTATGCTGGCCGCGCGTCTTGGATCGCTGGAATAGTATATGAAACATAGTATATACGGGCGCGGCCGATCTTTCGGAAATAGACGCCAAATATCGTGTCAAGCTGCTTGAACATCGCCGGACGCGCGGCTTATGTTATTATTCTCCGCCAATCGCTTGCGTCGATAGATTCATGAAAAAACCTTCGCCTGCCCGCGAAATTTCGACCATCGATTGTTTCAGACTGATTTTCCCGGAAACCGATCCGCAGGCGTTGACCGCCTATAGCAAGATGCTGCTGCCGCTTTTCGAGTTCGAGGAGCCGGATCTGATCAAAAAGGCTCCGTTTTCTTCAGAATCGGAGGTTTACTGTCTGCCGGACGTAACGGTCTCGCGAACGAGGGTAACCGCCTCCCGGCTGACGCGAACGGTCCGGACGATCGCCAGATCGGCAACGGACGATATCCTCGTGGTCTGCTACACAAGCGGTCATTTCACCTGCCGTATCGGCGACGAAACGCGGCGCGTGGAGCAGGGGGAGCTTGCGTTTTTCGATCTCACCCAGGAAGTCGTCATCGAAGCGCCGTCGGTCGAGAATATCAGCCTCGCCGTTCAGCGGCGCAAGCTCGAACGCGCCATCCCGCTGCTCGATGGCGCCCATGGCCTGGTCGTTCCGCCCGGCGCGCTTTCACGTGTGCTGACCGGGATGATGACGGAAACCATGGATGCGGGACCGACGATACAATTGCCGCAAGCCCGCGCGATCGGTGAAGCCATCATCCTGCTGGTCATTGCCTGTCTCGAAACCATATCCAACCCGAAGACGACATCCGACATGCAGGGCGGCACGATTTCGCTTGCCAGTGTCAAAGCGGCCATCGAACGCCGGTTGACCGATCCCGACCTCGGCGTCCAGTCATTGCTCGACGAATTCCGGATGACGCGCTCGACGCTCTATCGCGCCTTCGAACCGCTTGGGGGCGTCACGGCCTATATCACCGAGCGCCGTCTTCGGCACGCGTTTCGTCGTTTGACCGATCCGGCCGAAAAGACCCTGCGCGTCTCGCATATGGCCTTCGAACTCGGCTTCACCCATGCCTCAGCCTTTACGAGGGCGTTCAAGGCGCAGTTTGGCATGACGCCTAAGGATATCCGCACGCTTTCCATCCGGCCGGCCGGGGAAGACATTCCGTTCATGGTGCCTCAGGAAGCGATCCCCTATATCAGCCCCATCGTGCCGGCGCTCGCGGAGTCCGAATTACAGGTTCTGCTCGGTCGAAAGGCTTGAATCCGAGCGGCGATCGCCGCCCGGAGCGCAATCCGATCCGGCTGAATCAGATCGTTGCCACAGTCGAAAAAAGGATCGGGGCAAATACAATCTTCAGTCGTTGCACAAAGTTTCCCTGATGATTGGACACGAAAAACGTCCACCCCCTTTCGAGGGTGGCCGGTGCTTGTTTCGAAAGCGATCGGGATCAGGCGGCAGAGGCAGCGTATTCCTTGATGAAATGCGACATCCGCTTCAGTCCCTCGCGCAGGATGCCCTCGCCATTGGCGTAGCCGATGCGCAGATAGCCCTCCATGTCCATCGCCCGGCCGGGCGTCAGCATGACGCCGGTCTTTTCGAGAAGGCGCAGGCAGAATTCTTCCGATGACATCGGCAGATCGTATTTCAGGAATGCAGTCGTTCCGGACTGCGGTTTGATCCAGGAGATCAACGGCTCACCATCGACCCAATCGGAAAGAATCGCCAGATTGGTGCGGGTGATCTTGTGGCTGCGCGCAAGGATCTGGTCCTTGTTTTCAAGCGCGATGGCCGCGAAGTGATCGTCGAGCATACCGACGGAAATGGTATTGTAATCGCGATGGATGGAGACGGCGCGGATCAGTTCCGCCGGCGCGACGATCCAGCCCAGCCGCAGCCCGGCCAGCGAAAACGTCTTCGACATGCTGCCGGTGCTGATGCCTTTTTCGTAGAGATCGGCGATCGAGGCCGTCATTCCGCTTTCGCCCTGCTGGTCCGTCCCGCGATAGACCTCGTCGCAGAGGATCCAGGCGCCGCAGGCGCGGGCGATCTCGACGATCCGTTCGAGATAGGCGCGGTCCATCAACGATCCCGTCGGATTGTTCGGGTTGTTGATCGCGATCAGCTTGGTTCCGGGGACGGCCAGACTTTTCAGTTGTTCCAGATCCGGCAGAAAGCCGGTTTCTTCCGTCAATTTCAGGATCTGCGTGTCGGCGCCGATGCTTTCGGGGATCGAGTAATGCTGCTGATAGGTCGGCAGAACGGAGATGACCCGGTCGCCGGGCTCGACCAGGGTCTGGTGCACGAGCGCATTGGCGCCGATTGCGCCATGGGTGGTGACGACGTTGTCGATCCCTTGCTTTTCATAGAGGTGGGCGATCAGCGTCCTCAGGCGAACGCTGCCCTCGATTTCGCCATAAGTCAGCTTGAGCGGCAGCAGTTGCTGAAGAATGTCGTTGATGCCTGCCATGTCCAGCAGTTCGGCGACCGTCAGGGACTCCACGCAGGTCTCGGCGAGATTGAGCGCGCACTGCGTTTCGTATTTGTTCATCCAGATCTCGACGCCGAAATCACGAATTTTCATCTCATTCTCCTCGTGTGGTGATCGCGTTGCAGGATGAGCAGCATCAGGACGCGCAAGGACACATCTCACATTGTCCTGATTGCGCGATGGAATTCGCTGTTGAACTGCCTGCCCGTTCACAGTAGAAGGACCATATGAGCAATATATTGCGCAGTCAACGATGAGGCGATCAAAATGAGCAATATATCGCACACTCCCGCGCGAGGCGATGTTCTGGCGCATGTCTCGGGAAATCTCCGCCGTTTCCGCCATGCGGCCGGCATGAGCCAGATCGCACTCGCCGATGCCTCTGGAGTCAGTCGGCGGATGATCATTGCCGTCGAGGCGGGCGACGCCAATATCAGCCTGTCCAGCCTCGACAAGCTGGCCGTCGCCATGAGCGTCAGCTTCGTCGATCTCGTCAAGGATCCGGCGCGCCAGTCGCTGACCGACATCAACGAGGTGACGTGGCGCGGAAAAGGACCGGAGAGCAAGGGCGTATTCCTCGGCACCGCGCCAGCTGGCCACGAAACGCAGATGTGGGTCTGGTCGCTTGAAAGCGGCGACCGCTACGAGGCCGAGCCCGACCCGCAGGGCTGGCACGAAATGCTGTTCGTCATGGAGGGCGTTCTGACATTGACCTTGAGCGGCGCGGAGCAGGATTATCCTGCCGGAACCTTCGCGATCTACGATTCCGCCCAGCCCTATTCCTATGCCAACCATCGGCAGGAAACGCTCAGGTTCGTTCGCAATGTCGTATCCTGATCACGGGTTCTCGACGGTTCGACATCCTCTTCTGTCACGGGAAATATCATGACAAGCCTGTCCGAAACACCGGCGGAAAAGTCGTTCCGCCAGCTCGCAATGCTTCGCTGGCTCGTCTCGTCGGCCACATTGAGCGTTCCGCAAGCGGCCGGACCCGTGGCCTTTTCCCTGGTGGCCCTCAGCCTCACAGGCCAGACCAATGGCGGAGCGGCCATGATCCTGGCGATGACGCTCGCCCAGGTCGCGGGCGCGATCCCGCTGACCCGGCTTGGCAAGGCCCTGCCTTCGGCAACGATGCTGCGATTGCTGGTGACATTCCGAACCGCGGCTCTCGGCGGCATCGTTTTGTGCACGGCGCTGGATTTGCCTTTCGTATGGCTCATCGTCTTCGCCGCTGCCGCAGGCGCGGTCAACGGCGCTGCTTTCGGCTATCTGCGCGCCGTATTGAACCAGTTTACGCATGCATCGCGATTGCCGCGAGCGCTCGGGATCGCCGCGACGCTCAATGAAGTCACCTTCGTTCTGGCGCCGGTTGCCGCATCGGGCCTGGGCAGCATGTCTCCGCTTTATGCGCTTCTCGCGATGACTACTCTCGGCGCGCTGCCGGCTCTCTTCGTTCCCAATGCAGGTTCGGCCCATATCGAAACCGTTCAATCCACCGGCGGAGCCGTTCTGACACCTTCGATCCTGCTGTGGCTGATCTGCGCCGCCGCTGGCGGTGCTGCCGTTGCCGCCATCGAGATCGGAGCGGTGGCGATGGCTCTGAATTTCGGCTATGAGCCGGGTCTTGCCATTCTCTTCACCGTGCCGCTCTGCCTCGCTTCCGTCTCCGGCGGAATATGGATCAGCATACGCAACCGCATGGCGACGCGCTTCGCGGTGATTTGCCAGCTTGCCATCATGACGTCAGGCGCAGCACTTGCCGCGCTCGACCACTCCGTCGTGCTGACCATCGTCGGCGCGGTGCTCATCGGGTTCGTTCTCGCCCCGCTGGCAACGCATTATTCGCTGTCCCTCGACAGGCTTGCGCCGCCGCACAGGCGTGCCGAAGTCTTCGCGCTCCTGCGAACCGCCAATGCACTCGGCGTCATCTTTGCCAGCGCCCTTCTGACGGTGGTGTCCCTGTCGGTCTCGCTGATCCTGGTCACCGGATTGATGCTGGTCGTGACGATAACGGTCGCCATTGCGTCATCCAAACCTCGCACAGGCGGCGCCTGATCGACGCCGAAAGCGCACGCGATCGACGGATGACGTCACCGCCCGACGCGTTATTCTTTGAGAACAAAGTCATGAACGCAAAAAATCGCTACGCGCTTTCTGCTGGAATGCTCTGGATGGCGGCAAGCGCTTCGTTGCGATTTTCCGCGGTGAGGATAATGCGCAGGAAACCCGATATTTCGAACACGTCGCGTATATGCGGCGGGATACCGGCAATGACGAAGGCGCCGCCGGACTGCTTGAGCGATTTGGCGACCACAAGAACGACCCGCAGCCCCGCGCTCGATATATATTTGAGGCTGCTCATATCCAGGATCAGGCGCCTGTCGCCCAGCCGGGCAACGAGTTCGCGCTCGACCTGTGGCGAGGTCGCCCCGTCGAGCCTGCCGGAAATGCTGGCGATCGTTGCATTTTCCGCCGTTTCAAAAATGACGTTCATAGTTGCCTCGTGATGATATGAGCCAGACGCATCTCAACTGCTTTGCCGTCCCTTCATGACCGCGAAGACGGCAAACAACGCGCAAGATGCAGCGGCGAAGAACGCCAGGCCATGGACGGTGGTCTGCATCGCAAAGCCGGCAAAAAGCGGCCCGAGGAGCGCCCCGATGCCCCACATCATGCCCATTGCGGCATAAATGCCGACCAGCTCGGTGCCGGAAAAGCGGCTTCCCGCGATCGACAGCATGATCGTATAGATACCGACGAAAGCGCCGCCCCAGACAAACAGCAGCGCATAAGTGGCGAATTCGCTCGTCAGGACAAGCGGCCAGGCGAGGGCGCCAGCCGCCGCCACGACGGCAAGGCCGACGAGCAGCGTAATACGGTCCATCTTATCGCCGAGCCAGCCGATCGGCAGCTGGAGAAGGATGGCGCCGATCATCATGCACGAGACGAGCCGCATGGCGTCGCTTTCCGGCCAGCCGAGATTGACGGCATAGATGGCCAGGAACGACAGGCCCGCGGTCTCGATTGCGGCATTGAGCATGGTGGAGGAGAGCGCCACCGGCGCAAGCCGCATGAAATGCGGCAGGCCGCCCGCCGGCGCCTTTTCGAAACCGGGCGCCTCCACCCTTGCGAGCGCGATAAAAGCCGCCGCGAAAAGCGCGGTCGCCACACCGACGCCGTAAGGCAGGAAACCTTCGGAGCCGATGGTCGAAAGGATCAACGGGCCGGCTGCGAAACCGACCGACAAAGCCGCCGTATAGGCCGCCATGGAGCGCGAACGGGTTTGCTCTGTGCTCAGGCTGTTGGTCCAGGTCTCCGACAGAACGAACAGAAACTCCGACGCCATGCCGAGGCCGATCCGCAAGGGAAAGAGCAGCCAGAGAAAGGGCGAGAGCGGAAAGGCGGCCAGAACGATCGCGGCCAGCACAAGCGCCATGACGACCATGCGCTTCATCCCGAACAGCGGCACGATGCGCGGCAGGAACAACGCCGTCACCAGCACGCCGATCGCATGCATGGCCGCATTCGCACCGATCGTCAATTCGCTGGAGCCGCGTCTGACGAGATCGAGCGCGATCAGCGACGCGCTCAGGCTGTAGGTCAGCCCGAACATCGTGGCCGTGGCTATGACGGCGGCAAGCGCCAGGAGGCGCGTTGGCGGCGGTTGCAGCATTTCGGTCGTTCTCATGCAAGTCGCACCTGGTTATCGGGATTGTTTGCGTTGCGGCGCAGGCGGGAGAGGAAGCCGAGGAAGCGCCGGCCCCAGCTTTCCTTGCGCGTCTCGACGAGGCGCGCCATTGTACGCGCATAATCCAGCACGAGGCCGGGTGTCCATGTCATCGATGTCGCCTGGCCGCAGATCATCGCCGCCACCCACATGTCCGGATTGAGCATCAGCCGGAGAAGCCGAAGCCAGGCGAAACGGGTCGCCAGCGATCCCTCCAATGCCGCGTCGAGCGCCGAGGCGACCACGACAGAACAATTGCGGTTGGTCAGATTGTAGGTATCGTCCTGGCGATAACCGGCCCAGAAAGCGCGCAGGCGTCGCGGATTGTAGTTGTGAAACTCCACGCAACCATCGGCGGGACACCACCAGTCGGCTTCGTGGGCGTAGTTCGGCTGGAAGCGCCCGCGCAAATCGTTATCGGCCGTACCGCGTAAGGACAGCAGGAAATCGGTTTGCGAACGCTCGACCTCCTCGGCCGGATAATGGCTGATGTAAAGGTCCGGCAGCATTTCCAGCGCCGAATGGCCGGTGGATATCACGCCGTTTCCATCGACCGCGGCGATGTAGCGATCGACGAGCAGCCGCCGTGCCGGATCGACGGCCGAACCGACCGGCGTCCAGACACGGACCGTCAGAGGATGCTCGACCCTGATTTCCTCGCCGGTGTCGATGAGGATGGGCGCATTGTCATACCAGCCGCGTCCGCCGAAGATAGGCAGGGCAAGGATCGCGACCTCGTCGTCGCGCTTGCGCAGGAGCAGGCTGAGACGAATGAGCAGACCGCCCCACAGGGCGATAAGCAGCGCGATGCAGAGCGGGATGCCCTGTTGCGGTGCAAAAGGCCAGCCGATCGCTATGGAGACCGCGAAGATGGCTTCGATCGTGCCGACAACCGCCATGAAACGCCAGCGGACATAGCGGACAACGAAAGCGAAGACCACACGATTGATGCTGTCCAGCAAAAGCCCGAGACCAAAAAGCATCGCAACAATCGCATCATTGAAAACCGGCGCTGCAGCGACGAGGCCGCCGAGCAGAATGAGCCCCGACGCCTTGACGAGCGATACAAGCCTTGCAGCGCGATTGCCCGCGCCGGTGAGAACTGACGGCATCGAGAGCATGCCATACAGCAGGAAAATGATGCCGAAAATCTCCCGCGTGACCAGGGCAGCCTTGGTGGAATAGCCGGCCGCGAGAATAGCGGCAAGCGCCAGGAGCAAGGCTCCGAGGATGGTCAGGACATACCATCTTGCTTGGAACGCTTGCGGTCCTATCAGGAGAAAAGCCAGTTTCAGCATCAATTTAATCTATAACGGGAATGAAATCGCAACGGAGTATAAGCCCATAGGTTTGTGAATCTAAGGCAAATAACCCTTTCCGCCGCCGTCCTGAAGCTACCAAAACGGTGCAGATCGATTCAGCGCTGTGCAATGTCAGGGGTGGGAGGACGTAATCCCGACTTGCGGGCAGCGGTGAGGAACCGCGATTTTCAGCGTGCGAAGGCCGGCGCGGCTTTGCGGGGGATGATCAACAATGCACAGCCTCTCGCAGGCGCAGGCATTGACACCCAGCATCCGGAACGATCGAGATTCCAGAAGGATAATTACCAAGGGTAGCTAAATATACCCTATACACAACCATAGATAATAGGAATTTTAACTATAGACCCAATACATAATAAAATAATATTGGGACTATGTTTCAAAATGGCGCTCGATTTATTTCGAAACTGCCTATTTCATTCGCAATTCGACATAAAAGTGTTAACAAAACAATCAAGCTGATCCAAAACGATACATATCGATCCGCAACGGCACGCCGATCTATTCTGTGTCAGCCATCACCCATCGTTGACAGAATATTGTGCTTCATAAACATTAACGACATCTAAATTGTGGAGTTGTTAGTATGTTGCGTACAATCTCTCTCGGCTTATGGGCCATTTCCACCGCCCTTATACTTGTCCTCGTGCTTCAACCTGTTGGGGCAAATATACAGTTGCTTATTGGCGGCTTGACCATTGTCTTTCTGTTCATCGTGACGCGTTTCGATCGGTCAGGCCCGACGCGTTATATTGCCCTTGCAACCGCCAGCATCGTCGTTCTGCGCTATGCCTACTGGCGCACCACAAGCACGCTTCCGCCGATTGACGATCTGACGTCGTTCATTCCCGGTATACTGCTTTATACTGCTGAAATGTTCTGCATTTGCATGTTCTTCGTCAGCGTCTTCGTGGTCTCCGATCCGATCGAGCGCAAGGCCCCTCCCATGCCTGCGGACGCCGATCTTCCGACCGTCGATGTATTCGTTCCGTCCTATAATGAAAGTGCCGAAATATTGTCGCTGACGCTCGCCGCTGCTGCTGCGATGGACTATCCGCGCGACAAGTTCAAAGTCTATCTGCTCGACGATGGCGGCACCGAGGAGAAGCGCAACCATGCCGATCCGGAAATCGCCGAAGCCGCCAATCGCCGCGCCGCCGAATTGCAGGCGCTCTGCATCGAACTTGGCGTCGGTTATTCCAGCCGCGAGCGCAACCTCCATGCCAAGGCCGGCAATCTGAATTCCGGTCTCGAACATACCGATGGCAAGCTGATCGCGGTCTTCGACGCCGACCACGCGCCGGAAAAGAGCTTCCTGCGCGAAACCGTCGCCTATTTCTCGGCCGATCCGGATCTCTTCCTGGTGCAGACGCCGCATTTCTTCTCCAATCCCGATCCGGTCGAGCGCAATCTCGCCACCTATGGCCGGATGCCGGCGGAAAACGAGATGTTTTACTCGATCATCCAGAAGGGTCTGGATCGCTGGAACGCCTCCTTCTTCTGCGGTTCGGCGGCCGTGCTGAGGCGCGAGGCGCTGGAGGAAGTCGGCGGTTTCTCGGGCATCACCATCACCGAGGATTGCGAAACCGCGCTGGAACTGCATTCGCGCGGCTGGAACAGCGTCTATGTCGACAAGCCGCTGATCACCGGCCTGCAGCCCGAAACCTTCGCCAGCTTCATCGGGCAGCGCTCGCGCTGGTGCCGCGGCATGGTCCAGATCCTCATGCTGAAGAACCCAGTGTTCAAGCCGGGCCTCACCTTCGCCCAGCGCATCAGCTACATGTCGAGCTGCTTCTTCTGGATGTTCCCGCTGGTGCGCATGACCTTCCTCATGGCGCCGATCCTGTTCATCCTGTTCAACCTGAAGATCTTCAATGCATCGGCAGATGATTTCCTTGCCTATACTGTGACCTATCTTGTCGCTTCGGAAATCCTGCGCAACTATCTCTACGGCCGGATGCGCTGGCCCTGGATTTCCGAACTCTACGAATATGTCCAGTCGGTCTTCCTCGTCCGCGCCATCTTCAGCGTGTTGATCAACCCGCGCAAGCCGACGTTCAACGTCACCGACAAGGGCGTCTCGCTGAACCAGCGCCAGCTTTCGAACCTCGCATGGCCGTTCTTCGCCATCTTTGCCGGCCTTGCCTTCTCGCTCTATGTCGCCATCGTCCGTTACCAGAGCGAGCCGTCGCTGGGTGACCTGATCCTGATCACCGGCGCCTGGAACCTGATCAATCTCGTCATCGCCGGCGCAGCCCTCGGCATCGTCACCGAACAGCCGAGCGACGTGCAGGGCATCAGCCTGCCATCCGACAAGAAGGCGGCGCTTGAAGTCGGCTCCCAGTTCGTGCCGGTCACCATCCGCCAGATTTCCGCCCAGAAGGCGGTCGTCGAGATGGGTCGCAATCCCGGCGCCCATATCCGTCCGGGCGATTATGGCCGACTGGCGCTAGTCAATCCCGAACCCGGCCTCGTCGTCACCTCGGTTCCGGTCTTCGTCGGCCGCCCGGTCGGGCTCGATCAGAAGAGCTATGCGATCGAATTCGATGCCGATCCGCAGCATTTCGAAGTCATCGCCCGGCTGATGCTGAACGATCTCGACCTGCCGCGCAAACTGGCCCGCGCCCGACAGCATCGCCGCTCCTATCTGCCGGCCTTGCTTGCGCTGCTGAAATGGTCGGTGCTTTGCCCGCTGATCGCGGTCAGCACGGCGCTTGCCTCGCGCAGCGGCAGTTCCGAACGCCTCAATCGCCGTCGCCGCAAGTCTGCGGAAAAAGGCGAAGTCACCCAGCCCACGTCCGCTTGAACCCCGGTCTCGAGGAGTCCAAGACAATGTTTCGCACCTATTCCCGCACTGCCCTGCTGCTGACCCTGCTTGCCTCGGCCGCCATCGTTTCACCGGCCGCCGCTGAAGACGCCCAGCCTTTCCGCCTGACGCCTGCGGCAGCCGCCGCAAGCCAGCCGTTGCCTGTCCTTTCGGCCGATGCCCTGCGCCGCTTTCCCGCCAGCCAATACGAGCTGTTTCTCGGCGGTGAAGCGGCGACGTCGAAATTCGCCTTCTTCGCCATGCCGGAGGAGGCCTCCGTCGGCGGCCGCCTCGTGCTGACGCTGCAGACGGCGATTTCGGTAGCACCAGAGCATTCGAAACTGCTGGTCAAGATCAATGGCAACGAGATCGGCGTCACCGGTCTGAAGTCCGGCGATCCCCGCCACATCGAGTTCGCCGTGCCGGCCAATATCATTCAGCCCGGCTATAATGCCGTGCAGATCTCCGTCGATCAGCGCCACCGCGTCGATTGCAGCATCGATGCGACCTATGAGCTGTGGACCAAGATCGATCCCGCCGCCAGCGGCTTCGTCTTTGCCGGCGCCACCCGCGCCCGTCCGGCGATGGTCGATCTGATCGCGCTGGCCGGCTCGGCAAACGGGCGCACCAATCTGCGCGTCATCCTGCCCTCCGGCGCGCAGATGGGCGATTATGATCGCGCCACCCGCGTCGTCCAGGCGCTTTCGGTCTTCGGCAACTACACCCATCCGACGGTCGAGTTCGCAACGACGCCGGGAACGGGGCCGGGGGTCGATATCTATCTCGGCACCCGCGCCGGCCTGGCGAAGCTGCTGCCCGGCGCGCCGGCCAATCTCGACGGCATTCATGTCGAGGATGCCGGCGAGCCGATGCGCAAGCAGCTGATCCTGACGGCAAGCGATGCCGTCGCCCTCGACCAGCGCATCGACGATCTCGTCGCCATGGCCGTCAATGAGCGGCCGGCCGGGACGCCGGAAGGGCTCGCAGCCCTTGCCAACAGCAAGGGACGGCAGCTGGAGCCGGGCGAAAAGGTCACGCTCGAACAGCTCGGCTATACCGCCCAGCGCTTTGCCGGCCGCTATTCCGTTTCCAACATCGCCTTCGCCATGCCGTCCGATTTCTATCCCGGCGCCTATGCGGCGATGAACCTGCATCTGAGCGCCCTTTATGTCGGCGGCCTGTCGCCAGAGGCGGTGCTGGTGGTCAAGGCCAATGGTAAGGAAGTCGCCAACATTCCGCTGAGCTCGCGTCGCGAAGGCGCTATCCGCGACCAGCGCCTGCCGATCCCCTTCAGCGCGCTGCGCCCGGGGCAGAACATGCTGCAAATCGAGGCGCGGTTGCCCTCGCGGCTCGATGCGGCCTGCGAATCCGTCGACAAGGTCTCGTCGGCGGTGCGTCTGGCGATCAGCGACAAGTCCTATCTGGAAATCCCGAGCTATGCCCGTATCGGCCGCTACCCGGATATTGCCGGGCTCGCCTCCGGGCTTTCGGCAAAGGACAGCGCCGGCGCCGAGCGCACCACGGCCCTGTTCATTCCCAATTACGAACGCGCCGGCCTCAATGCCGCGGCCACCTTCGTCTCGAAGATGGCATCGTCCTCCGGCTGGATCAAA
Organism: uncultured Rhizobium sp.; assembly: GCA_945952045.1. Taxonomy (GTDB): domain Bacteria; phylum Pseudomonadota; class Alphaproteobacteria; order Rhizobiales; family Rhizobiaceae; genus Metarhizobium. The sequence goes on from CAMFHE010000048.1 coordinate 12,242, forward strand.
CCGTTCGAATTCACCTCGATCATGCCGGAAGCCGGCAATGGTCAGGTCATCGCCTTCGGCAGCTACAGCACGCTGCCGGTCGAGCTGACCAGCGCCATGAAGCTCGACTTCGTCAACCTGCGCCAGGCCGCGCGGCCGGGCAGGAAGCCGATGTCGTTGCAGGTCGCCAGCCTTGAGACCAATACCATGCCGGCGCAGGTTCAGTCCGATGCCCCGCAGGGCACGCTGCTGACCGCCGCCTTCTCCGGCGCGTCGCTGTTTTCCGAACAGGCGGCGGAATTCGCGGCCGCACCTGTCGAGCAGTCGCGCGCGCTCTTCGACATCGCCCGGCTGAAATTCGTCGACGAGCTTTCGCTTCTCGATCCGTCGCATCTCCTGCCGGGCTTCGGCAAGGAAGAGCCGGCCTTTGCACCGCTCTCCGATGCCGAATTCGTCGTCGCCCAGTCGAGCTTTCCCCAAGGCGGCGTCTGGACGGTGGTCGCATCGCGCGATCCGGGCCAGATCATGGCCGATACCGATGTGCTGACCAGCAACGATATCTGGAACACGCTCGGCGGCGCCGCCCAGAGTTTTTCGGAAACCGGCGTGGTGATGGATAGCCGCATGGCCAGCAGCCAGGTTCTGTTCCAGACCGAACCGATGACGATCACCAATATGCGGCTCGTTGCGGCCGGCTGGCTCGGCAACAACGCGCCGATGTATGTCACCGCGCTTCTGTCGGCGGCGATCCTGCTGGGTCTCGGGACATTCTTCACGCTGCGCACGGGACGCCATCGCCCCCGCTAAAAAGCGCAGCTCCCAAATCATCCGCTTTCAAAAGTTTCATCCGAGAGGGTTCCGGAATGCCCGTGACATCGAGAACGAAAATCGTGCTTCTTGCGGCCACCGCCGCGCTGATCATCAATCCAGGCAATGTCTTCCTGCGCCTTGACGCGGACGAGCCGGCCCAGGCCCAGGAAGTCGCCTCCAACGATGCCTCGAGCGGTCTTGGCATGTTGCTGACGCCGGCCGAGGCCGCCGATGGCGCAGGCCGCGCCAATGTCAACGGCGCGTTGACGCCGCTGGCATCGCAGACAGCCACCGCGACGCAGACCGTCAGCACATCCGGCGTCGAGCCGGTGCAGACCAAGGCCGCGGCACCCGGCGAAAATCCCTTCGTCGCCACGGCGCCGCGCGCGGTTCTCTCCAATGCGACGGCAACCCAGCCGCTGGTCGTCACCGGGCCGGCCGCCATCGCAAAGCCTGTCGTTGCCGGCGCAAACCCCTTTGGCGCGGCGACCGGCCAGGAGCAGCAGCAGCCGGCAACGGTCGAACCCGCCCGGCCGCAGGTGGATGACAGCGCGCTGCGCTACTATGCCGAGCACAAGGATCTCACCCGCCTCGGCGCAGAAATGCGCCGCCTGAAGCAGCTGTATCCCGACTGGCAACCGCCGAAGGATCTGTTCTCGCCGACCGCCCGCGTCGACGAGCAGCCACTCTGGGACGTCTACAAGTCCGGAGATTTCGCCATGGTGCGCGCCCGCATCGCCCAGATGCAGAGCGCCAATCCGCAATGGCAGCCCTCCGACGACCTGATGCTCAAGCTGCAGCTCGGCGAGACGCGCGCCCTCGTCAACCGCGCTTTTGCGCAGCGCAACTGGAAGCAGGTGGTCGAAAGCGCGGCGGCTTCGCCCCAGCTTTTGGTCTGCGGCGAGATGCAGGTGATGTGGAATGTCGGCGAATCCTTCGCGCAGATGAAGAACTACGCCGACGCCTTCGACGTCTATCGCTATGTGCTGACCCATTGCTCAGATCCGCAACTGCGCCTGTCGACGATGCAGAAGGCGACGCAGCTTCTGCCCGCCGCCGGCACGCAATCGCTGCTTGCCCTTGGCAAGATCGGCCCCGATGGCGCGCAGGAATTCGAAGAGATCGCCTTCGACGCCATCCGCCACCAGCTCGGCGCCTTCATCCAGAACGGCGATTTCGCGGTGACGCCCTCCGAGGAGGATCTCAACCGCTATGTCGATTACGTCAACCGCAAGCAGTCGGCCGCCGATGCCGACCTGATCGGCTGGTATTTCTATGCCCAGCAGGAATGGAAGACGGCCAACACTTGGTTCCTCGAAGCGGCGAAATTCAAGCGCGATCCGAAGAGCATCGAAGGCGTCATCCTGACGCTTCGCAACATGGACCAGCAGGCCGATGCGCTGAAGATCGCGCAACGTTACCTGAAGACCGCGCCGGAAATCGCCCGACAATATATCGAGATCGTCTCCAGCCAGCTGACCGCCGCCGACACCGCGACCCAGGTGAAGGACGCCGACCTCGAAACCTTCGAGACGCTGGTGACCGAGCAGAAATCGGCGCTCGGCGCACAGGCGCTCGGCTGGAAATATCTCGACGAAAACCGCGCCATCGCCCGCACATGGTTTGCCCAGTCGGTGAAATGGCAGCCGACCGAAGGCGGCGTTCTCGGCATGGCGGTGGTCGCCGCCCGCGCCAAGGATTTCCGCGCGCTGCAATCGATCAAGACCGAATATGGCGCGAAATTCGAAAAACTGTCCGAATTCGAGGTCTACAAGCCGCGCAAGCCTTCCGCCGCCCGCCGCAGCCCGCGCCCGAGAGTCTATGCCGTCAAGGATAGCCGTCCGCGCCGGACGCTTTTCAATCACTATAACGCGTCCAGAAAAGGCTGACGCTGGCTCCTTGACGAAACCGATGAGCCCTTATGCCGCAGTCGGTTTGCAATCTGCCATCGCCTCGCGCGATGGCATTTTTGCGACATGGCGAGGCGAGAAAGGGGGCGAGCCGCACAACCTGTTCCTCCTAGAAAGGGCGAGGGATCAGCACGTTCAGTTTTTTGTCAGCAACCTCGTCTAGCCCTAAGGTCGGTTCCAACAAGGGTAGATCACATGCGGATTGTTCGAAATTCTCTTGCAATGCTCGCCATTCTCGCCATCGCTTCCCCGGCCTTCGCGGCCACCACCGTCAAGGTCACCGAAGGCGGCGAGGGGGGAGGGCCGATGACCCTGACGCTTGACAAGTCGACAATCAAGGCCGGCGACACGACGTTTCTGGTTCACAACGATGCAGTCTCGGAAGAACACGAGATGGTGCTCGTCAAGCTGAAGTCGCCCGACCAGAAAATCGATGTCGTGCTCAGCAAGCATCGCGTCGACGAAAAGAAATTGAAGAGCCTCGGCGAAGTTTCCGACCTGAAACCCGGCGCCGACGGAAAGCTGAACGCCAAGCTTGCGCCCGGCGCCTATGTTCTCCTTTGCAATATCAAAGGCCATTTCGAAGCCGGAATGCATGCGACGCTGACGGTGACCAAATAGTCCATGCCGCCTGAAGCCGCAGCCTTGACGCGGCTTCGTGAAACCTTTGGGGGCTCTGACGAAGAGCCCCTCCTTTCACCGCCGGCGAGCAGCGGCATGAATCTGGACCTTCAGAGGCGACACTCCGCAAAATCGAACGCAACGATGATGTGAGACGCCCACCCCAAGTCGTCGATCCGCCCGACGAGTTCTACGTCTCAATAGATGCCAAGCGCGTTTGCGTCGAAACCGGCTTCCTTGAGCGCCATCCGGAATTTGGGCAATTTGCCGGCAAATCCACCGAACGGCATATAGGTGTGATCGGGGCGGAAAATCAGGTTTCCTTCACCGTCATGAAAACCGTTTTCGTTCAGCATCTCCACGGTCCGCAACTGCACCTCATCGAAAAGGTCGATGGAAAGCTTGTTGTTGCCCGTCTTCTGCCGCAGCGCCCCGAAGATGCCCCCCAGCCCACCGCCGTGATTCTTGGCCTTGTCCTTGAATGTCAATCCAACGGCGTCGATGGCTGAGTTCGCCTTGGCGCTATATTCTCTGGTGAGTTCAGAGGCGATATTCATTTTAGAGAGGAACCCGCGCTCCTGCAGATCCTCAGGTATATTGCCATTAATAAACCAGTCCGTAATAAAATTCGCCTGCCTTTTCCGCCTGTCCTTGCGATATCCTTCGACAAGAAGGAATACTATAGCGACATCTTGCGTAAATCTTTTGGTTGAGAAGCAATAAAAACTGTTTCTCCGTAAAGGTGTGCTTGTGTATTCTCGAAAATCCTGTATGTCCGCCATAATTTTCTCATCAAGATTTGAGTTTTATCAATTTCTATTGGAGAGCGCATCGCTAGCTCATGTTTATTGGGTGGCAGGGCAAGTTTGCAATATGCCGAAATGTGTTTTCGGCACTCAGGAATCGACAAATTTTGGGTACTTTTCGGCGCAGGATAACCACCGCCTGGGGCTTGGCTCCGGCTGCCACCCTATCTGTGCGGATCGGACGGCCATGGAGCGATCACCGGCAAGATCGCCGCAGCCCGCCTTGCGTTTGGGGTCGGCGCGCCGTTCGTCCTTGCAGCGGCCATGGAGAATGTCGCACTGGTTGCGAATGCGGGCCTCGGGGTGATCAGCATCGCAGCATTTGTCGCGATGGCAGCATCCTGCCGGCAGCCTGCCACCGCGACGGTTTGATCCGTCAGATCGCGTTGAGCGAAACCCGCTTCTCCAGCTCGGCCGCCTCTTCCTTCCGCTCGCTATATCGGTCGGTGAGGTAGGACGAGGCATCGCGGGTCATGATGGTGAACTTCACCAGTTCCTCGCAGACATCGACGACCCGATCATAATAGGATGATGGCTTCATCCGGCCGTCGGTGTCGAATTCCTGAAACGCCTTCGCCACGCTGCTCTGATTGGGGATGGTGATCATCCGCATCCAGCGGCCAAGGATGCGCAACTGGTTCACGGCGTTGAAGGACTGGCTGCCGCCGGAAACCTCCATCACGGCCAAGGTCTTGCCCTGTGTTGGACGGACGGAGCCGAGTGACAGCGGGATCCAGTCGATCTGAGACTTCATGATCCCGGTCATGGCGCCGTGGCGCTCGGGGCTGATCCAGACCTGGCCTTCCGACCATTGGGAGAGGTCGCGCAGTTCCTGAACCTTGGGGTGACTGGCGGGAGCTTCGTCCGGAAGAGGCAATCCAGCCGGATCGAATATCCGCACCTCGCATCCGAGGCGTTCGAGCAGCCGACGGACTTCGAAGGCAAGGAGACGGCTATAGGACACTTCGCGCAGCGATCCATAGAGGATCAGGATCCTGGGCTTGTGCGTCGAGAATGCCTGCCGCAGGGATTCTGGCGCGATCGGCGGAAGATGGTCGTCGTGCAGCGCGGGGAATGTCTCAGACAATGCGCTTTCCTTTCTGGTCGAGAACCTGTTCGCCGTCTTCTTTGGTGAAAGGCCCTTTGAAGGCGTCGGCCGGCAGGATGTCGAGCACGACCTCCGAGGGGCGGGCGAGCCTGGTGCCGAGCGGCGTGACCACGAGGGGTCGATTCATCAGGATGGGGTTGGCGATCATCGCGTCCAGCAACTGTTCATCGGTGAGGTCCGGACTGTCGAGGCCAAGTTCGGCATAGGGCGTGCCCTTCTCGCGGATCGCTTCGCGGACGGTCAGGCCGGCATTCGCGATCATCTTGGAGAGCTGCTCGCGCGATGGCGGGTTCTGCAGGTATTCGATGACGGTGGGTTCGATCCCGGCGGCGCGGATCAGCGCCAACGTGTTGCGAGACGTGCCGCAGGCCGGATTGTGATAGATGGTGGCGTTCACGGTCAGGTCCTTCCGGTGATGGTGTTGCGGGAGACGGCAGGCGATGCCTCGTACCAACCCTTCGAGCGGTTCACGATCCACACGACGGAGAGCATGACCGGCACCTCGATCAGGACGCCGACCACCGTCGCCAGTGCTGCCCCCGATTGAAATCCGAACAGGCTGATGGCGGCGGCAACCGCGAGTTCGAAGAAGTTGCTGGCGCCGATGAGGGCGGATGGCCCGGCGACACCGTGGCGCTCGCCTGCCATGCGGTTCAAAAGATAGGCCAGCGCGGAATTCAGGTAGACCTGGATCAGGATCGGCACGGCCAGCAAAGCGATGATGGCCGGCTGGGCGATGATCTGCTCGCCCTGGAAGGCGAAGAGGAGCACGAGGGTGGCAAGGAGCGCGACGAGCGATATCGGCTGAAGCTTCGCGAGCAGGCTGTCGAGCGCATTGGTCGTGCCGTCTGCCGTCAGGCGGCTTCGCAGCACCTGGGCGATGATAACGGGGATGACAATATAGAGTGCGACCGACAGGGCAAGCGTCGCCCACGGCACGCTGATGGCCGAGAGACCGAGCAGCATGCCAACGATCGGCGCGAAGGCGACGACCATGATCGCGTCATTCAAGGCGACCTGCGACAGGGTGAACAGCGGCTCGCCCCGCGTCAGGTTCGACCAGACGAAGACCATGGCCGTGCAAGGTGCTGCGGCAAGAATGATCAGGCCCGCAATATAGGAGTCGATCTGGTCAGCCGGCAAATAGGGCCGAAAAAGCCAGCCGACGAACAGCCAACTCAGCAGAGCCATCGAGAACGGCTTGATCGCCCAGTTGACGATCAGCGTGATGCCGATCCCGCGCCAGTAAACGCCGACCTGTCCCAGCGACCGGAAATCGATCTTCAGCAGCATCGGGACGATCATCAGCCAGATCAGGATCGCGACGGGGATGTTGACCTTGGCGATCTCGGCCGCTCCGACCACCTGAAACACACCCGGCATTAGATGGCCGAGGGCTATGCCGACGATGATGCAGAGAAAGACCCAAACGGTCAGGTATCGTTCGAATGTCGACATCTTACTCGGCCTTCGCCGATTTGACCGATGCGCCGTCCAATGAACCGATCTGGCGACCGTGCTGTTCGAAGCCAAAGCGGTCGATCGAGGCGATGGGCAGGTCGATGAAGGCGCCGATCCGGTTCTTCAGAAGCGGATTGACTTTACCCTTCGGCTGACGGCCGGTGGAATAGGCTTTGAACCGGCCGTCGCCCTCCATGTTGAGGATGAACTTGGCGAGAACAGAGCGAGCGGAATTGCCCGTGCGGGGGAACAGCACGTCATAGGTCTTGTCGGTCATGGTCGTGGTCCGTGGTTAGGTCGGAGGCCTGTTGAGCTTCATGATGGTCGCTGAAGATGGGCAGATGGAGGTTAGTTGGCGGGTCGCAAGCACAGCGGCCGGCACTTCTGTCCGCCGCACCTCTGAAAACCCGATGCTCGAGAAAAACGGCGCAGCGCTCGTCGTCGCGAGGAAGACATCGCCAACGACAGCTTGCAGCGTTGCCTCGACGATCGCCCGTCCGAACCCATGACCCCGAAGTTCCGAGAGCACGACAACAGAACGCAGCAGTGAATCGCCGGCGCATCGTTCGAGGCCGGCATAGCCGATCGGTTGACCTTTTCTTGAGACGGCTTTGAAGAAGGCGCGGCCTTCCTCCTGGATATCATCGGTCGGCAGATTCGCGGCAAGGAGCGCATTGCACAGACCTCCGTCGCTACCGGGCACCCCTTCCAATGTGATTGTGCTCAACATGACTTCGACCCCGGAGCACAGCAGGGCGTCAGCTCTGCAATCAGCGGCGCGCAAAGCTCTGTGGAGCCCCCACAGCAGTCCTTCAGCAGGAATAGGGTCAGGTCGCGCAGCCCGTCGAGGTCGGCCCGATAGATGATCGATCGGCTCTGGCGCTCACTCTTCACCAACCCTGCGCGCGACAGCGTCGCAAGATGTGCCGACATCGTGTTTTGCGGGACATCGAGGAGCCGGGCGAGCTCGCCTGCCGGAATTCCATCCGGCTCCTGCCGCACAAGGAGACGGAACGTCTCAAGGCGGGTGTTCTGGGCCAAGGCCGCAAGGGCCGCTATCGCACTGTTGCTTTCCATATATCCAGAATAATGGATATATTTTTGGAGTCAATGATCTCTGCCCGGTGACGGATCCTATGCTCGTGAAAGTCGAGGCTGCCCTGCAAAGCAGGGCGGTCGAGCCGTGGACTGGACTTGGCGAAGCACGTTTTCCAGGCCTTTGGGGCGGACGTCGAGGGCGCTCTGCTTATTCAACCGTACAACACGACGCGCCTAGATGTTGCGCTTCAGCTCGCGGAAGATCGTCGAGCGGTGCCGTCCGAGCTTCTCCGCGATGACATCGACGCTGAGCCCAGCCATGCGCCAGCGCGCTATCTTGCACCGTTCATCCAGATCGATATGGGAGTAGATGCGCGTCATTGCGGTTTCCTTGCAACTGATAACCCTCTGGCATCATTCGCAAGTCGCACTTAGAAATAGAATGCACCATCGCTATGATAATAATCACATAGTCTGTCTTATGGAACTATTCTCTTCGAATACCGGCAGTCACGCAGCGGGCTTCATCGAGTAATCAGGCTGTGCCCAATGCCGGCTGGTCGCCGACGCGGGATCGGCCAAGTCGCTTCAATTCCGACCGCGCCAAGGAACCGGGCTTTACCTGCGAGTCCAACTTCGATCATATCGTTCCGGCATCAAGAAGGATGGGGAAACGATGGATACAGTCAGAACGGCGGTCATCACGGGCGCGGGTAGCGGCATTGGCAAGGTGACGGCAATCACGCTCGTCAAAGCGGGATGGAATGTCGTTTTCGTCGGGCGGCGGCAAAACCTGCTGGACGAGGGGGTGGCTGCCGCCGGCGGCGGAGAGCGGGCGGTCGCGCTTGCTTGCGACGTGGCGAAATCCGTCGAGGTCGAAGCCCTGTTCGACAAGGTGGTCGATCGCTTCGGACGTATCGATATGCTCTTCAACAATGCAGGCGTCAGTTTCGGGCCGTATGCGCCGGATGAATTCCCCGTCGACCAATGGGATCAGACCGTTGCCGTCAATCTGAACGGAGCCTTCTACTGCGCACGCGCCGCGTTTCGCGTGATGCGGCACCAGTCGCCGATGGGCGGTCGCATCATCAACAACGGGTCCGTATCCGCCTATGCTCCACGGCCGGGCTCAATCGCTTATGTGGCAACGAAACATGCCATCACCGGCCTGACCAAGTCGCTTTCTCTGGACGGGCGGCGTTTCGATATCGCCTGCGGGCAGATCGATATCGGCAATGCACTGACGGATATGGCGGAAGCGATGACAATCGGTGTTCCGCAAGCCAATGGAGACATCGCCATCGAGCCGACGATCGACGCGCAACATGTCGCAGATGCCGTTCTCCATATGGCAAACCTGCCGCTCGGCGCAAACGTTCTCTTCATGAACATCATGGCGACCAAGATGCCCTTCGTCGGGCGCGGTTAAAAAGCACTTCGGGGAGATACAGATCTTCCCGGGGCTTCTATCCGGCGCGGTGGCCTTGCAGGATCAACCCGTCAGCTATAGCTGGCGACGGGCTCGCCGAGCACATCCAGGCGCGGCGTGATGCCGAGGCCGGGCGAATCCGGCGCAGTGACGCGGCCGTTGACGACGCGAAGTTCGCTGTCCGCCACCTTGACGGTCACGAGATCGCGGACCTCGAGGATACAGCGCAGGTATTTCTCCGGCACGGTCTGGGCGAGATGCACGACCCCGGCAAAGGAAACATCCGTGCCGACCGTATCCTGAACGCTGATCGTCATTCCCGCAGCGATACAGAAATCGCGGGCGCGACGGCCCTTCGTCAGGCCACCATTCTTGGAGACCTTCAGGCCGATCCCTTCGACGGCACCGTCGGCGATCATCTGGATGATTGCGGCATCGTTGATCGCGAGTTCGTCGAAGATGATCGGCACATCGGTCCTGCGGCGTAGGGAAACGCATTCCCGCCAGGTGGCGCATGGCGCTTCGAGCACGAAATCGAGGCCATTAGGAAGCAGCCGCAACATCCTCAACGCCGTCTCCACCGTCATGCCGCCATTGGCATCGACCAGGAAGAATTCGCCGGGCCTTTTGTCGGCCAGCGATGCCGCGATGCGCGCAGCATCGTCTGCCGGGTCACCGCCGATCTTCACCGAATGCCCGAGATAACCCATAGCGCGGTGTTCGGCGACGCGTTTGCGCATATCGTCCGGATCGCCCATGTAGATCGATGAAATGATCGGCAAGGCGCGATTCGTCCGTCCGCCCAAGAGATCGCAGACCGGCATTCCGACCGATTTCCCGAATATATCCCAGCAGGTGATATCGAGCGGCGTCTTGGCATGCTCGTGCCCGACAAGTGCTGCATCCATCGCTTCGTTGATCCGATCGACATGGCGCGGATCGAGACCGAGAAGGCTCGGCGCAATCTCCGCAATTCCCGAGCGAACGCCCCTTGCATGCGCGGCGATATAGGTCGAGCCCCAGGGCGTGCTCTCGCCCCAGCCTTCCGTTCCGTCTTGCGTCGTCACACGCACCAGCGTGGAATCGAATCCCCGATATTCCCGCCCGCCTGAGAGCGTGTAGACGCCGCCCGAATAGGGAAGATCGACTTGAAAGACATCGATCTTCGCAATGCGCAAATTGGCCATCATGGTGCCTTTCGTTGCCGGATCGTTATCCGAAGGATGCGACAGGTACGCCGAAGAGGCCGTCTTCCGGAACGACGCCGAGACCGGGGCCGCTCGGCAGCTTGATATGGCCGCCTTCGATATTGACGCCGTTCTTCGGGTCGAAATTGCCTTCGATATAGGGCTGAGCGATCCAGACGCCCTCGTTGAGGCGTGGTTGGACGGTGGCGCCGATATGCGTGCAGGCGGCCGCGATGATGTCGCCGCCCCAGGCGTCGTCACAGGTATGCGGCATCGATCGCGCCTCGCAGATGTCGCGGAAGGTCGCCATTCGGCTGCTTCAGTCATTCAAAGCGGCGCGACGGACGATCGCCGGGTTCGAAGCGATGTTGTGGCTGCGCAAAGGCTTCGGATTTTCCGGCGAGTGGACCGTCAACGAGCAGAATGATCTGCTCGGGCACCTCTTCGGACTTCAAAAGGTTAACAAAGCGTGAGAATGCCACCGTGTGCTGGGTAGTCTCAGCCTTCTGAGAGGTTTGCGACAAGCCCTTTTCAACGCAGCATCGGCGCCGGCACTGGAATGACGGAATGCACGGCTCCATGCCGCAATGGCTGCCGGGGCAGTGCGGATATGATCGCGCATGCGCCCATCCGGCCGCAGCTTTCTTTTCTGAGGTCACCCATTTTAACGCAGGACGAGGCGAAGGGCTGCCTGCGCTTCTTTCAGCAGCGGAAGGAAATGCGTCACCAGCTGCTCGGCGGAGGCGTGGGCTGCGGGAGCGCCGATATTCATCGCACAGATCAGTTCGCCACGATCATTTTCAACCGGCACGGCAATGGAGCAAAGTCCCAGCTCCAGCTCCTGATCGATCAAGGCATAGCCCTGAGAGCGAACGCGATGGAATTCATCGATGAGCTTGTCGGGCTCGGTGAGCGTAAACGGCGTGTTGGGTTTGAGGTCCGTCGCGGAAAGCACTTTCCTCATCTGCGTCTCCGGCAGCGCGGAGAGCAGGACACGTCCCATCGAAGCGCAATAGGCTGGAAGCCGCGAGCCGGGCGTCAAATTGATCGACATCACCCGCCGATTTGCGGCGCGGGCGATATAGAGGATTTCGGTGCCGTCCAGAACCGAGGCGGAAGCGCTCTGCCCTGCCTTTTCGGAAAGCAGATCGAGATGGGGCTGCAGGATCGCAGGAAGCGGCGTTGCCGCGAGATAGGCGTGACCAAGCCGAAGCGTCTTGGGTGTCAAGGTGAAGTATTTCCCGTCATAGTCGGCATATCCAAGCTCAGCCAGCGTCAACAGAGACCGTCGCACGGTGGCTCGATCCAAACCCGTGAGTTTCGCCGCATCCGCGATGGACAAGCGCTTGTGCATCTCGCCGAACGCTTCGATGACCTTGAGACCCCGGGCAAATCCGCTGACGTAATCGGTTTCGCGCATCACAACCTCCTGCAAAGAGCACCTTAATTCGTGCGATATATGAACAAAAATCGTATATCGCACATTTCGATTGCGCGATAGAGCACGCTGCATTTATGAATCGGCTCCTGAGATGAGGGTTGGAAATTTCAATCGTCAGGACAGGGAGCGACCGAAGATGGACAAGACAATTAGGAGCGCGGCTGACGCCGTTGCCCCGATCGGCGATGGTGCGACGGTGATGATTGGCGGGTTCGGAGGCTCCGGCGCACCCATCGAACTCATTCACGCCCTGATCGATAAGCGCCCGACGAATCTGACCGTCATCAACAACAATGCCGGCAATGGCCGCATCGGCATCGCGGCGATGATCGATGCCGGCATGGTCGCCAAAATGATCTGCTCGTTTCCGAGGTCCTCCGATCCGCGCGCCTTCACTGACAGCTATCTCGCCGGTGAGATCGATCTGGAACTGGTGCCGCAGGGCACGCTCGCCGAGCGTATCAGAGCCGGCGGCGCCGGCATCCCCGCCTTTTATACGCCCACCGCCTATGGCACCGAGCTTGCCAACGGCAAGACGATCGCGGAGTTCGACGGTCGTCACTATGTGCAGGAACGCTGGCTCAAGGCCGATTTCGCCATCGTCAAGGCGCATATCGGCGATATCCGGGGCAATCTCACTTATTCGAAGGCCAGCCGAAACTTCAATCCGCTGATGTGCATGGCGGCCCGCCACACGGTCGCACAGGTAACGCGCATCGTTCAGGCCGGAGATATCGACCCCGAGCAGGTGGTCACGCCCGGCATTTTCGTCGATGGCGTCGTCGAGATCGCCAACCCGCAACAGGAAGAAGAGCTCATCCGAGCCGGAGTGGCCTACGTATGACCCTCATCACGCGCGAAGACGTCAAGCTTTCCAACGCCCAGATTGCCTGGCGCGCCGCCCAGGACATTGCCGACGGCGCCTATGTGAACCTTGGCATCGGCTTTCCGGAAATGGTGGCCAAGTTCCAGCCGCAAGGCTGCGAGGCGATCTTCCACACCGAAAACGGCATCCTGAATTTCGGTGAAGCGCCGGCAGCCGGCGAGGAAGACTGGGATCTGATCAATGCCGGCAAGAAGGCGGTGACGCTGAAGCCGGGGGCGGCATTCTTCCATCACGCGGACAGCTTCGCGATGGTGCGTGGCGGCCATCTCGACGTCGCCATCCTCGGCGCCTATCAGGTGGCGCAGAATGGCGACCTTGCCAATTGGCGCGTCGGCTCCAAGGGCGTTCCGGCCGTCGGCGGCGCGATGGATCTTGTCCATGGCGCCAAGCAGGTCGTGGTCATCACCGAACATGTCACCAAGGACGGCAAGCCGAAGCTGGTGGACAAGTGCACCTTTCCACTGACAGGCGTCGGCTGCGTCACCCGCGTCTATACGAGCCACGCCGTGCTCGACATTGTCGACGCTCGCTTCGTCGTGCGCGAAAAGCTTGCCGACATGACCATGGACGAGCTGCAGGCCATGACCGGCGCTCCGCTGCACACCGAGGGGCCGGTCGCCGACCTGGTCGTGCCGAAACTTTAAGGAAACGACCATGACGCAAGCATTCATCTGCGCCTATATCCGCACGCCTATCGGCCGCTTCGGCGGTTCGCTGTCGTCCGTTCGTGCTGACGATCTCGGTGCCGTCCCGCTCAGAGCGCTGATGGCGCACTATCCGACGGTCGATTTCGAAGCGGTCGATGACGTCATCTTCGGCTGCGCCAACCAGGCTGGCGAAGACAACCGCAACGTCGCCCGCATGTCGGCCCTTCTGGCCGGCCTGCCCGTCAGCGTCCCCGGCACGACGATTAACCGGCTTTGCGGCTCGGGAATGGACGCCACCATCGCCGGCGCGCGCGCCATCGTTTCCGGCGAAGCCGAGCTCGTCATCACCGGCGGCGTGGAAAGCATGAGCCGCGCGCCATTCGTCATGCCGAAGGCGGAGACGGCGTTTTCGCGCGCTGCGGAAATCCATGACACCACGATCGGCTGGCGTTTCGTCAATCCGCTGATGAAGGCGCAATACGGCGTCGATTCCATGCCGGAGACCGGCGATAATGTGGCCATCGACTACAATATCAGTCGGGAAGATCAGGATGCCTTTGCCCTGCGCAGCCAGGCCAAGGCCGCCGAGGCGCAGGCCAACGGTCGTTTGGCGCGGGAAATCACGCCGGTCGCCGTTCCTCAGAAAAGGGGCGACCCCGTTGTTGTCGACCGCGACGAACATCCGCGTGCGACCAGCATCGAGGCTCTTGCCAAACTGAAGCCGGTCAACAAGCGCGATGGCGCGACCGTGACGGCCGGAAATGCGTCCGGTGTCAACGATGGCGCCGCCGCGCTGATCCTCGCCTCCGAAGCCGCCGTGACGAAATACGGCCTTACTCCCATCGCCCGGGTTCTCGGCGGCGCCACAGCCGGCGTTCAGCCGCGCGTCATGGGCTTTGGCCCCGCGCCCGCATCGAGGAAACTCATGGCGCGGCTGGGCATGCGCCAGGAGCAATTCGACGTCATCGAACTCAACGAAGCCTTTGCCTCCCAAGGCCTGGCGACCCTGCGCGACCTCGGCATTGCCGACGACGATCCCCGCGTGAACCCCAATGGCGGGGCAATCGCGCTAGGGCATCCTCTCGGCATGTCGGGCGTGCGGATCGCCGGAACAGCGGCGCTTGAACTGAAAATCCGCACCGGTCGCTTTGCGCTGGCAACGATGTGCATCGGCGTTGGCCAGGGGATCGCGATTGCGCTTGAGCGCGTGTGATTCCCGAAAAACGAGCCGATTGCGACCGCTTCGGAGGCGCTATGATCGGACGATCTCACCTGCGCCGGACGATCGCAGCAGCGTCGCGCGTAACTCTTCGCCGACGTTCGATCCCTCATGATGCCTGTTCAACCATGCGGCGTCGTTCGGCGAGCTTTATCATTTCCATGAAGGCGCGGACCTTGGCGGGGCGGAAACGAGCGGCGGGAAACACGGCGTGGATACCGCCTTCCGGCAGGTTCCACAGCGGCAACAGCCGCTTCAAACGTCTCGCCGCGATATCCTCCAGCACCATATAGTCGGGAAAAGCGGAAATGCCGGCGCCGGAGAGGACGCAGGCATAGGCCGAAGGCGTCTTGTCCCCGCCCGGATGACGGAACGGGCATCGACGGTCCGCGGCGATTCGCCCTCTCGGATAAAGGTCCAGCGCAAGGGCTGCCGCAAAATCGCATTCTCCACCCAGGGCAAGGCGGCCAGCTCCTCAGGCGCGCCGACGAGACCGGACGCTACGAGCCGACCTCGAAAAGCGGGGAAATCGGCATGCGCATCATGGGTCACAATCCGCTGCGGCGGACCGCGCAGCCATGGCTTCGCAACCGGGCATGCGGCTTCCGGCTTTCCTCGTTGCCTCGGGTCATGCCATGCTGGCTTTCGACGACAGCGGAACGGCTCTGGAAGCGGCGCAGGCGCATGCACGCGCCGGAGAGATCGATCCAGGCCTGCTGATCGCATCCCTTCAGCACGTTCGCGACACCGGCTGGGCGAAAACCTGCTCCGGATCGCGTCCCGGCGTCACCAGCATCGCCGCGCCTATCTTCGACGCGGGCGGACGACCCGTGGCCGCCATTGCCGTTTCGGCTCCGTCGGAGGACATGACCGCGGCCGGGTCCGAACAGATCGCGCGCCATGTGATGGATCGAGCAATACGTATATCCGATGGCCTATGAGGCATTGCGTTGGTTTTCGCACAGACCACCGGATATCAGACCTCGAACCTGATACAGGTCGCGAAAGGTTGTGCCGGGATACAGAATAGGAAAAACTGGCCATCCATTCCTCTACCGGATTTTCATGCTCTTCATCCCGCTTCCCTTCGTCGTCGCCATCCTGCTGATCGTTCTCTTCGGCGCCGCCGTGCGGCAAGGCGATGAACGGCCGCCGAACCGGCCGTTTCTGGCGCTCATCCTCGTCAGCACGGTTCTCTCGCTGCTCTCCGGCCTGCGCTGGGGATATGGCGTGCGGGGCGCCATCCTGTATCTCGCGCCGCTGGGAGCTGCCACTGTGCCGCCGCTCGCCTATGCGGGGGTGACGGAACTGGTGCGCCGCAGCCAAGCGCCCCCGGCGCACCGCCTTGCCCTTCATGCCCTTCCCATGACGATCATCGCCGTGCTGCTGGCGACGTGGCGCGATGCCATCGACATGACGCTCGTGCTGATCTTCGTCGCCTATGCGGTGGCGATCCTGCTGCTGATGCGATCTGGGACGGATGCGCTGCGTCTTGCGCCTTTCGAAGAGGCGGCGCGCGCCTACCGCGCCATCCTGTTTGCCGCGCTCGCGCTGCTGTTTTCGGCATCCGTCGATGTCTTCGTGTTCTTCGATATGACCTGGATGCGCGGTGAACTTGCCGCACCGCTGATTGCTGTCGCCAATCTGGCGTCGCTTATCATCCTGTCGATTGCCGCGGCGACCGCAAGCCGAAGCCATGCGACGCCGGAGCCGGCCGAAACGGCCACGCCGCCCCAGACCGGCGGCGACCGGGAAACGCTGTCCGCCGTCGAGGCGCTGATGACAACCAGGCGCACCTATCGCGATGTCGATCTCAACCTCGACCGGCTGGCGCGAAAACTCGGCATGCCGGCGCGGCAGATTTCCACGGCGATCAACCGGGTGACGGGCAAGAACGTATCGCAATATGTCAACGAGCACCGGATCGCCGAGGCCTGCACGCTGCTTGTCGAGACGGACAAGCCGGTGACCGAGATCATGTTCGAGGTGGGTTTCCAGACCAAGTCCAACTTCAATCGCGAATTCCGCCGCGTCACGGAAATGTCGCCGCTCGAATGGCGCGACAGCAAGGCCGCGCCGTCTCGGATCGCGATCGAGCACGACCCATAACGCGTTAAAGGTCGCGTCAAGGCCCACGCCGGGCATGAATGTCCGGCATGAACACCCATTTCGATCTCGCCACCGAACACGGCCGAAACCGCGCCGAGGCGCTCAAGTCGCTTTCGCTTGATCCCGCCCTTTACGATGCCCAGCCGCCGGAGCCGATGCGCCGGCGTCTCGTCCTGCCGGCCTGCCTCTGCGCGCTGATCCTCGCAGCCGCCGCCGCCGGCATCTCCCTCTATCGACCGGACGTGGTTCGTTCCTTCGCGGCCATGGTCGGCGCCCTTCCGGAAGCCGATCCTGCCGCTATGCCGCAGGCACAGGCCGAGCGGGTGGCGGAGCGGCCCATCGGCCGCGATCCGGCCCCGGCCGTTCGTGATGTCACCGGCTCCGGCCTCGTCGTCGCGCCGCGCATGACCGCCGTCTTCGCCAAATATGAAGGCCGGATCACACAGGTTGCCGTAGCGCCGGGCGATGCCGTCGCGGCCGGACAGGTTCTGGTGAAGCTGGAGGATGCCGGCGCCCGCTTCGCGCTCGAACAGGCATACGCCGCAAAGACCCGGGCCTTGCTGGTGCTGGCCGCCCGCCAGATCGACCTGACGCAGGCCCGCGCCCTGCTGGACCGCACAGAAGCCCTCGCCGGCCGCGCCGCTGCCTCCAGGCAGGCGCTGGAAGATGCGCGCGCCGCCATGGAGCGGGCTGCAAACGCCGTGGCGCAGGCAAGGCTATCCGCCGACGACGCCGATCTCGCCATCCGCATGGCAGGGGAACGGGTGGAGGAACTGACCGTGCGCGCCCCCTTCTCCGGCACCGTCACGCGTCTCGACGCCCGCGTCGGCGATACGGTGCTGGCGCGGATCGACAGCGTTCGCGAAAGCCAGAGCCTGCTGACGCTCACCGATACCAAAACCCTCGCCATCGACGCCGACGTCGCCGAAACCGCCATCGCGGCGCTGAAGCCCGGCCTGCGCGGCCAGGCGGTGCTCGACGGTTTTCCCGACCGGCCCTTCGCCGTCACGCTGCTGCGGCTGGCGCCCGTCGCCTCGGCCGAAAAGGGCACCGTCACGCTGCGCCTGTCGCTCACCGCTCCACCCGACGGTATCCGGCCGAACATGGCCGCTCGCATCCGCATCATCCTTGAGGAAACAGGAGAAAACAGGCAATGACCCAGGATAGTGGACCCTATATCGCGCTGAGCGGCGTCAGGAAGGCCTACCACATCGGCGGCGAGATGATCCCGATTTTTTCCGGCCTCGACCTTGCCATCCCGCGTGGCGATTTCGTCGCCGTCATGGGCCCGTCCGGATCGGGCAAGTCGACGCTGCTCAACATGCTGGCCGGCATCGACCGCCCGGATGCCGGCACCCTGCGCATCGGCGCCAGCCGGCTCGACCAGATGGGCGAGGCGGCGCGCGCCGCGTGGCGGGCGCACAACATGGGCATCGTCTTCCAGTTCTACAATCTGCTGCCGATGCTCACCGCCGCCGAGAATGTCGAGCTGCCGCTGCTCCTGAAGCCGCTGTCGCGCAAGGAGCGTCGCCTGCGCGTCGACAAGGTTCTCGATCTCGTCGGCCTTGCCGGGCGCGAAAGGCAATATCCCGCCCTGATGTCCGGCGGCCAGCGGCAGCGCGTCGGCATCGCCCGCGCCATCGTGTCCGATCCCGGCCTGCTGCTCTGCGACGAGCCGACCGGCGATCTCGACCGCAAGTCCGCCGACGAGGTGCTCGACATGCTGCGCTTCCTCAACCACTACCAGGAAAAGACCATCGTCATGGTGACCCACGACCCGCAGGCAGCCCTTTACGCCCGCCGCACGCTGCATCTCGACAAGGGCGATTTCGTCGAAGAGAAGAGGGCCGCCTGATGACCTTCTTCGATCTTGCCCGCAAGAATGCCTGGCGAAAGCCGCTGCGCACCCTGCTGCTGATGGTCTCCATCGCCGTCGCCTTCCTGATCTACGGCCTGACCGCGAGTTTCGTGAACGGAACGCAAGGAGCGGCCGGCGCCAGCGACGATCTTCTCGGCGTCACCGCCGCCGGCGGCCGCAGTCAGCCGCTGCCGATGGCGGCCATGTCGCGCATCGCCGCCGACCCGGATGTCGCGGCGGTCGGTTATGTCGCGCGGCTGCGCGGCTTCGTCGATGTCGAGAAGAATGTCGTCGCCGTCAGCGCCGCCGACCCCGACCGGCTGATGGCGGTCAACGGCAAGGAACTCGGGCTGACGCCGGCCTTGATCGAAGCGGTCGGCCAGGGGCGCGACAGGGTGCTGGTCGGCCGGGCTCTCGCCGAGGCGCAAGGCTGGACCGTCGGCCAGCGCGTCACCGTCACCGCCTTCGATACGCCGAGGCAGGATGGCGGCCGCGACTGGCGCTTCGAGATCGCCGGTATCTTCGCGGGCGAAAACGCCGCCACCGATACCTATTTCATGATCGCCCGCTACGACTATGTGAATGCCGCCCGCGCACGCGGCAAGGACAGCGTCGACGCCTTCGTCGTCCGCCCCCGCCCTGGCGTTTCGCCGGGCGAACTCGCCGCCCGCATCGACACGCTTTTCGCCAATTCGGCGACGCCGACGCGCACCCAATCGGAAAAGCAGTTCCTGGAGGCGTTTCTGCGCCAATATGCCGATATCGGCCTGATCGTGAACCTCGTCGTCGGCGCCGCCTTCGTCACCCTGCTGATGATCGTCGTCAACACCATGGTCTTTGCGGTGCGCGAACGCACCTTCGAGATCGGCGTGCTGAAGACGCTCGGCTTCTCCCGCCGCGGCATCATGGCGCTCGTTCTTGGCGAAACCCTCTTCGTCTTCGCCGTGGGCGGCGGCATCGGCCTTGCTCTGGCGAAGCTCGCGACCACGCTTACCGGCCCAGCGCTCGGGCTGGTTTTTTCGATGCCGGTTCTTCTCAAGGCGCTGGTGCTGATCGCCCTGCTCGGCCTTGCCACCGGCTCCCTGCCCGCCTTCAACGCGATGCGCACCCCCATCGTCAAAGCTTTCAGAACGAGGTAGTTTCCATGTCCACCCACAGCAGACAAGCGCTCGTGACGATCCGGGCCAATCTCTCCAGCCTGCCGCGCCGGCGCGCGATTTCCGCTTCCATGGCCCTGTCGGTCGCGCTCGTCGTCTGCGTGCTCGCCGGCTTCCTCGCCATGGCGAAAGGTTTCGAGACGGCGCTGGCCGGCGCCGGTTCGCCTTCCGTCGCCGTGGTCCTCGGCGGCGGCACCAACCAGGAAACCGGCTCCGACATTCCCGCAACCGTCATCCGCACGCTGGAGGCCATGACCGGCGATCTCGGCGTCGCCCGCAATGCCGACGGCAGCCTCATTACGTCCCGCGAGATCGTCGTGCCCGTCGATGTGAAACGGGCCGCCGACAGCGCGCCGCGCACGCTGGCGCTGCGCGGCATGGATGCGGCCGGCCCATCGATCCGCGAGGGCATCGCACTTTCGGCCGGACGCCTGTTTACGCCGGGCGCGCGCGACGTCGTCGTCGGAGACCGGCTCGCCAGGGAATTGGGCCTCGATGTCGGTGACACGATCCGGCTAGGCGCTGTCGACTGGACGGTTGCCGGCCGGTTCTCCGCCCATGGAAGCGCCTTCGAATCCGAACTCTGGGCCGATCTCGATGCTGTCAGGGCCGCCTTCGACCGGCAGGGCGAGGTGCAGAGCCTGAAACTCCGCGTCACCGGCCCCGCCGCGCTTGCGCTCCTGCAGGAGAAGCTTGCGACGATTGCGGGAACGCCGCTCGTCGCCGTGTCTGAAGCCGATCTTTACGCCGCCCAGTCCGGCCGCACCGCAAGCCTCATCCGCCTGTTCGGCTGGCCGCTGGCGCTGCTGATGGCCGTGGGCGCGACGGCCGGCGCCCTCAACACCATGACGAGCTCCGTTTCTGACCGCACCGTCGAGATCGCCACCGTCCGCGCCCTCGGCTTCAGCCGTCTCTCGGCCTTCCTCGGCACATGGGTCGAGGCCGTGGTGCTGGCGGGCGCCGGCGTCGTTCTCGGCCTCGCCGCCTCATGGCTGATCTTCAACGGCTGGCAGGCAAGCACCATCGGCGCCAACAATGCCCGCATGGCCTTCCAGCTCGCCGTCACGCCTGACGTACTCGTCACATCCGGCCTGATCGGCCTCGCCATCGGCCTCCTCGGCGGCGCCCTCCCCGCCCTCGCCGCCACAAGGCTGCCGCTGACCGCGGCACTGCGGGCGCGGGGGTAGGTGAAGGGCTTTTCTGCTCCTGAACGGCATCGGACCATCGGCATGTGCCCTTACGCGACAACTCCACGACTCGTTATCGTTGAGTATCCTGCGATGACCGTACGGCAATACGGTTCATGCCAACATCGGTGACGACAACGAACTTGGGTTCACTTCCAAGGCTGCGGCGCGAACTGCATGCTCTCAATCGCACAAGCAGCACCCCGCTTCCCATCGATAGTGGGTGCCATGACTCAGCCCATACGCTCGGACTTGTGGGAGCCCGGCCCTGGGGGGAAGACGATCGTCTTGTTGCCATTCATGAAGACGCGGTGGTGGATGTGGGCGTGGACGGCGCGGGCGAGAACCTGGCTCTCCACGTCGCGGCCGATCGAGACATAGTCCTCAGCCGACTGCGCATGGGTGATGCGGGCAACGTCCTGCTCGATGATTGGGCCTTCGTCGAGATCGGCCGTCACATAATGCGCCGTCGCCCCGATCAGCTTCACCCCGCGCTCGAAGGCCTGCTTGTAGGGGTTGGCGCCCTTGAACGACGGCAGGAACGAGTGGTGGATGTTGATGATGCGGCCCGACGTCTTCGCGCAGACGGCATCGGACAGCACCTGCATGTAGCGGGCAAGAACGATCAGGTCCGCACCGGATTGCTCGACCACGTCCATCAGGCGCGCCTCAGCCTGCGGCTTGTTCTCCTTGGTCACCTTGATGTGGTGGAAAGGGATGTCGTGGTTGACGATCACCTTCTGGTAATCGAAATGGTTGGAGACCACACCGACGATGTCGATCGGCAGAGCCCCGATCTTCCAGCGATAGAGCAGGTCGTTGAGACAATGGCCGAAACGCGACACCATCAGCAGCACCTTCATGCGATCGGTGCTGTTGTGGAATTCGTAGGTCATGCCGAATTTCGCAGCGACCGGCGCAAAGCCCGCATCGATCTCCTGTTGCGGCATGCCGCCTTCGCTTGTGAAGGTCAGGCGCATGAAGAATAGGCCCGTTTCCAGATCGTCGAACTGTGAACTGTCGACGATGTTGCACGCCGCATCGGCAAGATAGCCCGTGATCGCGGCGACGATGCCGCGGGTTGATCGGCAGGATACGGTCAGGACGTGGCTTTTCATTCGGCGTGTCTCCAAGGCCTCGGATGTCAGATGAATGGCGCGACCTTTTGGGCCGCGCCATTCCTCGCTTGGGAGGCGAATATCAGGCGGGTTCGCGCTCAAAGCGCCTTCTGCAATTCCGGCAGGGCTTCGAAGAGGTCTGCGACGAG
>CAMFHE010000049.1 GCA_945952045.1 uncultured Rhizobium sp.
GCCATCGATAGCGGCAAGACTGAAATCGCCGAACGCCTGCAGACCACCAGCAACGACATCGCTTCGACGCTGGGTGCACGCACCCGCGAATTGAACGACACGCTGTCTTCCGGCACCGAGCGCCTTGGCAACGCCATGGGCGACCGAATGCTCGAAATGGCAACGACGCTCAGCCTGCACAGCGACGAGATCACCTCTGCGCTTGGCAGCGGCACCGAGAAGCTCGACGCCGCGATGAACGATCGCATGCTTGAAATGACGACGGCGCTGGGTCTCGGCGGCGACCAGATTTCCTCCGCACTCGACTCTGCGGAAGAACGCCTGGAACGGCTGATGACCGAACGCGGTAGCGCCCTGCTCGGCACGCTCGAACACAGCCGCACCCGCTTTGAGGAAAACTTCGCCGAACGCGCCGACGCTGTGATCGACGCCGTCACCGGTGGGCACAGCCGGATCGCCGAGGCGCTGGATCAACGCACCGCGTCGCTGGCCGATCATCTGACCGACAGCGAACGCCGGATCGCATCCGCGATGGATCAGCGCGCCGCCTCGATGGCCGCGGCGCTGGAAAGCGGCCACTCGCGAATCGCCGGCTCGCTGGCCGATGGCCAGTTGCGCCTCGATCAGCTGATCGGCGATGGCGCCTCCAATGTGGCCTCGACGCTGGAGCGTAGCGAACAGCGTATCGCCGATACGCTGCGTGACGGCCAGACGCGCCTCGACACGACGCTGGAAGAACGCACCGGCACATTGCTGAATTCCGTTGCCGGAACGCAGCAGCGCCTGACGACAACGCTTGGCGATCACAGCGACGCCATCACCCAGGCTTTGAAGAACAGCGAAGAACGGCTCGGAAACGCGCTTCTCGATGGCCAGATCAATATGGACATGATGCTCGAAACCCGCACCACGGCCGCCATCGAGGCGCTGGGCGACGCTGAAAACCGCATCGCGAATTCGCTCGGCCAGCAGGCAGATTCGATCCGCGAGACCTTCGAGAACAACCAGCAGCGTTTTGAAACATCGCTGACCGGCCAGACTGGAAATCTCAGCGCCCTGATCGAAGCCGGCCGCAATGCCATCGATTCGGTGCTCGGCGCCTCCGTCGAACGCGCAGAGACGGCAATCTCCAGCGGCGCCCGTCGCATCGCCGAAACCGTCTCCAGCGGCATTGCCGGTATCGAGACGACGCTTGGCTCGACCGAGGATCGCATTCGCGGCGCCCATGAGCAGATCCGTACGACGCTCGACGAACGCGGCCATGTCGTGGCCGCAGCCTTGCAAGAGGCCCGCTCCGGCCTCGAAAACATGCTGTCCGAGCAGGCAACGTCCATCGGTACGACGATTGCCACAAGCGCCAGCATGATGGAAATGTCGCTCGAGGATCGCGAGACCGCGCTGCGCCAGGCCATCGACGCCAGCGCCGACCGCCTTGGCCAGAATCTCCGCGCCAGCACCGATCACATTGCCGACCGCATGCTCGACACAGCGGGCCGCATCGCCAGCACTGCAGAAGAAACCGCCGCGCGCATCGATCGTTCCGCCGAAACGCTGTCCGGTCGTGTCGACGAAGCCGGCGCGCGCGTCGAAGCCAGCTTCTCGCTGATGGACAACAAGGTGCGCGACAACGCCGCCGGCATCGTCGACCGCGTCGGCGCGACTGGCCGCCAGTTGGCGGAAGCCCTGTCGATGCAGGTGCATGGAATCGAGCGCAGCAGCACGGAGGCCACCAACCGCCTCACCGAATCGCTCGATGCCCGCCGCACGGAAATCACCCAGGCGATCGAAACCGGCGCATCGCGCCTGTCGGAAAGCGTCGACAACAAGGCAGAGCAGCTTGCCGAGACGCTCGACAGCCGCACCGAACGTCTTGATGAACGCCTCGACACCATGAACCGGGCGCTGAATGTCGGCCTCGACAACGTGACCCGCACCATCGAGGAGAAGGCCACTGGCCTGGCCTCCACGCTGCGCTACGCCGTAACCGACGCAACGCAGGGCATCGATGCGGAAGCCATGCGCACCGCCGACATGCTGTCGCGCACGGGCGCCGAGTTCCTCGACCAGATTGACAAGAAGAACACCGAGTTCACCCAGTCGGTCGAAGAGCGGGCAGACCGCATCGTCAACCGCGTCAACGAGACCCAGAATCGGCTTGCCGCCCAGGCCGCTGCCGTCGCCCAAACCTTCTCAGCTGCCGGCAACGCCATCGTCAACAAGGTGGCCGAAGCCGAAGGCCTGGTCAGCAACCAGGTCAGCGCCATCTCGCAGACGCTTGCCAATGCCGAAGCCTCGCTCGAAGCCCGTGGCGACGCCATTCGCGGCTCGCTGCAACAGAGCAGCGATGTCATCTCGCAGGCCGTCGGCGAAGCGGAACGCGCCCTCACCCTGCGTGGCGCCTCCATCCGCACCACGTTGCATGAGAGCACTTCCGAACTCGCCGATATGCTGGCGGAAGCCGAACGGGCCCTCGATGCACGCGGCGACTCGGTGCGCACCACGCTGGAAACCAAGACGACGGAACTGCAAGGCACGCTGTCGCAGGCCGAACGCACGCTCGAAGCCCGCGGCAACGCGATCCGCTCTGCCCTGCATGGCAGCACCGAGCAGATCGCCGAGACGCTGTCGAATGTCGACAGAGCCCTGGAAGCGCGCAGCGATGCGATCCGCACCGGCATCGATGCCCGTGTCCGCGAAATCGACGAATCGCTCGCCAATGTCGATCGGCAGCTGGAAGCACGCGGCGCCTCGGTACGCTCCTCGATCGACGAGCGCACCCGCGAGTTGAATTCGATGCTGGCTGGCCATTCGGCCGAACTTGCCCGCCTGATCGAAGAGAAGGCTCGCCCTGTCATCGACGATTACGCTGCCATCGGCCGCGCCGCCGCTGAGCAGATTTCGGCCGCAGCCCAAACGGGTGCGGATCGCCTGCGTGCTGAAAATGCCGCTCTCATCAGCGCCATCACCGCACGCGCCGAAAGCGCGGCCAACCAGCTTTCATCCATCGAAAGCACGCTGGCCGACAGCGTCAATGGGCTCATCGACCAGCTCGCCCAGAGCAATTCCGGCATTGCCTCGGTCGTCAACCGCGCAAGCGAGGATCTGCGCGGCATCAACCACACGATGGAAGCCTCCAGCTCGCAGTTCGTCGAAGCCGCTGACAAGGCCGCCGAGCGCGTCTCGACCTCGACACGCTTCCTCGAAGGCAAGGTTGAGCGTCTGGCCGGCATTTCCGGCGATACGCTGGCCCAGGTCTCGGGCATCGTCACACGCTTCGGCGATCACTCCAAGATGCTCGGTCAGGCCACGGACCTGCTGTCGGCTGCCCAGACCAATCTGGTCAGCACGCTGGAAGAACGCGAGGAAGCCCTGCGCAACCTCGCCGTTGGCCTCGTCAAGCGTTCCGACGAGATCGAATCGTCGATGCGGTCGCTGGCCGGCATGGTGGAAACCGCTTTCGATCAGGCCGAGCAACGCTCCGGCCAGGCGACCAACAATCTGCGACAGGGCATCCAGACCTCGTTCGCCGAGGTCGGCCGCGTGCTCTCCGATGCGGAAAAGCGCGCTGAAGCAGCCGCCGAAGGCATGCGCGATATGGTCGTCAAGGCCTCGCAGGATGCCCGCCAGGCGCTGGAGCACTCCTTCTCCGAAGCCGAAAAGCGTTCGGGCGATCTTGCCGGCCGCGTTCGCAGCGGTGTAGGCCAGTCACTGGCCGATGTCGACAAGCTGCTGGCCGAGAGCGGCCAGAAGTCCGGCGCCGCAGCAGAACAGATGCGCGCTGCCCTTCGCGAAGCCGTTGATGAAGCGGTCAACCGTTTCGCCGGCGCCACCGACGAAATCCGCCGCTCCTCGCATGAAATCCGCAAGGAACTCGACGTTACCCGCAGTGAACTGCGCAAGGGTGCCTTCGATCTTCCCGAGGAAGCCAAGGAAAGCGCCGCCGCCATGCGCCGCGCCGTTTCCGAGCAGATCAAGGCGCTGCAGGATATTTCGCAGATCGTCGGCCGCTCGTCGCGCAATCTCGAAGTCTCCGAGCCGTCGCTGCGCGCCATGGCCGACGTGCAGCCGCAACAGCGCCGTCCGGCACCGCAGCCCCAAGTGGAGCAGCCGCGCGAAACGCAAAGCTTCCGCCCGGATGACAGCTTCGGCTTGCGCGGCAGCATTTCGATGAGCCGCCCCCCCGTTGCTCCGCCGGCCGCACCGGCAACACCTGCCCCGCCCGCCCCCGCACCGCGCAGCACCGAAGCGGCACTGCGCGGCGGCGAAACAGGCGGCTGGATCAGCGATCTGTTGCGCGGCGCCTCGCGTGAAGAAGCCCCGCAGGCCGAACCGGTTCGTGCGCCGCAGCCGCGCCCCGTCGAGGCCGCTCAGCCGCGCAATGGCGACACGCGCAACCCGCGACACGTCGTCGAATCGCTGAATTCGCTATCGGTCGACATCGCACGCGCCATCGATCACGATGCCTCGGTCGAACTGTGGCGCCGCTACCAGCGCGGCGAGCGCGACGTCTTCACACGCCGCCTCTACACGCTCAAGGGCCAGCAGACCTTCGACGAGATCAAGCGCAAGTATGACCGCGAACCGGAATTCCGCACCGCTGTCGATCGCTACATTGGCGATTTCGAAAAGCTTCTCGCCGATGTCGCCCGTACTGATCGCGACAAGACCGTGACCCAGTCCTATCTGACCTCCGATACCGGCAAGGTCTATACGATGCTGGCGCACGCAGCCGGTCGCTTCAACTGACTGGCTCGAACTCGAATTGGAAAAGCCCCGTGCAAAACACGGGGCTTTTTCTTTTTCTGAGCATTTTTGGCAAAACTGCGTGGCGGTTTTACGTTCGGAAATGCCTAAGAACCAAAGGGATAAGGGCTTTACAGGTGAAACCGTAATCACTGGCAATCGCCGAGTGATGCGAAATTCTTGAGTTTTCTCCTTGGAAAGAGAAGACTTTTAGAATTCTTCCCAGTTCTCACGAACCGCTGCAGCGGGGCCGCCGGCGACGCGTCGCGGTTTTGCAAATCGGGCAGGTGCATCAGGCCGGTGGTTTGTTGGCGTTGAGCGATGCTCGGAAATAGATCCCGCCGCGGCGCCTGTCTGGAACCGCGCCAGCAATTGCGACAACGCACTGGCCCGCTCCGAGAGCATGTTGCTTGCAGCGCTTTGTTCTTCCGCGGTCGCGGCATTCTGCTGCGTCCCCTGGTCGATCACATTGACGGCCTGGCCAATTTCGGTGACGCCCATCGCCTGCTCGCGGCAGGCCTCGACAATCGCCGAAACGTTTCCGTCGATCTCCTGGACCCGATCGACGATTGTGGTCAACGCAGCGCCCGTCTTGCCGACGAGCGAAACGCCGGCCTTGACCTGTTCAGAAGAAATCGTGATCAGCGCCTTGATTTCCTTTGCCGCCTTGGCCGAGCGCTGAGCAAGCTCCCGCACCTCCTGGGCGACGACCGCAAAGCCCTTGCCGGCCTCGCCGGCGCGCGCTGCCTCGACGCCGGCGTTGAGCGCCAGAAGGTTCGTCTGGAAAGCGATCTCGTCGATGACGCCGATGATGCTGGCGATTTCATGGGAGGATTGCTCGATCCGGCTCATCGCCGATACGGCATCGCGGACGATAGCCCCCGATTCCTCGGCATCGCGGCGCGTCTGGCGAACGATGGCGCCCGCCTCTCCCGCGCGCTTGCTGGTGTCGCCGACGGTCTGGGTGATTTGCGCCAGCGCTGCGGCGGTTTCCTCGACGGAGGCCGCCTGCTGCTCCGTCCGTTTGGCAATCGAATCGGCACTGGACATCATTTCGTTTGCCGTGCCGGCAATTTCGCGTGCGGTCAGGGCAATTTCACCGATGGTCCGGTCCAGCGTCGTTACCGCCGCGTTGAAATCCGTACGTGTCCGCTCGATCGCCTTATCCAGCGGTTGAGTCACCTGCGAAGTCAAATTCCCTTCGGCCAATTCGCCGATAGCGCCGCCAAGGATATCGACCGCCTTCATTCTGGCCGTGACATCGGTGGCAAACTTGATGACGCCGTAGATTTTACCACGCAGGTCCGCCACAGGGTTGTAAGATGCCTGTATCCATACGCGCTCGCCATTGCGCGTTTTGCGGATATAGGTATCGCTGAGAAATTCGCCCTTCCGCAACCGCTCCCAATGTCGATCATAATCGCTCGAATTGGCGAAATCCGTCTCGCAGAACAGGCGATGCGGCTTGCCTTTGATATCCTCAAGCCGATAGCCCATCAGACTGCAGAAGTTCTCGTTCGCATCCAGTACACGGCCATCAAGATCGAATTCGATGACAGCCAGCGAGGCATCGAGCGCGCGCAGCTTGTTCTGGTTGTGAAGCGATGCGATCTTCGTCGCGCTGATATCGGCAGCGATCTTCACCACCTCGATCACCTTGCCGCCTGAGACGATCGGATCGTAGGATGCTTCGATCCATACATCCTGCCCGGACTTCGAAAGCCGGCGGAATTGCCCGATCTGCGGCTTGCCGGCGGCAAGCTCTCTCCAGAAGGCTTCATAGGCAGACGAGCCGGACATTTCGGCATCGACAAACATCCTGTGATGCTTGCCCACGATCTCCTGCAACGAATAGCCAAGTGCGGCACAGAAATTCTCGTTCGCGCCTTTGATGGTGCCATCAGGCGCAAACCAGATCAATGCATGCGATTTTGAGATTGCTTGGTAGTGCCGCGATACGCGGCGATCCTGCATCCAACCCGACAGTGACATGTAGCACCTCCGAGAAAAGTTACATCCACTTTAACGAGCGCTGATGAATTTTACATTAATCCTATGATTGAGTTGGATTGAAATAAACGCATGGATTGTATTTTGAAAAAGGCACACCTGAAGCAATCCATTGGTCCCGTTAGGGACGCCTGAGAAGGCCGCCCCAATGACTCGACTTTTGCGGGAAATTTGAAATATTTGCCCCACGCAACAGGGAGGCAGGAATGGGATTTGTTTACGCGAACGTACCAATCGATATGATGAACCCGGGCAGATCATCGTCGCGAATAGCACTCAGGTCGTGATTTCCGATGGGGCATACTGTTCACCAGTGTGCAGCTTCACCGCTCGGCAGCGTCAAAAACAGCGTTACGCCAAGCCGATCTATCTGCCTTCAAAGGTGATGACCCTAATCATCAGCCGTATCGAGCAGATAGAGGAGATGTTGCGGGCGGCTTGATGATCAAGGGATCCCGAACTTGTCCATTTCACCGATCAGGAGCGTTAGCGATCTATCGGCAATCGTTTCAACTGATCGATGCTTCCCATCATCTAAGATCACGTACACCTGCTCTGTGTTGTAACGCCCTTCCCCATAAAAGCCCTGACCATAACCCAACTTTTTTGGGGCGATTTGGGCCGCAGTGCTGACAAGTGGCGCATGCCGGTTCAACTGGACATGCTTCATTGCCTTCGCCACGTCACGAACAAGCGCGAAGTCTGGAGACAATTTTGCGAGTTCATTTCGGAAATGAGAGTCATCACTGATGTCGGATACTGCGCTTGTGTTGGCTTTCAGCCACCAGAATATGTGTGCAGCGAGGGAGTCAACCGCGGCGATCACATTGAATGCTGCGACCCGACTTTCGTAGGCTTGTTTGAAAGCCTGCAAGTTTGGCAGCGTGACTTCGGCAAAAAATTCCCTGGGGGTCATTAAATTTCGGCTTTCTCGATCAGCGGTTAGTCGAGGGTGCCCCGGTCATCTTAAATAAGATTTCGCTATAGGGTAGACGCAGAAGGATTTTCCCCTTTTGCGCTATTTCTCCAGCTTCTCGGCCGCGACACCAGAGGCTCACTCCCCCTTCATGCCGATTGCAAATAGCGTCAGGACTGTCGAGGAAGTTGACATTCTCGATCCCAGCCACAATTGCTGTGACCCCTTTGGGCAGCGCCCCAATCGGTTGGATCACAATAACCCTTATGCCACCAATCCACACAACAGATGCCATGATGACCAAGAAGACAGAGGTCCAGCCTAGCCATTTCACAATCAAATCTCCGTTGCAGCATAACGAAAATGCAACCTGACAGAGGTTTGAGATCCTTGCAACATGTTGCATTCCATGTCGCATGGATTTGCGGGGTCTGAAAGGGAGCGCCTGTAAATCAAGGGGAATCAGGCGCAACATGAAAATGCAACATGAAGTCGCCCAGCGTGACGGCCGCGCATCAAATGATTGATTTTAAAGGGGAAGAATTGGTGCCCCCGGCAGGATTCGAACCCGCGACCCCCTGATTACAAATCAGGTGCTCTACCAACTGAGCTACAAGGGCAACCGATGTACAGGCAGTTACCAGATTCTCGCGACATGTAAAGCGGAAACTGGATTTGCCACGCGTTTCACGGATCCTTAGCCTCCACATGACGGATGCGACCGGAAAATGGCTTGTCCTTTCAGCGGTTTGCCGCTACCAGATCTGCACGTTTCCGTCGAAAATCGAACTGGAACCTGTTCCAATGAAGCGGAACGGGCGAGCGGATATAATTAGGCTTCAGGACGCATCCGGCGCGACGCGCCGCGAGGGAAGGGTCAGGTTACGGATGGGCCAAAAGCTCTCTTTCACCGCTTCGACTGCCGATGGTGCGCAGGCCGCCTGCGACGAATTGGTCCGCGTCTACGGCAATTTCGATGCGGATGAAGCGGATGTGATCGTCGCGCTTGGCGGCGATGGCTTCATGCTGCAGACGCTGCATCAGTTCATGGATACCGGAAAGCTGGTCTACGGCATGAATCGCGGCTCGATCGGCTTCCTCATGAACGACTACCGGCTGGAGGGGCTGCAGGAACGCATCCATGCGGCGGTCGCCAACGAATTCCATCCCTTGCGCATGACGGCGACCACGGCCGATGGCGTGACCACCAAAGCGCTTGCCATCAACGAGGTTTCCATCTTCCGGCAGTCGCACCAGGCAGCGAAGCTGCGGGTCGAAATCGATGGTCGCGTACGCCTCGAGGAACTGATCTGCGATGGCGTCATGGTGGCAACGCCGGCCGGCTCCACAGCCTACAATCTGTCCGCCCACGGGCCGATCCTGCCGCTGGAAGCGCCGCTATTGGCGCTGACCCCGGTCAGCGCCTTTCGCCCCCGCAGCTGGCGCGGTGCGCTTCTACCGAACAAGGTCACGGTCGATATCCATGTGCTCGAAGCCGGCAAGCGGCCGGTCAATGCGGTCGCCGACTATACGGAGGCCAAGACGGTGACGCATGTGCGCATCGCACAGTCCGCCAGTACGACCGCGCGGATCCTATCCGATCCCGATCGCTCCTGGTCCGACCGCATTCTGGCCGAACAATTTCCCTCCTGAGGACGGCATCATGCCTTTGCCAACATTCAAGATCGCTTTTGCAGCGCTTGCCGCCACCCTGCTGTTGTCGGGCGCAAAGGTCCACGCTGAAGACATCGACGCCCTGCCCTCGTCCGTGACCTTCGTCACCAGCACCGGCTACTGGGAAGAGCAGGCCGAGGCCGGCACCGCCCGGGCGCAGGCGCAAAAAGGCTATTACAAGCTCGTTTCGATCCGGCAGCCGGACCGCACGGCGAAACTCTATCTGCAGCAGATCGCCGCCACGGATGCAGCTCCGGTTGTCATCTCCAGCGTTGAAATCGAGGAACTGAACCAGCTCAAGCCGTTCGTCACGGATATTCGCCCGGAAAGCTCATCCGGCGCGACCAGCCAGCCGGGCATGTTCGCAACCGTCTATCTGAAGACCGATCCGCAAGCCAAGGATTCGGAAAGCTGGACGGTGATGATCGACGAGCTTGGCGAAATGATCGTTGAAAAGGCCACGAACTAACGTTTTTCCAGAAAGGATCATCGCTACGGATTATTCCGCGGCCTTGACCTCTGGAACCGGTTCGAGCATCTCGATTTCGTAAGAATAGCCCTCAAGCATCGTATAGGCATGCTCGATCGTTTCGATCTGCGCTTCCGCCTTGCGGATGGCCTCGGCAATCGACTGGCTGCGGGCGCGCAGCATGGAGCCAAGCACGTCGGTTTCCGGCCGGCGACCCATGCGGTCCATGTGTTTGCGCAGCCGGGCGCGGTGACGCTCCAGTTCGAGAATATGGAAGCGGTTCTTGACGATATCGTCAGTCAGCTTGCGGCGCATGGCGGCAACGGGATCGAAGGAGCCCGGCTCGCGTTCGTCGAGAATGAAATCGTTGACCAGGGTTTCGAGGATCAGCACGCCCTCTATATCGCGCGCATCCGCCAGTTCGGGATCGTAGCCGGTGTCGTCATAGACCTTGCGGCGAACAGGATCCTTCAAGAGCTCATAGGCGGTCTGCAGCCGCCCGAAATGGTCGACATCGCCGCCCGCATCCGGATGCGCACTCTTGGCCGCCTTGCGCCAGGCAAGCTTGACCGCCTCCGCCCCGGCGCCACGGTCAACTCCAAGCATCGCATAGGGATCGATCACGCCGTCACCTGTTCCTTCCCGCTTGCGGCAGCCCGTATCGATCACGATGCGTCCGGCACGCCACAGAGTTTACACTGTACATGATCCGCTCTGGAAGGATCATACGCGAAAAGCCGCCCTCATTCAGTACCGGCTCGCCCCTTTGGCATCAAGCCCGAAGCAGTCGCCATTGTTTAAGGCAGACGGGACGAAATTGTGTTCATGGGATGATCTCCCCGTTTTCCACATGCAGCCGGCGCATAGGCTGATCTTTGGAAGATCGCTTTCAGGCCGTCATGCTTTGCGGCTGTTCGACCGCGCCGAAGGCTGCTGCGATGATATCGGGCCCAGCGCCGGGACGATTGGAATCGGTCGAGAGAATTTGCCGAAAACGCCGCGCTCCGGGCAATCCCTGGAACAGCCCGACCATGTGTTTGGTTACATGATGCAACTTGCCGCCACCAGCAATATGCCGCTCGGCATAAGCCATCATCCGGTCTCGCAAGACATTCGTATCCAGAGCTTGCGTCGATGCGCCATACACGCGGCAATCGACATCGGCGAGCAGCGTCGTGTTGTGATAGGCCGCGCGGCCGAGCATCACGCCATCCATGATCTCCAGATGAAGCGCGGCATGATCGAGATCGGCGATCCCGCCATTGATGCCGAGGAAAACCTCAGGGTTTTCCCGCTTCATCGCATGGACCAGCGGATAATCGAGCGGCGGTATCTCGCGGTTTTCCTTCGGCGACAGGCCCTGCAGCCAGGCCTTGCGGGCATGGATCCAGATGGCATCGGCGCCCGCCCCGATCATCCGGCGCAGGAAATCGGGCAAGACCTCCAGCGGTTCCTGATCGTCGACGCCGATACGGCATTTCACCGTCACCGGCACGGACGAAATCCGCTTCATCTCTAAAACAGCGCGCTCCACCGTTTCAGGCTCGCGCATCAGGCAGGCGCCGAAAGCCCCGGATTGGACACGATCGGAAGGGCAACCGACATTGAGATTGATCTCGTCATAACCGTAGTCGGCCGCGATCCTCAGCGCCTCGCCGAGCTTGCCGGCATCCGACCCACCAAGCTGCAGCGCGACCGGATGTTCGGCCGGATCGTAAGACAACAGCCGCTCGCGCGGACCATGAATGATCGCATCCGCGACCACCATCTCGGTATACAGCAACGCATGATGCGAAAGCTGGCGATGGAGATAGCGGCAATGCCGATCGGTCCAGTCGATCATCGGGGCGACGGCAAAGATCTTCTTGCCGGAAACACGGGCTTTTTCGTAGAAATTCAAGCTCTTCGGTCCGCTGTTCTATCTCGACTTCGAAAAATTCTTCCGCGCGTCGCCGCCAGGGCCGGCGGGAGGCGTAGGCAAAGGCGTCACCACTCGAACGGAAGGTCGGCACCAGCCTATACAGCCAAATTCCCCCGAAAAAAAGGCGTGCATTCGCCGATGCGAAGAAGGCGAACGCTTAGCGCCGTCCCACCCTTCGTCAGGGGCAAATTAACGAATATTTTCAATAGTGCGGTTCCCGGCTTGGTTTTGCGGCGCAAAGCCCATACCTTCTCGCCGAGTTCAGCGGGGACACGTCCTGTCATGAGTAACAATCTCTATGTCACCGGCCTGTGGCGCGCCGTCGATGCGATGACCACCGGCGACAATCCCGGTTTCCAGTTCAACGGTTTCGAAAACCCGGACGCTTACGGGCGCGGTTATGAGTTGAACATGGGCACGCTCGATGCCATCGCCCAATCCGTGTCCTGGATGATCGACCCCGCGACCGGCCAGCCGCATGATTATGCCAAGCCCAATATCATGGCTTTGCTCACCGCCTTCGCCAAGATCGGCCTTTCCGGTGACGATCTGGTTACCGCCAGCAATGCAAACGACATGATTGTCGTCGAGGGTGGCAACGACACCGTTTATGCCGGTCGTGGCGACGACTATATCGATGGCGGCCCCGGCAATGACACCATCTATGGACAGGAAGGCAACGACATCATCAAAGGCGGCCCCGGCGAAGATTTCATCAATGGCGGCGCCGGCATCGATACCGCGATCTATTCCGGGCTACGGCATCACTACGGCATAGAGGGCGACATGGCCTGGCGCATCGTCGCC
This sequence comes from uncultured Rhizobium sp., assembly GCA_945952045.1. Taxonomy (GTDB): domain Bacteria; phylum Pseudomonadota; class Alphaproteobacteria; order Rhizobiales; family Rhizobiaceae; genus Metarhizobium. The sequence goes on from CAMFHE010000049.1 coordinate 12,541, forward strand.
TCACCGGAGGATGGCCAGGATACGCTTGTCGATGTCGAGCGCCTGCAATTTGCCGACGGCACGCTGACCTTCGACGACGCCCATTCGACTGGCGTTTTCACACTGGACGAAACTGCAGCCCAGGTGGCGCGACTCTACCGCGCGGCCATCGACCGCCTTCCGGACGGGCCCGGCCTGCTCTACTGGCTCGACATCGTCAAAAGCGGCAAGCAGACAATTGGTGAAGTCGCCGACCGGTTCGTCGCCTCACCGGAATTCAACGCAACCTATGGCAGCCTCTCGGACAAGGCCTATGTCGAACGCATTTATGAAAATGTACTCGACCGGACGCCGACCGATAAGGAGGTGAGCTACTGGACGGGATATCTTTCAGACGGTGCGCATGACCGCGGCGATGTCCTGCAGTATTTTTCCGACTCCGCCGAGTTTCGCAGCATCATCGGCGGCACCAACGATACCGGCATCGTCTTTCTCTAGAGTATTTCCCGCAAAAGGGCGAAGCGGTTTTCCGTGCGGAAATGCGGGGAAACGAAGAGTTAGAGCGTTTTCGCGAATCGGAGCAAAGCGGCAACGCTCTAACGCCGATCAGACGTACCAGATGCCGTCGGAAATCGCATGGCTGACGCCCGCGATGTTTTCGGCACTCTCGGAGAAGCCGGCGAGAACGGCTGCTTTCGAAGCGCCGCTTTCCAACTGGCCGGTCCAGTAGGCGATACCGCCGGATTCTCCATCGCGACCGAGAACGTTATGATAGAGCTTTTCGACGAAGGCGGTATTGGTCGGCCGGTCACCGTAAACGGAAGCAAATTCCGCCGAGGAAACGAACCCGGCCGCCGTTTCGAGCAACGACTTGCCGCCATCCATCGCCTTGATCCAGTAAGTCAGGCCCCCGGAATCCGGGGTGCGTGCAAATGCGGCCTGGTAGATGCGATAGGCCTGACCCGCGATGCCGGCGAGATCGGTGGCCAGCGTGCCATCTGAAAATTCCAGCCGCTCGATGGAATGCATCGTGTCATGGCCGGTGCTGGTCGAGGAAACAGAAACCGTGCCCTCGCTGAAGGACACGGCGTAATCGCCACGCTTTCCGGCATAGACGACCGTGTCGATACCGCCCTGCCCCTCGAAACCGTCATTACCCGGTCCGGCCTTGAACCGGTTGTTCTTTTCCAGATTATCGACGAAGGAGGACGGCGTGTCGTAATCGGAAAATTTCTTGAGGTAATCGAGGATCGAGGTGCCATTGGCGTCGGCAGCGATTGCCGTGCCGCCTGATTTGACGAAATCGATCAATTTTTGCGTGCCGACCAGATGGGTTGCGGCGATCATGCCGCTCTTGGTCAAAAGCGTGCCGTTCAAGGTCTGGCCGGTGTAGAATTCGAGATCGTAATAGCGGATGCGGTTCCAGAGCAGCGTGAACCAGGCGCCCGCCGCCGCATCCTGCTCGGCTGGATTTTTCAGGAAATCGTCAATCGAACCGATGCCGTTCTTGCCTGTGAAGCCCTTGCTGTAGACATTGTCATAGACGTTCGAATCCTTCGGCGCATAACCGAGATCGATCAGCGCCGCCTCGCCGAACTGATAGGCGCCGGCATAGCCGTATTTGTTGACCGCGCTATAATTGTCTCCAGACTCCCGCACACGCAGGGCTTTGAAGAAATCGGCATAGGTTCCGCGGGACATGGAGACTCCGGTGAGGCAACGGATGGTGGACGAACCATAGTCACGATCTCCTCAAGATTCGGTAACGCCGGTTCCCACTTTTTGCCCAAGGGGTTAGGCTAACCAACGAATCGCGTTCCGATCCCTCAAAGATGCGAGCTAAGCCATGACCGACAAGGCAACCGTCATTCCCATGCCGCCGCACATTCTGCTTCCTGTCGAAGGAGAAGCCGCGCTCTTTCCCGTGCGCCGCGTCTATTGCGTCGGGCGCAATTATGCGGCGCATGCCGTCGAGATGGGCCATGATCCCTCGCGCGAAAAGCCGTTCTTCTTCCAGAAAAACCCGGACAACCTGCTGCCGCCGGGCTTCGACATGCCCTATCCGCCGCTGACCCAGGACCTGCATCACGAGGTCGAGGCTGTCGTCGCGTTGCGCGCAGGCGGCGCGGATATTCCGCATGAGGAGGCGCTGAACTGCATCTACGGCTATGCCGTCGGCATCGATTTCACCCGCCGCGACCTGCAGGCCGAGGCCAAGAAGGAAGGCAAGCCCTGGGCGGCCGCCAAGGCCTTCGAAGGCTCCGCGCCGGTGTCTGCCATCGTGCCCGCCGCCCGCATCGGCCATCCCGATCATGGCGGCGTCTGGCTGAAGGTCAACGACCGCAAGAAGCAGGAGGGCGACATGAACCAGATGATCTGGAAAGTACCGGAAATCATCGCCGAACTGTCGAAACTCTTCGTGCTCGCCGCCGGCGACGTCATCATGACCGGCACCCCCTCCAGCGTCGGCCCCGTTCAGCGCGGCGACCGCGTCGAATGCGGTATCGACGGTATCGCAACCCTGTCCGTCAACATCATCTGAGGAATTCCAGATGCCCCTCTACGCGCTCGACACCCTGACACCGAAAACGCCCGAGAAGGATCGCTACTGGGTCGCGCCCGATGCTCATGTCATCGGCCAGGTGGAGATCGGCGACGAGGTCGGCATCTGGTTCGGAGCGGTGCTGCGTGGCGACAATGAGCCGATCCGGCTCGGCGATGGCACCAATGTCCAGGAAGGCGTGATGATCCACACCGATCCCGGCCATCCCGTCACCATCGGCAAGGGCTGCACGCTCGGCCACCACGCCATCATCCACGGCTGCAGCATCGGCGACAATTCGCTGATCGGCATGGGCGCGACGGTGCTCAACGGCGCGAAGATCGGCAACAACTGCCTCGTCGGCGCCAATGCGCTGGTGACCGAGGGCAAGGAGTTTCCCGACAATTCCCTGATCGTCGGCTCGCCTGCCCGCGCCATCCGTACGCTCGACGACAAGGCTGTCGAGGGGCTGAAACGGTCGGCGGCCAGCTATATCGCCAATTGGCGACGTTTCGCCAGCGGCCTCAAGCGCATGGATTAAGCGGCGCAGGCCGCGCACAGTCCCCGAATTTCGATCGTCGTCTTTTCCGCCTTGAAGCGGCGAGCTTTGGTGAAGGCTTCGAGGCGATGATCGACATCGTGGTCGTGAAACTCGTCCACATGGCCGCAACTGTTGCAGATCGTAAACGCGACGGTCCCATGACGGCAGCAGCTTTCATCTGGATGCGCGCAGGCGACGAAAGCGTTCAGGCTTTCCAGCCGATGGACGAGGCCGAACTCCAGAAGCTTGTCGAGAGCGCGATAGACCTGCAGCGGCGCGCGAAACCCATGATCGCGCAGCTTGTCGAGAATGGTGTAGGCGCTGACGGGCTGGTCGGCGCGACGCAGGACATCGAAAACGAGCCCCTGGTTTTTGGTCAGTTGCGGCGAATTCATCGCAAACCTCCTTCCGCCTCTTGATTTCGCCGAAGCGGAATGAGGCTGAATACAAACAAGACGAGCGCGGCGACGACGATGGACGGGCCGGATGGCGTGTCGAAATGCAGCGAGCCGAACAGCCCGCCGACGACGGCGGCGGCGCCGATCACCGAGGCCAGCACCGCCATGATTTCCGGCGTCGAAGAAAAGCGCCGCGCGGTTGCCGCCGGAATGATCAACAGTGAGGTGATCAGCATGATGCCGACGATCTTCATGGCAATGGCGATCACCAGCGCCATCAGCAGCATGAACAACAGCCGCGCCCGCTCCGGCCGCAAACCTTCGGCTTCCGCGAGATCGGGATTGACCGTCGAGGCCAGCAGCGGCCGCCACAGATAGACGATGGCGAACAGCACCAGAATGCCGCCGCCCCAGATGAGGTCGATATCCTGTTCCGTCACCGCGAGGATATCGCCGAACAGGAACGAGACGAGATCGATCCGCACCCAGGTCATGAAGGCGACCATGACAAGGCCGATGGCCAGCGTCGCATGCGAGAGAATGCCGAGCAGCGCATCCGCCGAAAGCCCACCGCGCCGTTGCAACAAGAGAAGCAGCAGCGAAACGCCTGCCGCAACAAGGAAGACGCTGAGCATCAGATTGAGCTGCATCAGCAGCGACAGCGCCACGCCCAGCAGCGCCGAATGCGCCATGGTGTCGCCGAAATATGCCATGCGCCGCCAGACGACGAAGCAGCCAAGCGGTCCCGTGGTCAGAGCAAGACCGACGCCGGCGATCAGCGCGCGCAGGAAAAAATCGTCAAGCACGGTCGGACTCCAGCTTCGCATTCGTGGAAACGGGATGCGGGTTATGATGGCCATGATCGTGGCCGCAGCCACAATCCGGTCCATGAATATGCCCGCTCTCCTGCCCATGAGCATGACCGTGGTCGTGGTGATGCCCGTCTTCAGGATGGCAATGATCGGTGATCGAGCCGTCGGCATGCTGCACCCGGCCGTCCGGCAGGTGGGTATGGTCATGATGATGGCTATAGACCGCCAGCGTCTCGGCAGCACGCGCACCGAACAGGCGACGATACTCGGCGCTGCGGCTGACCACCTGCGGCGTGCCGCGGCAGCAGACATGGCCGTTCAAACATATGACGGTATCCGTCTCCGCCATGACCACATGCAGATCGTGGGAAATCAACAGGATGCCGCAGCCCGTGGAATTGCGGATCGACTTGATCAAATCGTAAAGCGCGATCTCACCGGAAAAATCCACCCCTTGCACAGGCTCGTCGAGCACTAGCAGATCCGGCTTGCGGGCAACCGCGCGCGCCAACAGCGCCCGCTGGAATTCACCGCCAGAGAGATGCTGCACCTCGGCCTTGGCCAGATGCGCGATGCCGACTGCATCGAGCGCCGCGGCGACCTCGCGCTCAGGCAAGGAACCCGTCAGCGTCATCAGCCGGAGAACGGTCAGCGGCAGCGTCCAGTCGACGGTGATTTTTTGCGGCACATAGCCGACCTTCAGGCCGGACTTGCGCTCGACCCGCCCCTCATCCGGCTTCAGCACACCGATCGCCGTCTTGGCGCTGGTGGATTTGCCCGAGCCGTTCGGCCCGATCAGCGTCACGATCTCGCCCTGGGCGACCGAGAAATCGACGCCACGCACCAGCCAGCGGCCATTGCGGCGCACGCCGACATCATGGAGCGAAACAAGCGGTTTGGCAGCGGGGGCGTTCAGCATGACTTTTTTCCAGAAGGCTGTTGCACGAAGCTATGGCACACGTTATAGCATAACGCAATTAACGTAATAACATTACATTCCACTTCAAGGGAAGATATCGGATGAAAGCCGCCAGACTGCCCCTCCTCGCCACCGCCGCCCTCCTGCTTGCAGGCGCCGCCCATGCCGAGACGCCCAAGGTCGTCGTTTCGATCAAGCCGATCCATTCGCTGGTCGCGGCGATCATGAAAGGCGTCGGCGAACCGGGACTGATCGTCGAGGGCGCGAACTCGCCGCACACCTATAATATGAAACCGTCCAGCGCCAAAAAACTGCAGGATGCCGACGTCGTCTTCTGGGTGGGGCACGGACTTGAGGCCTTTCTCGAAAAGCCGCTCGAAGCCTTGGGCAACAAGGCGACCATCGTCGAGCTGGACGACGCTCCCGGGCTGACAAAGCTGAAATTCCGTGAAGGCGGCGCTTTCGAGCCGCATGACCACGGCGATCACGACCATGATGCGGATGGGGATGGCGATGAGGCCGCTGAAGGGCAGGAACATCACCATCATGACGAAGGCGAGTTCGACATGCATCTCTGGCTCGATCCCGCCAATGCCAAGGCCATGGCGGCGCAGATCGAGACAGTGCTGATGAAGGCGGACCCGCATAATGCGCAGGCCTATGCGGCCAATGCCAAGCAGTTGAACGAAAAGCTCGACTCGCTCGACAAGGAGCTGGCGGCCAGCGTCGAACCGATCAAGGACAAGCCCTTCATCGTCTTCCACGACGCCTACCAGTATTTCGAGAACCGCTATCATGTCCGCGTTGCCGGCTCGATCACCGTCAGCCCCGAGACCTTGCCAGGCGCAGACCGCATCTCCCAGATCCACAAGAAAGTCACCGAACTTGGCGCAACCTGCGTCTTCGCCGAACCGCAATTCGAGCCGAAACTCGTCAAGGTCGTCATCGAAGGTACGCCCGCCAGGTCCGGCACGCTCGATCCCGAAGCGGCAACCCTCACCGAAGGCCCGGATCTCTATTTCGAGCTGATGCGCAATATCTCCACCTCCCTGACGACCTGCCTCAAGCAATAGTCTTAGACAGCCTCAATCCAGTCTGAAAGGCTACTTGCAGGGAACGATACGCCAGTTCCATTCCAGGATAGCCATGACGATGCAGAACGAGAATGTCTCAACGGCCCGCCTCGCCTTCGAGGCGGGCGACTACAATGGCGCGTTGCGTCATCTTCAGGCGCATATCTCGAATACCGGCGAAATCGATGAACAGGTCGCGACGCTTCTTGGGGAAAGCTTGCTACGACTGGATCTTCCCGGAGAAGCCGCCGATTTCTTCGAAATGGCGGCGGACGCCAATGAGGCCAATGCCTTTCAACATCATCGTGACGCAGCTTTTGCCTATTTCCGCGCCGACAATACCGACAAGGCGCTGCTGAACGCAATGAAGGCCTTCCGTCTCGGCAGCGATCCGGAACTGACCTTCGTCCTGATTTCCCTGCTCATCAAAACCGATGAGCCGCAGCTGGTCGAGCAGCTGAAATTCAGATTGCTGGAAAGCGACGATCTCAAACATCTGGAACTGGCTTTCAAGCTCATCGATGCGGATCGCTGGGATGCACGCTCATTGCTGCTCATGCAGAAACTGCACCGTCACAAGCCTGACGACACGGTCATCCGTAACGCGATGCTGACATTGGCGCGGGAGTTCTGCGACTACGATACGCTGGATGCCGAGGAGCGTCGTCTGCCGCCGGCCGAATGGCTGCGACCCAATCTTTTGATGCAGGAGACGCCGCACGACAACATCCATTGGTGTGCCGACGAAGCGGCCAATCGGCTCGCGCTCAATGCGATGACGATCCAGCCAATGCAGAAAAACGCGACGGGTCGCAACAGGCGCGCCAGAGCGCATGCCTGGGGTGAAAAAATCCGGGTGGGTTACCTGTCCTCCGATTTCTTCCCAAGCCACGCGACGATGCGTCTGCTGGGCGACGTGCTGCGCCGGCACGACAGATCGCAATTTGAAATCGTCCTTTTCTGCACGACGCCGGAACGGCTCTACGCCGATCCCGAAAAGCAGGCGGCGCGCGCGTCCTGGGGCGAAATCGTGTATCTCTCCGATCTCGATGACGCCGAAGCGGCAAAACGAATTCGTGCGCGCAACATCGACATTCTGGTCGACCTGAAGGGACATACGGCCCATTCGCGCGTCTCTATCCTGAACCACGGTCCTGCCCCCGTGCAATTGACCTGGCTCGGCTTTCCCGGAAGCGTCATCGATATCGATCTCGATTACGTCATCGGCGACCGCTTCGTTCTGCCCGAAACGTCGAAGCCCTTCTATCAGGAAAAATTCTGCCGCCTGCCGGAGAGCTACCAGCCCAACGATCCAACGGCGCGGGTTCTTCCGGAGGCCGGAAAACGCGCCGAATGGGGCCTGCCCGATGACCGGTTCGTCTTCGCCTCGTTCAACGGCTCCGCCAAGATCAGCCGCGAGACCGTCGATCTCTGGGCACGCATTCTTCGACAGGTCCCCGATTCCGTTTTATGGGTCATGTGCAAGACGGCTGAAATGGAGGCCAATCTTCGCAAACGTCTCGGCGAGCTCGGCGTCGATCCTGCCCGGATGATTGCAACCACCGGCGTGCCCTATGAGGAACATATCGAACGCGTTCAGATCGCCGATCTGGCGCTCGACACCTTTCCCTGTAACGGCCACACGACGACATCCGACATGCTCTGGGCCGGGCTGCCGGTCCTGAGCAAGCGCGGGCAGCATTTTGCTTCACGGGTTTCGGAAAGCTTGTTGAACGCGATGGAATTGCCGGAACTCGTCGCTATCTCCGATGAGGATTTCGTCGAACGCGGCGTCGCATTGGCAAAAGACGCCCAACGGCTTGCCGCACTGCGCAGCCGCCTGATCGAACAACGCTTCAGCGCACCGCTCTTCGATGCGGAACGTTTCTGCCGTCATCTGGAAACCGCGTTCCGAATGATGGCGGACCGGGCTCGGAATGGCGATGCGCCGGATCATTTCGACGTGCCGGCATTGCCGCCACGAAGCGGGACGTTCAAATTGTAACAAGAAGGGCGCGGATTTCCGCGCCCTTTTCGTTCCGTGGTTTTATCGCGCCGCTGCCAGACCGACGATCAGGCCGGTCGCGGCGCTGATCAGCAGATACTGATTATCGATGCGCACCCATTGTTCGCCACGGCGGGGCTGCGCAAGGTGATAACGGCGGTAGTCGCGGGCGTTGATGATATTGCGGCGTTCGGCGCGCGACAGTTTTCCACCCTTGGCCCAGCGGTGCTTGTGAACGACGACCCGCTTGTCGAAGCGCTTTTCGATCGTCACATGGCGATGCTGATCGGCAGACGCCGCGAACGGCGTTGCAAGGAACGAAGCGGCGACAAGAGCGGCAAGAAGCTTTTTCATCGGGGTATCCTTTCCTGAGAAGACACCCCGAACTTATTGCCCAAGATATGAACCGAAGATGAAGATAGAAATTACAATTCCGTAATGAATTCCGTCACTTAATATGGAAATCTCAGATATGGATTTCAGAAAAATGCTAAGCTTTTCATAGCAATAGCGGGAGGCGACACATCTGTCGCCTCCCATTGAAACAGACATATCAGCTGTCGAGTTCGGCCGATTCCGTCCAGAGATTGACGTCGGCTTCGCGGGCATAGAGATCGATTTCCGCCAGTTCCGCCGCGGTAAAATCAGGATTGTCGAGCGCGCGCACGCAATCGACGATCTGGGAGGCGCGGCTGGCGCCGATCAGAGCAGACGTGACCCGGCCGCCGCGCAAAGCCCAGGCAAGCGCCAGCTGCGCCAGCGTCTGGCCGCGCTTTTCGGCAATGCCGTTCAGCTTGCGGATGTTGTCGATGATCGAAGGCTTGATGAAATCGCGCTTGAGGAAGTGATTCAACGCCGCGCGGCTGTCATCGGGAATGCCGCCCAGATATTTCGACGTCAGCATGCCCTGCGCCAGGGGCGTGAAAACGATGGAACCCATGCCGAGTTCGTCCAGCGTATCCAGTAGGCCATCCTCCTCGATCCAGCGGTTGATCATGGAATAGCTCGGCTGATGGATCAGGCAAGGCGTGCCAAGTTGCTTCAGGATTGCTGCAGCCTCGCGGGTCCGCTGCGAATTGTAGGACGAGATGCCGACATAGAGTGCGCGGCCGGAGCGGACGATATGGTCCAGCGCGCCGCAGGTTTCCTCCAGCGGCGTATCCGGGTCGAAGCGGTGCGAATAGAAGATATCGACATAGTCGAGGCCCATGCGCTTCAGGCTTTGGTCGCAGGAGGCGATCAGGTATTTGCGGCTGCCCCATTCGCCGTAAGGCCCCGGCCACATGTCGTAGCCGGCCTTGGAGGAGATGATCAGCTCGTCGCGCAACCCGGCGAAATCGCTGCGCAGGATTTCGCCGAAGGCGGTTTCGGCGCTGCCGGGCGGCGGGCCGTAATTGTTGGCGAGGTCGAAATGGGTGATGCCGAGGTCGAAAGCGGTGCGGCACATCTCGACCTTGCGCTGGTGCGGCGTGTCTTCGCCGAAATTGTGCCAGAGGCCGAGCGAGATCGCCGGCAGCTTCAGGCCGGAGCGCCCCACCCGATTGTATTTCATCTTGCTGTATCGATCGTCAGCCGGGGTCCAGGCCATGGGAAATCCTCTCATTGAAAATGCGCGGGCAGCTTTTCTATCCCATTTCCGAACGGAAAACCGGTATCCACTTTTCCTGGAAATGCTTTAGCACCGCCCGCGCGGGACCATACCCGATGGCGGGCTTACTTCAAGAGCGCCCGCGCTTCCTCGATGCCGAGCGCCGCCGGCTGGGTGCAGGTCGTCGACAAGTCGATGAAGCGGCCCTCCTCGCCGGATTTGAGGATCGAGGTCATGACATCGACGGCATGCAGCGCCCGGTCGAGCGAGCAGCGGGCATCGCGCCCCTCGATCAGCGCCATCGCCATGTCGGCGAGGCCCGCCGTACGGTAATTGGCGACCATGGCATGCGGATGCTCCTGATTGTCGATGCCGAAGGGATGATCCCAGGCGTCGAGCGCCCGGATATCCTTGTCGCGGCCGCTGACTTCCACCGGCCCGCCGAAGAAATTCGGATCGGGCACGTAGATCGAGCCTTCGGTGCCATAAAGCTCCATATTGGCATGGCGATGCGACCAGACATCCCAGCTTGCCGAGAGCGTCACCGTCGCGCCGCTTTCGAATTCCAGCAAAGCCTGGATTGTCGTAGGCGTCTTGACTTCGAGCACCTCGCCACTACGCGGCTGGCTGGAGATGGTGCGGGTGGTCTGGGCCATGGAAGTCATGGCGCCGACGCGCTTCACCGGGCCGATGAGGTTGATGAGGTTGGCGATGTAATACGGCCCCATGTCGAGGATCGGGCCGCCGCCGGGCAGGAAGAAGAAATCGGGATTGGGATGCCACATCTCCATGCCCGGCCCCATGACATAGCAGGCGCCGGAGGTGATGCGGCCGATGCCGCCCCTGTCGATGTAATCGCGGGCAAGCTGGTGCGCGCCGCCGAGGAAGGTATCCGGCGCGCAACCGACTGAAAGGCCCTTTTCGCGGGCAACGCGGCGCAGCTCCTCGCCCTCTTCCAGCGAAAGCACGAGCGGCTTTTCGGAATAGACATGCTTGCCGGCTTCAAGGATCGCCTTGGAGACGGCGTAGTGCGCGCCCGGGATCGTCAGGTTGACGATGACGTCGATCTCGTCATCGGCGAGCAGTTCCTCGACAGTCTCGGCGCGGACGTTGAATTCCTCGGCCTTGGCCTGCGCCGCATTGACATTGATGTCGGCGCAGGCGCGCACCGCGATGCCCTTGAACAGCGGCGCGAGCGAGAAATAGGTGGTGGAGATATTGCCGCATCCGAGGATGCCGACGCCAAGTTCTCTGGTCATGGGTCAGGTCCGTTCAATAGGTCTTGAGCGATGCGATCGAGCGGCGCACCAGGCGGCCGAGATCGTTCGGATTGTCGTGTTCGACGATGAAATGGCGCGCCGGCGTGTTGCGCAGTGCCGGCAGCAGCTTGTCCCACGGCACGGTGCCATGCCCGACATCGGCCCAGCCGTCCTCATCGGTATTTTCGCCCGCCGGCGCGATGTCCTTGACGTGGACGGACGTAATGCGTGGGCCGTATTTCTCGATCCACATGAAGGGATCGGCCTTGCCGCGCACCACCCAGGCGATATCCGCCTCCCAGCTCAGCGACGGGCCGCCGGCGAAAATCTGGTCGAGCGGCATGGAGCCGTCCTCCAGCGGGAAGAATTCGAAATCATGGTTGTGCCAGCCGAAATCGAAACCGGCCTCGCGGATCGGCTTGCCGGCCTTTTCCAGCCGGGCGCCGAGCGCATGCCAGCCGGCGGCATCGGTCGGCCGCTCCTCCGGCATCAGCCAGGGGCAATAGACCGAGCGCATGCCGAGCGTGCGGGCAATCGCAAGCGCCCGCTGTGGATCGTTTTCGAGAAGCTCAATGCTGAAATGCCCGGTCGGCATGGAAAGCCCCCGCGCATCCAGCTCCGCCTTCAGGGCATCGAGCCCGGCCTGATCCAGATCGCCGTAAACGCCGGCAAAGCCTTCGACCTGTTTGTAACCGGCATCGGCGAGAAGCGCGTAGACCTCGGAATAGGGCGGATAGTTGCGGGCGCTGTAAAGCTGGAAACTGAAATCGGTCATCTCTTATCCTCCTGCGGCCGGGTCGCCGCACTGTTTGCTGTGATGTTTCGCCAGGCCTCAGGCCTGGGCGAGATGAAGATCGGTCACGCGAAACTGCGGAACCGCGCCGGGCGGCAGGGCTGCCGTTGGCGTGAAGCGGATGCGGCGACTTTCGCCGCTGGCGAGGTCGAAAAGATTGTCGGCATAGCGGCCATCGATTTCGCTCTCGATCATCACGAACAAGGCAAGGCCTTCGGCTGTGACCGCGATTTCCCATTTACCGTCCTCGGCGGCGGCCACGGAATGCGTCAGGCCTGACGGTTTCAGGTCCAGCGCCTTGTAGGTGTCGGGCACGATATGGCTCTCGCCCGCCATGGCGTTGGAAGCTGTGAAGCGCCAGGCGAGCACCGATTGCGACGGCACGTCGCTGCGCGGGATCTCGAAAAGCTTCTCCGCCTGGTCGGGGCTGCACGAGCCGGAAAGCCGGTGCAGCGGCGTGCGTTCGCCGGCCAGCGACAGCAGGAAAAATTCCGCCTCGATTCCGACCGCGTCTGCCGTATCGTTGACCGCCGACACCGCGAATACCTCTCCCTCGGGAATGACGGCCAGCGTTACCGGCTGGAAGAAGCGCCGCGCCAGATAATGCATCGCTTTCCAGCGCCCGCCGTAATCGAGGCTCGCCCAGGAAGCGACCGGCCAGGTATCGTTGAGCTGCCAGTAGAGCGTGCCCATGCAATGGGGTTTAAGCGAACGCCAGTAATCCACCGCCGTGCGGATCGCCAGCGCCTGCTGCACCTGGCTGAGATAGACGAAGCCGGCAAAGCTGGTCGGAAAGCGGAAATAACGGAACATCGTGCCGGCGATGCGTTCGTTACCGCCGACATTCTTCTGGTGCAGCTCCATGACCGGCGAGGCGATGTTGAGATCGCCTTCGCCCGCGAAGGAGCGGATCACCGGCAGCGAGGTATAGGACTGGAAGCCGAATTCCGAGCAGAAGCGCGGGCGCACGGAGCGATATTCGTCGAAGGACTTGTTCTCGTGCCAGACGGACCAGTAATGCATGTCGCCGGAACCGTCCGCATGCCAGGCATCGCCGTAATCGAGATAGCCGGAGGCCGGGCTCGACGGCCACCAGAGGCCATCCGGCGCGGCCTTCTTCATCTGCTGCTCGATCACCCGGTTCAGCCGGTCATAGGCGACGAGATAGCGGTCGCGATTGTTGCGCGATTCCGGAAACCAGGTGAGCGCCCCCACCAGCTCATTATCGCCGCACCACAGCGCAATCGAGGGATGGCTGGAGAGCCGCTTGACCTGATACTCGACCTCGTGGGCGACGTTTTCGAGGAAATCCTCGGTGCAGGGGTAGAGGTTGCAGGCGAACATGAAGTCCTGCCAGACCATCAGCCCCATGCGGTCGCAGAGATCGTAGAACCAGTCCTGCTCGTAGAAGCCGCCGCCCCAGACGCGGATCATGTTCATATGCGCATCGACGGCCGATTGCAGCAGCGCCTCCGTCCGCTCCGGCGAGCTGCGGGAAAACAGCGCGTCGGCCGGTATCCAGTTGGCGCCGCGGCAGAAGATTTCGCGGCCGTTGATACGCAAGGCGAAGCGGCTGCCCGCCGCATCCGGCGTCGTCAGCAGTTCGACCTGCCGCAGTCCGATACGCCGCACGATCCGTTCAGAGGGCACCTCGATGGAAAGCATATACAGCACCTGCTCGCCGCTGCCGACCGGCCACCACAGCCGGGGCGCATCGAGATGGAAGAGATGCGTAATGGTGTTTTCCCCCGGCCGCATGCCGCAATCGAGCCGCAGCGCTTCGTCGCCGAAAGCGAGATGCAGCGGCACGATGCAAGGGTCGACCGCATGCAGCGTTACCGTCACCTCGACATCGACGCTGCCGTCGCCGTTGTGATGCTGGCGCGTCGTCACATGCTCGATGCGGGCATCGTCCAGCCGCTTCAGCGCAATCGTTCCGTAGAGGCCGAGAGGGGCGAGCGCGATGTTCCAGTCCCAGCCGAAATGGCATTGCGGCTTGCGCAGCATGTTGCCGTTGGGGATCGGCGAATTGCCGGTCGAATAGGGCACGTAGAAAGGCTGCGCCGCCTGCCGTTCCGCACCGGCCCTGATCGCGGAATGGATGACGATGCGCAAGGCATTGCGCCCCGTCCTCAATGCCTTCGAGACATCGGGGCGGTAGCGGCGGAAACAATTGTCGGCGGAGAGCACCTCGATGTCGTTGACGAAGACGGTGGCGACCGTATCGAGGTAATCGATATCGAGATACCAGCGGCCGGAGGCGTCGGTCAGCTCGAACTCCCGTTCGAGCACCCAGTCTTCATGCGCCACCCATTGTACCAGCTCCTCGTTTCGTCCGGCATAGGGATCGGGAATGATGCCCGCCTGCTGCAGGGCGGAATGAACGTCCCCGGGAATGGAGATCGTCGTGGGGTGGCGCACGTCGACGGTCGCCATCTGCCAGCAGCCGGCGAGATCGAGCATATCGTCCTGCACGTCGGCCATCATCGTCTCCTCAGATCCGCAATTCCGTTTCGGCGTCGAAAAGCGAGGCGAGCGACGGGTCGAAGCCGAGCCGCACCTTGGCTCCAGGCGCAAACCGCCGCGCGCCGTTGACGCGCACGGAAATCGTCTGTCCCGCATATTTCAGCCACAGCAGATTGTCGGCGCCCATCGGCTCCTCGATATCGACGATCGCTTCGTGCCGTTCGGCCGTATCGCCATTGACGGCGATATGCTCCGGCCGCACCCCGAGTACCGCCTTGCGCCCAGGCTGTAACGGCTCGACCGCCCTGTAGCCGTCGAGCGAAAACCGCACAGTGTCGGAGACGAAGATCGGCCCGGTATCGGAAGCCGCGATCTCGCCCTTCAAAAAATTCATCGAAGGCGAACCGATGAAGCCGGCGACGAACAGGTTGCGCGGCGCGTTGTAGATCGTATCCGGGCTGTCGAGCTGCTGGATCACGCCGTTCTTCATGATGGCAATGCGATCCGCCAGCGTCATCGCCTCGATCTGGTCGTGGGTGACGTAGATCATCGTATTCTTCAGCGACTGATGCAGCCGCTTGATTTCGACGCGCAGTTCCGAACGCAGCTTGGCATCGAGGTTCGAGAGCGGCTCGTCGAACAGGAACACATCGACATCGCGCACCAGTGCCCGACCGATAGCGACGCGCTGGCGCTGGCCGCCGGAAAGCTCGGCCGGCTTGCGTTTCAGGAGCGGCTGGATTTGCAGGATCTCGGCGGCGCGGGCGATGCGCTTGTCGATATCGGCCTGCGGCACCTTGGCGACCTTGAGCCCGAAGGACAGGTTCTTCTCCACCGACATTTGCGGATAGAGCGCATAGGACTGGAACACCATGCCGATGCCGCGATCCTTAGGCTCCTCCCAGGTGACGTTGCGATCCTTGATAAAGATCTGCCCCTCGCTGATTTCCAGGAGACCGGCGATGCAGTTGAGCAGCGTGGACTTGCCGCAGCCGGAGGAACCGAGCAGCACCAGGAATTCGCCGTCGCCGATATCGAGATTGAGGTTGCGCAGCACGCTGACGGCGCCGAAATTCAGCGACAGATCCTTGATGGAAACGCTGGTCTTGGTCATGAGGGTCACCCTTTCACGGCGCCGGCGGCGATGCCGCGCACGAACAGACGGCCGGAGACGAAATAGACAATGAGGGGAACGGCGCCGGTCAGGATGGTGGCGGCCATGTTGACGTTGTATTCCTTCACGCCCTGCACCGAATTGACGATGTTGTTGAGCTGCACGGTCATCGGGTAATATTCCGGCCGGGTGAACACGACGCCGAACAGGAAGTCGTTCCAGATGCCGGTGATCTGCAGGATCATCGCCACGACGAAGATCGGCAGCGACATCGGCGCCATGATGCGCAGATAGATCGCCCAGAAGCCGGCCCCGTCGATGCGCGCCGCCTTGAACAATTCCTCCGGCAGGCCGGCGAAATAATTGCGAAACAAGAGCGTCAGGATCGGCATGCCGAAGATGGTGTGGACGATGATCAGACCGGTCAGCGTGCCGTAGATGCCGAGCTCCCGCAGCACAATGACGATCGGGTAGATCATCACCTGATAGGGAATGAAGGCGCCGACGATCAGGATGGTGAAGAACACCTCCGATCCCTTGAAGCGCCAGTTGGCCAGCGCGTAGCCGTTGACCGAGGCGACGGCGATCGAGATCAGCGTCGAGGGAATGGTGATCAGCACCGAATTCCAGAAACCGCGCGACAACCCGTCGCAATTCAGGCCGGTGCAGGCCTGCGACCAGGCTTTCACCCAGGGCTCGAAGGTGATTTCCAGCGGCGGCGAGAAGATATTGCCGAGCCGCACCTCCGGCATGCCCTTCAACGAGGTGACGACCATCACATAGAGCGGGATGAGGTAATAGATCGCCGCGACCAGCAGTGTGCCGTAGAGCATGATGTTACGCGGTGAGAGCATACGGCGCGGCTTGCGGCCGGCGGGACCGGGTTGCAACCGCGAGGCGGATGCGGCGACGAGTGGGGACCGATCAGACACGCTTGCGCCCTCCGCCGAATTCCAGATAAGCCCAGGGAACGATGATGATGGCGACCGTGATCAGCATCATGGTCGAGGCGGCGAAGCCCTGCCCCAGGTTCTGGGCGAGGAACATGTAGTCGTAGACATATTTCGCCGGCACTTCCGAGGCGATGCCCGGCCCGCCGCTGGTCTGGGCGACGACGAGGTCGTAGACCTTGACGATCCCGGAGGCGATGATGACCAGCGTGGTCACGAAGACGCCACGCATCATCGGCACGATGATGAACAGGTAAGTCTTCCAGGCCGGGATGCCATCGACCCGCGCCGCCTTCCAGATATCCTCGTCAATGCCGCGCAGGCCGGCCAGCATCAGGCACATGACCAGTCCCGTGCCCTGCCAGAGCGCGGCGATCAGCACGCCATAGATGACGATGCTCGACGTATAGAGCGGATCGAAGGTGAAGGTGCTCCAACCGAGCGAGCGCACCACCGACTGCACCCCGAATTCCGGATTGAGGATCCACTGCCACACAAGCCCGGTGACGATGAAGGACAGCGCGAAGGGATAGAGGAAGATCGTGCGAAACGTGTTTTCGAAACGGATCTTCTGGTCCATCAACACGGCCAGCAGAAAGCCGATGCCGAGGCTGAAGATCAGCGAAAACAGACCGTAGATCGCGAGATTCTGGATCGACACGATCCAGCGCGGTGCAGCCCAGAGGCGCTCATACTGGTCGAAGCCGACAAAGCTCAGCCGCGGCAGCAATTTGGAATTGGTGAAAGAATAGACCACCGTCCAGATCGTACCTCCCAGAAAGATGACGAGCGCCGTCAGGATCATGGGAATGGAAGCGATCTTTGCCGGCATATTGCGCAGCAACCGGGAGGGCCTGCGCGCGGCGCGCGAGTCCATATGCGGGTCTCCTGTCTTTGAAGGTGGCGCAGGAAGCGCGGATGAGATTTCAACCGCGATCCGTCTCGCCAACACCTTTCCCGTAACCGGCGAGGCAATCGAATATGGAATGAGACCTTGTCCCAAGCCCCGCTCTCCCTGTGTGAGGGAGACAGGCAGCGGTAGCGGGATGAGGAGGATGCCGAAGGCAAGAAGGCCAAGCGCTCCATGCGCTTCGCATCCCCCTCATCCGGCCTGTCGGCCACTTTCTCCCCAAGGGGAGAAGGGGTTTTCAGCGCCCGACGTGCCTCATATTCCATTGCCATGCCGTAACCGGCAGAGGCTGGGACAAGAAGCAAACAAACCTTTCGCGTCTTGGCCCAAACACCCTTTCCGTTTCCGGCCCGATCAATCCGCCGAAGCGATGATGTCGACGAAGCGTTTTTGCGCGGCTTCGGCGGTCATCGAGGGATTGGCGAAGAATTCGGAGAACAGGTCTTCCTTCTGCTTCTGGCTGTCGGCAGAGAGAAGCTGGTCGGTCCACTGTACGACCTCGCCCTTCTTGAGGATGTCGAGACCCTTGCGCATGCAATCGTTGGCGGTGTCGAGGTCGACGTCGCCACGCACCGGCAGCGACCCCTTCTTGAGGTTGAAGGCGACCTGCGTCGCCGGCGCCAGCAGCGTCGAGGCCAGCACTTCCTGCGCCTTGGACTTGGCTTCGTCCTTCAGCAGCGGGAAATAGAAGGCGTCGCCGCCGGTGGCGATGACTTCGGTGACGCCGAGGCCCGGCAGGCAGGTATAGTCGGTGCCGGCCTTCTTGCCGGCCAGCGCGAATTCGCCCTGCGCCCAGTCGCCCATGATCTGGCCACCGGCCTTGCCGGTAATGACCATGTTGGTCGCCTGGTTCCAGTCCTGGACATTGGTGCCCTTGGACATGCGGCGCGCATCCTCGGCCGCCTTGAAGACCTTGGCGATCTCGGCGCCGCCGGCTACCTCGGCGTTCTTTTCGCCGAATACCTTCAGGAAGGTATCCTTGCCGCCGATGGCGAGCATCAGCACGTCGAAGGCGCCGGAGGCCTGCCACGGCTGGCCGCCAACGGCGAGGGGCACGATCCCGGCCTTTTCCAGGGCCGGAGCTGAAGCGACGAACTCATCCCAATTCTTCGGCACGGCGACACCGGCCTTCTTGAAAGCGTCGTTCGACAGCCACAGCCACTGCCAGGAGTGGATGTTGACCGGCGCGCAATAAATCTTGCCGTCGATGGTGCAGGAATCCAGAAGGCTTGCCGGCTTGATGATGTCTTTCCACTTCTCCTTGGTGGCGACATCCGTCAGATCGCGCATCAACCCTGCCTGCACCAGCTCCTCAGCCTGGCGCCCATGGTTGAATTGCGTGGCGCCCATGGGATCGCCGCCGGTGATGCGGCTGATCATGATCGGCCGCGCCGTGCCGCCGGAGCCGGCGATAGCGCCATCCACCCAATGGTTGCCGGTGGCGTCGAAGGCCTTGGCAAGTTCGGCGACGGCTGCGGCCTCACCGCCCGAGGTCCACCAATGGGTCACTTCCAGATCGGTCGCGCTCGCCCCTCCGGCAAGCAGGGCGACAGATGCGGCAAAAGCAGCAGTCAGCAAACGTTGTGTCACGAGTTCCTCCCTCACTGTAACGTTTCCGTAAAAAAGTTATCGCAAACGAAACCTTTCTGCAACAGGCAACCGCCGCGAATTTCGCGACAGACGGAAACACAACCTTTGAGAGCCAACGCTCCGGCGCCGAAATGCGGCTCCAGAAACCGTCATCTATCAATCGCGCTCGAATATTCTTCAACTATTGCGATATTGTAGCGAATTCACCGCACTATCAGACAAACGCGCCTACGCTACAATCGGGCAACTCTTGCCTACAACCCAACCAAAGCCGCCTATCTAAAATTGTGGCCGCCTCTCTGATTTTTTCGGTTTTGCAAATCGGCAATAAACTGTATCGTTACAGGTGATAGAGTCTATTGAAGGCAATGCTTTTCTTCCGGGTCCGGTTGAGGCAGTGCAAATGCGAAAGACGGCAACGGAAACGGCAGACCCATGGAAAGCGAAAAGACACGCGGCAGCGGGGAGCGTGCCGGGCCTGAGCGCCCGACCTTGAAGACCATCGCCTTCATGACGGGCCTCGGCGTCACGACAGTATCGCGGGCATTGAAGGATGCGCCCGATATCGGCGCCGAAACCAAGGAACGCGTGCGCATGGTCGCGCGCCAGCTCGGCTACCAGCCGAACCGCGCCGGTGTGCGCCTGCGCACCGGCAAGACGAATGTCATCGCGCTGGTGCTTTCCATCGACGAAGAGATCATGGGCTTCACCAGCCAGATGGTCTTCGGCATTTCAGAGGTTCTGAACGGCACGCCCTACCATCTCGTCGTCACGCCGCATTCGCACAACCGCGACCCGATGGTGCCCGTGCGCTATATCCTCGATACCGGTTCCGCCGATGGCGTCATCATCTCGCGCATTGAGCCTGACGATCCGCGCGTGCGCCTCATGCATGAGCGCAACATGCCTTTCGCCACCCATGGGCGCAGCGACATGGGTATCGTTCATCCCTATCATGACTTCGACAACGAAGCCTTCGCCTATCAGGCGGTGCGCCGGCTGGTGGAGCGCGGACGCAAGCGCATCGCGCTCCTGCAGCCGCCGAGCCGCCTCTCCTTCTACACGCATACCCGCATCGGCTTTCAGACGGGCCTGCATGATTTCGGCGCCGAAGAAGTGCCGCTGCGCATCACCATCGATACGGCGCTCAACGATATTCGTGACGCGGTCGAAACGCTGATGCGGTCGCCTAACCCACCTGATGGAATCGTCTCTTCAGCCGGCAGCGGCGCCATCGCCATCAATGCCGGCATCGAGGCGGCCGGCAAGTGGCTGGGCATCGATATCGACATGGTCTCCAAACAGTCCTCCGCGATCCTCAACTGGATCCGCCCGGAGATCATCACCATCGACGAGGATGTGCGCCTCGCCGGCAAGGAGCTGGCCAGAGCCGTCATCGCCCGTATCGAAGGCCGTTCGCCGGAGGAGTTGCAAAGTCTCAGCGCACCCCAATGGACGAAGGAATGACCTGAATTCCACGCATAAAAAAGCCCGCCGCGAACCTCTCGCGGCGGGCTTTTTCGTTGATAGAACTGGATTTACAGCGCCGCGCCCGCGCCGCTGCCCCACGGGCCGTGATGGGAATCGGCGCCATCGAGGCGGTCGAAACCATGGGCGCCGAAGAAATCGCGCTGTGCCTGGATCAGGTTCGCCGTGCCGCGGCCGCGACGATAGGCGTCGAAATAACCAAGCGCCGAAGCCAGCGCCGGCGCCGGCAAGCCACCGAGCACCGCATAGGAAACGGCGCGACGCAGGGCCCCATCCGTGTCCTTCACCATCGCCGAGAAAGCCGGCGTGACGATCAGGTTGGCAACGTGCGGATCCCTGGTGAAGGCCGAGGTGATCTCGTCGAGGAACTGCGAGCGGATGATGCAGCCGGCGCGCCAGATCTTGGCAATCGTCGGCATTGGCAGGTTCCAACCGAATTCCTTCGAGGCGGCCGCCATGACCGCGAAACCTTGCGCATACGCACCAATCTTGGCGGCCAGCAGCGCGCTTTCGAGATCGGCGATGAAGGCCTGGCGATCGGCAATAGCAGCAGGCGTCACGGCCGGCAGGCCGAGGATCTTCTCGGCTGCTTCACGCTCGCCCTTCTGCGAGGACAGGATACGCGCCGCCACGGCCGCCTCGATGGCGGTTGCAGCGACGCCCATGTTCTGAGCCTCGATCACCGACCACTTGCCGGTGCCCTTCTGGCCGGCCTGGTCGAGGATCATGTCGACCATCGGTCCGCCGGCAATCGGGTCGCTGGCGCGCAGCACCTTTTCGGTGATTTCGATCAGGTAGGAATTCAGCCGACCCTTGTTCCAGATTCCGAAGACGTCGGCGATCTCGACGGCGCTCATCTTCAATCCGTCGCGCAGAATGCCGTAGATTTCGGCGATCATCTGCATGTCGGCATATTCGATGCCGTTATGGA
>CAMFHE010000050.1 GCA_945952045.1 uncultured Rhizobium sp.
TGGCTGAGAAGATGAAGGCTCTGGAACGGGAGAACCGGGAGCTTCGTCAGGCGAATGAGATTCTACGCAAAGCCTCGGCGTATTTTGCCCAAGCGGAGCTCGACCGCCCACTGAAGCGATGATTTCCTTCATCGACGAACACCGGTCAGTGCTCGGGGTCGAGCCGATCTGCAGGCTGCTGCCGATTGCCCCGTCTACCTATTATGAAGTCGTCGCCAAGCGCACGGACGTGGGTCGCCTCTCGGCCCGCGAACAGAATGATATTGCCATGAAAGTCGAGGTACGCCGGGTGTTCAACGAGAACTTTCAGGTCTATGGCGTGCGGAAAGTGTGGCGACAGTTGCAGCGAGAAGGCTTCGACGTCGCACGCTGCACCGTCGCAAGGCTCATGAGAATGATGGGGATTCGAGGCATCATTCGTGGCAAGCCGATCAAAACCACCGTGTCGGACAAGACTGTCCCGTGTCCGCTTGACCGTGTCAATCGCCACTTCAGGGCTCCGGCGCCGAACATGCTGTGGTTATCCGATTTCACCTATGTCGCGACCTGGCAAGGCTTTGTTTATGTCGCCTTCGTCATTGATGCCTTCGCCCGCCGTATCGTCGGTTGGCGGGCAAGCCGGACCGCCCATGCGGGCTTTGTGCTCGATGCCCTCGACCAAGCGCTTCATGATAGGCGGCCTGTCAAACGCGGCGGGCTAGTTCATCATTCCGACCGTGGCTCGCAATATGTGTCTATTCGCTATTCTGAGCGGCTGGCGGAGGCGGGCATCGAGCCGTCTGTCGGGAGCGTCGGCGATTCCTATGACAACGCTCTCGCCGAAACAATCAACGGTCTTTACAAGGCCGAGGTGATCCATCGGCGAGGACCATGGCGCAACTTCGAAACTGTGGAGTTCGCAACGCTCGAATGGGTCGACTGGTTCAACAACCGCCGCCTCCTGGAACCCATCGGAAACATTCCGCCCGCCGAGGCCGAAGACCGATACTACGCCATGCTAGACGCAACGGCTATCGCCGCATAACTTAAACCAAACGGTCTCCGGCAAACCCGGCGCGGTTCAAGCTAAGCGATGCATACCCGGTCCCAAAATCGTCAAAGGCGATTCCAACACCAAGTTTACGAACAGCCTTCATAGCCTCGTAGGAACGGTCATTTTCAGCCATCCCCGCGAAGCAAGCGATAGTTCGGCTCTTAGAAAGAACTCCGCTAAAATTGCGATTTGGCAAATCGGCCAATTTTGGTCGTTTCTGTTGTAGTCGTTGCCTTGTGGAAACCGACCCGTCTATTTCATGGGTGTCCCCCAAATGAGGCGCCCTCAAAAAATGTCTATACTTTCTGCCGTATTAGACCGGCGTTACCGCTCTCTCCACCAACTCGATAAGGAACTTGCACTTTGCAAGACGCTGGCCGATCTGCGTCGGCTCTATCACACCACAATGCCGGGTAAGGAGAGCGGCTACAATACCTCTCACGACATGGATTATTGCTCAGGCGCGGCCTACATGGTCGTACAGTATCTGACGCGCAAAGATCCTGGCTATCTGCCGTATCAGGAGCAGAAAGAACTTAGCCCGGATACATCCGAGGCGGTCCTGAAAGTGTTGCTCAACGCGAAAGGACCATATTACGGCTATTTGTGTGCCCGCGGCAGCGCGCATGAATGCGTGTTTGCCAAAACTGGCATGCGTTGGGGCTTCTACCAGGCAAACAATACCGGGGAAGGCCACAAAGAGAACTTCAGTTTGGCGCAGCACCTGAATGCTGGAAAAGGCTTGTTTCCGCCTTCGTGGAACCGAACAGACATGGACGAAGCAACGTTCGTAGAGTTTTTTCGCGGCCTGACCCAAAAGAACGCTCGCTGGTTGTTCGTTTACAAAAAGGACATCACGTCCTGGGCATTAACGCTTAGGGCTTTTGACGGTCGTAGCTTGCTGGATAAGAGCTTCAAGGCTTCGGCCCCGCCAAGCGCTGGTTCATAATGTGCCGACCATAAGCCGCCGACTCCAATTTCCAAATTCAGAGGCGGCGGCCCGGCTTCATAGCTTCGAAATTGGGGAAGCGCATAACCGATGTCGAAATGACGGCTAGCGCGCTGTCATCCGAGCGCAACAATCGCCATGCGGTGTGGCGTTTCAAAATGATGGGTTTCATTCTGTTGGGCTTCCCGATTTCGCCGGCTCAAATGACGCGTTCGACGGATCCGCCGGGTTGTTTTGAGGAATTCCCGCAATCCAGGCGGTACAGGAGCCGGGAAACCAAGACCCGCCTGAAAAACAATCAACGGAAATCATAGCGCGTGGCCACATGCTAACCGTGGCACCGGATCGCTGCGATTGGTTGTATGTTCTGGCTTAGAGCTATCCAATTTTGTCCGTCCAAGCTTGTATTTCGGCTTTAGCCTCTTCCTCTTGCGAAGGCTGCTGATGGACGTAAAGCGTGTAGGGCATGACGACGCGGATGAGGAAAAGCTCCTACATGCTTCTTACAAGGAATTGCGTGGCGTGCAGGATAATGCGGCGGCGTTCAAGATACCGTAAGCAAGCGCTCAAACTGTCTTGGGCGAGCAACGATCCCTTATCTGCAGAATCATTGCGATAAGTCCGCAACACCGTCCGCTATCGTTCGCGGCTATCCGAGAAGCAAAGTGAGTATAGGGTTGGGGAAGCGACATACCCACGCGGAAAACCGAGCCAATAACAGCAGCATAGACAATAAGTATGGCGGAGAGAAAGTTCGCCTGCACTGGCACAATGGCTATCGCTGAATTATCGACATCGGGATATCGAGAGTTGCCACCAGACCGCCAAGATGAAAATTCCGCTCTATTCTTCCCATGAGCTGTGTCTCGACCGTTCTCGCAACCATCTTCGTCCCAAACCCCTTTCTGGACGGCTGTATCGTCACAGGTGGACCGCCCACTTCTCGCCAGAGGAGCCTGAAAGTTTCCCCCTCACAACGACATTGGAGATCGACATAACCGTCAACCACTGACAGTGCGCCGTACTTTGCGGCATTCGTTGCAAGCTCGTGTATGACAAGTGCAAGCGCCGCTGCAGTCTTTTCGCCCACTGCCACAGACGGACAGGAAACAATGACTTGCCGTTCGTTTCGTTTGAAAGGCGCGAGCAATGCGCCGATCAATTCGCCAAGTCCGCCAGCCGGTCCGTTACCTATTAATTTGGCCTCGATGATGAAATCATTTGCCTTGCCGAGCGCCTGTATTCGCCCCGTCACGCTTTTGACAAAGCCATCTAGATCGGTTTCGGTTTTCGATGAGACCAGGAGCAGGCTGGAGATCACCGAAAAGATATTCTTGATACGATGCGCAAGTTCCCCCTGGATAAGGGAGCGCTGTTCGTCGAAACGTGCCAGTTCCTCCACCCTTGCACGCAGCGAAATTTGCTCTTCCACGAGTTTGGCGAAATCTGCCAGTATCACTCGCTCGCGAGCCGTCCATCGATGCGGTTCCGAGTCGATAGCACAGAGCGACCCCAGTATATGTCCCTCATCCGAAATTAATGGGATGCCGAGATAAGCCCTGACATTCAGGTCAGGGATCGCGAGATTGTCGCTCACAAGTGGATCAAGCGTTGCATCATCGATCACAAGCGGCGCGGCCCTTGACACGACATGCTGACAGAATGAATGCGTCAACGGCGTTTCGCGCTCTGACCTCCAAGGTTCCGGCAGGCCAAAAGTACTTTTGAAGAATTGGCGTTTGGTATCGACCAGAGAGATGAGTGCAACAGGAACCGACAGGGTCGCAGCCACTAGGCGGGTCAAACGATCAAAGCGTTCCTCTGGACTGCTGTCCATCAGCTCAGTCTGGTAGAGCGCGCTTAATCGTTTTTGGCCAGCTTCAAACTGGTTGGTTTCAACAGCGACGGATGCGTCTAATGCTTCAGTGTTTTGGGTCAAATCGCGTCCTTGGATATTACCTAGAATTCGTGTCAGCCGCTAAGGCGACAGCCATGGCGCGTTTCTCGGCATTTAACTAGTACCGGCTAGACCGAAGGCAAGCCACGCGCAGTAAGGTCGTTTTAAGCTAACACCCTTCGCGGAACTCTGTTGGTTGTCGTGCATTCGAGCGGAACTAAGTTCTCCCTCTGGAAAAATTCAAATTTGAATGGGTTGCTCGATCATTATGTGCATCGAGTAGATATGTGTTCATCCTAGTTGCGGGCTTGGCGTTGATCTCCGGAATTCGCCAGGAAAAGCCATAGGAGATCGGCGCTCGACACTTCCCTGCACAACTACTCGAGCATTTTGGACTGAAGATGATTGGAATGGGTCTGTTTGCTTGTGTCATCTGGCGCTTGGCTCAGTCGGTTTGCAACACCAACATTAAAGGCCCTCGCGCCAAAAGTTGTGCGATCGGCACAGCGCTACTTGCTAGCGCAGTCACACATGTGGATTGGCGATTCACCTTTGAGCAGGCGTTTGACACACCGTGGTCAAGCGGCGGCGGTGAAAAGGGATTGGCCGCGTGGGTGATGTCACGGTTCTATGCAGATACTTGGCAGGCGCTGTCGGCGTGAGCATGTTTGAATGAGGTGTCGTCACGGCATTCAAGGGACTTAGCTGGCGGTTGAGCGATATCTGAATCGGTAGAGTCAAGTTCTGATCTTGTTGCGAATCTACGGGCTTTTGGCACGAGGGCTCTTATTCATGATTATCGGCATCTTTTTCTATTACGCTGCGTTTACCACTACACCTAACCAAGCCTGCAATATGAGTGAAGCGCTGGCGTGGATCCGGAGGGTTCCGATGGAGGAGTTTCTGTATTTCGCAGTCTCGATCAGCCTGGCCGCCTTCGGTATCTAAAATCACATTGAGGCACGTCGTAGAGCAATACAACGAGACTTGAGCAAAGTTGGTGCGAACTTTTCTTTTTGAACGACCTGCGGGGGACAGACCTTTGGGAGCAATAGGTACGAGTTCTGACGACTTCGATGTCACAAGATTTTTGGCCGGCGTTGCGCGCGGCGGAGCTGGAGCTCTACTGTTTGCGTTGCCTATGATGATGACCATGGAGATGTGGGAACTCGGGATCTATATGGATCGCACGCGTCTGTTTGTGTTGCTAATCATCAATATCCCGCTGCTTATCATCCTCTCCAATCGTATCGGCTTTGAGGCGACATTCACTTGGGGGCAGGCTCTGAGAGATGCGAGCGTCGCCTACGGTCTAGGCATCTTGAGCAGTGGGGCAATCCTTCTCGCGATTGGCGTAATCAAATTCGGTCAATCAGCGCATGAGGCAGTAGGCATGATAGCCATCCAGGCGGTACCGGCTAGCATTGGCGCCTCTCTTGGGCGAAGTCAGTTTGGCGGGCAATCAAACGACGGCAGCGATGACGAAGACGGTCGCGACCCCAGCGACGACGAGGAGACGAGCTATTGGAGCGAACTCTTCTTGATGAGCGTCGGCGCCCTGTTTCTCAGCCTGAATGTTGCGCCCACAGAGGAGATAATATTGCTGTCTTACAAGATGACACCGTGGCACAGCCTGATCATTATCGTGGCGTCGCTGGTGGTCATGCACAGCTTTGTCTACGCACTGTCTTTTAAGGGCAGCCACAACCTTGCGGAAGGCACACCGCTTTGGCATGCGTTCTTGCGTTTTACGCTTCCCGGCTACGTGATTGCCGGTTTGATCAGCGCATTCTGCCTCTGGACGTTTCATCGCATGGATAACCTCGGGTTAACGCAAGCGCTAATGGCGATCATCATTTTAAGCCTCCCCGGTGCAATTGGCGCTGCGGCGGCGCGTTTGATTCTGTGAGAGACCGATGACGAAAGTGAGCGCGGGAAAAAACGTTGAAACTGAGAAGCCGCATTGGATCGAGTGGGTTGCCGGTGCGGTTTCCGTTTTGTTGGTTCTGGTCGTGATCGGCTGGATAGGTAAGGACGCGCTCGCCGATCGTGACACAGCACCGGATTTGGTTGGCCGCGTGTTGCGAGTGGAGCAGAAGAGTCAAGGGTTTCAGGTGGACTTCGAAATTCGCAACAACGCAAGCTTCACCGCATCACAGGTGAAAGTGCGGGGCGAGATATCCGGCATGGCGACACCCACCGCCTCGGCAGAAACTATCCTGGACTACGTTCCCGGGCAATCAAATGCGCGAGGCGGACTTATTTTCGCCAGCGATCCTGCTGGCAGGAAAATTACGATCCGTGCAACCGCCTTCAACGAGCCTTAACCACAGCTTCCTCTGTGCAAGTCAAAAAACGCATTGGGCCACAAAGAAGGTGCAATTTTCGAGATATATGGGCAATTGAAAGCGTCACCGTATGCTTACGAATAACAAGAAGCCTCGCAGTTTTCAGCACGAGCTAGGCCAAGCTTGTTGTCGCGGTTTTCCCCATTTCCCATTTGCCGTAAATCGTCATCGATGCGCAACGCAAGGCTATCATAGACTCCGTTTTCGAGGATAGTCGTGCGCGCAAAATACGATTTGGCCTTGGGGCTGTTTTTTGAAAGCTAGCGGAGCATACCTTGAGTGGCGAATCGATGCATTGGCGGCGCGCCTTGCCAACACTGACGAAAGCGTGTCGTCCCAAGCTCTCGTTGCAAAGCTGCGGACAAAGCGGGCCGGTCCTGTGTGCCGGTCTCCATCATTCCAATCAGGAAGCGGCCGTACGTGCCTCGTTCTCTGTGCATTGTGCCTAGGCCAGCACTCGAAAGAATTGCCTCGATCATGAGCAAGTTTTCGCTCGTCAGATAGGTTTTCAATGTCATGGTGTGCATGCGTATCCCTTTCTGAGGTTTAGGGATCGGCCAGTTAGCCAGCGCTATGCTAGACTGGCGGCACCATGCGCCTTCTATCGGAGGCATGGCAATAAACTTTTACATGCAAAGCGCAGTTAACATGTAACTGAGATGGACCTTCACGCTTGCTAACGCTTCAATAGGTTGGCTAGCATTTTACGGCTGCGTGTCCACTTCAGGCAAAATGATACCCGTGCGGAGTTCCGCTCTTGCATCTCGTAATCGGCCTCTAAGCCGACGCTCGACAATCGCCTGACGTTTTCCGAATGGGGAAGACCGCGCACAGGAACGGCCGCGCTGTCTGAGCAAGCCCTAGATTTATAGACGCCTTACGACGACGATCAGCACCCAAACCGCCTGCCCCCTGACCATCACATGTTTACACTGCATGACCGCACCCGAATGGTCGGTGCGCGACGATACCGCTCGATAGGCTTATCGCAGACTGACTGGCACTGGTTGAGCTAGGCGAGTTACTGTGCCTCGTCAGCAATACTCCATCACGAGCCATCTTTTCTGATATGGCGCGTTCATCCAGCAGTAGTTACCACGATCAGCCGTGACAGAACCGATTGAAAATCGACTGACACAGATATCAGAACCGGTTCACCTAGGGATGACTAGACCGGCGGCTTCCAACTCGCATTCCAGTTGCTTGAAGCCGTAAGCTGGGATGATCTCGCCTTTCCTGTCTTCGATCACATGCCACTTCGAAATCACGCGGTCGGCAGCATCAACCGCTCTGCCAATCTGGATGCCCTTGGTGAGAGTAATGTTGGCGCGGGCGAAATGGCCGGCGCCGGCACAAAGAATAGCGCGGGTCGGCGCATCCGGCGAGACTAATGCCGGAAGGCCTTCGCTGACCAGCTCCGGTGACAGCTGTTCCAAAGCCTCTGCCGACAACAGGCCGTCGGTCATCTGGGTCGCAGCCGTGGGCGCGAGGCAGTTGACGCGGATGTCGTATTTTTCACCCTCGAGCGCGAGGGTTTGCATAAGGCCGACCAGCGCCATCTTCGCCGCGCCGTAATTCGATTGGCCGAAATTGCCGTAAAGGCCGGAAGAGGACGTCGTCATCACGATGCGCCCGAAATTCTGCTCGCGCATGATGTCCCACACCGCCTTGGTGCAGATGACCGAGCCCATCAGATGGACATCCACCACGAAGCGGAAATCGTCCAGCGACATCTTGGCGAAACTCTTGTCTCGCAGCACGCCGGCATTATTGACCAGGATATCGATCCTGCCCCATTCCCGCATGACCTGCCCGACCATTGCCGAGATTGCGTCTTCGTCGGTCACGGAGGCGCTGAAGCCAAGCGCCTGGCCGCCGGCCGCACGGATGTCGCGGGCGACCGCCTCGGCCTTGTCGCCATCCAAGTCGTTGACCATGACCTTCACGCCGAGCCGTGCAAGCCGCAGAGCATGGCATCGCCCAAGCCCCATGCCCGCGCCGGTGACGATCGCGGACCTACCAGACATCTCCATGCCCACTTCTCCTTAGCTCATAAAATCAGGGACCGATCGGAATAATGCGGCCATATCAATGGATAGCTGCCTGCAATATCCGCTCCGCCGTCGCTTCCGCACGTGAAAACTCAGCCGCGATCGTGCCGCTCTTGGCGACGAGAATGCGATCCGAGAGATCGAGGACCTCCGGAAGATAGGAGGAGATCAGCACGACGCCGGCCCCGCTATCGGCAATATCTCGCACGATCTGCTTGATCTCGGCGATGGCGCCGACATCCACGCCGCGCGTCGGTTCGTCGAAGATGACGAGGCGCGGCTGCTGAACCAGCGATTTGGCGATCACCACCTTCTGCTGGTTGCCGCCGGAAAGCCGAAGGACGGGTTGGTTGACGCCGATGCGGCGCACCTTCAGCCGGTCTTCCCAGCTCTGCGCGGCCTGCCGCATGCGGCCAAAGGGGGCGAGCAGGCTGCGCCGGCCGAATTTCGCCAGCCAGCCGAGGCCGATATTGTCCATGACGCTCATGGTGTCGAAGAAACCGTCGAGTTTGCGGTCCTCGCTGATATAGGCGATGCCATCGGCAATCGCCTCGGCAGGCGTCGAATAACGCACCTCCCTCCCCTCCAGCCAGATTCGCCCGCCGCCGAAATTGCGCTTGGTATGGCCGACGATGACCTTGGCGATTTCGCTGCGGCCGGAGCCGATCAGCCCGGCAATACCGGTGATCTCGCCGGGAAAGATCGAAAACGACATGTTGTTGACCATGCTGCCCATGCGCACGTTTTCGACCCGCAGCACCGGCAAGGCCGAGCGCGAGGCGCGCGCATGCGTCGTCGCATCCGTCTTTTCCTGCAATTCCTCGCCGATCATGTGCCGGATGAGGCGGCTGCGGTCAAAATCCGCGGCCGGGCCGGTGACGATGATCCGCCCGTTGCGCAGGACGGTGATCCGGTCAGCATGATTGAGCGCTTCCTCCAGCGCATGCGATATGAAGATCATCGCAACGCCGGCACGCTGAAGGGATTTCATCAGGTCGAAAAGATGGCTGGTTTCCTCCGGCGTCAGCGCCGCGGTCGGCTCGTCGAAAATGATGACGCGCGCCTCGTTGAGGACGGCGCGGGCGATTTCCACCATTTGCCGCTTGGCGGCCGAAAGCGAGCCGGCAAGCTGGGTGGGATCAACCTTGAAGTTCAGCCGCTGCAGGATCTGGCGGGCGGCATTGCGCACCTTGCGCACCGAGTTGAACCGGTTTTCGCGGCCAAGCACCAGATTCTGCGCCACGGTCAGCTGCGGAACGAGGCTGGTCTCCTGATAGACCATGGAAATGCCGCGCTGGCTGGCATCTTTCGGCGCCGAAAATGCAACGATCTCGCCATCGACGCGAACCGCGCCTTCCGAAGGCGCGATGACGCCGGCGATCAGCTTGCACAGGGTCGACTTGCCGGCGCCGTTTTCGCCGACCAGCGCATGGATTTCACCGGGATGAAGATCGAAACTGGCATCCGCCAGCGCCGCGATGCCGCCATAGGTCTTCGTCGTGTTCTGCAGGCTGATGATCGGATGCGCGCTCATGTGTTCCCACCCAGATTGAGAAGTTCGCCGCTGGCCCTGCTGACGGCGATCATATTGCCGTTCCAGACGGCGGTATCGCAGATCGCATGCCGTCTGCCATTGGCGCGCGATTGCGCCGATGCGGTCGGCATCAGCTTGTCGTCGAGATGCAGCACCAGGCCATAGGAGAAGGACGGCGCCCACGGCTTGACCGCCCCGAACAGCCGCGTCGCGCCAAGCGCAATGGGAAGATCGTGACTGAACTGCGGATCGATGCGCGGGCCGATCCAGTGCTTCGGCGCCATCTTCACCTTCATCTCGGCGATGAAGCGCGGCTCGCCCTTCAGAAATTCGATCAGCGGATCGCGACGCGACAGGCAGGCGAGCGAATAGCCGGTCGCCGTCCGCCGCAGGCGGCCGAGATAGCCGGGATAGCCCGATTGCACGACAGCGCCGGCCTCGTTGACAATCTTCGCCTGCTCCAACAGGCAAACGAGTATATTGCCCTGTGCGTCGAGGCTGATGCCAGTCGGGTAGTGCAATCCCGTCATGGCAGTGCGGACTTCGCCGGACGGGCGCAGTGACAGCACCTGCCCCTTGTGCGCCGCGTCCCAGGCGGCCATTGCCAACAAGCTGTCACGCTCCGCAACGCCGCAATCGACCACCAGCAATTCGGTTTCCGAGCGAAACAGGCAATCGACAACGCCAGCTGCGCGCCCGGCCGGCAGCGACCAGCCATCGAGCGGATGCCCAGCCGCGTCGAGAACGACAACCTTCCCGCCGGCGAGCGCGACCGCGACGAGACCGCCACCACTGCGGCACAGCGCCGTGACTGGGGCATCGAACCGCGCCCATTCCTCAGGCTTTTCACCCCAGCGCCCGAGCGCCAGCACCTGCGTGCCAGAACTGAAAAGCAGACGGCCGTCGATCCCCTCGCACAGCGCCTCCGGCGCTACCACCGTCATGCCGTCGGCATCGTCGAGCCGGCTATTGGGGCCGAGCACCCCTTCCAGCGTCATGGCCGGCGCCTGCCGCCGCTTGCGAAAGAGGACGTTCATTGCCCTGCCCCCCAATAGCTCGCCGGCCCAACCCACTCAGGATTTGCGCCGTCCAACTTCAGACGGCCGATCTTGTCGTTGGTCACGCCGCCGAGGAAAAGCGAGCCTTCGTGCTCACGCATCGAGGTGATCATGTAGAGTGGGCCGTCGGGCGCATCCCAGAGCGCGTCGATGATCTTTCCCGATGCGTCGATCTTCAGCACGCCGCCGATATTCAGGTTGCCGAACAGCCAGTTGGTCGGCGCCACATGTTTCGTCATGCGCCGGCGAAGGCCGGGATGGCGCATGGCCAGATCGAAAACGGGATTGCGCATGCCGGCCAGCGCCACCCAGTAGCCGCCATCCGAGGCGCGATTGATGTTGTCGGGATAGCCGGGCAGCCCGTCGATGAAGACGCGCGGCCCGTCGCCCAGACGGTCCAGATCGAAGATCATCACGGAACATTCCCAGGTGCTGGCGACCAGCAAATGCTTGCCGTCATGGGTCAGGCAGACGCCATTGGGAAAGCGCAGGTTGTCGCAAACCGTGCGCGTCTTGCACGTCCCCGGATCGTAGGAGAGCAGACGACCGTTGGGCCGCGCTTCGAGCAGATCGAGGCCCCAATTCTCCATGTCGTAACGCTTGGTCGCATCGGTGAAATAGATGACGCCATCGGGGGCGATGTCGAGGTCGTCGGCCATGCGGATCGCCGTGTCGTCCTGGACGCTGAACAGGCTGCGCTCGGTCTCGTCGGTCAGCAATTCCACCGCGCCAGACAGCGTCACCCGCACCAGGCCCATGCCCGCCACGCAGGCGACGATGCGCCTTTGCCTGTCGAAGGCAAGGCCGAGCGGCCGGCCTCCGATCTTGGCGACCACCTCCGCCGTGTCATAGGCGGGGCCGGCGATCTTGAACAGATAGCCGTCGCGGCTGCCGCAATAGAGATTGCCGGTGGCATCGAGAAGCACGTCTTCGGGACCGTCGACCTGTCCGGTCGCCAGGATCTCGGCCTGTGTCAGCTTCGGCGCGATTTCATCCGGCATCAGGCCGTCCATATTCTTGATCGCGCCGGGATCGAAGGGGCTGGGATCGAGATAGGTGGAGGCCAGCAGGCGGTGACGGTTCTTGCGGAATTTCACGTCGATGGCAAGGATCAGGATGATGATGGCGCCCATGCTGAACTGGACGAAATCGCCGCGAAAACCGGCATTGGCCATGGCGTTGTTGAGCATATAGACGGTGGCAAAGCCGATGAGCACCGAGATGACGGCACCGCGCCCGGCGACGAACCCGCCGAGGCCGACGACCAGGGCGGTCAGCGCGAAAAATTCCATGCCGATGCCGGTATCGGAACCGACGCTGTTCTGGCGCGCGGCGAAAAGAAAGCCGGCGATGCCGACGATGAGGCCGGTAAGCGTATAGGAGAGAAAAATCGTCCGTTTGACGCGGATGCCGCCATGGCGCGCCGCCTTGCGATTGCCGCCGACCGCCAGGATATGCCAGCCGAACCGGGTCTGGCGAAACAGCACGACCAGCACGATGGCGACGACGAGGAGCGCCCAGAAGCCGATGGGCAGGCCGAGCGCCGTATCGAAGCCGATCCAGTCCCACAAGTCGTCGGTGCGGGCGGAGCTGGAAATTTCCACGAGCCTGGCTTGCGAAGCAAGCGTGTAGACACCGCGCACGGTGATCATCGTGCCGAGCGTCGTCAGCAGCGCGCCGCAGCCGAGAAGGCCGGCGATCGCGCCGTTGATCATGCCGATCGCCGCGCCTGCAACGAGAGTGCAGGCAAATACCACCGGCACCGGCAATTGCAGGATATGGAAGCAATACAGGGCCACGAAGGCCGACATGGCGAAATTCGAGCCAACCGAAAGATCGATGCCGCCGACCGCGACGACGATCAGCAGCGCCAGCACCACCAGGCCGCCATCCGCGGCATATTGCGACATGCTGCTGAGATTGGTGGCGGTGAAATACCCGGCCGTCGTGGCAAGAATGCCGGCGATGACGAGAACCAGGGCCACGAAGGGAATGAGGCTTTCGACCCACCCCTTCGACAGAACATCGGCAATGACACGACGTGGCGACACCACGAAACGCGGCACACGCTGCCTCGGCAGGCCAGCAAAATCAAAATCACGAACCATTGTCGTATTCCATATGGGACGAGTGCGGATTTTCGCAGAAGGTGCCAGTTACTGGCCGCCGCGGCTCAAGTGGGTTGGCGCTATGCCCGGATCGTGGATGCGTCACATCTTCCAGCAGGATGACGGATCGTAATCCGGCCCGGCCTTGATGATCTTCAGGGGCGATTCCACGGTCAGCATCTTGCCTTCCGCATTGCCGGCGCCCTGCAGCAGGAGGTCGATCATCGTGGCGGCATCGCGGCCCTGGCCGTCGGCGTCGTAGCTCCAGACGCGGTCGAGGATCTTGTCCTCGATGGCCTTGCAGGTGACGCTGTCCCCACCCCCGGTGGCGTAGACCAGTACGTCGTCGGCCTTGTTGGCATCCTTGACCGCATTGCCCGCGCCCATCGTATGCACGTCCCAATGGCCGAAGATGGCGCAGAGATCGGGATGTTGCTGCAGCACGGTGGCGGTGATCTGGCGCGCCTTTTCCGGCTCCCAGTCGGATGCCTGGTTGGAAACGACCTGGATTTCCTTGTGTTCTTCGAAGACCTTGAAGGCGGCCTCGTTCATGATGACGCTGTCGGCGGCGGTCAACTGGCCGGGAATGATGGCGACCTTGCCGGATTTGCCGCTTCCTGCGCCGCATTCCTTGACGATATCCTCGGCGATTTCGCGGCCGATCCGCTGCCAGTTGGCGCCGACGAAGGCGGTGGAGGGCTGGTTCGACTGCAGGTTCATCTGCAGCACCTTGATGCCTTGCGCTTCGGCCTGCTTGATCTGGCGCGCCAGCAATTGCACCGTCGGATTGTGAACGACGAGCACGTCCGGCTTTTCACTGATTGCCTTCGATAGAAGCTCGGACATGGCGCCAGTGTTGAAGGCCGGATCGCGGGCGTCGAAACTATAGCCCTGCACCGCTGCATGCTCCCTCATGCGGCGGACCCAGCCTTCGGTCAGCGAAATGCCGAGCGAAATCGGCACGAAGATGACCTTCTTGCCCTTCATTTCTCCTTCGGCATGAGCGCCGGCGCCCATACCGAACAGGGTGCAGGCGCCCGCCAGCAGGCCGATGGCCGCGGTACGGGAAATCCGTTTCAGTCTGTAGAACATGCTTTCCTCCCAGGTTTCGAACGAAGTCTCAGAGATCGCCCACGGTGTCCGTTTCGGCGTCTCTGGGATTGAGATAATTGTCGATGACGATCGCCGTCAGCAGGACGACGCCCTTGAGCATGTCCTGGGTCTGCGCCGTGAAATCCATCAGGGTCATGCCGTTGCGCAGGATGGCGATCAGCGCGACGCCGACGACGATGTTGCCGATGCCGCCGCGTCCGCCGCGCAACGGAATGCCGCCGAGGACGACCGCCAGGATGACGTCGAAGATGAGCGTTCCATTGGTCGCCGTGCGGAAATCGACCGCACCGCTGGCCGCCGACATGATCAGTCCGGCGCCAAGCGCCGTCAGGCCGGCGAAGACGTAGACGACGATGGTCGTGGTGCGCACGGG
Organism: uncultured Rhizobium sp.; assembly: GCA_945952045.1. Lineage (GTDB taxonomy): Bacteria > Pseudomonadota > Alphaproteobacteria > Rhizobiales > Rhizobiaceae > Metarhizobium. Next base: position 14,465 of record CAMFHE010000050.1, read on the forward strand.
AAGCCCGGTCAGCCGCGCCGACTGGAAATTGTCTCCCATGGCATAGACGATGCGCCCTGCCGAGGACCGGTCGAGCAGGAACCAGGTCGCGGCCAGCGTCAACGCCATGATGACCATCGACATGGAAATGCCCGGCACGATATCGCCCGCCAGAAAGGTGACCGTCGGGTCGGATTTCGGCAGCAGCAGCAGGAACTCGCCGCGCAATACGACAAAGCGAAGCAGGCCGACGAGGAACATAGACGATGCCAGCGTCGCCAGCATGGCCGGTATCTCGACATAGGCGATCAGCCAGGCATTGAGAAAGCCGATCAGGACGATGGTGGCGATCGCGGCGGCAATGGCGATGGGCGCGGCCACGCCATTGCTGATCAGCATGCCGAAAATCGTCGCGCCGGCGATGGTCTGCGCGATCAGCGACAGGTCGAGACCGCGCGATATGACGACGACCGCCATGCCGCAGCTGAGTACCGCAAGCGAAGCCGAATTCGACAGGATGACCCGGAGGTTTCCGAGGCTGAGAAAGCTGTCGATGGTCGCCGAGAAGACGACGATCAGCGCGAGCGTGGCGCCGGCGACGATCAGTTCCAACTGGTTGCGCCTGGGCGCGGATGAAACGGCAGCGGCGGTCATGCGCGCACCGCCCCGTCGGTCGCGCCGCGGCAAACCGGTGCCGGGATGTGCGACGGACCGTTTTGCCGGCCAGCCGGAAACTGCCGCAACCTTGCGAATAAAAACCGCATTTCCTCCTCCTTCCGCGGCCGCGCCCGACATCCTCCTCGCCGCCGCATTTCCCATCGATCATTGCGCCCCATGTCAGAATGGCAGGCGCAGCTTCCGCTCCCTCGCCGCCGCGCCATGACGCGGGCGACCCGCCGGGTCGGTTCCAGCGGTTGTCTCATGTCAGAAAAGTCATGCCATCGGCCGTTTCAGGTGGGCCGGACCCATTCAAGGGGAAAAGAACGTCCGGCCGGATGCATCCGCAAGGGGCATCCATGGCTCCGTCCCGATTCTCGCCTTGTCCTTCATCTCTTTCATTCACTCACTAGAGAATTAATTTGTATTTTGCAAGCGCTCTTTTCGTGCCAGGTCCTCATCAGTCGATTTCTTCAGACCGGCTTGCGTTCGGCGCAGACGGCCAGAAAGCCGGCGGCGAGAAACGATGCCATCCGCTGTTTGACGGCTGCGAAGTCGTCGGATCGGCATAGTCCGTCGGACAGCTTGTCGATACGGCCGGTTCGCGCCAGCGTCAGCATCAGCGCGCCGGTGACGAAGTGATAGCCCCAGAAGATGTCCTCTTCGGCGCAATCAGGCAGTGCTTTCTTCAGCAGGTCGATCAGGCGCAGGACGACGGGGTCGAAATGCCGGTCCATCAGGGCGGCGCCCCATTCGGGCGTGTTGGCCATCTGGGCGACAAGGGCCGCGTAATTCTTCCAGCCGTCACCGCCCTTGATGTAGAGATCGAGGTCGGTATCCAGATAGGCGCGTAGCGCGCCTTCGACAGTCGGCTTGCCCTTGCAGGCAGTGGCGTATTCGTCCATCGCCCGCATGCGCTGTTCGCTGGTGACAGGCGCGCGGCGGGCAACGACGGCATCGAAAAGCGCCCTCTTGTCCTCAAAATAATAGTTCATCAGCGTGTGATGCACGCCGATATGCTTGGCGACATCCTTCAGCGTCACGCCGTAGAGCCCATGCCGGGAAAACAACAGTTCCGCAGTATCGAGGATCTGCTCGATCATATCTGCACGCTGCGCTGCCTTTACCGAGCCCTTGCGGCGACTGGTTTGCGGTTTCTCCGTCAAAGCGTGCATTCCCGTTCTTGCCAATCCAGTCTGGGCGCTGGTCATTGGCCATATACCTCGAATAGCCCCGCAGCACCCATACCACCGCCGACACACATTGTAACCACGACAAATCTGGCCCCGCGCCGGCGCCCTTCGATCAGCGCATGCCCGACAAGGCGCGCCCCCGTCATGCCATAGGGATGGCCGATCGAGATGCCGCCGCCATTGACGTTATAGAGTTCGGGATCGATGCCGAGCCTGTCCCGGCAATACAGGGCCTGGACGGCGAAGGCTTCGTTCAGCTCCCACAAGCCGATATCGTCGACCGTCAGACCATGGCGTTCCAGGAGTTTCGGGACCGCATAGACCGGGCCGATGCCCATTTCCTCCGGCGCGCAGCCGGCCACAGCCATGCCCCTGTAGGCGCCGAGCGGGGTCAGACCACGACGTGCGGCAAGGGAGGCGTCCATGAGAATGCAGGCGGAGGCGCCGTCGGAAAGCTGGCTTGCATTGCCGGCCGTGATCACCCCGCCCTCGACCACCGGCTTGAGCGCCGACAGTCCCTCCAATGTCGTCTCCGGGCGGTTGCCTTCGTCGCGATCCAGATGCACGGCTTGCGGCATGCTGTCGCCCATCTCCTTGTTCTTGACCTGTGCGACCGTGTCGAAGGAGACGATTTCCCGGTCGAACAATCCCGCCTGTTGCGCCGCCGCGGTGCGGCGTTGCGATGCAAGCGCATATTGGTCCTGCGCATCACGCGAAATGCCGTATTTCCGGGCAACGAACTCCGCCGTTTCAAGCATCGGCATATAGGCATGGCGGGCATTTGCGCTGACGGCGGGATCGGCCGCCTCTTTCACCCAGGCGAAATAGCGATCCTGAACCGACGAGATGTTTTCCTGACCGCCGGCGGCCACCACATCCATACCGTCGACGACGATCTGCTTGGCGGCCGTGGCAATCGCCATCAGCCCGGAGGCGCATTGACGATCCACCGTCTGGCCGGCAACTTCGACGGGCGCGCCGGCAGCGAACAGGGCGTTGCGCGCCAGGTTCATGCCGGCCGTGCCGGCGCAGAGCGCGCTGCCGAGCACGAAATCCTCGATCTCGCCTGCATCGATACCGGCGCGGGCGATGGCATGATTGAGGACATGCGCGGTCATGGCCGGCGAACGCGTGGCATTCAGCGCGCCGCGATAGGCTTTTCCGATCCCTGTCCGGGCGGTGCTGACAATAACGGCTTCGCGCATCACATTTCTCCTCTGCATGCCCTTATGCTTTCAGTTTGGCCGCCGGCCTTGCGTCTTCAGGTCCGGCTGTAGAGCGAACGGAGCCGCATTTTGTCGACCTTGCCGGTCGCAGCCGTCGGCATCTTCGCAAGACGGATGACGGTTTCGGGGATCCACCACGAGGCGACGCGACCGCGAAGCGCGCCCAGCAGATCGACATCATCGAGGTCCTCGCCCTCGCGCATCTCCACCAGCAGGATCGGCCGTTCGCCCCATTTGATATTCTGCCGGCCGACGACGGCAGCCAGCGACACCTGCGGTAGCGCGCAGACGATCTCCTCGATCTGGGCGGGGTTGATCCATTCGCCGCCGGATTTGATCAGATCCTTGGCGCGACCGGTGATCACCAGACTGCCATCCTGCTCGATGCGGGCGAGGTCACCGGTTTCAAACCAGCCATTGGCATCGAGCGCCGTGTTTTCCTGTCCGAGATAGCGCTCCACGACGATCGGCCCGCGCACCCGCAGATGGCCCTCCATGCCGCGCTGCTCCGGCAGAGCCCCACCATCCGCATCGGTCAGCAAGAGGTCAAGCCCCAGTGCAGGCCGGCCGGAACGGGCAGCATCGCGATTCCGGTCCTGGGGCGAGGCCATGGTGCCGGCCGGCGAGAGTTCGGTCATGCCCCAGCTCGTCTGCACGACGACGCCGAGCCGATCTTCGATCCGCTCCATGAGCGCGGCCGGCATCGGCGAACCGCCGACCAGAATGCGCGTCAGCGACGGCAGCGCAATCCCCGTCGCCTCGACATGTTCGACGAGGCCGAGCCAGACGGTCGGCACGCCGGCGGCGACGGTCACGCCCTCCGAGACGATCAGGCGCGCCAGGCTTGCGCCATCCAGATGCCGCGCTGGCAGGATGAGTTTTGCGCCGACGGCAGGCGCCGCGAAAGGCAGCCCCCAGGCATTGGCATGGAACATCGGTACAGCGGCGAGAACGGCATCGGCGGCGGTCAGCCCGATCATGTCGGCCTGCAAGAGCCGCAGCGTATGCAGATAGTTGGACCTGTGGGTGTAAACGACGCCCTTCGGCATCCCCGTCGTTCCGGAGGTGAAGCAGAGGCCGGCGGCGGCATTTTCATCGATATCGCCCCAGCGATCGCAGGGCCCGGCAGCAGCAATCAATGCCTCCAGCGAAGAGGCGCCTTCAATGCCGCCGCTCGATCCGTCAATGACGATCAACTGGCGAATCTGCACCTTGGACGAAACGTCAAGCGCAAGCGGCAGCAAATCGGCGCTGACGATAACGACCCCGGCCCCGGATTGCCGCAACATCGGCGCCATTACATCAGCTGCGACGCGCGGGTTGAGCGTATGACAAATCGCCCCCATGCCCATGATGCCATACCAGGCCTCGACATGGGCCTGACTGTTCCAGGCGAGCGTCGCCACCCGGTCACCAGCGCGAACACCGAGCGCTGCAAGAGCGCCGGCAACGCGAAGCGCGCGCTCGCGCAGATCGCGATAACCGATCCGCCCTGATACCTCTCCGGACCCTCCCGTGACCACCTCGGCCTCGGGATACCATTTGGCCGCATGATCCAGGAATTTATTGAGTGTCAGCCCGTAGGGCTGCATCGAACCGTCGTTCATTCTGTGAAAATCCCTCGATGCATCGTCCCGGCTACCGCTTGGCCTAGAGGATCGGCCATTGGTCGGCGACATGGATCGTCTGGTCGGCGAAATGAAGATGCTCGATATCGCTGACATAGTTGGTAATGCCGCTGGCGACGAGTTTCAGCGTCGAGCCGGACTGGGTGATTGTGTACAAGGAGCGATTGCCCGAAAGCATCAGCGTATCGTCACCCTCGCCGCCGACGATGATGTTCTGGCCGGTTCCGGCATCGATGATATCGTTGCCCCTGCCGCCATAGATCGTATCGTTGCCGGCGCCGCCATAGATCGTGTCGTTGCCGTCCAGGCCGAAGATGACGTCAGCGCCGGAGGTGCCGTTCAGCGTGTCGTTTCCGGCCGTGCCGTCGCTATGCGCCGCATAGGTCAGCGACGAAACCGGAACCGCCCATGTGGAATTCGTATTGGTATGCGAGAGGCCCTCGGCGAGGATCTTTTCGACGCCGGTCATCTCCTTCGCGCCGTAAGTCAGCGTCGCATCGTTCATCACGATCGTGCCGTCATTCAGCTTGTAGGCAGTGTAGTTGCTCCAGAATCCGAGCAGGAAAACCGTATCTGTGCCGCCGCCGCCTGATACGATGTCGTGGCCTTTCGACAGGCGGATGAGATCGTCACCGCCTTGCGCGTCGATATGGTCGTCGCGATTGCCGTCCTCGAACCAGTCGGCCGCGGTGCTGCCGATCAGGAAGGACGAGACATTGGCATCGCGATTGTGAACCCATGCATTGGCGGGCGGGTTCATCGCCGAAAAATCCCAGCCGGGAAATTCATGCGTCTTCAGAGCATCGTCCTGATACTGCGCGAGGACGACATAGCTGTCCTTGCCGATCAGGTTGTAATAGGTCGATGAGGCGATGCGCTCGACCTGATTGTCCATAATGCCGGAAAGATGGGCAGACCAGGACAGGATATTGTCCAGCTGGAAGCCATAATGCTTGACCGGGTTCAGCGATGTGAAATTCGCGTCGTAGCCGGCATTGTAGATGGTGTCGTAGAGAATGATGTTGTCGGTTCCGGATGCGATCGGCTGATCGAGGCCCGGAAGTGCGGGCTCATAGTTCGGATCGGTCGCCAGCTTGTTCCAGTCGACGATGGGCGAGTCGAGGCTCAGCCGATAGATCACGTCATTCTGATAGCCGAAATTAAAGATGCCCGGCCCATCCTGGATATCGAAGCCGGCAAAGGCGATATAGTCAGAATTCGCGTAGAAACCGGCCCACGCGCTGTCTTTCAGCGCATACATGTTGTTGACCGCGCCGCCGCCCAGGCTGTAGCCGGTTACCGCGACATCGGCCCCGGTCAATCCGTGGCCCGTCGCATAGGCGGCGACGGCGTCGAGCAGATAGTCGAAATTGTGCATATAGGTGCCATCGACGATCTTGAACCACTCGGCCTTGTCGGCCTGCGTGTTGGTGCCGGCAATGGAAAATGCGAGACTGGTGAGATTGTCGCTGGCATCGAACTTTCCGAAGACCTGCGCCTGAGCAGCGCCTTCCACCGAGCCGAGAACGCTTTCGCCCTTGAAGTCGCCGATCGTATCGACGCGGCTCGACGAAACGTTCAACTCCGCAGCCGTCAGCGGCCTCCACCCCGCCGAGACCGCCGTCGAGATGCCATATCCCTTCAAGGTCGTGCTGGTCGCGATCGTATAGGCGTCGGCAATCTGCGCCGAGGCGTCGTGGCCCCGGTAATCGAACATACCCATGCTGGTCTCCCCCGGTGAGCAATCCTCTTTGTCTCACGCTGACGAGATTGGCCCAAAATTCTCAGCTCGTCAATATCACTATCAAGAGAGTTAGTGTTTGTTGGCGACGTATACGATGGCACGGCCTTGAGCATCACTTGCGGTCGCTATGGGAAGCCATCTGACGCTCCCCATTTAACTTTCTGAAAATAATTATCTTATCGGTCGCGGGCATACGGCTTCGCAACCAAATCACGACTGAATGCTAGCTTCGACACCCCAGTGCCTGACCGCAATCGTGTCATTCGCCATTACTGGCACCCTCGCCTTCGATGGGAGTGGATCAGTCCGCTCCAATAGCGCTGCGGTGCAGACGCCGCAGGTGTTAATTGAGGCAATCCGGCATCCGGAACGCTCACGAAGTATCTAGTTGTCAGATTTGTCTTCCATGTAACCCTTAAGCGTCTCGCGCGTTGTGGCTAACGGAAACCTTGTTTTTCGTCTTATCCAAAATCAGCAGACGTGGAGCCGGACATGCAAAATTCCGTCAATATCGACATTTCACGCAGGGACCTTCTTGCGTCCTCCGCAGCGACGCTCGCTGTCACCAGCGTTTCCAGAAAGGCGGCCGCTCAGCCTGCCAAGACTTCTACGGGTCGCAGCAGCAAGCTTTCCTTGACCGTTAACGGCGAACGCCATGATCTCGATGCCGATAACCGCACGACCTTGCTCGACGCCCTGCGTGAACACCTACATCTGACCGGAACAAAAAAGGGCTGCGACCATGGTCAATGCGGCGCTTGCACCGTAATCGTCGATGGGCGCCGCATTAACTCTTGCCTCACGCTGGCGGTGATGCACGACGGGGACGACATCACCACCATCGAGGGCCTTGGAACGCCTGGGCATCTACATCCGATGCAAGCCGCCTTCGTCAAGCATGACGGTTTTCAGTGCGGATACTGCACCCCCGGTCAGATCTGTTCGTCGGTCGCGGTGCTTAAAGAGATCGCGGCGAATATACCGAGCCATGTTACCGACGATCTAAACGTTCAGGTACAACTGAGCCAGTCAGAAGTGCGCGAGCGAATGAGCGGTAACATCTGCCGATGTGGCGCCTACTCCAACATTATCGACGCTATCTCGGAAGTAGGAGGGATCAAGGCATGAAAGCATTCACATACGAACGCGCGACATCGATCGAGGCGGCGGCCGAGGCGGCGGCATCCAACGTTCATGCGAAATTCATCGCCGGTGGTACCAATCTTCTCGATTTAATGAAACTCGAAATCGAGACGCCGACGCATCTGATCGATGTCAACGGGCTTGGTCTCGATAAAATCGAAGCAACGCCGGCTGATGGCCTGCGTATTGGCGCAATGGTTCGCAACACGGACCTCGCAGCCCACCCCACGGTCCGTCGCCAATACGGGCTCTTGTCTCGTGCTCTACTCGCCGGCGCTTCAGGTCAATTGCGCAACAAGGCGACGACCGCGGGAAATCTTCTCCAGCGGACCCGCTGTCCGTATTTCTATGACCCGAACCAGCCTTGCAATAAGCGCAAGCCGGGAAGCGGCTGCTCGGCCATCGGCGGTATGACGCGCCAGCTTGGAATTGTTGGCATCTCCGACGCCTGCGTCGCCACGCATCCAAGTGATATGGCGGTTGCCATGCGCGCGCTCGACGCTGTGGTCGAAACGGTCAAGCATGATGGAGCGTCACGCTCGATTCCAATTGCGAGTTTCCACCGGCTTCCGGGTGAGACGCCTGAGATCGAAACCACGCTGGAGCGAGGCGAGTTCATTACGGCTGTAGTACTGCCAGCGCCAATCGGCGGTAAGCACGTTTATCGCAAGGTTCGCGACCGCGCCTCTTACGCCTTTGCGCTCGTCTCTGTCGGCGCCATCATTCACCCCGATGGGACCGGGAGAGTAGCGGTCGGTGGCATCGCACACAAGCCATGGCGGATCGAGGCGGCGGACGCAGAGCTTCGGAAAGGAGCTAAATCCGCAGCACAGGTCCTTCTCGCCGAAGCCCGTCCAACGGAGCACAACCGGTTCAAGGTCGATCTCGTTGAGCGTACACTCGGTGCGGTGATCGCCGAAGCAAGAGGTTGAAATCATGCAGTTCGACAAACCATCGACCACAAACCCGATCGACCAGTTGAAGGTCGTCGGCAAGCCGATCCAGCGCATCGACGGTCAGCTAAAGGCGACTGGACGGGCGATATATGCCTATGAATGGCATGATCCGAGCCTTGCCTATGTTTATGGCTATCCTGTTGGATCGGCCATCGCCAAAGGTCGCGTCAAATCAATCGACTCAACCGCCGCGAAGAAAGCCGAAGGCGTGCTTGCGGTCGTCACCACACTCGACATTGGCAAGCTCAAAAAAGGAAAATACAACACCGCCAACCTCTTTGGTGGTGACGAGGTCCAGCATTACCATCAAGCCATCGCAGTGGTGATTGCGAGAACTTTTGAACAGGCTCGTGCCGCAGCTTCACTGGTAAGGGTGGATTACGCGGAGGATAAAGGCGCCTTCGACCTTTCCAATGCCAAGAGTACCGCGGTGAAGCCGAAGGACGCAAATGGCTCGCCGCCGGACACCGCCATCGGCAATTTCGAAGGTGCGTTCAGCTCCGCTCCGATAAACCTTGACGAGACATACACGACCCCCGACCAGTCACATTCGATGATGGAGCCACATGCATCGATCGCCGTTTGGGATGGTGATGAGCTGACAGTATGGACCTCCAGCCAGATGATTGACTGGTGGCGCACCGATCTCGCGACAACGCTCGGCATCGAGAAGAACAAGGTCCACCTGATGTCGCCCTTCATTGGCGGTGGATTTGGCGGCAAGCTGTTCCTTCGTGCCGATGCTGTTCTTGCTGCACTCGGTGCCAAGGCTGTCAACAGGCCCGTCAAAGTGGCGCTGCCGCGTCCCTTTATAGCAAATAATACGACCCATCGTCCGGCAACGATCCAGAGGATCCGCATTGGCGCCGAATCTGACGGCAGGATCATCGCCATTGGTCACGAAAGCTGGTCCGGCGATCTCAAGGGCGGTGGTCCGGAGACCGCCGTCAATCAAACCCGATTGCTCTACGCCGGCGCGAACAGAATGACCTCGATGCGCCTCGCGACGCTCGATCTTCCGGAAGGAAATGCCATGCGGGCGCCCGGCGAGGCACCAGGTTTGATGGCGCTAGAGATCGCCATCGACGAAATTGCCGAGAAGCTGGGCATGGATCCCATTCAGTTCAGGATCATCAACGACACACAGGTTGATCCGGAAAACCCCGATCGTCCCTTCACACAACGCGATCTGATCGGCTGCCTAACCCGGGGTGCCAAGCGTTTCGGCTGGACCAACAGGCCAAAGGTCGGCACCCGTCGTGACGGCCACTGGCTAGTCGGTATGGGTGTTGCCGCCGCCTTCCGAAACAATATGGTGCTTCCATCGGGTGCCCGCGCAAAGCTGGATAACCAGGGTGTCGTGACGATTGAGACCGACATGACCGATATCGGCACGGGTAGCTATACGATTATCGCCCAGACGGCAGCCGAAATGATGGGGGTCGATATCGCCAAGGTGGCAGTCCAGCTCGGAGACTCCCGGTTTCCTGTATCTGCGGGCTCTGGCGGCCAGTTCGGCGCTAACTCTGCCACATCGGGCGTCTACGCGGCCTGCGTAAAGCTGCGAGAGGCTGTCGCAACCAAGCTCGGCCTGAACGCTCAGGAGATTGCCTTCGAAAGTGGTCAGGTTCGCTCTGGCGACCGGTCCGTTTCGCTATCGGAGGCTGCTGGCCCGAATGGCCTTATCGGTGAAGACATAATGGAATGGGGCGATCTTACCGAGACACACCAGCAATCCACCTTTGGCGCGCATTTCGTTGAGGTCGGCGTGGATGTCGCAACCGGGGAAACCCGCATTCGTCGGATGTTGGCTGTGTGCGCTGCCGGACGGATCCTCAACCCGATTACCGCGCGCAGCCAGGTGATTGGAGCGATGACCATGGGCGCCGGTGGCGCCCTCTCGGAGGAGCTCATGGTCGATACACGGCACGGGTTCTTCGTGAACCATGATCTTGCTGGCTATGAAGTGCCTGTCCATGCGGACATTCCGCACCAGGAGGTGATCTTCATGGACGAGACCGATCCGATGTCGTCGCCGATGAAGGCGAAGGGTGTCGGCGAGCTCGGCCTTTGCGGCGTTGCGGCGGCGATCGCCAACGCTATCCATAACGCCACGGGTATCCGCGTCCGGCACTATCCGATTACCCTCGACAAGTTGATCGGTGAGTTGCCTGAGATAGCCTGATCGAAGATGTGCTGGCGGTCGATCCCTGGCCGCCAGCTCTCTGTTGTCACGAAGGTGTCATTGCCTCAGATGCACCCATTTTGCCAGGGCGTTCTGCTTGGATCCGGTTTTCAAAACCAAGGCCTCATGGGCAGCGTAGATGGCAAGGCTCTAATCCGTTTTCAGTCGCCAAAATATGGCGATGCAAGAGGATCCGTCACTGTCCATGATGCATCCGATCACAAGAACGTGCCCCTCACCCGCCTAGCGGATCTACGAGAGCTTCTGCATCGATCGGCCACAAGGTAACACCGCTTTCAGCGACGATGCGCAGCGTCCTGATCATCTCCGCGGCCTGCAAGAGGGCCGAAGGGAGTGTGTTTTCTGGAAGCGTATCGGCTTTCGTCGCTATCTCCATGAGATCGATGAAGGCATCGCGCTGGGTGCCCATCCTGTTCAACTTGAATGTCTAAGCTATCGCCAGCTTGCTGGTCTTTCTCGCTCATTATTATTGGGGCTTCGAGCGTGCTGGCGAACCCGATAGCCTCAATCGCGTTAAGATATGAACTGTATGCGACAGGAGGATTGCATGCGAACGCATTTGAAATGTCTAACCCTGTTTGGCGCGGCATGCCTTATGCTTGCTGGCGCGACAACCTATGCCGTCGCCGATCCAAAGGTGGTGAAAGTCGGACCGGACCACTATCGCGGAACATGGCTTGAGATCGGCAGAACACCGATGTTTCTAACCGATGGTTGCGTGGCGGGCTATTCCAGCTATCGCAAAGGCAAGGCGCCTGACGAAATCCTGGTTGAGGACGGTTGCCACGTCGACACGCCCAAAGGCCGCCTGAAAACCGTCAGCGGCGTCGGGAAAATTGAGGATTTTGGCAAAACGAACGCCAAAATGCGCGTCCGGTATCCGCTTCTCATTACCTTCAATTACTGGGTAATCTACAAATCGCCCGACAAATCCTGGTTCATCAGCGCCAACCCGTCGATGAGCTATCTCTGGATTTATGCCCGGACCATCCCGTCGAAAGCCAAACTTGAGCGGATGATCCGCAAAGCACGCGAACTTGGCTACGATGTTCGCAAACTCGAATTTCCAGCACAATGATGCCCAAAGTCAGGCGACCCTCTTTCAGTCCGACGGCCACTCAACGTGGGGAATTTCTACCCGAATTTACTTGAGTCGAACGATGCTATTAGCGCAGAACAAGATACGGTCGCTCGCGATAGGGTTGCTCCAAACGCTATCATCCACCCGGAATAAACTCGCGGTTGCTCTCGCGTACAATCTTGGGCTGTGAGCGAGGGAGTGGTGATCGCCATCGATTTAACGGTTTGTCCACGAGCACCGCGCCGATCAAATTCTGGAACCTTTGATGATGCGGACGGTTGTTGCTTCTACTGCATAGAGAGGAAGTCTGATGTCGACGACAATGAGTATGGCAGAGCTGTCGAAGAAACTCGGCAAGATCGATTTCTGCATGTTCAACACCAAAGGCTCTGATGCGATCATCACCCGACCGATGAGCAACAACGGCGATGTCGAGTACGATGGCGATTCTTGGTTCTTCTCCTATGAGGACACGAAGAAAGTTCGCGACATCAATCGCGACCCTGGTGTCACGCTAACCTTCACTGCGCCACCCAGTCTGCTCGGAAAGCCGGGCATCTTTGTCGCCGTGGAAGGACAAGCGATCCTGATCAATGACAAGGCGGGTTTTGAAGAGCATTGGGTCAAGGATCTCGAACGCTGGTTTCCTCAAGGCATCGACACGCCTGGGATCGTCTTGATCAAAGTGTCCGCAAAGACGATCGAATACTGGGACGGTGAAGACAATGGTCGAATCGACATGCCTGCAGTCGATGCTGTCGCGAGAGGCGCTGTATGAGCGTGGAAAACCTGGATCGCGACAAGATCTGGCATGATTTTGGCCAGGCGGTGAACATGGCGCCAGGGGAATTGGAGACATGGCTTCAGACGGACGAAAGCAAGGCGGCTGGTTGGTCCGGCGGTAGCGGCGGCGAAACCGTGGGACACCATTCCGGACGCAGGATCGTCGAGATCAAGCGAAAGAAGAAGGCCGACCTGACTGACGACGACTATTCCCACATGCAAAGGGTGGTCGGCTTCGTTCATCGGCATCTCGCGCAAGGCGGCCCAAAGAAGGATCCTGAGGGTTCGCCTTGGCGACGATCATTAATGAACTGGGGTCATGACCCGCTTAAATGAAGAGGTTAAAAACATTCAACTAAGCCGGTCACCGTTGCAGCGCCTAGAAATGGCATACATATAGGTGAGGTGACACGGGCCTTGGCGCCTACCACCTGCTGAGGCGATGAGAAATCCCTCTGTCGCTCACATGCTCGGTGCCAGTGCTCAATCCGACGCGAGTAACGCGATGGAAATCCGTGACCTCTGTCGGCCTAACTGGTTGTCCAAGTGGGATGTCGGGGCGCGAGTTACTGATCACCTGCACGGCGCGTGAGATCCAATCCCGGTTTATTTCGCGATACCCAGGGCAATACCATTGGCGCCGGACCCGACGACCTAGACGCGAGAGACACGCACCACTCGCATGCGTGTTGGGGCCTTTGGTTGAAGATTCTTTTGCTGTTGGTATTCAGGGCTGACTTGGTGGAAGCTTAGCCAATGGTTGCCTCGGTTAGCGTTGGGCTTCTCGGGATCACTGTGATGTGGATTCCGGCCCCCTTCCCTGCGAGATCATTCGCAAATGAGAGCGCGATCCGACCCGGATTCTGGTCCCGTTGTCGGTATACTATCCGGAAAGGAAGAACCCAGCCACCGCCTTCATCAACGCTGCAAGAAAGTTCGCAGCTGGCAACGCTTAGTTTTGGCAGCTTTGCTCGTCACCGCTGAATGGGGTTTCCGTTTCGCCTGCTAGGCCACCTTCAATTGACTGGCTGTCGATGGCTGCATCGGCTGAGCTCCTGTCCAGAAGCTGATGACCTCCAAAACCTGGCCTAGACTGTAAGGTTTCGCCATGAACGTCGCTGTCCCAGGAAGCTCGCCGGGAGCTTCCACTTGCCCTCCGGACGTTACAAGCACTGGAAGGCCCATCCTGTAGGCCGCGATATATTCTACCAGATCAAGGCCGCTCAAGCCCCCAGGCATGTCGATGTCTGTGATGACGACATCGACATCGGTCGTTGCGAGCATCGCGATCCCTTCCGACGCTGAAGCTCCCTCAACGACCCGAAAACCCTCGTCTTCGAGCGCGTCTGCAAGCATCATTCGGATCAAAGGTTCGTCTTCGACGATAAGAACGGTAAACCGGTACATGGCCGTCTCCTTCCGCAGGCAAGATAAAAACTCGTCTGTCCAGATTTAGATCGTCCCCTCAGCGGCAGTGTTTGCGAACAAACTTAATAGAATGCGAATGATCAGCTGCCCCGGTCCAGTCATTCGCAAGCTTGTCCAACCTGCTGCCATCTTTCGCCGAATCACGGTCGCAGCTGCGGGCTTATCTGAGGTTGCCGATCTTTACATCGATCACCTTCAGCACATTCGCAAGTTCGATCCAGGCTCGAGTGTCATCGCTTGCGCTTTTTGAGAGCTGGAATTTGAGATCGCGCAGATTTCGACCGTGTTTAGTACCGGCCCCGATTGGCCTCGCGTCGCGGTGCTTGGATCCGGCCAACATTGTTCGCTGAGCGACTTTATCTTTTACCACCAGATTGAAGGCCCAGATGAACATGTCGCGACAGCATCGAAGTTGGGGAAGGGGCGGAAAAGCCGCGGTCTGCGTGGAACAGGTTCGGTTCTATGAGGTTCCGCAATGATGAAGCACGGACCGGAAAGCCTCGCGCAACTGATTTACCGTTGTGCAGCGAACCCGCAACCGCACAGCAATTGTGACGGCTTTCTGCGTTCGTGCTTCTCGGTGGGGCACAATAGCTCTAGATCCCCTCAACCGCTTAGATCTCGCGGGAAGACACGCGCCCGCACCCCGCCTATCGTCCCGTTGGTTTCGCTCCCATATTGGAATGCCTTAGGGTCTGATGGAACCGTGAGTTGCCAGAGATGTTAGACGAATCGTAGCACCGATGGAGACCCTTATGAACGATGACATTCGCCGTCCAAGTCCACCCTATCCGAAGCAACAGCAGCAACCCCCAGGTAAAACGAACGCCATGGAGCCAGTTCCCGATCACGGCGAAAAGTCTTACAGGGGCAATGATAGGCTGAATGGCAAAGTCGCAGTTATTACGGGCGCCGATTCTGGAATTGGCAAAGCCGTGGCAATCGCATTTGCGCGCGAGGGTGCGGACATCCTGATCTCTTATCTCGAGGAAGAGGACGATGACGCACGGGATACGGCAAAATGGGTGGAGAAGGCAGGCCGCAAGGCGGTCCTTGCTCCAGGTGACATCAAGTCCGAAGATCATTGCCGGTCCCTCATCCAGCGTGCGGTTGACGAACTCGGACGTATCGACATCCTGGTCAACAATGCTGCTTTTCAGCGCACATATGGAGATATTGCTGACATCACAGCGGACGAGTGGGACGAAACTTTTCGCACCAATATCTATGCGCCATTCTTCCTCTCCAAGGCCGCGGTTGCCCACATGAAGCCAGGCAGCGCCATCATAAACACCACCTCGATTCAGTCGCGTCAGCCCTCGCAGCAATTGCTGGCATATGCGTCTACGAAAGGAGCAATTTCGAACTTCACGGCAGGCCTCGCCGAGATGGTTGCCGATAAAGGCATTCGGGTCAACGCGGTCGCTCCCGGCCCGATATGGACCCCGCTCATCCCCTCTACGATGCCAGCGGAAAAGGCCGCCAAGTTCGGAGAGCAGACGTTGATCCGTCGTGCCGGGCAACCGGCGGAACTGGCGGGTGCTTACGTCCTCCTCGCATCCGATCTCGGTAGCTACATGACCGGTGCGGTCATTCCCGTAACGGGCGGTGAGGTGATGATCTGAACGATGATAGTCGACAGCGTTCGGTCGCGGCAACAGCTCAACATCTGATGCAGATGCTTGCCATGGCGGCCTCTACTATTCGTCACCATCGCTGAAAACGGTGAGTGAATAGGCCAGCATATAGCGCTATGCGAATCCGGGTTGGGCCTAACGTAGTGGTGAAGAGAGCCCGGGGAAATTCGCTCCACATCGGACCTTGCGATGCCAGCCTACACTCACCTCGCCGCTGTTACTCTGTACGCTGGCGTACCGGAACGCGCTTGCGTGATCGGCATTTCCTTTATTCACGAGCGCAAACGCGTGCTTGCACTCCTCATGTTATGTCAGGTCAACGATTATGGAGAAATTCCAATGGCAAACACCAAAACTCTCAACGATCTGTTCCTTGACACTCTCAAGGACATCTATTTTGCTGAAAAGCAGATCCTGAAGGCGCTCCCGAAAATGGCACGCGCATCGCAGTCAGAAGAGGGCAAAGCTGGCTTCACGCAACACCGGGAAGAAACGCAGGGCCAGATCGAGCGTCTTGAACAGGTGTTCGAACTGATCGACAAGCCGGCCCGCGGCAAGACATGCGAGGCGATCCAAGGCATCATCGCCGAGGGAGAGGAAATTATTGAGGAATTCAAAGGATCGCCTGCTCTCGATGCAGGCCTGATCTCGTCGGCGCAAGCCGTTGAGCATTACGAAATCGCCCGTTATGGCACGCTAATCGAGTGGGCGACGCAGCTCGGTTTGAAAGATGTCGTACCGCTTTTGCAGCAGAACCTTTCCGAAGAAGAGGCGACCGACAAGAAACTCACTGCGTTGGCGAAGGCATCAGCGAACGCCAAAGGCAAGCGAGCTGCCTAAACGGTCACGTATATCAAGGGCTGCCCACGAAGCGGCCCTCTTTTATTTCCTTATTTGAGGACGGCGAGATGGCCAAGAAGACGAAGACGAATTCCACAGAGCTCGTTACCATCCACGATCAGAAGCTCTCACGCGCTCAGGGTGGAGAACTCCATCAGACGGCTGAGGATGGATTTGACGTCCTGACCACGTCGCAAGGGGCGCCGGTTGCGGACGATCAAAACACGCTGCGAATTGGCGCGCGCGGACCGGCATTGATGGAAGACTTTCACTTCCGAGAGAAGATTTTTCACTTCGATCACGAGCGTATCCCAGAACGCGTTGTCCACGCGCGCGGTTATGGCGCCCACGGTTTTTTCGAAACCTACGACTCGTTGGCCGAATATACGCGCGCGGATATCTTCCAGCGCGCGGGCGAAAAGACGCCGGTATTCGTGCGCTTCTCGACGGTTGCCGGTAACAAAGGATCGGCCGACCTTGCACGCGACGTTCGCGGCTTTGCCGTTAAGATGTATACGAAAGAGGGCAACTGGGATCTTGTCGGCAACAACATTCCGGTTTTCTTCATACAGGATGCGATCAAGTTTCCGGACCTAATCCATGCGGCGAAACAGGAACCTGACCGCGCCTTCCCACAGGCGCAGACTGCTCACGATAACTTCTGGGATTTCATCGGCCTGACGCCCGAAAGCATGCACATGGTCATGTGGATCATGTCGGATCGCACTATTCCGCGGTCGTTGCGCTTCATGGAGGGATTTGGCGTTCACACATTTCGGTTCATCAACGCCAAGGATGAGTCGACTTTCGTCAAGTTTCACTGGAAGCCGAAACTCGGCCTACAGTCCGTTGCCTGGAATGAGGCCGTGAAAATCAATGGCGCTGACCCCGATTACCATCGACGCGATCTTTGGCAGGCGATCCAGTCCGGCAATTTCCCGGAATGGGAGCTTGGCGTCCAGCTCTTTGACCAGGAATTTGCCGATGGGTTTGACTTCGACATCCTTGATCCGACCAAAATCATCCCGGAAGAAGTTCTGCCCGTAAGGCCAATCGGCAGGATGGTTCTAGACCGCATGCCCGATAATTTTTTTGCCGAGACAGAGCAGGTCGCCTTCATGACGCAGAATGTCCCGCCAGGGATCGGGTTCAGCAATGACCCGCTTCTCCAGGGTCGAAACTTTTCCTATCTCGACACCCAGTTGAAGCGTCTTGGCGGCCCGAACTTCACGCATCTGCCGATCAACGCTCCCAAGTGTCCCTTCGCGCATTTTCAACAGGATGGCCACATGGCGATGCGCAATCCGGTTGGCAGGGTAAACTATGAGCCCAACTCCTTCGGTAAAGGGCCGAGGGAGTCACCCGCACGCGGTTATCGGCATTTTCCAGCTGAGGAAAGCGGACAGAAGGTTCAACTCAGGCCGGAAAGTTTCGCCGACCACTACAGCCAGGCCCGTCAATTCTTCATCAGCCAGACGCCTCCCGAACAACGCCATATCGTCATGGCGCTGACCTTTGAACTGAGCAAGGTCGAGACGCTTGCGATCCGTGAGCGTATGGTCTCTCACCTTCTGAACATCGACGAGACTATGGCAACGGAAGTCGCGCATCGCCTCGGAATGCAATCGATGCCGAAGCCGGCGCCGGCCGCAGTACCGACCAGACAAGACCTGGAGCCCTCCCCAGCCTTAAGCATTGTCGAGCGGGGGCCAAAGCGTTTCGAGGGTCGCAAGCTCGGTGTGCTCGTCGCCGACGGTGTAGACGCTAAACTTCTCAAAGGACTGACGAGCGCGGTGACGAAGGAGAAGGGACTGGTCGAGCTCATTGCACCGAAGGTTGGCGGCGTCACGGTCTCAGACGGCAGCCACATCGATGCCCACCACATGATCGACGGTGGGCCTTCCGTTTTGTTCGACGCCGTGGCCCTTTTGACCTCCCCGGCAGCAATCGAGGACGTTCTGAAGGAAGCGACGGCACGCGATTTTGTGGCCGACGCGTTCCAGCACTGCAAGTTCATTGGCTATGATGTGTCAGCTCTTCCTCTCCTGGAAAAAGCAGGAATCGCACAGGACCTCGACGAAGGTGTCATCGCGCTTCCTGGCGAAGACGGCCTTGCCGCCTTCGTGGAGGAACTCGGCAAGCTCAGGGTCTGGGGACGAGAACCTTCCGTCAAACTCAGCTCAGCTTCGCCGCCGGTAGCGTGATATCCACATCGGCACGGGCGTTGCCCCGTGCCGATCCCACCCATGCTAACAAATTGTGATCGCGTCATGGAAAGAGTAGCGACGCATGGATTGCTCGTCGGGCGTACGAGCTCTGGGAGCAGGCTGGAAAGCCTGAGGGCCAGAATCACGAACACTGGGCTCAGGCCAGCACCGAATGGGAGGACCACCAAGCGTTCCGCACTCAGCGAGGGTGGGACGAGGAAGAACGGTAATCCACGCGCTGGTAGATAAGCGCTCAATGCACTGTCTACTCGAGCTTTAGGGCGGAGCGGAACGGCACGATTACACCCACTGATCCACTCTCGTCGGTGATCTCGAGCACTTGGCCATCGACCAGATCGCCGGCCAAGATCGTCGCTGCAATCAGTTCCCGAGTTGCCGAGATCGGTTCCTCCACCGCTTCCTGTGCTGTGCCGGAGTCGGCACCGTCCAGATACCCTTCAAACTGATCTCCGTCGCGTGAGAGCGGCGGTGCAAAAGTCGGCCACGGTAGCGGCGGCATAATGCTGCCGCG
>CAMFHE010000051.1 GCA_945952045.1 uncultured Rhizobium sp.
GGCGACCTGTCGATTAACAGTCGAATGCTCTACCGCTGAGCTACCAGGGATCATCCGCTCGCCGCAGATGTGAGGCGGCTTCTACAAATGCTTTTCCCGTTTGCCAAGGGGGTATTTCAAAAAAAATGCTTTTCCCCGTGACTTATCTTGATTTCCCCCGGTCAATTCCCATTTCCGATTTCTAAACGACGCCAAGAGATAGCGAAGGACCGGGTGGTGGCAGAGCCGAAACAACAGCGCGGATTCGGCTTCGATGCCGCGACAGGCAAGCTGATGCTTGGACGCTGGCATATTTCGATGCCGCAATCGCGCCCTGCCCGCATCGCAATCGGCGGCGGCCTGGTCTGCGGCGGATTTCTGGGCTTCCTGCCGATTCTCGGTTTCTGGATGGTGCCGCTCGGCGTTCTCGTCCTCTCACAGGATGTGCCAGCAGCGCGGCGTATGCGGCGGCGCTTTTCCGTCTGGTGGGCGCGCCGGCGCAATCGCGGCAATTCGCAGGCGAAGTAGGTAGGCGCCGCTCCTGTCCGGCCCGTCGAATCCGCCTCTTCCGGAGAAAAATCGCCGGCATCAAAATAATCCGCTTGCGCTGAAAATGGATTCGTTCTAAACGCCCGTCACCACACGCTTTTAAGCATTGGATGGCCTCGTGGCGGAGTGGTGACGCAGAGGACTGCAAATCCTTGTACCCCGGTTCAATTCCGGGCGAGGCCTCCATCCAAAACTAGCGAAATAGCGATAGCCGGTTAGACACATCTTGGGATGTGTCTATACGCGCGCTCCACTAGCCTTCACACAGCTTGGATATTTTTCACCGCACCACATCGCGGGTTCGATTCCCGCTGCATTGGAAACAAGAAGTGGAAACATGAAGCGGTTCGATCGGGCTGCGGCATGGAAAGCGCCCTATTCGCAATCCCATTCGTCTTCCAAGATATATGCGTTCGGTGTCACCACATCTCCCCTTGGCGATATCAGGTCACCCTTGAGGTAAGCGCCGGTATCGCTCTCGATCCGCCGCTCCACATCAAAGGACCAACTTGTGCCGACGTATGATTCACCGCTCCAATCAGGATGAAGATCGTTGGCGTCCGGGGATGCCAGAATTCGTGCGTTGTTGTCGACAGGCGAACACGATGTGGCGTTGGCATGAGCCGCCGCCAGAAAAGCCGCCGCAAAGAAAATCCCACCAAATTTCATTTGAACTCTCACCGTCAACAGGCTGATGCGGCGCTGCGAACTCCTTGCCGCCGCATCGTAAAATTTGTCCCATGCCCGACATTACTGCATGGCTTCGAAACCCACTGCAAGATGCGTTCATAAGCGATCGACTGACACATACGAAAATGGCTTTCTCGCGAGCAAGGATGCATGCGAGAAAGCCAAAATGTCCAGCATTCCGGCCGCCGAACGAGCATTCCGGTGAGCTGGCGCCTCTAAGCCGGACTGCGCGACACCTGCTCGATATCGGCGTCCGTAAGAGTGGGAATATAAAACTGCCATGCGAAGCCCGGCAGGTTGGTCGTTCGCCCATGCACGCGTCCCTGCCGCGTGGTGGGGTTCGGATTTTGCGCCGTCGGGCTGGACAGCCGCGGTTGCATGGCGCACTGGCCGAAGAATGCGAAGACGTCACGCTTCAGCTTCGCTCTCAGGATGAAAGTACCGGCATTCCAATCCTCACGCACGGCTGCATAGACGCCGCTCAACTCGGATGCCGTCGTACCAAGCGCCTTTGCAAGCCGCTTGCGGGCTTCAAGGCCTGGATCGTTTTTGAAGTCTTCCAGCGGGCTCCACCAAGGCGTGATTTCGCCCTTCTGGTTCTTGAGCCAGTATTCGGTGAACTTATAAAGTTCGAAGCCCTTCGGCAGCCGCACCTTTTCAACCGCCACTTTGACCGGCGAATTGTCATACACGCCGAAATTCTTCATGCCGGTGAGAAACGCGTCCTTGACGAATTGTGGAAGGTTGTCGAATTCGGTGTTCGCGTTACGAATCCCGTCCTTCGCAACGGAGGGCGCGTTATAGAGTCTCATGGTGCCTCCAGTGGGTTAGCCGCTCTTGTCCCGATCATACGCCCCAACCTGCAGGACAAAAACATTTCCTGTTGAATGTACAGTATCTGCGCAAAATTGGTCGATGAATCAACGGCTTTTGATTGCCGCGGGCATTCTTGAACGAATGCGCAATTTAAAATTGCAAGGCCAGCATCAAGGGTAAAGAGGACGGCCAGCGTAAACTCGCGGCAGCAACGTGACGTCAATCTGTCGCCCGACCCCGTTCTATGGATAACGGCAGTCGCGTCCTGCGGCGCTTGTGTCAGATGTCGAAGGCCGCGTCCAATCAAAACATGACGCACGGATGACATCGACAGGGCTTCTGAAATGTACAGTCAACCCGGCGCCTCCCAGTCTTGCGCCGCCCATTGGAAGATTCATTTCCGGGCTGGGCGGAACCTCCTCCAAACGGGTGATGCGCGGCCTGTGAATTTTATCTAGCGATTCCCGGACCATCCGTCTCGGATGGCTGGTCGAGGAAGAGGGAAGAATTCATGAAACGCGCATTCATTTCGGCAATCGCTGCTTCGAGCCTGTTCTGGGCATTTCCGGCAATCGGGGCCGAGACGGTGAAATTCGGCAAGACATGCATCGGCAATTCCGGATCCACCCGTGACATTTGCCTGTCGTTCAACGGCAAGACGATTTCCAGCTGGTATAAATATCGCGCCTCGGTGCCGACGACGGGAACGCATACGGGCTGCGACGTCAAGGGAAGCACGCTGACCTGCTCCGGCGGATCGTGGCGCACCGCGCGCGGATCCGGCAAGATGAACCCTGTCACGGTCAAGCTTTCGAACGGCAAGCCGGTATCGATTTCCTGGCGCTGATCAACGGGCAGCGATGGCCCAAAACGGAAACGCCCGGCTCAAGAACCGGGCGTTTCGATTGATTTATTCCGCCGCGCTCAGCTTGTCGGCGCGTTTCGGCAGCTTCCAGTTCGGACGCGGGAAGTGGCAGGTATAGCCGTTTGGGTATCGCACCAGATAATCCTGATGTTCCGGCTCCGCTTCCCAGAATTCCGCGACAGGCTCGACTTCGGTAACCACCTTGCCCGGCCACAGACCGGATGCATTCACATCCGCGATCGTGTCTTCGGCAACACGTTTCTGATCGTCATCGACATAATAGATGGCGGAGCGATAGCTCGGTCCCATATCATTGCCCTGACGATCCCTGGTTGTCGGATCGTGGATCTGGAAGAAGAATTCCAGAAGCGCACGATAGCTGGTGCGCGAGGGATCATACATGATCTCGATCGCTTCGGCATGGTTGCCATGGTTGCGATAGGTGGCGTTCGCCACCTCTCCGCCGGTATAGCCCACGCGCGTCGAGACGACGCCCGGCAGGCGGCGAATCAAATCCTGCATTCCCCAGAAGCAACCGCCGGCCAGAACGGCGCGTTCCGTGGCAATGGTCATAGCATCCTCCGTTGGCTGATTGTGTGCCGTAAAGATGGGCGTGGGCGGAGCCGAAATCAATGCTTCGAGCGGACCATCCGCGGCCACGTCACCATCGGCCACGGATGAAAAGCGGAATTTCCTGTTCGCATACCCTTTCCCGGCCGGTCGAGCGCCCTATTTCAACAGGTATTCCAGAGACGGAACGGAGAAAGCCATGACCCCGAAAAAGATTCGTGGGGCAGCCTGCACGCTTGCCCAATTTGCTGCGCGATACGGCATGAACGAAGACGAGGCAGCACCGATTTATGAAAAATTCGGGCCTTCGAGCGTGGATCTCGAAATTCTCATGCGCGCAAAAGGCCGCGAGCCGATCGCCGCCGCGATGGCTGGCTAAACCGTCGCAAATACGAAATTCATCGATGGCCGGGCTCCAATCCGGCCATTTTCGTTTTCGTTTTCGTTTTATGAAAAAGCAAAGATAAATCGATTTAAAAAAATATGCCGTTTCAAAACAAAACAACAAGACTCCCTGCAAATGCCTAAATTCTTTAGCCGAATTTAAATATTGCGTGGAACACTTCCTTCATTTCCGCATTTGACGTCTGCCGGTTTTAAAGGGGTCTATCATGAAACATGTGGAATTTGAGGACATCGTAACAAACACGCTCATGGAAGTCCTGAGCGTTCGCGATTTTGCCAAGCGCTATCGGCTGACGGCCGATGAGGAAGAACGGCTGGTCACGCTGTTTGGCGGTTTCGCAACCCGCGCCGAACTTCTTGCCAATGCGCGCCGCGCGCCGCTTTTTCGATAAGCTTTCTCTCTTGGCAGGAGGCAAAAATGCGCTATGTGGCAAAGGTATTGCGATCCCTTTTGCCCCATTGAGATTTTCGCTTGTCCACTGCCCCTCCCATCATCCTGTGGTTCCGTAAGGATCTGCGTCTCGACGACAATCTGGCGCTGACGGCAGCCGTCGAAACCGGCCGGCCCGTACTTTCCGTGTATATTCTCGACGATTCCGATCCGACGATCGCGCCACTTGGTGGTGCGCAGCTTTGGTGGCTTCATCATTCATTGTTGAGCCTGAAAAAATCCCTGCGCGCAGCCGGCAACGATCTCGTCCTGCGACGCGGCCCATGGGAAAAAGTCCTGGGTGAGTTGATCGCCAGTACCGGGGCCGATGCAATCTACGTCAATCGCTTGCACGACCCGGCGGGTCTGGAGAAAAAACGCTCTTTCGCGGACGCGCAGGCAGCGCGCGGTGTCAAAGTCGCAGCCTTCGACGGCCAGTTGCTGCACGACCCGCGAAGGCTGACAACGGGCAGCGGCGGCTCGTTTCGTGTTTACACGCCCTTCTGGAATGCCTTCCAGCGCCAACATGAGCCGCGACCGCCGGTGGACGCGCCGGCCAAAATCCAAAAATTCCCTTCACCGCCTGAATCGGACGATCTCGACAGCTGGAATTGTCTGCCGACGAAGCCGAACTGGGCCTTGCATTTTAAAGAAAGCTGGACGCCCGGCGAACCAGCAGCCCTTGAAAAACTGCAGGAATTTATTGAGGGGCCACTCGATACCTATAAGACGGATCGCGATTTTCCGGCGAAAACAGCAACCTCCTGCCTGTCACCCCATCTTGCGCTGGGCGAAATCTCGCCGTTTCGCATTTGGCACGCGACCCGGGGTCTTGACGATATATCCCGCGAGGACCTGATCCATTTCCGCAAGGAGCTGGTCTGGCGGGAGTTTTGCTATCATTTGCTGTTCCATTTTCCGGACCTTGCCGAAAAGAACTGGAACGCCCGTTTCGACGCCTTGACCTGGAAGAAGGATTCGAAGCGCTTCCACGCCTGGACGCGGGGAATGACCGGCTACCCCATCGTCGATGCCGGCATGCGCCAGCTTTGGCGGGATGGCATCATGCACAATCGGGTGCGCATGATTGCGGGCTCTTTTCTGATCAAGGATCTGCTCATCGACTGGCGAGAAGGAGAACGCTGGTTCCGCGATACACTCGTCGATGCCGATGCCGCCTCCAACCCCGCCAACTGGCAGTGGGTGGCGGGCACAGGTGCGGACGCCTCGCCCTTTTTCCGGGTCTTCAATCCGGTGCTGCAGGGCGAAAAATTCGATAAGTCCGGCGACTATGTGCGCAGCTTCGTTCCCGAAATCGCCAGGCTGCCGGACAAGTTCATTCATCGCCCTTTCGACGCACCGGCCGATGTCCTGCGCAAAGCCGGCGTCGAACTCGGCAAAACCTATCCGCACCCGATCGTCAACCATGCCGAGGCGCGCGATCGCGCCCTTGGCGCTTACGATGCCGTAAAGCGCGGTGACTGAAAGGTTTGAACGGCTTCGCTTGAAGAAGCGAGGGCGCTTGAAGAATAAGGCAAAATTGTGTCGAATGCGCCGATCGGTTGCGTCCAACCCTTGACGCCCACCACGACCGTGCAATTATTGCCGAAACGAAGGCAATGACTGCTGGAGATTATTTCATGACGAATTCACCTGTATGGGACTCGCTCGTCAGCAATGCCGAAAGCCTGTCTCCCGAAAATATTTCCCGACTTTTGAAAGGCCTTCCGCTGAAGGCGCAGATGGTTTTGCGCAAGCTGGCGCATTTGGAAAAGGGCTCCCTGGCGCTGCAGCTTCCCGATGGCCGCCGCTTGCTGGTCAAGGGCAGGACCAGCGGCCCTGCCGCGATCATCAAGCTCAACAACTGGAACCTGCCGCAACGGGCACTGACCGGCGGCACGATCGGCGTTGCGGAAAGCTATATGGATGGCGACTGGGAAAGCCCGGATGCCGGTGCCTTCATGGAGCTTTTCCTCGTCAACGAAAAGATTGGCGCGGGCATCCCGAACGGCGCCAAGGGTCTTCTCAGGCTGATCGAACGCTTCCGCCACTGGCGCAATGAAAACACCCGCGCCGGCTCGCGCCGCAATATCGCGGCCCATTACGATCTCGGCAACGAATTCTACAAGCAATGGCTTGATCCGACGATGACCTATTCGTCGGCGATCTATTCCACCGGCGCCGGCGACCTGACGGCGGCACAGACCGCCAAGTATCGCAGTCTCGCGGAAGCTGCCGGGCTCAAGGCCGGCGACCATGTGCTGGAAATCGGCTGCGGCTGGGGCGGTTTCGCCGAATTCGCAGCCCGCGAGGTCGGCTGCAAGGTGACCGGACTGACGATCAGCCGCGAGCAGCTGGCCTATGCGCAAGAGCGCATGCAAAAGGCCGGGCTGAACGAGCGCGTCAACCTGAAGTTCCAGGACTACCGCGACGAGACCGACACCTATGACGGCATCGTCTCGATCGAGATGTTCGAGGCGGTCGGCGAAAAATATTGGCCGACCTATTTCTCCAAGCTCGACGAATGTCTGAAGCCGGGTGGCAAAGCCGGACTGCAGATCATCACCATCAAGCCTGAATCCTATCAGGAATATCACGACAACCCTGATTTCATTCAGAAATACGTCTTTCCGGGCGGCATGTTGCCGACGCGCGAACATCTGGTCTCGCTCGGGCGCGGTGTCAATCTGGCCATGGTCAAGGATTTCGGCTTCGGGCTGGATTATGCGCGTACGCTTGGCGAATGGCGCGAACGCTTCTGGTCCGTCTGGGACCGCGTCCGCCCGCTTGGCTTCGACGAGCGCTTCCGCAGGCTTTGGGAGTTCTATTTCTTCTATTGCGAAGCAGGTTTCCGCGCCCGCAACATCGATGTGCGACAAGTGGTTTTCGCCAAGGGCTGAGCAGGCGCCAACACCCCCGACGAAAGATTATTTTTGCGAGCCCCCTTCTCGCGAAGGAACAGAATTTCTTGATCTATTGGCCTTGTGAACCGAAAACAGGGCACCTATCCTATTCATCAAAGAGAAGGCATGAGTCATGACGTTTTACCCGTCTGTCCTGGAAGCAATCGGCAATACGCCGCTGATCCGTTTGAACGGCGCTTCGAAAGCGACAGGCTGCACCATTCTGGGCAAGGCGGAGTTTCTCAATCCCGGCCAGTCGGTCAAGGATCGCGCGGCGCTGTTCATCATCCGCGACGCCGAGAAGAAGAGGCTGCTGCGCCCGGGCGGCGTCATCGTCGAGGGTACCGCTGGTAACACCGGCATCGGCCTGACGCTGGTCGCAAAGGCGCTCGGCTATCGCACCGTCATCGTCATCCCGGAAACCCAGAGCCAGGAAAAGAAAGACGCGCTGCGACTGCTCGGCGCGGAGCTGGTCGAAGTGCCGGCCGTGCCCTACAAGAACCCGAACAATTATGTGAAGGTCTCCGGCCGCCTCGCCGAGCAATTGGCGAAGACCGAACCGAACGGCGCCATCTGGGCCAATCAATTCGACAACGTCGCCAATCGCCAGGCCCATATCGACACCACCGCGCCGGAAATCTGGCACGATACCGACGGCAAGGTCGATGGTTTCGTTTCGGCGGTCGGCTCGGGCGGCACGCTGGCTGGTGTGGCCGCCGGCCTTCGCGGCTTCAGCGACAAGGTCAAGATCGCGATTGCCGATCCGCTCGGCGCAGCGCTTTATGAATATTACAAGAATGGCGAGCTGAAGAGCGAGGGATCCTCGATCACCGAAGGCATTGGCCAGGGCCGCATTACTGCCAACCTTGAAGGCTTCACGCCGGATTACGCCTACCAGATTCCCGATGCCGAAGCGCTCGATGCCGTCTTTGACCTCGTCGAAAACGAGGGCCTGTGCCTCGGTGGCTCCAGCGGCATCAACATCGCCGGGGCCATTCGCCTCGCACGCGATCTCGGCCCGGGCCACACCATCGTCACCATCCTCTGCGACTATGGCAACCGCTATCAGTCGAAGATGTTCAACCCGGAATTCCTCTCCTCCAAGGGCCTGCCGGTACCGGCCTGGATGGAGAAAAATCCCGACATATCCATCCCTTACGAGGCTGCTTGATCTCCCATGCCTGTGAATGCGCTGTTCCGTGACGACTTTTATCTTTCCACCTGCGAAGCCACGGTAACAGCGGTTCACGAGGACGGCGGCATCGAATTCGACCAGACCTGTTTTTATGCCACCTCCGGCGGCCAGCCGGGGGATACCGGCTTTCTGGAGCGTGAAGACGGTTCGCGCATCCTGCTCGGCCCGGCAAAGACCGGCGCAACCAAGGACGTCATCATTCATGTGCCGCTGGAAGGCCAGCCTTCGCCCTTGGTCGGCGAAAGGCTGGTGCTGCATATCGACTGGCAGCGCCGCTACAAGCTGATGCGCATGCACACCGCCTGCCACATCCTCTCCGTCGTCTGCCCCTATCCGATCACGGGCGCCGCTGTCGGTGAAGACGAAAGCCGCGTCGATATCGACATGGGGGAACTGGCCGACAAGGATGCGGTCACGGCGAAGATGATGGAACTGGTCACAGAGAACCACCCTGTCTACCTGCAGTGGATCACCGATGAGGACCTGGCGGCCAATCCGGGCATCGTCAAATCCAAGAATGTTCGTCCGCCGGTCGGGCTGGGGCGAGTGAGCCTCGTCTGCATCGGGGAAAATGCCGCCATCGACAGCCAGCCCTGTGGCGGCACGCATGTCTCCGAGACGCAGGAAGTCGGTGCGATCTATATCTCGAAGATCGAGAAAAAGGGCAAGGAAAACAGGCGTTTCCGTATTCGTTTCGGAACACCTGACGCTGTGGCCTGAACCGAGGCCCGCCCGCCAGAACGCGCAAAAGCAGGAGTTCCAATGATGAGCGATACCGCAAGCCGTTTCGTCGTTTCCGCAGACTGGTTGCAGCAGCGGCTCGATGACCCCGCGATCCGCATCCTCGATGCCTCCTTCTATCTGCCGGCGCATAATCGCAATGCCGATGCCGAATATGCCGCCGGGCATATTCCTGGCGCGATCCGCTTCGACCAGGACAAGATCGCCGATCATTCGACGCCGCTGCCGCACATGGTGCCGACGCCGGAGGTTTTTGCCGACAACGTCGGTCGGCTCGGCATTTCCGAAACCCACACTATCGTCGTCTATGACGGCATCGGCCTGTTTGCCTCGCCACGCGTCTGGTGGCTGTTCCGCATCATGGGCGCGAAGAATGTTTTCGTGCTCGATGGCGGGCTGGACGGCTGGAAGGCGGAAGGGCGGCCGCTGACCACGACGCTGCCCGATTTCGCGCCTGAAACCTTCCACGCGACCTTCGACGCCGGCCGCGTCGTCGGCTTTGAGGCCATGCGCGAGATCGTCGATGGGCATACCATGCAGATCGCCGATGCACGCGGCGCCGGCCGCTTCAACGGCACCGAACCCGAGCCGCGCGTCGGCATGCGCTCCGGCCATATGCCGGGCGCCGTCAACCTGCCGTCCGGCGTCTTCGCCGACAAGGGTCGTTTCAAGTCGCTGCCGGAACTGGAGCGTATCGTCACCGGGGCAGGCATCGATCTTTCGAAACCGGTGGTCACCACTTGCGGCTCCGGCATTACGGCGGCAATCATCACGCTGGCCCTCGAATCGCTGGGGCATGGCGACAACAAGCTTTATGACGGTTCATGGACGGAATGGGGTTCCCGCCCCGATACCGCCGTGACGACAGGCAAGGCCACGGACAAGGCCACAGACAAGGGATGAGCATGACGGCGGAACTTCCGGTTCACATCACCAAGCTGGAAATGACGGCGCCGCCGAAGGCCAGCCTTCCGGTTCCTGTCAACATCCAGACGGCGATCATGCGCGCGCCCGAAATTCCACTGCCTTTTTATCGTTACATCTATCGTCAGGTCGGCGCCCGCTGGCATTGGGTCGATCGCCTGCGCATGGATGACGGCGCGCTTGCCGCCGCCGTTCACGCACCGAAGAATACCGTGACTGTCCTTTACGTCAACGGCGCTCCGGCGGGCTTCTTTGAACTGCTGAAGCTTGAGGACGATATCGTCGAACTCACCCATTTCGGCCTCATCGAGCATGCGCTCGGTCTCGGCATCGGCAAGTGGTTCCTGCTGCAGGCGCTCTATGCGGCATGGCAGGACAGCCCGAAGAAAGTCGTCACCACAACGAACAATCTCGACCACCCGCGCGCCCTGCAGCTCTACCAGATGTTCGGCTTTTCGCCGGTGGCGACCAGCAGCGCCATGCTGACGCCCATCGACGATGCGGAATGGCGCGATCTCGCCGCACGCATCTGATCAAACGAAAAAGCCGGAAAGTCCCTGCCCCGCGCTATAGGCGAGATAGGCAAGCGCCGTAAAATAGGCCGTGGTCGCCGCCAGAAACGCGTAGCCGGCAATGACCGTCACGCCGTCGCGCTGCAACATGCCGATCGCCAGAAGCAGAATGGCGACCCCGGGCAACGTATTTGAAAACGGAATGAGACCAAGCGGGAACATCAAGAGGATGCCGCCGTAGAGAATCGCCGCCCCGTTCAGCCGGTTCGCAAGGGCTGTTCCGGTGATCGCGGAAAGGCGCGGACGAACGAAGCGGTCGAGCCGCGCGATGATATCGACGCCCTTGCGCAGCGCGGGAATCAGTTTCTCTGTCTCGATATGCCGCTCGCTGATTTTTGCGGGCAGCCAGGGCATGCGATTCAACATGATCGCCAGACTGATCAGGATGATCGCCGCGCCGAAAACGGTGCTGACACCGGGAATGGAGACTGGAATCAGGAAGGGCAGGCAAAGAAGGATACACAGGAGCAACAGACCCTGTTCGCCCATCGCTGACATCAATTGCCGTAGCGTGACCGTTTTCCCATCGATGGACGCAATCGTCCGCTGCAGGGCATCACCCATTTTTTCTCTTGTATCCGAAAATTCAATGCTCACGCGATCCGTCCTTGTTGGCCAGCGGACCCTAGGCCAGGCCCTCTGCCAATGGAATCGGGTTACGGTAACGTCAAAGCGGGCCGCCCCGCTTGCGCAAGGCGACCCGCCGATGCTTCGATCTTGAAAATGCGACTATCGCCGGGCCAGAAGGCCGAAGACGTAGGCAATGCCCGCCGTAGCGGCCAGCATGAACAGCGGTTCCTCACGCACACGCTCACGGGCACGTTCCACCAGCAGGTTGGCTTCCTCCGTTGCCAGGTTTTTCGCGCCGCTGCCGAGCGCGGCGACGCTTTCCGTCAATTTGGCGAGATCGGCGCGCAGATTGGCGATCTGCGCGGAAATGTCTTCGGCAGCCGCCTCGGTTTCGAGCTTGGCGGTGCTTTTCGGATCGACCATGGGGGAAACCTCCGTTCGGGATAGTGTTGCCACAACAACGCTCGAGGCATGCCGAGGTTCCCCTACCCCTCGATTTTCCCGGGGACCGGCCGCACACGCGAAAGTCAACGGCGCGAATCGATCGATATGGCCCTTTTCTGCCGACACAGCTTCATTTCCATGAAACTTTCATTTAAGGAACGGCGATTGTTTCGCCATATCGGGCGATAAGTAAGACGAGGTTTGCATTCCGATGCTTGAAACGTTGCGAGTTGCCGCAAAGACCTGGGTTGCCAAAGGCCTGCTTCTGCTTCTGGTCGCGTCCTTCGCGATTTGGGGCGTCTCGCGGACGATCACGCATGATATGTCGAACAGCGTGATCTCGGTCGGCGACCAGACGGTCACTGCCGGCGAGTTCCGGCTCGCCTATCAGCGGCAGGTTGCCAGTATCAGCCGCCAGTTCGGCACACAGCTGACACCGGAACAGGCGCGCGCCTTCGGGGTCGATCAGCAGGTGTTCGCCCAGCTCGTTGCCGGCGCGGCACTCGACCAGATGTCGCAGGACATGCATCTCGGCCTCTCCGAAGATCGCCTGGCGCAGCTGATCGCCGAGGACCCGGCCTTCCATGCGGTCAACGGCCAGTTCGACCGTCAGCTGTTCACGACACGGCTGCGCAACGCCAATCTGAACGAAAACGACTACATCAAGGAGCGCAGCAAGGTTGCCGTGCGCGCCCAGATCGTCGATGCCGTCTCGGATGGCTTCACGCCGCCGGCAACGCTGATCGATGCCCTCAAGCATTATCGCAACGAAAGCCGCGGCATCGATTACCTGCTGCTGTCTTCCGCCAATATCGATCCGGTCAAGGCTCCGGCCGATGACGTGCTGACCAAATGGTTCGACACGGTGAAGAGCCGCTACAGGGCGCCCGAATATCGCAAGTTCACCTATGTGAAGCTTGAGCCGTCCGATATCGCCAACACCACGGCAGTAACCGACGACGAGATCAAGGCCGATTTCGAAAAGCGCAAGGACAGCTACAAGACGCCGGAAACCCGCACCGTCGAGCAGCTTACCTTCCCGAACAAGGAAATGGCTGACGGCGCTGCCAACGCCCTGCGCAACGGCACGACCTTCGACCAGCTCGTCACCGACCAGGGCAAGACCTCGGCCGACGTTCTGCTCGGCGATTTCACCAAGGAAACCATGGTCGATCAGAAGATCGCCGACGCCGCCTTCGCCGTGAAGACTGCCGGCGGCACGACGCCCGTCGTCGAAGGCGCATTCGGTCCGGTCATCGTTCGCATCACCAATATCCGCCCGGAAACCACCAAGACGCTGGATGAGGTGAAGGAAGAGATCCGCAAGGAACTCGCCATCAACGCCGCCAGCAATGAAACTCTCAACGTTCACGACCGTTTCGAGGAAGTCCGCGCCAACGGCGCCACCCTTGCAGATGCCGCCAAGGAGCTGAAGCTGAACGCCGTGACGGTGAATGCCGTCGACGCGAGCGGCAACGACCAGCAGGGCAATCCGGTCAAGGATATCCCCGGCGCCGGCGCTCTTTTGACGGAAGTCTTCAAGGCCGATGTCAGCGCCGAAACCACGCCGGTTTCGCTCGGCAATGACGGTTATGCCTGGTTCGAAGTGCAGGACATCATCGCCGAACACGACCGTCCTCTGACCGAAGTCAAGGACAAGGTCGTCGCCGACTGGACCGCCGATCAGCAGAAGCAGGCGCTCGCCGCCCGCGCCGCCGCTCTCAAGGACGAAGTGTCCAAGGGCAAGCCGCTGGAAGAGGTCGCCACCGCGCTCGGTCTTGCTGTCGAGAAAAAGACCGGCCTTCGCCGCAACTCCGACGATCCGGTTCTCGGCCGCGGCGCCGTTGCCGCTGCCTTTGGCGGTCCGCTGAACACCGTCGCCAATGCCGTTTCCGCCGATGGTGACGGCCAGATTCTGCTGAAGGTGACCGAAGTCAACGAGCAGCCGACGACGGACGTTCTCGATCGCAGCGACGATCAGGTGACCCAGATCGCCAAGACTGCCGGCGACGATATTCTCGACCAGATGGTCACCGAGTTGCAGACCGCATACGGTGTGACGATCAACCGTGCGCTGGCCGATCAGGCGATGAACGTCCGCTAAGCGCGGCCGAGGAGGAGGCAAAGGCATGAGCCAGTTTAAACCCCTGCTCGCAAAGGCCGCGTCGCGGGAGCCGCTGACGCGCGCCGAATCGCGGGAAGCCTTCGAGATCCTGATGTCGGGCGAAGCCACGCCCTCACAGATCGGCGGCCTGCTGATGGCGTTGCGCGTGCGCGGCGAGACGGTCGACGAAATCGTCGGCGCGGTCGAAACGATGCGTTCCAAGATGCTGCGGGTCACGGCCCCTGCGGATGCCGTCGATATCGTCGGCACAGGCGGCGACGGCATCGGCACCTACAATATCTCGACGCTGGCGGCGCTGATCGTCGCCGGGGCGGGCGTTCCGGTCGCCAAGCATGGCAACAAGGCGCTCAGCTCCAAATCCGGTACCGCCGATGCGCTGACCGCGCTCGGCGTCAACCTGGACATCAGCCCCGAGCATATCAGCCGCTGCATCAGCGACGCCGGCATCGGCTTCATGTTCGCCCAGCTGCATCATTCGGCCATGCGCCATGTCGGCCCGAGCCGCGTCGAGCTTGGCACGCGCACGATCTTCAACCTGCTCGGCCCCCTTTCCAGCCCGGCCGGCGTGCGCCGCCAGTTGCTCGGCGTCTTCGCCCTGCAATGGGTCGAACCGCTGGCCGAAGTGCTGCGCGACCTCGGTTCAGAAACGGTCTGGGTCGTGCATGGCGAAGGTATGGACGAGATCACCACCACCGGCATCACCAAGGTCGCGGCGCTGGAGAACGGCAAGATCCGCACCTTCGAACTGAGTCCGCACGATTTCGGCGTCGAGCCGGCAAAGCTGGACGACCTGAAGGGTGGTGACGGCCATGTCAACGCGGCGGCGCTGCGCGCCGTCATGTCGGGCGCGCGCAACGCTTATCGCGATATCGCGCTCTGCAACGCCGCCGCTGCGCTCATCGTCGCCGGCAAGGGCGAGACTATTGCCGACACCATGCGGCTTGCGGCACAATCGCTGGACAGCGGTTCGGCGGCCGCCGCACTCGACCGCCTTGTCGCCGTTTCCAACGAAAAGGACTGATCGGCCATGACGGACATCCTGCGCAAGATCGAAGCCTATAAGCGCGAGGAAATCGCCGCCGCCAAGGCAAAAACCTCGCTGGCCGACCTCAAGGCCATGGCCGCCGGCCAGAGCGCTCCCCATGGCTTTTATAGGGCATTGCGGGCCAAGCAGGCGGATGGGTTGTTCGGGCTGATCGCCGAAATCAAGAAGGCCAGCCCTTCCAAGGGCCTGATCCGCCCGGATTTCAATCCGCCGGCGCTTGCCAAGGCCTATGAGGCTGGCGGCGCGGCCTGCCTTTCGGTGCTGACGGATACGCCGAGTTTCCAGGGCGCGCCGGAATTCCTGACTGCCGCCCGCGAGGCCTGCGCCCTGCCGGCGTTGCGCAAGGATTTCATGTTCGAGACCTATCAGGTGCATGAAGCCCGCGCCTGGGGCGCAGACTGCATCCTGCTGATCATGGCGAGCCTCAGCGACGACGACGCCAAGCGGCTGGAAGACGAAGCCTTCTCGCTCGGCATGGACGTGCTGGTCGAAGTGCATGACGCCGAGGAAATGGAGCGGGCGCTGAAACTCGCCTCGCCGCTGCTCGGCATCAACAATCGCAACCTGCGCACCTTCGAAGTCAGCCTGACGGTTTCCGAAGAACTCGCCGGCATGGTCCCGGCTGATCGACTGCTGGTCGGCGAAAGCGGCATCTTCACCCATGCCGATTGCGAGCGGCTGAAGGCAAGCGCCATCACCACCTTCCTTGTCGGCGAAAGCCTGATGCGCAAGGACGACGTGACCGCCGCCACCCGGACGCTTCTGACCGGCGAGCCCGGCATTCTCGCGGCGGAATGACGATGAGCGGCCCGCGCCTGACCCATATCGACGCCGCCGGCGAAGCGCATATGGTCGATGTCGGCGACAAGGCCGAGACGACCCGTATCGCCACCGCCGAAGGCCGGGTGCGCATGGCGCCGGAAACGCTGAAGCTGATTCTCGATGGCAATGCCAAGAAGGGTGATGTCATCGGCACGGCGCGGCTCGCCGGCATCATGGCCGCCAAGCAGACCGCCAATCTCATCCCGCTCTGCCATCCCCTCATGCTGACCAAGGTCGGGGTCGAGATCGAGCCGGATCATGCCCTGCCGGGCCTCAAGATCGTGGCGACCGCCAAACTCACCGGCCGCACCGGCGTCGAAATGGAAGCGCTGACCGCCGTCTCCGTCGCCGCGCTGACCATCTACGACATGGCCAAGGCCGCCGACAAGGCGATGGAGATCACCGGCATCCGCCTGATGGAAAAGACCGGCGGCAAATCCGGCATCTATCGCCGCGACGAGGCGACGTCATGAGCCTTCTCCCCGTCGCCACCGCCCTGCAACGCCTGCTCGACAAGGCCGTGCCGACGACAGCAACGGAAACCATTCCCCTGCACGACGCCAATGGCCGCGTTCTGGCGCAAGACCTCGCCGCCGGCCTGACGCAGCCACCCTTCGACGCGTCGGCCATGGACGGCTATGCGCTGCGCGCCGAAGACGCCGTAACAATCGGCACGGAACTCATCGTCATTGGCGAATCGGCCGCCGGCCGCGGCTTTGCCGGAACGGTCGGCGCGGGCGAGGCGGTGCGCATCTTCACCGGCGCCCCGGTTCCCGCTGGCGCTGATACCGTGCTCATCCAGGAGGATGCCGAGCGGCTCGACGGCAATCGCATCCGCACCGGTTTCGTCCCCCTCAAGGGCCGCCATATCCGTCCGCGCGGACAGGATTTTGCCGAAGGCGAAGTCGTGCTCAAGGCCGACACGCGGCTCGACTACACGACGCTGACCGTCGCCGCCGCGATGAACCATGCGAGCGTGTCCGTCTATCGCAAGCCTCTGGTCGCCATCCTCGCCACCGGCGACGAACTGGTGACGCCGGGCGCCCCGCGCGGCCCGGACCAGATCGTCGCCTCCAACACCTTCGGCATCGCAGCACTCGCCCGCGATTGCGGCGCCGACATCCTCGACCTCGGCATCGTCCCGGACGACCGCGCCGCAATCACTGCCGCGATCGACCGGGCAATTGCCGCCCGCGCCGATGTGCTGGTAACGCTCGGCGGCGCTTCGGTCGGCGACCATGACCTCGTGCAATCGACGTTGATCGCCGCCGGCATGCAACTGGATTTCTGGCGCATCGCTATGCGCCCGGGCAAGCCGCTGATGGTCGGCAATCTCGGTCCCATGCAGGTGCTCGGCCTGCCCGGCAATCCCGTCTCGACGCTGGTCTGCGGGTTGTTGTTCATGGAGCCGCTGCTTGCAGTACTCGCCCGCCGGTCGCAGCCCAATCGCGCAACGACGGCGCTTGCCGCTACGACCATGCCCGCCAACGACCAACGCCAGGACTACGTGCGCGCCCGGCTGTCGCGCGATAACCAGGGGCAGTTGATCGTCGAAAGTTTCGGCAAGCAGGATTCGTCGATGATGAAAATCTTCGCCCATTCCGATTGCCTGATCGTGCGCCCGCCGCATGCGCCGGAACTCCCGGCAGGCACGCGCTGCCCGATCCTGCTTTTGCGTCCTTTTCGCGACGCCTGAAAACATATCCCCGCAATTCCACATGTTTCGCACAAGTTTCGTTGGACCCGCCCGGCGAGGCCGCTAACTGTGTAACCCATGACGAATCAGCCGGATCATAGGGATTATCGCGTTATGCTCGAACGCACGCCGAGGCAGCGGGATCTGCATGTCGGTTTCAAGATGCTTTGCGAAAAGCTGCTGACGCGCGACGGCTATATGGTCATGGAGTCCGGCTGGAAACAGAAGGTCGCCCGCGCTCCCGTCCAGACCGCCGACCTGCTGATCAAGCGTCCGAACGACCCCGATACGACCGTCGTCGAATCGAAATTCTACCGTTCGCGCCGCATCGATGCGATGCTGCTGCGCAACGCGATGGACGAACTGAAGCGTCATCGCGAGACGAAGAAAAGCAAATCGGCGTTGCTGATCGTCTCTGCCCAAACGACGCCGGCCATGCATCAGGAAGCGGAAAAGCTCGGCATCACGCTGTGGGGCTTTGCCGAACTGCTGCAGATGACGGCGAAGACGCCCTCGCTGGCCGACAACCTGGCCGATCTGCTGCGCGATGGCGATCCCGCGACCGGCGACGCCTTTTCCGCCGAGCTTGCCGTACTGGAAGAACAATCCGGCCGACAGCGCCCGCGCGGCGAAGGCGCCAAGATCGCCGCCGACCTCGATCTGGTCAAACCCATGCGCGACGGCAACAAGCGCTATGCGCAGCTCTGCGACCGGGCGATCCGTTATCTTTTCTCGGAACAGTTCCATCGCTGGGCGCCACAGAACAATCCAGAAGACGGTCTCTTCCGTCCCGACCTGATCGCTCGGTTGACCGCCGGCCACGATTTCTGGAGCACGATTTCAAGCGACTTCACCGGACGCTACGGCCTCTTCCTGTTTCCGAACCAGGCCGAGCCGCTCGGCCACGGCAACATCCTCTCCGCCGAACGGTTCCTTTCCCGCCCGGCGCTGCGCCCCTTCCTTCTGGTGATCAGCCGCGCCGGTCTCGATGCCGGCGGCCGCCGCGCCGTTCAGGAAGCCTTGCGCCAGCGCGGACACCTGATCCTGTCCCTGACCATGACGGAGTTGAAGGAGATGCTGACGGCCAGGGATCTCGGCGACGAATTCCATGACGTCCTGATCGACCGGTTGTCGGAAACGCTGACCGATCTGTCGATCTGATCGTTTCGACAAGCCCCTGAAACGAAAAACCCCGGCCAAATGGACCGGGGTTTTCTTTTTCTCGGAGAATGCCGCCTCAGACGAGGCGGCTCTGTTCCAGCGCGGCTTCGATGAAGCTCGCAAACAGCGGATGCGGATCGAACGGCCGGCTCTTCAGCTCCGGGTGATACTGGACGCCGATGAACCACGGATGGTCGGGATATTCGACCGTTTCCGGCAGGATACCGTCCGGCGACATGCCGGAGAAGACAAGACCGAAGGTCTCCAGCCGATCCTTGTAATCGACGTTGACCTCGTAGCGATGGCGATGGCGCTCGGAAATATCCGTCGAGCCATAAATATCGGCGATCTTCGTGCCCTTCTTCAGCGCCGCCTTGTAGGCGCCAAGGCGCATCGTGCCGCCGAGATCGCCGGAGGCCACGCGCTTCTCGAGCTGGTTGCCCTTGATCCATTCGGTCATCAGGCCGACGACGGGCTCGCTGGTCGGGCCGAATTCGGTCGAGGATGCCTCTTCGACGCCGGCGAGGTTACGCGCCGCCTCGATCACCGCCATCTGCATGCCGAAGCAAATTCCGAAATACGGAACTTTTCGTTCACGCGCGAAGCGGGCCGCGAGGATCTTGCCTTCCGAACCGCGTTCGCCGAAACCGCCGGGAACGAGGATGCCATGCACCTTGTCGAGATAAGGCGTCGGATCTTCTTTTTCGAAGACTTCCGATTCGATCCATTCCAGCCGAACTCGCGCACGGTTGGCTATGCCGCCGTGATACAGCGCCTCGATCAGCGATTTATACGCATCCTTGAGGCCGGTATACTTGCCGACGATGGCGATGGTGACTTCGCCTTCCGGGGTGCGGATGCGGTTGCAGACTTCTTCCCACTGCTCCAGACGCGGCTTGGGCGCCGGCTCGATGCCGAAGGCTGCCAGAACCTCATTGTCGAGGCCTTCCTTGTGATAGGCCATCGGCACGTCGTAGATGTGAGCCACATCCAGCGCCTGGATGACGGCGGAAGGACGCACGTTGCAGAACAGCGACAGTTTGCGGCGTTCGGCTTCCGGGATTTCCCGGTCGGCGCGCACCAAGAGAATGTCGGGGTGAATGCCCAGTGCCTGCAATTCCTTGACGGAGTGCTGCGTCGGCTTGGTCTTGAGTTCGCCAGCCGCCGGAATAAAGGGCATGAGGGTCAGATGGACATAGATCGCAGTGCCGCGCGGCAGGTCGTTGCCGAGCTGGCGGATCGCCTCCATGAACGGCATCGCTTCGATATCGCCGACCGTGCCGCCGATTTCGCAGATGACGAAGTCGTAATCGTCATTGCCTTCGATGACGAAGTCCTTGATCTCGTTGGTGACGTGCGGGATGACCTGCACGGTCGCGCCGAGATAGTCGCCGCGGCGTTCCTTGTCGATGATGTTCTTGTAGATGCGACCGGTGGTGATGTTGTCGGTCTTGGTGGCCGAACGCCCGGTAAAGCGTTCATAGTGGCCGAGATCGAGATCCGTCTCCGCGCCGTCGTCGGTAACGAACACTTCCCCGTGCTGGGTCGGGCTCATCGTGCCGGGATCGACATTGAGATAGGGATCAAGTTTCCGCAGGCGCACGCGATATCCGCGCGCCTGAAGCAAAGCTCCGAGTGCGGCTGCCGCAATTCCTTTTCCGAGGGAAGAAACCACGCCGCCAGTGATGAATACATATCGCGCCATGGGAGTCACCGGATACCTTTTCACAAACGATTCCGCCAGCCCTAAAAAGACATCGTCACGATGTTTCCTGGGGACAGGCGGCGGATATTGAACAAAAGAAAACCGGCAGGTCTTTGGAACCTGCCGGGATGAGAGAGAAGCGAAGACGGATTATTGACCCGTCGGAACGCCCGTCGCGGGGGCCGGAGCCGCCGGAGCCGGCGTCGTTGCGGCGCCATTTGCCGGTGCACTCGCGCCGCCTTCAGCCGGAGCCGGAGTACCCGGCGCCGGGCCGAGCTGGTCGAGAACGCCGCTGCCCTGGCCGGACGTGCCCTGCTGGATCCGATCGAGAATATCGGTCGGGCGCGACTCGAAGCGCGACAGGACACCGAGGCCGAGCGACGTTGCGAAGAACAGCGCCGCCAGGATTGCGGTGGTGCGCGTCAGCGCATTGGCCGTGCCGCGCGCCGACATGAAGCCGGAGCCGCCGCCGATGCCAAGCCCGCCGCCTTCCGAACGCTGAATCAGCACGACGCCCACCAGGGCGAGCACGATCATGAGATGAATGACGATCAATACGGTCTGCATGAGTTTCCAGTCCTGCCTTGAAACAAGGCGCAGTCAAAACGCGTTGGCGGCTCTTTACATGAGGCTGCGGCCTATTCCAAGCCCCTGCATCGTTTTCTCAGGCCGTCAATTCCTTGTACGCACCGTAGATGGCGAGGAAATCCGCCGCTTTCAAGCTGGCGCCACCCACCAGAGCGCCGTCGACATTGGCAACGCCCATCAGTTCGACCGCGTTGGAAGGCTTGACCGAACCGCCATAGAGAATGCGCATCACCTTGCCGGCGGCGCCGAAACGGGCGACCAGTTCGGCGCGCATGAAGGCATGGGCTTCCTCGACATCTGCCACGGTCGGCGTCAGGCCGGTGCCGATCGCCCAGACGGGCTCGTAGGCGATGACGGTGTTTTGCGCCGTCGCGCCATCCGGCACGGAGCCGGCAAGCTGGCGCTTGAGAATATCGAGTGTCTGGCCGTTCTTGCGCTCGTCGGCCGTCTCGCCGATGCAGACGATGGCCGTGAGATCGGCGGCATGGGCGGCTTCCGCCTTGGCGCGGACGAGATGATCGGTCTCGGCATGGTCGGTGCGGCGTTCGGAATGACCGACGATGACATAGGTGCCATAGCAATCGGCGATCATGGCGGCGGAGATATCGCCGGTATGGGCGCCGGAAACGTTCTGGTGGCAATCCTGCGCGCCGATCGCCAGCGGGCTATCCGTGCAGAGCGCGGTCGCGACATAGAGAAGCGTCGAAGGCGGGCAGATCAGCGCTTCGACCTTGGCCGCCAGCGGGCCGTTAACGCCGGCTGCGATCGCCTTGATCTGGTCCAGCGAATCGCGGGTGCCGTTCATCTTCCAGTTTCCCGCCACCAGCGGACGCACGTCAGGGGTCATACTCGTCGTTCCTTAGCTTGCCTCTGGGGAAGCTGCCCGCCGTTGCGTCAATCGATGCCGGCACGTCCCTTCCCCTTCAATCCAGACCTTTCTTAAACGGACTTTCCGCATAATCAACGGGAATCGGCCCGGTTTTGCCGTAAGCGCAGCGACAAGGCCATGCTCAGTGCGCCAGAAGCCACTTCAGAACTTCGCGCCAATCGGTCATGCGCACGGGCGTGCCATGCGATCCGGTTTCATACAGGGTGAAGCGCACGGGATAGCCCGCCTTGTGCAGCCGGTCATAGAGCCCGATCTGATCGTTTGCCGCATAGACCTTGTCGGCGCTGCCATGGGTGAAGAAGATCGGCTTTTTCGCCTTGTGGAATGCGCTCTTGATGAAATCCGGATCGGTCGCTCCGCCCAGCACCGCCATGCCGGACAGCGCCGCGACCGCCTTGGCATCGCGCGAAACACCCCAGCAGATGAAACTGCCCATAGAGGCGCAGGAAAGAATGACCGGCCGTCCGGGAGACTGCGCCGCCACATGCGAAATCAGATCGCCGATGGCAGCCGCGCCGTTGCTATCGAAGCTTTTGACGCTCGGCGCATAATAGACGCCGCCATTTTCCACCGCGAGGTTCTTCAGCCGGTTGAAATTGCCGCCGAAGGTATAGTCATTGGCGCCCAGCCTCCGGTCGCCACCGCGTCCGTGGATGAAGATGACGGTGAAGGCAGCACCCGTCGCCTTCCCGGCGCGAAAAACGTCGAGCGGACCGGAAGGTAGCGCCAGCGTCTCATTGTCCTGCGCCTTGCGCACGCCAAGCGAGACGTAGGCCGATTTTACCCGCTTTTCCGGGATCTGGTCGCGGCCGTTGATGTCGCGCATTTCCTGGTAATCAACATGGCGAAAATCGCCTCCGTCACGCTGGTCGAGAAGAATCTGCGTGGAAAACAGCTCGTCCTTGAACGGTCTCAGCGCCTCTGCCGCCTGCGACAAACCCGGCAAAAACAGCGAAAATGCCGTCGCAAAGGCCATAAAACGGAAATGAACTGTGGACATGTGGCCGCTTACCTGTTGTGGATAAGGTTGAGCCTTGCCATTGAGGGCGGCTCGACGCAATCCTTCTTACCAAATATGTTCCCGATATGTTTACGGGAATCACTTCCCGTTGGGAATTTGGCCCGACAACCGGGAAACAAGATCGAAGGATGCGGCATGCGACGAAACGTTGCGCGACATTCGCCTGAGGAAGCCGACCAGAATAGCTCGATGAACGACAAGAACGATCTCTTTTCCGCAATGCCCGCGGCGCCCGTGGCCGAGGGACGCCCGGCCGACACGATCAAGCCAGCGGCCGCAGCACCGGTGCGCCCTGCGCCCCCGGTAACAGGCGTCGATACCTACGACGCTTCGGCCATTCGCGTTCTCGAAGGTCTGGAGCCGGTGCGCATGCGTCCCGGCATGTATATCGGCGGCACGGACGAGAAGGCGTTGCATCACCTTTTCGCCGAAGTCATCGACAACTCGATGGACGAAGCCGTCGCCGGCCATGCGAACTTCATCGAAGTGCATATGGACACGCAAGGCTTCCTGACGGTCAGCGACAACGGTCGCGGCATTCCGGTGGAAAACCATCCGCAGGTGCCGGGCAAGTCGACCCTCGAAGTCATCATGACCAAGCTGCATGCCGGCGGCAAGTTCGATGGCAAGGCCTACGAAACCTCGGGCGGCCTTCACGGCGTCGGCGTCTCTGTTGTCAATGCGCTGTCGGATGTGCTCGAAGTCGAAGTTGCGCGCAACCGCAAGCTCTATCGCCAGCGCTTTTCGCGCGGCATTCCGCAAGGCGGATTGGAAGAACTGGGCGACGTGCATAACCGGCGCGGCACCCGTGTTCGCTTCCACCCCGATCCGCAGATTTTTGGCGACCACGCCCATTTCGATGCCGGCCGCGTCTTCCGCATGGCCCGCTCGAAGGCCTATCTGTTCGGCGGCGTCGAAATCCGCTGGAGCTGCGATCCGGGCGTGCTGCCGGAAGGGTCCGATATCCCTGAAAAGGCGGTGTTCCACTTCCCCGGCGGCCTGAAGGACTATCTGCAGGCGACGCTTGGCAAGGATTTCACCGTCACGCGCGAGATTTTTTCCGGCCGCACGGAAAAGACCGGCGGTCACGGCGCTCTCGAATGGGCGGTCACCTGGTATGGCGGCGATCAGCAGTTGCATTCCTATTGCAACACGATCCCGACGCCCGAAGGCGGCACCCATGAAGCCGGCCTGCGCCTTGCGCTGACCAAGGGCCTCAAGAACTACGCCGACATGACGCAGAACAAGCGCGCCAAGGACATCACCACCGACGACGTGATGATCTCGGTCGCCGGCATGCTGTCGATCTTCATCCGTGAGCCGGAATTCGTCGGCCAGACCAAGGATCGCCTGGCGACCGTCGAAGCACAGCGCATCGTCGAAAACGCGCTTCGCGACCCCTTCGACCACTATCTGACCGGCAACCGCCAAGAAGCTGACAAGCTGCTGGAATGGGTGATCGAGCGCGCCGAAGAGCGTTTGCGCCGCCGCAAGGAAAAGGAAGTCAACCGCAAGACGGCGGTGCGTAAGCTGCGCCTGCCCGGCAAGCTTGCCGATTGCGCCCAGAACACTGCCGAAGGCGCCGAACTGTTCATCGTCGAGGGCGATTCGGCTGGCGGCTCCGCCAAGCAGGCACGCAATCGCTCGAATCAGGCGATCCTGCCGCTGCGCGGCAAGATCCTCAACGTCGCCAGCGCCGGTCGTGACAAGCTGTCCGCCAACCAGCAGATCGCCGACC
This sequence comes from uncultured Rhizobium sp., assembly GCA_945952045.1. Lineage (GTDB taxonomy): Bacteria > Pseudomonadota > Alphaproteobacteria > Rhizobiales > Rhizobiaceae > Metarhizobium. The sequence goes on from CAMFHE010000051.1 coordinate 24,444, forward strand.
TCATCCAGGCGCTCGGCTGCGGCACGCGCACGAAGTATCGCGAAGAGGATCTGCGCTACGAACGCGTGATCATCATGACCGATGCCGACGTCGATGGCGCCCATATCGCATCGCTTCTGATCACCCTGTTCTATCAGGAAATGCCGGAGCTGATCCGTGGCGGGCACCTGTTCCTCGCCGTTCCGCCGCTCTATCGCATGAGCCATGGCGGCAAGACGCTCTATGCGCGTGACGACGGCCATCGCCAGCAATTGCTGTCGACCGTCTTCAAGGGCAAGAAGGTCGAAATCGGCCGCTTCAAAGGTCTGGGCGAGATGATGGCCCAGCAATTGAAGGAAACCACCATGGATCCGGCCCACCGCACCCTGTTGCGTGTCGCCATCGACGAGGTGGATTTCGAAGGCACGCGCGAGGCGGTGGATTCGTTGATGGGCACCAAGGCCGATGCGCGTTTCCGCTTCATCCAGGAGCGCGCGGCCTTTGCCGAGAATCTCGACATCTGACGCATTTCACGAAAATTTGGCCAGGACAGACCGACCCGAAGACACGGGATCGGTCTATCCTGCCGATTTACCGTTAAGCCTTCCTTAAGTCGCAATTTCCTGTTCAAGGCAGGCTGCGCACCGGTTTCGGCGGGAAGAAACTGCGCGCTGCGAGGCCGTTAACGTAGCTTCGCCATATTGTCTTAGCCATTGCCTGCCACGATAGCTGCATTGATCGCCCGAAAGATGCGGCAGCGCCGCCTTGCATCATCGGAATCGATCTCCCATAGTTCGACGACCGAAACCGCAGAAGATCATGACTTTGAGCCCAGTGGAACCGATGAGACACCGAAACGAACAGCGTTGGCTTGGGCCCGCGACACCACTGCGCACGGCGCTGGTGCCGTCGGTGTCCGCCGCTCGCTGGCTGCTGCTGCTCATCGTCGCCGCGGGCATCTATTTTTTCTACGGTTTCCTCGTCCCCGTCCTGGCGGCACTCGTCATCGGCTTTGCGAGCTGGCCGCTGTTCAAGCGCCTGCAACGTAATGTCGGCGGCAGTTCCACCGTCGCCGCCTCGATTGCGATTACGCTGATCCTCGCCTTCCTCGTCGTGCCGCTGACCATTGCCGTGCTCTATACGGTCGATGAGGTGCGCCAATGGGTGATGTGGGTGATCGAAGCCAATCGTGAAGGCTCGACCGCACCGGACTGGATGCTGACGCTACCGGTCGTCGGCGACTGGATCGGCGACATGTGGGCGAAGCATATCGGCAGCCCCGGCGCCATCGGCGCGCTCATCCAGATGGCAAGCGGCGCCAATATCGGCAATATTTACCGCGCGGTGCTGGCCGCCGGCGGCGGCGCATTCCACCTGTTCCTGACGCTGCTGTTCATGATGATCGCTCTGTTCTTCGTCTATCGCAACGGCGCCGACTTCTCCCGCCAGGTCGATCTGATCGGCGAACGGATCCTGCCGACGCGCTGGGAGCGCATTTCCCGCGTCGTGCCGGCCACCATCAGCTCGACCGTCACCGGCATGACGCTGATCGCGATCGGCGAAGGCATCGTCCTCGGCATTGCTTACTGGGTGGCTGGCGTGCCCTCGCCCGTGACGCTGGGCGTCATCACCGGTTTCATGGCGCTGGTGCCGGGCGGCGCGCCTCTGTCTTTCACGTTGATCTCGGTCTATCTCGTTGCCAGTGGCACGCCGGTTGCCGGCATCGGCCTGTTTCTCTGGGGTTCGATCGAACTGTTCATCGTCGACAAGACCTTGCGCCCGCGCCTGGTCGGCGGCCCAATCAAACTGCCCTTCCTGCCGACCTTCTTCGGCCTGATCGGCGGCGTCAAGACGATGGGTTTTCTCGGCCTGTTCATCGGCCCCGTGCTAATGGCCCTTCTGGTCGCTATCTGGCGCGAGTGGCTGCGCGAGGCGGAACTGACCGCCGTCGACGAGCAGGAAGCCAGCACTTTGCCGCCGCAGAAGCCGACGGCGATTTCCAAGACGCAGGAAGCCGTCTAAACCTCGACTTCAAGCGGCCAGCGTTGCGCTGGCGCGTGCAAGTTGCCGTTGCTCGCTGATGCGCAGTTTATCGACCATCGCCAGCAATTCGCCGATGGCGGGCGCTTGCGCATGCCGGAACCGACGCAGCAATTCGTCCGCGACATCGTGAACCCCGGACGAGGCGGCATGCGCTCCCCGCCACACAAGCGTCGCCTCGACGAAAACCGGGCTGATATCGCGCGACAGGCCAGACGATTCGTAAAGCGCCCGGATGGCATGCGCGCGACCGCCGGCAACGATGGCCCGCACCCGGCGATCTTCCAGACCCGACAGCGCCACCAAAGCGGCTGCAATGAAATCGACCTTGCCGGAGCAAAGCGCATGCATGAGGAAGGCCGGCGTCAACCGGCCATCGCGCCGCAGATGCTCGACGAGGGCCGGCAACTCGACGGTCTCGACAGAGCCGAGCATCGCTACAGTCGCGCTCTCCTTGGCCTCATGGACGATGCGCTCAACCCGCTTTTCGCCAACCAGCGCCTGCACGAGACCGAAGCCCACCAGCGCCCGGCCGACATGCTGCATCAGGCTGTGCCGCGCATTGGCAGGCAGATCGTCGCGTTCCAGGAGGACAGTGCGCACACCGCAATCATGACCGTGGCGCTGGGCGATGCGCTCCAGCGTGCCGCGTCCGAGCCTGACATCGGGATTGTCGAGCAGAACGGCAACCTCCGCCGCCTCGCCCACTTCGACGAGGGCCGCCGCCGCGCCGCGTGACAAATGCGGCCGCGCTGCGATCAGGGCGCGCGTGGTGACGGTGCCGCGCCCGATCAAGTCGACAAGATCGTCTTCCTCCAGCGCCGGCGAATTGATGATGATCGTCGCGGCGATTTCCGGCTGGTCTTCGGCAAGGGAAAGGACGACCGTGCGTGGCGCAGCCGCACTGGCGCAGAGCGTCTCGGCCAGCGCCAACCGGACCACGGGCGACGGATCGTCAAGCAGGTAGTTCAACGCCATGGCGGCCGCATCGCGCTCTCGCGCCGTGATGCGTTCCATCAGAAAGGCACGCGCCAATGCTCTGGCAGCGCGCGCCCTCTCGGAAGTTTTCGCCCCTTCCGCCCAGCGAAGAAATGCCTGAACGATCACTGTGACCTCGAAGACTGCGTATGAATCGGAAACACATAGGCAGAGTAACCGGCAATGGTTTAAGATTTCTTCACCATGTTTCTTAACGCAGGGTCTTGGTGCGGGAAGTCATCCGGCCTTTACGCCCTGGGCGGTTGAAAGCGCAAGGCTTGCCATCTAAGGATTTGCCAATGCCGCAAGAGCAGCAGGAATCGGTCACCCTTCGCGAGACGCAAGCATGATGAAGCGATCCTGGCTTCTGGTCCCGGGACTGGATAAGGCCTTGCTGAACGACAGCCGCCAGAGCGGGGCCGATGTGCTGGTCGCCGATCTCGCCAGCATCGTGCCACCGCTGAAGGCGCAGGCGCGCGAGGCGACCCAACAATTCCTCACAGACCGGCCGCCGATCCGTGATCGCGAGGCACGCTGCTTCGTACTGATCCATTCCCATGCTTCTGGCCTGATGGAAAAGGATCTGGACGCGGCGCTACGCGGCCGGGCGGACGGCATTGTACTGACCGGCGTGCGGGCGGCTTCCGATATCCAGCGGCTTGACGCGATGCTCTCGGCGCGCGAAGCGATCTTCGGCATCTATCCCGGCATGACGCGCATCGTGGCGCTCTGCGGCGACAACGCGCTCGGCATTCTCAATACCGGCGAAAACATGGGCCGTGCCTCGCCGCGGCTCGATGCGCTCGGCTGGTCGATGCCTGCACTGGCCTCAAGCCTGGGCGCCTGCCGGACACATGAGGACGACGGACGCCTGAGCGATGCCTTGCGGCTTGCCCGCGCCGCCGTGTTGACGGCGGCAGCGGCAGCCGGCATCGGCGCCATCGATTCGGCCTCTGGCCTGTTCGGTAGCGATCGTCTGACCCGCGATTGCCGCGAAGCCAAGGCGGATGGCTTCACCGGCAAGTTCGCTCTGCACAAGACGCAACTGCCCATCGTCAACGCCCTGTTCACGCCAGACCGTAACGAGATCGCCCGCGCCCGCGCCATCGTCGAACTTTTCGAGACCGCCGACCATGGCGCATGCTTCGCCCCGGACGGCAGAGCGCTCGGCGAAGCGGACCTGCGCCGGGCGCGACGGGTGCTCGATCATGCGGGAGTGGAGGCCGACGCTTAAGGGGCGGCCGGCCGGCGCATCTCGAAGACCTGCGAGCCGTCGCTGTAATCCATGTATCCAAGCCGCGCGACCGGGCTCGCCAGCACCATGTCGATCCGCCCGTCGCGAATGATCGCCTCGTCGATATGGATGCCGACCACCTGCCCGAACACCATCCAGGCATCCGGCGCCGAACCATCCAGTGTCTTCGGCTGCATGATATCGGTGACCTTGCATTCCAGCGCTGCGAAGGCTTCCGCAACGAATGGCGCATTCACAAGCTCGCCCTGCCGCGGCGTCAGGCCGGCAATGGCGAATTCATCGATGCCGTAATCGACGGCAATCGAGCTGGCGTTCATCTTCTCCGCCAGCGTCCGGCTGACGAGACTGGCGGTAAAAACACCCGTCTCCTCGGCATTGCGCAGGCTATGCTTGCGGCCGCTCGACGAAAACATGACGATCTTCGGGCTGTCGCTGACAACATTGAAGAAGGAATAGGGCGAGAGATTGCGCGATCCATCCCGCCCCTGACTGCCGATCCAGCCGATCGGCCGCGGCGCCACGATCGCCTTAAAGGGATCGTGGCGCATGCCATGCGCATTCTCATGCGCGGTATAGAACATCACTCTGCCTCGCCGACCCAGGTGACGATATCGGCCAGCTCTGGACGCGGACGCTCTACAACGGGAAAATCGGTCGAGCCGATATGGATAAAGCCGGCGACCTTCTCGTTTTCACCGATGCCGAGCAGCGGATAGGCGCGGGTATCGAAGGCAAACCATTCGGTCAGCCAGTTGGCGACGAAGCCGTGCGCGTTCGCGCTGACCAGCAGGTTCATGCACAGCGCGCCGGCGGACATGATCTGTTCCCATTCCGGGATCTTGAAATGCGGCGCAGCGCGGCTGACGACGGCGACGACCACAGGCGCGCGGGTGAAACGGGTGCGCTCCACCTCGATCAACTCGGCCGACAGATCCGGCTCGACGGCAAGGCGCAACTTCAAAAGCTCCTCGCCGATGCGGGCGCGCTCGGCCCCGCGATAGACCACCAGACGCCAGGGCGCCAGCTTGCCGTGATCGGGCACGCGCACGGCCAGACGCAGGATTTCGTCCAGTTCCGCCTTGGAGGGACCGGGATCGCGCATCTGAAAAGCCGGGATGGAGCGGCGCACGGCGAGATAGTCACGCAGGGAAATGTTCTGTGTCATCGGCAATCGCTTTCGATCGAATGGTATGGACGGCGCATTTCAGGGCGGAAAAGCACGGCACACTGTTCCCGGAAATACGTCGGGGCCTTGAATTTGCCACCGGCTTGGTCTTCAAGTGAAGGCACCAGTCATAGAAGTCAACCGGGTCGAGATGTCGCCACGCTCCATAGCCGCACGCATCGGCTTGCTTTTCCTCGCAATCGTTTCCGCCACAGCGCCCATCCGCGCCGAGGACGATCCCTTTGCGAATTTCAAGCAGCAGGATACGACGGTGAAAATGCCGAAGCTGAACGCTTTTTCGGCTACGGGTCTCGCAACCCAGCCGGCGGCGGGCCTGCGCGAAATCGCAATGGAAGCCAAGCTGACATCCGAGGCACAGCCGATGGAGGAAGGTCTCTCCTGGCGCGTCTTCAGTCCGATCCCCGGAGCTGACGGCAAGCTGCCGCTGGTCGCCTCTTCCGAAGGCGGCTCGGCGCGGTTTCAATTGGCGCCCGGCGACTATTTCGTCAACGTCGCCTTCGGCCGCGCGGGTGCCACGAAAAAGCTGTTCGTGCCGCAGTCTGGCGATGTCAACAAGCAGATTCTGGTGCTCGATGCCGGCGGCATCCTGTTGAACGCCGTTTCCGGCCCGGATGTGCGCATTCCGCCGAAGGAACTCTCCTTCAGCATCTATTCGGCCGAAGTGCGTGAAGATGGCGAGCGCGGCCTCGTCATGGCCGATGTCGATCCCGGCACCGTCGTGCGCCTCAATGCCGGCACTTATCACGTCGTTTCCGAATATGGCGACGTCAATGCCGTCATCCGCGCCGATATTCAGGTGGAAGCCGGCAAGCTGACGGAAGCGACAATCCAGCACCGCGCCGCCAAGATCACTCTCAAACTTGTGGCCGATACTGGCGGCGAAGCGCTGGCCGACACCGCATGGTCAATCCTGACGAGCTCCGGCGATATCGTCGGCGAAAGCGTGAGCGCCTTCCCGACAATGGTTCTGGCCGAAGGCAGCTATTCCGCCATCGCCAAGAACAAGGACAAGATCTATCAGCGCGACTTCACCGTCGAAGCCGGCCATAACACCGAAGTCGAGGTGTTGATGAAGGCATCGAAGGCCACCGAAAACCTCGAAGCGGATTAGAGCATTTCCAGGAAAAGTGCGGCGCGGTTTTCCGTCCGGGACTGCGTGGAAACGCCCTGGGGAACGCGGAAAAGCGCGGGCGGCTGATCAGCTCGCCCGGCGCAGGAACGCCCGGCGCGGCGGCGCCATCGAGAAAACAGCGTCGTAAAGCCGGGTCAGCAAATTCTTGCGATCGCCATTCTCAAGCTCTTCCCAGCACATAACCTGACCGACGCGCGCCGCAATCGTCGAGCCGGAGAGACGGCGGAACTCCCGAATGAGCAACGAGATGCGCAGCGTCAGGGAAATCTTGCTGGCGAGATGGAACAGTCGTCCGTTCTGGCCCTCGAAATAGACCGGAATGACGCTCGCCTTGGCCGACTGGATCAGCTTGGCCGGAAACATCTTCCACGGCAGATCCTCGGCGCGCCCGAACCCCTTCTTCGCGGTGGCAACGCCACCGGCCGGGAAGACGATGATCGTCGTGCCGTCTTTCAGGAGCTTCACCGCGTCATTGCGGGTCTTCATGTTCAGCGCCAGCGCTTCCTTGGTCTCCTCGAAAGAGATCGGCAGCGAATAGGGGGCCATTTCCGGCACCTTGAGAAGCTCGTTGTTGATCAGCACCTTGAAGGGACGACCAAGCTGCTCGGCCAGCGCCAGAATGGCGATGCCATCGCCGATGCCGAAGGGATGGTTGGCGACGATGACAACCGGCGTTTCCGGCAGGTTTTTCGGCGGCCATTCGCCGCGCACCGACAGGCGCACGTCGATGAGTTCGAGCATCCGGGCGAAAATCCGGTCGCTCTGGCTGGCGATGTCGCGACACCAGGCCTCATAGAGGCGGGCGTAGCGATTGCGCCCGGATAGACCTTCGATGGACCGGATGAACCAGCGCTTCAGCCGCGGATCGTTTTCGTTGGCATAGGAAAGCTTGTCGAAATTCAAATTTTTCAGCCGGGTTTCCCCGCCCCTTCAGTCCCACGGGAACTGTGTTTCCAAGCCGGTTCCGATCCGTTACCCCTCGATCGGTCCTTTCGCATTTCCGAAATTCCAAACGCAAAACCGCTGCGCAGTTTTGCTGGAATTGCTTTAGCAAAAAGGCCGGCGAACCGGCCTTTCCAATCGCGTATATAACACACAGATGACGAAATTCTGACAGCCCCGAATACCGGCGCCATCAGAAATCTTCGTTTCAGCCCTGCCTGCGCTTGGCGGCGCGGCGCTTGACATCCGGCGGCGTCGCCTCGTCGGAAAGCGTGGCAATCGCCTCATCGAGCGTCATCGCGGTCTGCGCCTGGCTGCCGAGGCGGCGAATATTCACCGAACGCTCTTCCGATTCCTTCTTGCCGCAGACGACGATCACCGGAACCTTGGTCACCGAATGCTCGCGGACCTTGTAGTTGATCTTTTCGTTGCGGAAGTCGGTTTCGACCGACAGGCCGGCATCGCGCAGCGCCTCGGCCACTTCCTGGCCGTAACCGTCGGCCTCGGAGGTGATCGTCGCCACCACCACCTGCACCGGGGCGACCCAGAGTGGCATATGGCCGGCGAAATTCTCGATGAGAATGCCGAGGAAACGCTCCATCGAGCCGCAGATGGCGCGATGGATCATCACCGGCTGGCGCTTTTCCGAGTTGTGGTCGATGTAGAATGCGCCAAAGCGTTCCGGCAGGTTGAAGTCCACCTGCGTCGTACCGCATTGCCATTCGCGGCCAATGGCGTCCCTCAGCGTGTATTCGAACTTCGGCCCGTAGAAAGCACCCTCGCCCGGCAGGATGTCGGTCTTGATGCGACCGCCGGACTGCTCCTCGATGGACTTCAACACCTCGGTCATAATGGCTTCGGCGCGGTCCCACGACTCGTCGGAACCGACGCGCTTTTCCGGGCGGGTGGAGAGTTTCACCACCACCTCTTTGAAGCCGAAATCCTCATAGACCGAGAGGATGAGGTCGTTGATCTTCAGGCACTCGGCCGCCATCTGCTCTTCGGTGCAGAAGATATGGGCGTCGTCCTGCGTGAAGCCGCGCACGCGCATCAGCCCGTGTAGCGCGCCCGAGGGCTCGTAGCGATGCACATTGCCGAATTCGGCGAGGCGGATCGGCAGCTCGCGATAGGACTTCAGGCCATGCTTGAAGATCTGGATATGACCGGGGCAGTTCATCGGCTTCAGCGCAAAGATGCGGTTGTCCGCTTCCTTGTCTTCCGGATGCGTCAGGGCATGGGCGGATTTCACCGCGAACATGTTTTCCTGATACCAGCCCCAGTGACCGGAGGTTTCCCACAGCGAGGCGTCGAGCACCTGCGGCGCATTGACTTCCTGGTAGTCGCCGGCGAGACGACGGCGCATGTAGGAGACCAGCGTCTGGAAAATGCGCCAGCCCTTGCCATGCCAGAAGACCACGCCCGGGCCTTCTTCCTGGAAGTGGAACAGGTCCATCTCGCGGCCCAGCTTACGGTGGTCGCGCTTTTCCGCTTCCGCCAGCATGTGCAGGTAGTTGTCGAGATCGGCCTGTTCGGCCCAGGCCGTGCCGTAGATGCGGGTCAGCATCGGATTGTTGCTGTCGCCGCGCCAATAGGCGCCGGCCACCTTCATCAGCTTGAAGGCGGTGCCGATCTGGCC